>JAEWFF010000071.1 GCA_023388965.1 Pseudomonadota bacterium | reverse complement strand
GATATACAGGGTGCGGCCCGTCGCGCGCTTCGACAGCTCCTTCGCCAGCTTCACACGCTGCGCCTCGCCGCCCGACAGCGTCGTCGCCTGCTGCCCGATTTTTATATAGTCCAGCCCGACGCGATGCAGCGTCTTGAGAGTCTCGCGCACCCGCGGCACGGCCTTGAAGAACTCGGCGCCTTCCTCGACCGTCATGTCGAGCACGTCGGCGATCGACTTGCCCTTGAAGGTCACGTCGAGCGTCTCGCGATTGTAGCGCTTGCCCTTGCACACATCGCACGTGACGTAGACGTCCGGCAGAAAGTGCATCTCGATCTTGATCACCCCGTCGCCCTGGCAGGCCTCGCAGCGGCCGCCCTTGACGTTGAACGAGAAGCGCCCCGGCGCATAGCCGCGCGCTTTCGCTTCCGGAAGGCCGGCGAACCAGTCGCGGATCGGCGTGAACGCGCCGGTATAGGTCGCGGGGTTCGAGCGCGGCGTGCGCCCGATGGGCGACTGGTCGATGTCGATCACCTTGTCGAGATGTTCGAGGCCCATAATCTTGTCGTGCGGGCCGGCATGGTCGTTCGAGCCGTTGAGGCGCTTGGCCGCCGCCGGGAAAATGGTGTCGATCAGCAGCGAGGATTTGCCGCCGCCCGACACGCCGGTGATGCAGGTGAAGGTGCCGAGCGGGATTTCCGCCGTCACATTCTTCAGATTGTTGGCCCGCGCCCCGGTCACTTTCAGCACGCGTTTCTTGTCGTATGTGCGCCGCCGTGCCGGAACGGGTATGGACATCTCCCCGGTCAGGTATTTGCCGGTCAGGCTGTCGGGATCGTCCATCACCTGTTGCGGCGTGCCCTCGGCGATGATCTCGCCGCCATGCACGCCGGCCGCGGGGCCCATATCGACCACGTAATCCGCGAGCCGGATCGCGTCCTCGTCGTGTTCGACGACAACCACTGTATTGCCGAGATCGCGCAGCCGCTTCAGCGTTTCCAGCAGCCTTTCATTGTCGCGCTGGTGCAGGCCGATCGACGGCTCGTCGAGCACGTACAGAACGCCCGTGAGGCCCGACCCGATCTGCGAGGCGAGGCGGATGCGCTGGCTCTCGCCACCCGAGAGCGAGCCCGAGGCGCGCCCGAGCGTCAGATAGGTCAGGCCGACATCGTTGAGGAATTTCAGCCGGTCGCGGATTTCCTTGAGGATGCGCCCGGCGATCTCGTTCTGCTTGTCGTTCAGCGTTGCGGGCAGGGCGCCGAACCAGTCGCTCGCCGCCGTCACCGAGAGTTCCGTGACCTCGGAAATCGTCTTGCCCCCGATCTTGACGGCCAGAGCTTCCGGTTTCAGGCGCGCGCCGCCGCAGGCCTCGCACGGCGCCTCGCTCATATATTTGCCGATTTCCTCGCGCGCCCATTCGCTCTCGGTTTCCTGCCAGCGGCGTTCGAGATTGTTGACCACGCCCTCGAACGTCTTCTTGGTTTCGTACGCACGCAGGCCGTCGTCGTAGACGAAATTGATCTTGCGCTCGCCGGAGCCATACAGGATCGCGTCCTGCACCTCGTCGCTGAGTTCGTTCCACGGCTTGGCCAGCGAGAATTTGTAGCTCTTCGCCAGCGCGTTCAGCGTCTGCGCGTAGAAGGGCGAGGACGATTTCGCCCAGGGCGCGATGGCGCCGCCCTTCAGCGTGCGCGAACCGTCCGGCACGACGCGTTCCGGGTCGATGCGCATTTCATGGCCGATGCCCGAACAGGTGGGGCAGGCACCGAACGGATTGTTGAAGGAAAACAGCCGCGGCTCGATCTCGGCGATGGTGAAGCCCGAAACAGGGCAGGCGAATTTTTCGGAGAAGGTTAGCCGCTTCGGCTTCTTGCCCTCTTTCTCATCGGCGAATTCCGCATAGGCGATCCCGTCGGCGAGGCGCAGCGCCTGTTCCAGCGAATCCGCGAGGCGCGAGGCGATGTCGCCGCGCACGACGATGCGGTCGACCACGACCTCGATGTCGTGCTTGAACTTCTTGTCGAGCGCCGGCGCGTCCGCGATCTCGTAGAACGCGCCGTCGATCTTGAGGCGCTGGAAACCCTTCTTCTGGAATTCGGCGATCTCCTTGCGGTATTCGCCTTTGCGCCCGCGCACCACCGGCGCGAGCACATACATGCGCGTGCCTTCCGGCTGCGCCATGATGCGGTCGACCATCTGCGAGACGGTCTGGCTTTCGATGGGAAGGCCTGTTGCCGGCGAATAGGGAATGCCGACGCGCGCCCAGAGCAAGCGCATGTAATCGTAGATCTCGGTGACGGTGCCGACCGTCGAGCGCGGATTCTTCGACGTCGTCTTCTGCTCGATGGAGATGGCGGGCGACAGGCCGTCGATCTGGTCGACGTCCGGTTTCTGCATCATCTCGAGGAATTGCCGCGCATAGGCCGACAGGCTCTCGACATAGCGCCTTTGGCCCTCGGCGTAGATCGTGTCGAAGGCGAGCGAGGACTTGCCGGAGCCGGACACGCCGGTCAGCACGACAAGCTGGTCGCGCGGCAGGTCCACATCGACATTCTTGAGATTGTGTTCGCGCGCGCCGCGAATGGAGATGACTTTGCCGTTCATTCAGGAACCGGGCTCCGCTGCCCGTCTTTCAGGTGAGGATAACGCACTTGGAGCACAAACCGCCTTGCGCCCGCGAGTCGCGGGTGATAGGAACATATAGAGAACGTGTAAGTTGTCTACAGAGCCGTGCCCGTCGCGTGTTGTGAGGCGGCAGGGCCGGGACGTAGGGTGGGGCCAAGTGCTCCGCACACACTTTTGCCCGCGACAGGAGATGGTTATGGCCGGCAGCGTCAACAAGGTCATTCTGGTTGGAAATCTGGGGCGAGACCCTGAAATCCGCCGCACGCAGGATGGCAGGCCGATCGCCAATCTGAGCATAGCGACATCCGATACCTGGCGCGACAAGGCGACCGGCGAGCGCAAGGAAAAGACCGAGTGGCATCGGGTCGTGATCTTCAGCGAGCCGCTCTGCAAGGTCGTGGAGCAATATCTGCGTAAGGGCGCCAAGGTCTATATCGAGGGCGCGCTCCAGACCCGCAAATGGACCGACCAGTCGGGCGTCGAGAAATATTCGACCGAGATCGTGCTGCAGGGCTTCAACTCCGTGCTGACCATGCTGGACGGCAAGGGCGGCGGCTCGGGCGGCGATTACGGCGGCGGCGGCGATGAGTTCGGCCAGTCCGGCTCCGGCGCGCGCCGTCAGCCGGCCATGGCGGGCGGCGGCGGCTCCATGCGTGACGTGATGGACGACGAAATCCCGTTCTGAACCTTCGCGGGAAGGTCAGCGGACAGGCCTTCGCCTTTGTAAGTATGGACGCGGTAAGCAGGGGCGCGGTGCGGCGGCATCGCGTCCTTTTCTTGTCTGCAAAAAGAACCTCCCGAAAGTCCCCGGACCGGCGGAACGGAATGCTGCCCGCGCGCATGTCCCCGATAGGTGGCGCTCATGGCGCGCCGGATAAAAAGGGAGATTTTGATGCGGATTCTACTTGCTTCGACATTCGCCGTGCTTCTGGCCATGCCGGCCGTGGCGCAGATCGATCCATACATGCAGACGCCGGGTGCGAACCGGCCGGCCGACAGCAGCATTCAGGACAGCGACGACGACGACAATGTCTGGCAGGGCGCTGTCGAATCCCAGAACGGCAGCGCCATCGACGCGGCGCCTGCCGATGACGAGCTTCTCCTTCAGGGCCGTTCTGCGGTCGAGGAACCTCTTCCCGAGGACACGGGCAGTTCCGACAGCAACGGCGATCGCGTCCAAAGTAATCCGGACGACGATTCCGGCATGGGCGGGCCGGACGGCAGCGACAGCTCGGACTAACCGGCGCAATATGATGTCGAAGGAAGCGGCGGCGCCGGCAGGGACCGCCGCTTCCGGTCGTTTCAGGCTGCGGGAAATGCGGCGCGTATACCGTCAATCACGAACTGCACCGCGAGCGCGGCGAGGATCACGCCGAGCAGACGCGATAGTATGGCGTTTCCGGTAATGCCGAGCAGCGCATTCATGCGCCCGGCCGCCAGATAGATCGCAAGGCAGCTCCCGACGACAAGCAACGTGATAAGCGACAGGCCAGCCAATCGAGCCGGATCGCCATGCGCCTCGCCGGATAAAAGGATGATGGCGGTGATCGCGCCTGGCCCCGCCATCAGCGGAATGGCGAGCGGAAACACCGAGAGATAATGAAGCTGCTGCTCGCGCGTTTCGCTGTTGTCCGTACTGCGCTCGGTGCGGTTGGAAAACACCATTTCGAACGAAATGTAGAACAGCAGAAGCCCGCCGCCGATGCGGAAGGCGGGCAGGCTGATCCCGATCGCCTGCAGCAGCGTATGGCCGATCGCACCGAAAACAGCGAGAATGACGAGCGCGATCAGCGAGGAGCGCCAGGCCAGCCAGCGCCGCTCCGCAGGCGTGAATCCTGTCGTTACAGCCAGAAACACCGGCGCGAGACCCAGCGGGTCGATCACCACGAACAGGGTGACGGCGGCCGAGATGAAATATTCGAGCATTTCAGGCCAGAGCGGCGAGGCCGTTTTCGAGATCGGCGATTAGATCGGCGGGCTCTTCAAGGCCGATATGCAGCCGCAATCCCGGTCCCTTGAAGGGCGAGGGCAGAGTGCGATGCCTCAGATCGGCCGGCACGATCAGGCTCTCGAATCCGCCCCAGGAATAGCCCATGCCGAACAGAGTGAGCGTGTCGAGAAAGGCCCGCAATTTCGCGTCGGCGACGGGTTTCAGTTCGATGGCGAACAGGCCGCTGGCTCCGGAAAAATCGCGCTTCCAGATCGCATGGCCCGGATCGTCTTCCAGCGCCGGATGCAAGACGCGCGCGATTTCCGGGCGCTGGCGCAGCCAGCGCGCGACGATGAGGCCGGACTCCCAATGCCGGGCGAGGCGCACGCCCATCGTGCGCAGGCCGCGTAGCGCGAGGAAGATGTCGTCCGGTCCGGCCGTGAGGCCGAGCGCGCCATGCGTATCGCGCAGATGCGGCCACGCCCGCGCATTGGCCGAGATCGAGCCGATCAGCACATCGGCATGCCCGGAAATGTATTTCGTGCCCGCTTGTATGGATAGGTCCGCGCCGTGCTTGAGCGGCTTGTGATAGAGCGGCGTCGCCCAGGTATTGTCCGTGAGGACGAGCGCGCCCTGTGCATGCGCCACCTCCGCCACGGTCGGCAGATCCTGCATCTCGAAACTCATCGAGCCGGGGCTTTCGGTGAAGACGGCGCGTGTGTTGGGCCGGAACAGGCCGGCGATGTCCGCCCCGATCAGCGGATCGTAATAGGTCGTCTCCACGCCCATACGCGCGAGCACGGTGTCGCAGAAATGCCGGTTGGGCTGATAGACGCTGTCGGCGACGAGGAGGTGATCGCCGGAACCGGCGGCGGCGAGGAGGGCGGTCGTCACCGCCGCAAGGCCGGAAGGAACGAGAACCGTGTTCTCCGCGCCCTCAAGTTCCGTCATCGCCTGGGTCAGCGCGTCGATGGTGGGCGAGCCGCGGCGGCCATAGGAATAGCGCGAGCGGTGCGCG
Organism: Pseudomonadota bacterium; assembly: GCA_023388965.1. Classification (GTDB taxonomy): domain Bacteria; phylum Pseudomonadota; class Alphaproteobacteria; order Rhizobiales; family Methylopilaceae; genus Flaviflagellibacter. The sequence continues at coordinate 122,308 of JAEWFF010000071.1, read as the reverse complement.
AACAGATCATCGGCGCTGTCATAGAGCACCGTCGAGCCGTGATAGACCGGCGTGTTGACGAAGCCGTGTTGCTGGGCGGGGTCGCGCCCGGTGGAAACGAGCCGCGTGTTCGGGCCGATATTGGTCTTGTCGTTGGGAGACATGGAACTTTCCGGAGGCTGGGCGCCCATTTCGCTGCTTTTCGCCCCGCGGCGCAAGGCTTCGGGGCGCGGCGCGGTGGAACGCGTGGCGCGCCGGATGCGTTGTCCCGCGCATTCCCTTCCGCTGGAACCCCGCAATGGCCCGCAAAGCGACCCCATCTCCGGCAAGATCGCCGCGCGCCAAAGCGGCGAGCGCGCCTCCGCCGCCGCCCGAGCCCATTTCCGTCTCCGCGCGGGGCGTCCTGCGCGCCTGCATAATCGGCATATTCCTCATGATGCTGGTCGGCGGGCTCTATTTCGCGCAGGGGTTGCTGATCCCTCTGGCTCTGGCCTTCATGCTGTCGGTGCTTCTCAGCCCCATCGTGCGTTTCCTGCGGCGCGGCGGCGTGCCGGAAGGGATCAGCGCGGTCGCGCTGGTGCTCGGCCTGCTGGCCATGATCGCGGTCGGCGGCTGGTCGCTGTCCGGCCCGGTGACGCAATGGATCGACGACGCACCGCGCATCGGCCTCGAAATTCAGGAAAAGCTCGTCAGTGTGCGCGGCTGGTTCGGCTTCGTCGAGCAGATGTCGAAGCAGGTCGAACAGATGTCCGGCAACGATCCCACCGTGCAGCGCGTGATCCTGAAAGAGCCCGGCCTTCTCAAGAGCGCGGCGACGGGCGTGCCGCAAATCATTGCCAAGATCGGGCTCGCTCTGGTTCTGCTGCTCTTCCTGCTCGCCTCGGGCGATCTGTTCCGCGAAAAGCTGGTGCGCGTCCTGCCGACGCTCAGCGACAAGAAGCGGGCGGTGTCGATCTCGCGCGACATCGAGCGCGAAACCTCGCGTTATCTGTTGACCATCACCGGCATCAACATCTTCACCGGCGTGGCGGTCGGCCTCGGAATGTGGGCCATCGGCCTGCCGAACCCGCTTCTGTGGGGCGTGCTGGCGGCGCTTCTGACGTACATACCCTATCTCGGCGCGCTGATCGGCATCTCGCTCGTCACCGCCATCGCGCTCGTCTCGTTCGAGAGCTTCGCCCATGCCCTGCTGGCGCCGGCGATCTATTTCGGCATCGCGCTTCTTGAGGGCCAGTTCCTGACGCCGACCATCGTCGGCCGGCGGCTGGAGATGAACCCGGTCGCGATCCTGATCGCGGTGGCGTTCTGGGGTTGGCTCTGGGGCGTCATCGGCGCGCTGATGGCGGTGCCCATGCTCGTCATGCTCAAGGTCATCTCGGACAATATCGAGGGCATGGAGCCGGTCGGCCGTTTCCTCACCGCGCGCGAGGCCTATCCGACGGAAGAGGCGGAGCGCGAGGCTGAGGGGGTGGCGTAGAATCCTTCTCCCCCTTGAGGGAGAAGGACGACTCGATGCGACGCATTGAGCGGGATGAGGGGTTTCAATCTCCGTCATGGCAGGGCTTGGCCCTGCCATCCACGAATTGCTAGCCTCTCAACATGCGACAGGGCTGGCTGTACATCATGTCGAACCGCCCGAACGGCACGCTCTATGTCGGCGTGACCGGCGATCTCGCCCGCCGCGTCGTGCAGCATAAGTCCGGGCAGGGCAGCCAATTCGTCAAACGGTATGGACTGACGCGGTTGGTGTATGCCGAGGCGCACGAGCTCGTAACCGCCGCCATTCAGAGAGAAAAGACGATCAAGTCATGGCCGCGCGCATGGAAAGTACGCCTGATCCACGGCATCAATCCCGACTGGCGCGATCTCGCGGATGAGCCGTTCTGAACGCGTGGATGGCAGGGCCAAGCCCTGCCATGACGGAGTTTTTGGCCAGCACCTCGCAACGGGCGCTCTCCCTCCCCTTTATGGGGAGGGTGACCCTTCGCGCAGCGAAGGGTCGGGTGGGGTGCGCTTCAGCCCCGTTCCTTCGGCGTATCCGGGTCGCCGCCCCATTCGGTCCACGAGCCGTCGTACAGACGCGGGAGCTGGTGGCCGAGTTCCTCCACCGCCAGCGCCAAAATGGCGGCGGAAACGCCGGAACCGCAGGTCGTCAGGACGGGCTGGTCGAAATCGACGCCCGCCGCATCGAACGCGGCGTGCAGCGCGGCCTTGTCCTTCAGCCGTCCGTCCTCGATCAGGCTCGCATAATGTATGTTGCGGCTGCCCGGTATGTGGCCCGGCTCGACGCCCGCGCGCGGCTCGGCCTCCTCGCCGCGGAAACGGCCGGGCGAACGCGCGTCGAGGATCTGTGTGCCGTCCCTCATCGCCGTCAATATGCTGGCTTTTGATGCGACAGCGAGCCAGTTGAGGCGGGGGCTGAACGTCTTCTCCGCGCGTGCCTTCTGAGGTCCGGTCTCGACCGGGCGGTTCTCGGCCTGCCATTTCGGAAATCCGCCGTCGAGCACGCGCACGTCCTTCGCGCCCATGACGCGGAAATTCCACCAGACGCGCGGCGCGGAGAACAGGCCGGCGCCGTCATAGACGACAACGGTCATGTTTTCGGAGATGCCGAGCCTGCCGGCTTCAGTGGCGAAGGCCTGCGGGGTTGCGAGCGTGTGCGGCAGATCGGAATCCGTATCGGCGACCACGTCGATGTCGAAACGGACCGCGCCGGGAATATGGGCCGCCAGATATTCGGCCTCTGGATCGCGGCCGGTTTTCGGCATGTACCAGCTCGCATCGACGATCGCGATATCCGGGTCGCCGAGCCGTCCGGCCAGCCAGTCCGTCGTTACCAGAAATCCGCTCATGTCCTTACCCACCTGTCCGGCTGTTTACGCGGTCGATTAATCGTTACCGCTACCATTTTCCGGTGTTCGGCATCGAGGTCCAGGGCTCCTGCGGCTCCAGCGCCGCGCCCTTTTGCAGAAGCTCGATGGAGATGTTGTCGGGCGAGCGGATAAAGGCCATGCGGCCGTCGCGGGGCGGGCGGTTGATCGTCACGCCGGCCGCCTGAAGTTTCGCGCAGGTCGCGTAGATGTCGTCGACCTCGAAAGCGAGATGGCCGAAATTGCGGCCTTCGTCATAGGTTTCGGGATCCCAGTTATAGGTGAGCTCCAGCTCCGGCGCGCGGTTGTCCGTCGCGCTGTCCTTGTCCTCAGGCGCGGCGAGAAAGATGAGAGTGAAGCGGCCGGCGGGCACTTCGGTGCGGCGCGTTTCGACCATGCCGAACTTATTGCAGTAGAAATCGAGCGATTGCTCCACGTTCGCGACGCGGACCATAGTGTGCAGATAGCGCATTGATGTCATTCCGGTTTCATCTGGATCGCAAACTATGACCTTGCCGCCCGATCTCAAGCCCCTGATCGCGGAGTTTCGCGCGCTGGTGCGCGGCGCACGCCGCGGCGTCGCCTTTACCGGCGCCGGGATTTCCACGGAATCCGGCATTCCGGATTTCCGCTCGCCGGGCGGATTGTGGAGCAAGAACATGCCGATCCTGTTTCAGGATTTCGTCGCCTCTGCCGAGATGCGCGCGGAATCCTGGCGGCGGAAATTCGTGCTCGACGATGCGACAAAGCACGCGAAGCCCAACATCGCGCACGAAATGCTCGCGCGGCTCGCGGTTGAAGGAAACCTCGCCGCCATCGTCACGCAGAACATCGACGGTCTGCACATCGCGGCCGGAACGCCGCCCGACCGCATGGTCGAACTTCACGGCAACGGCACATACGCGAAATGCCTGAGCTGCGGCGAACGCTACGAACTCGATTGGGTGCGCGTGCGTTTTGAGGCGAGCGGCGAATCACCGGACTGCGAAATGTGCGGCGGGCACGTGAAGCACGCGACTATTTCGTTCGGTCAGGCCATGCCGGCGGACGATATGCGCTCGCGCCGAGCATCTGAGTGCCGAAGCCGATGTCTTTCTTGCTCTCGGTTCCTCGCTCGTCGTTTTCCCGGCGGCGAGTTTGCCTTTGATTGCAAAGCGGTGCGGGGCGAAGCTCATCATCGTCAATCGCGAGCCGACGGAGATGGACGAGCTTGCGGACCTCGTGATTCACACGAGCCTCGGTGTGGTTTTTGAGACTTTTCAACAACAGTGATCGGAATGCCACGCGAGAATCGTTTTTGGGCTTTGGACACTTCGTTACGCTGCTTTAACCTTCGGCGAAGACTCGCGTCTGAGGCAAAGGCGAGCGGTAGCATATGAGAGACGGGTTACACGGCCAGGCGGGGCTGGGGCCGTTGGAGGCCGAAGAGACCAGTGGCGAGCAGCCTCTCGGTCTTGTCGAGGTTTCCGGCGTCATAAAATGGTTCGACGTCGCCAAGGGCTACGGCTTTATCGTTCCGGACAATGGCGGAGCGGACGTGCTGCTGCACGTCACGTGTCTGCGCGCCGGCGGCTTCCAGACGGCGAGCGAGGGCGCGCGCATCGTGTGCGAAGCGCAGGAACGCTCCAAGGGCCTGCAGGCCTTCCGCATCGTTTCGATGGATTCGTCCACGGCGGTTCATCCTGCCCAGCTTCCGCCGCGCACCCATGTCACGGTGGTGCCGTCGAGCGCGCTCGAGCGCGCGGAGGTCAAATGGTTCAATCGGCTTCGCGGCTTCGGATTCCTGACGCGCGGTCCGGGCACGCCGGACATTTTCGTGCATATGGAAACCCTGCGCCGCTTCGGGCTGACGGAGCTGAAACCGGGGCAGACCGTTCTCGTCCGCTATGGCGACGGCTCCAAGGGGCTGATGGCCGCCGAGGTGCATCCCGACGGGCCGGTTCAGGGCCCCGCATCGCACTGAAACTCCCTCTGTACCTCGCCGCCGCCGCGCTCGTGGCGGTGTTTTTCTGCGCGCGCGCTATTGCCGCCGATCTGACGCCGCTGACCGTGGAGACCGCGAGCGGGCCACACCGGTTCGAGGTCGAGGTCGCGGCCGACGACCGGACCCGCATGATCGGCCTGATGCACCGGCGCGAGCTTGGCGCGGACCGCGGCATGCTGTTCGACTTCGGCGCGGAAGAGCCGGTCGCGATGTGGATGGAGAATACCTACATCTCGCTCGACATGGCCTTCATCCGCGAAGACGGCACGGTGCATCGCGTTGAGGAGCGCACCACGCCACTGTCGCGCCGCACGATTCCGTCCGGTGTGGATGTCCGCTATGTGCTGGAAGTTCCCGCCGGCACGGCCGCGCGCATCGGCATGACGCGCGGCTCGAAAGTGAAGCACGCGATTATCGGGGATTGATTCCCTCTCCCCTTGAGGGAGAGGGACGAGTCGCGCCGGGGACGGCGCGACCGAGGGTAGGGGTGCGCACCCGCGCACTTGCCGATGGAAACCCCTCATCCCGCTTCGCTGCTGACGCAGCGAGTCGACCTTCTCCCACAAGGGGAGAAGGCGCTACTTCCTCTCCAGCAGAATCTGCCCGCCCTTTTTCTCGATCTGGCCCCGCACGCGGTCGGCCAGCATGGCCAGCACCCAGGGCAGATCGACCTCGACCCGCGCCGACTGGTCCATCACATGAATCCGGCCGGTCACTTCCTGGCCCATCATCACCATGCGGAAGGACAATTCGTCCTCGCGCCATTCATCTTCCAGCGCGGCGGCGAACTGCATGATCTGCGGCCGAACGCGCGTTATGCCGTCCTCGATCCGCTTGCGGGCTTCGCCCTTTGTGTGCGGATGGGGCAGGGGCACGACGACGGGTTTTTTTCATTGCGGCTCTCTCCGGGGCTTTCTCCAGATATGAACGCGCAGCGGCATTTTCAGGGTCCGTGTTCACGGATCGCTAACAGGCCCGGGCGATAAGGGAATTTCAGGGGGAATCGTCTTGACGCCTTCGCCTTACGCTCACATCGCGGTTCTGGTCGTCGATGACGACACCTATCTCAGGAAAATCGTCCGTAGCCTCTTGATCGGCTTTGGCGTCCAGCGCGTCTACGAGGCCGGCGACGGCGCGCAGGGGCTTGAAGTGCTTCAGCAATTCAAGCCGGACGTGCTGCTGATCGATTGGGAAATGCCGATGCTGAACGGCGCGGAAATGATCCGCCTCGTGCGCAATCCCGAAACATCGCCCCACGCCACCGTGCCGATCATCCTGATGACGGCCCACACCGAGCGCCACCGCATCGAGCAGGCCATGCAGATGGGCGTCAACGAAATGCTGGTGAAGCCGTTCTCGGCGAAATCCCTGCTGCAGCGGCTGGATCTGGTGGTGAACCATCCGCGCCCCTTCATGCAGCTTGGCAATTATTTCGGCCCGATGCCGCGTCCGGTTCGCAATGCGTCGGGCTTCGGGCTTTCGGCGGAGATTGCCGAGGCGGGTTGAGTCTCTGCATGTCCTGGAGGTGCGGCAGCACCTGCCTGGGACTCATATGCCCAATCTTGGCGAGGAAACGCGAAGCAGAGGATCGAGTCGTCAGGTCACGGAGTATGGGTCCCGGATCGTGCTCGGCGATGCCTCGCTTGTCCGGGACACGCAGCCTGACTCGCTCCGCCATTACTTCCCGAAAATCGCGGCGTATTCGTCCGGCTTGAAGCCGACGAAGAGACGGTCGTCCTTCTCCAGCACGGGGCGCTTGATCATGGAGGGGTTCTCCAGCATCAGCCGGCGCGCCTTGGCCTCGGTCAGGTTTTCCTTGTCCGCGTCCGGCAGCTTGCGGAAGGTCGTGCCGGCCTTGTTGAGCAGGATCTGCCAGCCGGCCTTGTCGGACCAGTCTTTCAGCCGATCCTTGTCCACGCCCTGCTTCTTGAAGTCGTGGAAATCGTACGGGACTTTCTGCGCGTCGAGCCAGGTGCGCGCCTTCTTCACCGTGTCGCAGTTCGGAATGCCGTAGAGGGTGGTCATCGCGTCACTCCCAATCGATTGGTCTTTCTCGACCCAAGCCATTGATTTGTCTTGTAAAAATAAGCGTACTACGGAAATTGCCGAAAACAACAGTGTTAGGCCGATATACTATTGAATTTGAAAGGGAATTTTGAAGAGCAAAATTTGTGGTTAGTCGAGGCTTCCTCCACCTCGGCTTCGGTGGCGGCAGCGATACTCTGCAGTCCGCCCTCGATTGATGTGTGCTCTTCGCCCATCCGCGAGACTTAGAATGTAACACAATCGATAGTTGCTATCATTTTTTAATCAATTAAAGATTGACTGAAAGGGATATGATTCCCCTCAGTCTGCAATGGGCCCCGCCGGGCTGTGTGCGCGCATAAATACAACTTTAAGTAAACAATAAAGATCACTGCGCGCCCGGTGCGTGCATTCGAGAGGTCGCAATTCATGACATTTCGCTCGGGAAAATCGCAGATCGCAGTCTCGGTTCTCATGGCCGGGGTGGCCCTTTGGGTCATGCCGATCGGGCGGGCGCAAGCCTCGGAATGTCAGACGAGTGTCGCAAGTGTGACAACCGGGCCAACCGATCTGCCGGCCTCGGGCACGCCCCTGCCGGGCGGCGGCAATTGCGCCGTGGGAGAATACTGGACCGAAGGCGCCGCCTCGGTGCCCGATCCGGGAGCGACGCCCGGCGTGTTCAACGACAACAAGCTCGGGGCCGTCGTGGTGACGGATGGCGAAACCGTCAATCTGGGCTCTGACGCCGGCACCTATTTCGACCCCGGCCTTGTCGGCGTGACCTATGATTCGCTGGGCACCTATTTCGCAAACGGCCAGTTCGTCACCGGCGATCCGAACGCCGCGCGTGTCGAACTCGGTGCGCGGAGCGAGACTCTTCTCGTGCCCGATCCGGAAACCGGCGGAACCCTGACGATCAGCACCTACAATACGGGCAATATCGACGAAACCAACTGGGCCGATTCCACGCGCTATGCGGACTATTATCATGTCAAGGATCGTCAATACATCGACGCGCGCCTGGGCCATGTCGACGAGACGGGCGGCACGCTCAATGTCGATATCGGCAACAGCGACCTGAACTCGCCGATGGATCAGCCGCAGAAAATCCGGATGGCGGCCAAGGGCTCCACCTTGACCTACGCCGACGGCACCAGCAACGCGGCTACCGTCAATTGGCAGTCGCGCAATCTCATCCTGATGGAGGCGGCGACCGCGCCCACCGACTTCACGCAGAACATCACGCTGCGCGTGGCAACGTTCGGCGGAACGTTTACCGATGCCCTGGGCGTCGAACATTCCGTCACCGACGAGGCGAGCCTGCAAGCCTACAACGATTATCTGCGCACCGAGATGAATGCCGGAAATCTCGTGCCGGTCGATGGCGCCAGAGACCCGATCGTCAACCCCACGATTGCGGATTATCAGGCCCTGTATGACAGCGAATTCGCCAAGGCCATTTCGTTCAGCGACGAGGCCATGGCCTACAATATCAGCGCCGACGATCTGAACGACCGGGTGTTCGACGCCGTCGGCCCGAATATCGTCATTCATGCCGATGGCGCGAATGCGACGGGCACTATCACATCGACGGGACAGATCGACCACCGGCTCAACAATGGCAGCGCGGCCGTGCTCGCGACCAATGGCGGCACCATCACTAATGATGGCGCTCTGTCTGGTCATTACACCAGCATGCGCATCGACGGCACGGGAACCGGCGCGACCTCGGGCGCAAACAACGGCGTGGTGTCGGCCGGATATTTCCAGGGTGAGAACTGGGATACGTCGCAGGCGGGCGGCTATCCTGAATTCCATGCCTATGTGGAAGGCTATGCGGTCGAGGCGTTCGGCGACAATGCGAGTTTCGACAACAACGGCGTCATCAACGTCGCCGGCTGGACCTGGACCGAACTTCAGAACGGTCAGCCGAGCCCGGAAAATTTCGGCATCAAGCTGTCGGATGGTGCGGAGGCAACCAATACCGGCCAGATCAATGTCGGCGTGAACAATAATTTCACGTCGGGTTCGGTCAGCGGCGCCATTGTCGATGGCGGTACATTCACTTCGACCGGCGGCATCACCATCGGGCAGTCGGCGCAGTACGCGCTGGGCGATCCGACCGTGGATGTCGCCAATGCCGGTGCGCAATACGGAATTCGCGCGACGGCTGGAAACGGTCCGTCCGTCGCCCGTAATGACGGTACGATCACCATCCGCGCAGGTGTCGGCAACGCGACCGCGATGGTGACATCAGCAACGGAAGCCGGTTCCGAACTCGTCAACAGCGGCACGATCGACATTCTGGGCACCCATGGCGGACGCAATGTCGGCATGTATGCGTACAATAATGGCGACGGGACGGATTCCCGGGTTGTCAACGAGGGCACCATCAACCTTGATGGCGCCAACGGCATCGCCCTGTTCGTGCAGAGCGTCGGCTCGTCGAACGCTCATGGTGCGATCTCGAATACCGGTACCGTCAATGTCGCTGGCGGGCTCAGCCCCACGACCGGGGCCCGCAATTACGGCGTCTGGGCTGAGGGCATTAATGCCGAAGCGGATATCGACGGCGCCATTAACCTCACCGGCAACAGGGCCGTGGGCGTGCATGCGCGCGCGGGCGCCGAGGTGAATCTCTCCGCGGGCAACACGGTCAATTTCTCCGGCGGCACCAATCAGATCGGCTACTTCGTCCACGGCGCGGGCTCGACGATCAACACGAATGCGACATCACTCGATGTCAGCACGGACAATTCGGTTCTGTTCCGGATCGAGAACGGCGCCAGTTTCGACGGCACCAACGAGGATGGCGATCCCATCTCCATGACCGCTTCGGGCGCAGGCTCCACGGCCATTCAGGGCACGGGCGCGAACGTGAATATCAATCTCGGCACGGGAAATGTGGTCGTGGTATCCGGAGATGGCGCAACCGCCGTGAGGATAGATGGTGGCGCTGTCGGTACGATTGACGCCAACGCCGATATCCAGCTGACGGGCCCCAATTCCATCGCCGGCCAGGTCGACGGAAGAAAACACAACATCAATGACACCTACGGCGATCCGGCGCAGACCTCGACCCTCACCAACGATGCCGATATCGCCTCTGCGGCGGGCAGTGCCGTGGGTCTCGTCACGCAATGGGGCGGGACGCTCGAAAACAATGGGTTGATCGATCTCGACGGCGCGGATTCGACCGGCGTCATCGCCCGCAGTGGCGGTGTGCTGAACAACGACGCGGATATCGAAATCGCCGACGGCACCGGCATTCTGGTCGAGGGCGGCGGCCCGTGGCGCACCGATGTGAGCAATACGGCGAACATCGTCGTCACGGACGGTGTTGCCGGCATTCATGTCCGCAATGGTGGTGATCTCGACGGCTCCGGTATCGGCGGCACTATTTCCGCAAATGGATCGGCGCATGGCGTTCTCGTCGGTACGGATGCGGCGGGCGTGTCGCTTGGCGTGGTCGATATCACAACCGAAGCCGCCGGCACCGGCAACGGCATCGAGAACGCGGGGGAACTCGAAGGCATCGCGTTCGCCGGAACCACGATAAATATGCACGGCACGGGCGCGGGCGTGCGCACCGGGGTCTCGACGACGGAAGACTCAACCGTCACGGTCAATGCCAACGGCGCCGGCAGCGTCGGCTATGCGTTCGAACTTGCCGATGGTTCGGCGACGGCCAAGGATCTGGATATCGGATCGGGTTACGATATTCACGTTACCGGCACGGGCGCGCACGGCCTTACGATCAATACGACCGGAACCGCCGCAACCGCGGCCACGATCGATGTCGATGCCGACGGCGGTTCGGCGATCCACATCCTGGGCGCGGCGGAGACCATCAATACCGGCGTGCTGACATCGCAGAGCACGGAAGCGGTGGTCGATCTTTCGGCGGCTGCCGGCGGAACCGTGTTCACCAATGCCGGCAGCATCATTGCCTCAGCCTTCAATGCGATTGCCGTCACCGGCAGCAGCGGCGACGATGTCGTCAATCTCGAAGACGAGGACGTCACCGGCGTCGTCGCCATGGGGGACGGTACGGACATCGTCAACTGGACCGGCGGCACGCTCGACGGCAGCATCGAGATGGGGGCAGGCGATAATGATGCGCTGACCCTCAACGGTGTCAATCTTGCGACGCTCTATCATGCCGATGGCGGCGCGGGCGCGGGAGACACACTGACGCTGCAAAATCTCACCCATTCCGGCGGATCGTTCGACAGCTTCGCCGACGACGATCTCGTGCGCGGCCTCAATGTCGGCTCGGACTGGGAGACGATCAATCTCATCAACGCTATTTTCACGCTGACCGACGATCTGGTCTTCGGCGACAATCTCGACATCGGCTCGACCAGCACTCTGTTCGCCGGTAACGGGCTCAATCCCGTACTGGGCGACGCCGTTTCCGTCGTCAACAACAGCGGCGTGCTCGCGCTCACCAATGGGGCTGCGGATACCTCGGTCGTGGATGTCGTTACCGTGCTTGGCGATTATGCGGGTCTTGGCGCGAGCGAGGTGTGGTTGAACACCTATCTCGGCACCGACACGTCGCCGACCGATCTTCTGGTCGTCAACGGCGATACGTCCGGATCGTCGCGATTGCGTATCGCGCGCGATGCGGACAGCCCCGGCGCGCGGACAACGGGCGACGGCATCATGGTCGTTGACGTGGGAGGCGATTCGTCCGGTGTCTTCACATCGCCGAAACTGTTTGCCGGCGCCTATGAGTACAATCTGTTCCAGGGCGGCCTTGCCGACCCCGATGACGGCAACTGGTATCTGCGTTCCGATATCTCGACCGGTACGCAAACCATCGAGGCGTTCTCGAGCGCGCTTCTCGGATTCTCGCACATCACCATCGGCACGCTCCAGCAGCGCACCGGGAACCGCCAGTGGGCGGCTCATGACGATTGCGGCAATGATCCGTGGCTGCGTTCGCGCGAGAGCGAGGAGGAGCGGCATCGTCGCGAAACCTGCCGCCGTGAACGATCCTCCGGGTTTACGGATGCCGCTTTCGGCGATCCGATCGTCGGCGGCGGCGTATGGGCGCGCGTGGTCGGGCATTTCGCCAAGGCTGCCCCCGAGACGGGCACTGGCTACGAGCAGGATATCTGGTTCGGCCAGGTCGGTGCGGAAGGCGTGGTCATTGACCGCGACAGTGGTGTGCTGGTTCTCGGTGTCATGGGAACCTATGGCACGCAGAAGGTGGATGTCGCCGTCACTGCGTCGCCGGTGGACGGCAGCCGCCGCAGCGGCAGCGTGGATACCGACGCGCTCGGCATCGGGGCCAATCTGACCTGGCTCGGTTCTCGCGGTCTCTATATCGACGCCGTGGGTCAATACACATGGCAGGACAGCGATCTGTCTTCGTCCGACTTCGGCGCGATCGTCGAAGGCGCCCGTTCGGACGCCTATGCCCTCAGCCTCGAACTGGGGCAGAAATTCGAAGCGCGGCCGGGCCTCGTCTTCGTGCCCCAGGGCCAGATCATCTATTCGAATCTGTCGGTCGAGGATTTCACGATGGGAAATCCCGATAGCGAAGTTCCGAACAGCGCTGCCGTGCGCGCGACCGGCGGTGAAAGCCTTCTCGGCCGTCTCGGCGTGCGTGTTGAAACGGTTTCGGCGACGCAGGATGCGCGCCGTTATCAGGCCTATGGCATCGCCAATCTGCTGTATGAATTCATGGGCGACACCGAGACGACGGTCGGCGGCGAGAGGTTCTCGCAGGAACCCCGCAAATTCTGGGGTGAAGTCGGTCTCGGCGGTACCTACGAGTTCTCCGAGCGGGCAAGCCTTTACGGCGAGGCGCGCTATGCGGCGGCGTTCGAGAGCGCCGGCGACAATCATTACTGGGCGGCGAATCTCGGCCTGCGGGTCAACTGGTAGGCAGGGTTCCCGGAGCGTCGGGATGGGCCAGACTTATTCCCACTCGATCGTGCCGGGCGGCTTCGAGGTCACGTCGTAGACGACGCGGTTGATCCCGCGCACTTCGTTGATGATGCGTGTTGCCGCGCGGCCGAGGAAGTTCATGTCGAACGGGTAGAAATCCGCCGTCATGCCATCGGTCGAGGTGACGGCGCGCAGGGCAAGAACGTGGTCGTAGGTACGGCTGTCGCCCATGACGCCGACCGTCTTCACCGGGAGCAGCACAGCGAAAGCCTGCCAGATGATGTCGTAAAGCCCGGCCTTGCGGATTTCGTCGAGATAGATGGCGTCCGCCTGCTGCAGGATCGCGATTTTCTCGCGCGTGATCTCGCCGGGAATGCGGATGGCAAGGCCGGGACCGGGGAAGGGGTGGCGGCCGACAAAGGCGTCGGGCAGGCCGAGTTCGCGGCCGAGCTCGCGCACCTCGTCCTTGAAAAGCTCGCGCAGCGGTTCGACGAGCTTCATGTTCATGCGTTCGGGCAGGCCGCCGACATTGTGGTGCGATTTGATCGTCACGCTCGGCCCGCCATGGAATGAGACGCTTTCGATCACGTCCGGATAAAGCGTGCCCTGGGCAAGGAAATCCGCGCCGCCGACCTTTTTCGCTTCCGCCTCGAACACGTCGATGAACAGCCGGCCGATCGTTTTGCGCTTTTGCTCCGGGTCCGAAACCCCGTCCAGCGCTCCGAGGAAGGTGTCGGATGCGTCCACATGGACGAGCGGGATGTTGTAATGATTGCGGAACAGCGTGACGACCTGCTCGGCCTCGTCCTTGCGGAGCAGGCCGTGATCGACAAAGACGCAGGTGAGCTGCTCGCCGACGGCCTCATGGATCAGGAGCGCCGCGACCGATGAATCCACGCCGCCTGAAAGCCCGCAGATGACGCGCCCATTGCCGACCTGTTCGCGGATCTTGGCCACGGCTTCCGCGCGATAGGCCGCCATAGTCCAGTCGCCATCCGCGCCGGCGATGTCGCGGACGAAATTGCGGATCAACCGCGCGCCGTCCGGCGTATGCACGACTTCGGGATGGAACTGGACGGCGTAATAGCGCCGCGCTTCGTCCGCGATGGCGGCGAACGGTGCGTTGTCGGAGACGGCGATGGTTTTGAAGCCCGGGGGCAGGGAGGTGACGCGGTCGCCATGGCTCATCCAGACCGGATACTTTTTGCCTGTCTGCCAGACACCTTCGAACAGCGCGCTCCCGGACACGACCTCGACCTCGGCGCGGCCGAATTCGCGGTCATGCCCGGCTTCGACGCCGCCGCCGAGCTGGGCGACCATGGTCTGCTCGCCATAGCAGATGCCGAGCACCGGCAGCCCGCTGTCGAACACGGCCTGCGGCGCGCGGGGCGTGTCCAGTTCGGTGACGGAGGCGGGGCCGCCGGAGAGGATGACGGCCTTGGCCCCGAAGGTTTTAAAGGCCTCGTCCGCCTTCTGCGAGGGGACGATCTCGCAATAGACGCCCTGTTCGCGCACGCGGCGGGCGATGAGTTGGGTCACCTGCGACCCGAAGTCGACGATGAGGATGCGGTCGTGAGCGGGAGCAGCTTGCATGGCAAGGGGTTAGGGGAAACGCGGGCGCGCTGCAACGGCCTTGGGGCCGCGATCCCCCGGCACGTTTACCGGATTGGGGGAAAGTTGGGCCATTGTGCCTCCAAACGGAAAGGAAATACGGGGCAGATGTCCGCGACGGGACCGGATCGGGAAGGTTTTCTTGCCTGGCTTCGCCATCAGGTGGGGGCACTGGTCTTTTCGCTCCGGCCGGTGCGGGTGAAGTCCGTTCTGCTGCTGTGGCCCGCGACTATCTATGCCTGGCTGCGGCCCGGCCCGCGCATTCCGGATGTGCAATCCATGCCGGACTGGCCGGCCGGTTATGCCGGCCCTGTCTGCGATCGTTCCCCGGAGGCCATGTATGAGGGCATGCGGCGGGGGTTCCACCTCATGCAGCATTGGGGCCCGTGGAAATGGTGGTCGCCGCCGCAGCGGGCCGTGACATGGCTCGAGGACGTGCATGTGCCGCGAAAGCTGCGCAAGCATGTCCGCAAGGCCGGATACCGCGTCACCTTCGACACCGCCTTCGATGACGTCCTGCGCCGATGTGGGATGCCGCGGCGGCGGTTCGGCATCACCTGGCTGCGGCCCGATGTCCGGCAGATGTTCAGCCGGATGCATGCGCTCGGCCTCGCGCATTCGGTCGAGGTCTGGGACGAGGCCGGCAATCTCGTCGGCGGCGGTTTCGGCGTTGCCGCGGGGCCAGTGTTCAGCGGCTACAGCCTGTTCCACACGGAGGACAATGCCTCGAAAATCGCGGTCATCAGCCTCTGCCACCATCTTCATGCCTGGGGCATGCGGATGATCGATCACCAGCGGCCCGCAAACTGGTCGGTGGAGCAGGGGGCGATTCTGATCGAGCGCGAGGAATTTCTTGCAAATGTCGCGCAGCCGGGGCCGCCATGTTCACGGCCCGGCGTATGGACGGCGCAGTTTACCGCCGAGGAATCCGCGCTCTGGAACCCGCGCGCCGCCGCATCGAGCACGATTGCGAGCGCGATTGATTAACCCTGTTGCCGGGAAACGCTTCGCGACCGGCCGTAAATTCATGGAAAATTTGAGCGGGGAAAATAGGTTGCCGGCCGAAAATCCAGATACGGGTATTGCGGTGCTTCCATTGCCACCTCCGTCCGAACAGGACTTTTCGGAAACCCTCCCGGCCCGCCTGCGCCGTGTGATCATGGGTTGCGCCTACGCGCTTATGCCCAAGCGCATCGGCGACGCGCCGTTTCTTTTCGCACAGACCTTGTGGCGGATGCTCGTGCCGGGCCCGACTGTTCCGGGGGCGGCGTCGATGTGGAAGCGTCCGCAGGGCTATGGCGGCCCGGTTCACGACGATACGGCCGATGGTGTGCTCGCCGGCATGAAGGCCGGTTTCTATCAGGTGTCTTTTTGCGGCCCGCGCAAATGGTGGTCGCCGGATGAGCGCGCGGTGATGATGGTCCGCGATGTGCACATACAGCGTCGCTTCCGCCGTTCCATGAAGAACGCACCTTTCCGCGTGACGGTGGACCGGGCATTCTACGAGGTCGTGAAAAACTGCGCGGCCCCGCGCCGGAAAATCCATGTGACGTGGATTCATCCGTCGACGCGCAGGCTGCTGCAGGAGATGCACGAAAAGGGATATGCGCATTCGGTCGAGGTCTGGAACGCCGGGGGCGAGCTTGTCGGCGGGGTGTTCGGCGTTGCGCTCGGGCCCGTATTTACGGCCGAAAGCATGTTCCACACGGAGAACGATGCATCGAAGCTCGCGATCCTCAGCCTCTATCAGCACCTCGAAGCACTCGGCGTGACGGCGGTGGACCATCAGGTCATGCGGCCCTGGGTCGAGCAGATGGGCGCGCGGCTCGTTTCGCGCGCGGAATATCAGAACCTGCTGGCGCAGCCGGCTCCCGAAGGCCTGCCGCAGGGGCCATGGACAACGCAATTTTCCACCGCGGACACGATGAACTGGCAGCCCGGCGAGGGCGTCAGAGACGCTGCATAAGCGCAACGAAGAAGCCGTCGGTGCCCGAGCGGCGCGGCGTCAGCATCAGAGCCGTTCCGTCCGCCATGATGTGCGGCGCCAGCGCGTTGAGCCCCGAAGCTTCGAGCGCGTCTTTCGCCGGCAACGGCACGAAATCGGTATGGACGGTGCGGAAGGATTGCAGCCGGTCCTCGTTTTCGTCGGCGAGCAGAGAACAGGTGATGTAGGCGATGCGGCCGCCGGGCTTCACGAGACGCGCGGCATTGGCGAGCACCGAATCCTGTTCCTTCTTGCGCGTTTCCAGCGCGTCGGCACGCAGGCGCCATTTTGCATCGGGATTGCGCCGCCATGTCCCGATGCCCGTGCAGGGCGCATCGATGACGACGAGATCGGCCGTGTCCGCAAGATCGGCGAGCACGTCCTGTGCTCTGTGCGGGCTGCGGACCTCGATATTCTGGACGCCGGCGCGCTCGGCGCGTTCGTAGAGCGGTTTCAGGCGACGAATATCCCGGTCATGGGCGAAAATCCGGCCGCTGTTATTCATGGCGGCGGAAAGCGCGAGCGTCTTGCCGCCCGCGCCCGCGCACAGATCGATCACCCGGTCGCCGGGCTTTGCGTTCGCCATGAGCGCCGCAATCTGCGAGCCTTCGTCCTGAATCTCGACGAGGCCGTTGATGAAGGCAGGTTCCGTCTGGACGGGCGGGCCGCGCCCGTCCGCGAGCAGGGGAATGCGTATGCCGGACGGCGCGTGAGGCGTCGGCTCTGCGCCGAGATGTTCGAGTTCCGCCAGCGCGTTCTCGCGGGTCGTCTTCAGCGTATTGACGCGCAGATCGAGCGGCGCGCGTTCGGCAAGCGCCGCGCCTTCCGCGGCCCGGTCTTCGCCGAAAACACGCGCGAGATGCGGATCGAGCCATTGCGGATAATCGCCCCGCACCCAGTCGGGCGCGTCGTCGAGATTACCGGAGGCAAGGGCGGTTCGCTCGGACGCGCTCAACGCCTCGGGAGCGTGCGGACTGTCGGCAAACGCCGCTGTAATGGCATCGGCATCCATGCCGCGCGCAATGGCGAGCGCGCCGAGAACGAGCGCGCGCGGCGTCTCCGCGCCCATATGCCAGGCGAGCGACGCGCGCTTGCGCAGCACATCGTAAACGAGGGAGGCGATCTGCGCGCGGTCCTTCGATCCGGCAAAGCGGTGTGAGCGGCCCCAATCCTTCAGCGCGTCGGCAGCGGGCCGGTGATGGGCATCGAGATCGGCGAGAACCTCGATGGCGGCGGCGGTGTGCGCGGCGGGTTTCATAAGGTTGCCGCCGCAAGGCCGAGCAATCCGCCGACCATGATGAGATTGGCGATGGCGATGCTGAGATCGGCTTCCCGTTGCTGGCCGCTCTGCCGCCAGAAATCGTGCACCATCGCGGTTGCGGCGAGCACGAAGACCGCCAGCGCCAGCGATACCCAGGGCAGAAACAGCCCCATCATGGCGAGGGCGCCGAGCACGATTTCGATGATCGCGCCGGCTTTGACGACAAGGAGCGGGTTCGGAATGTTCTTGCCGGCAAGTATCCGCGCCGCCGCTTCCGCATTGGCGTAAAGAC
This sequence comes from Pseudomonadota bacterium, assembly GCA_023388965.1. Lineage (GTDB taxonomy): Bacteria > Pseudomonadota > Alphaproteobacteria > Rhizobiales > Methylopilaceae > Flaviflagellibacter. The sequence continues at coordinate 104,401 of JAEWFF010000071.1, read as the reverse complement.
GCATGCCGGTGGCCACGAAGGCGCCGCCGACAAGAATGCTGGCTGCGAGAACCAGAAGGGAATGCGGGTCGGTGGGCATTCCTCAGAATCCGAACCAGAGCTTCAGCAGCACATACACCCACATCGCGACAAGGACCGTAACGCCGAGCGCGAATGCCCGGAAGCGGTTCCACAGATCGTCGCTTCTGGTGTGGATGGCGGCATGCACGACACGAAGCGCCACGAAAAGCCACGACATTACGACGAGAGCATAATCGGCCTGCGCCGTGACAAGAGCGATCAGGACGATGAGATAGAACAGGACCGGCGTTTCGAACTGGTTGTGAAACGCCGCCGTAATTCGCGCCGGATGTTTGGGCCAGCTCCGCCAGTCGCGTTCCAGATCGGCGATATTCGCCTCACCGCCTCCCAATGCGGCAAAGCGCGCCCGCGCCATCCAGAACATGAGGAAAAAGGTCAGCGCGACCTGCGCGAAAACCGGCAGAAGAACGGCCTGCGGGCTCATCCGTGTTTACAGCCGGCTCGGATAGTTCGGGCTTTCGCGCGTGATCGTCACGTCGTGCACATGGCTTTCGCGGAGTCCCGCACCGGAAATGCGGACGAACTCTGCCTTCTGCTGGAAATCCGCGATCGTCTTTCCGCCGACATAGCCCATTGAGGCGCGCAGGCCCCCCGCAAGCTGATGGAGGATGTCGGACAGCGGGCCCTTGTACGGCACCTGACCCTCGATGCCCTCGGGCACGAGTTTGTGGCTGTCCTTGATGTCCTGCTGGAAATAGCGGTCCGCCGAGCCCTGGCTCATGGCGCCGACAGAGCCCATGCCGCGATAGGCCTTGTAACTACGGCCCTGATAGAGGAAGGTTTCGCCGGGGCTTTCTTCCGTGCCCGCCAGCAGCGAGCCGACCATCACGACATCCGCGCCGGCCGCAATCGCCTTGGCCAGATCGCCGGAATATTTGATGCCGCCATCGGCGATGACGGGAATGTCGTGCTTGCGCGCTTCGTCGGCAGCTTCCATGACCGCGGTCAGTTGCGGCACGCCGACACCGGCGACGATGCGCGTGGTGCAGATCGAGCCCGGACCGATGCCGATCTTTACGGCGTCCGCACCGACATCGATGAGCGCCTTTGTCGCCTCGGCGGTCGCGACGTTTCCGGCCATGACCTGAACCGCGTTCGAGAGCTTCTTCACGCGCTCGACCGATTTCAGAACATGCGCGGAATGGCCGTGCGCCGTGTCGATCACGACGATATCGACGCCCGCCTCGATGAGCCGTTCGGTGCGCTCGAAACCGAGATCGCCGACGGTGGAAGCGGCCGCGACACGCAGGCGCCCCTGATCGTCCTTGTTGGCGAACGGGTTGGTGACGGCCTTCTCGATATCCTTGACCGTGATGAGCCCGGTGCAGCGGAAATCCTTGTCGACGACCAGGAGTTTCTCGATGCGGTATTGGTGCAGCAGCTTCTTGGCTTCGGCCTGATCGACATTCTCGCTGACCGTGATGAGCCGGTCCTTCGTCATCAGTTCGGAGACAGGCTGGCGCGGATTGTTGGCGAAGCGAACATCGCGGTTGGTCAGGATGCCGACCAGTTTCCCGGTCTTGTCGTTCGGGCCGCCCTCGACGACCGGAATGCCGGAAATGCCGTGCTGCTGCATGAGATCGAAAGCATCGGCCAAAGTCTGCTCCGGGTGGATCGTGACCGGATTGACGACCATGCCGCTTTCGAACTTCTTCACCGCGCGGACCTGATCGGCCTGTTCCTCGGGCGTCAGATTGCGGTGGATAACGCCCATGCCGCCGGCCTGCGCCATGGCGATGGCAAGGCGGCTTTCCGTCACCGTGTCCATGGCCGAGGACAGAATCGGCAGATTGACGGAAATGGTGCGCGTCACGCGCGAGCGGACGTCGATCTCGCTGGGCATGACCTCGGACGGGCCGGGCCGCAGCAGGACATCGTCGAAAGTGAGGGCTTCGGTGCCGAAGGCGGTGGTGATGAGGCGGGCCATGCCAACAATCCTGTCATCTGGATACGCGGAAACCGGGCGCCGGAGGCGCGGGACAATCCGCTCTTTGGAGTTGGCGAGGGTTCCTAGCACGCACCCGTGACGGGGGGAAGATACCCTCCGGAAGTCGGAGGCGCTTTCTCGTCAGAAAGCCCGAATCTGCTGTATCTAAGCTGGCCGATGCTGCCCAAACACGCTCTGGTCCCGCTCATCGTGGCGGCCGCCCTGTTCATGGAGAACCTCGATTCGACGGTTCTCTCGACATCGCTGCCGGCCATCGCACTGGATCTCGGAACCGAACCCGTCCGCCTGAAACTGGCGCTGACCTCCTATCTCCTCAGCCTTGCCATCTTCATTCCGGCGTCGGGCTGGATGGCGGACCGTTTCGGCGCGCGGCTGATCTTCCGCCTCGCAATCGGCGTTTTCATGCTCGGTTCCATCCTGTCCGGCCTGTCGCAGAACGTCGAGCAGATCGTTCTGTCGCGCGTGGTGCAGGGGATGGGCGGCGCGATGATGGTGCCGGTCGGGCGTCTCGTCATCCTGCGCACCGTGCCGAAATCGGAAATGGTCGGCTCGCTCGCCTGGCTGACCATACCGGCGTTGATCGGGCCGGTGCTGGGGCCGCCGCTCGGCGGCTTCCTGACGACCTATTTTCACTGGCGGTGGATATTCTGGATCAACATACCCATCGGCACGATCGGCTTCATTCTCGCGACAATGTACATACCCGACATCCGGGGCGAGAAGAGGGTGAAGTTCGACAGTGTCGGCTTCGTCCTGTCGGGCGTCGGTCTGGCCTCGCTGGTAACGGGCGCGACCTTCATCGGCGTCGATATTCTGCCGCTCGCGGCGACTTTGGCAATTCTGACGACGGGCATCCTGACCCTGTTCGCCTATGTCCTGCATGCGCGACATGCGAGGAGCCCGATCATCGATCTGAAGCTGCTGCGCATTGCGACATTCCGGGCGAGCGTGATCGGCGGCTCTCTGCTCCGTGTCGGCGTCGGTGCGCAGCCCTTTCTTCTGCCGCTTCTGTTCCAGGTCGGCTTCGGCCTGAACGCATTTCAGTCGGGAATGCTGACCTTCGTCGCCGCCATCGGCGCCATCACGATGAAGGCGTCCGCCGCGCCGATCCTGCGCTGGTTCGGCTTCCGCACGGTGCTGCTGTTCAACGCCGTCATCAGCGGCGTCTTCATCTTCATGCCGGCCTGGTTCACGCCGCAGACGCCGCAGAGCATCATCCTGACCATTCTTCTGGTCGGGGGCTTCTTCCGCTCGCTCCAGTTCACGAGCGTCAATGCGCTCGGTTATTCGGACATCGATCAGCGGCGGATGAGCCGGGCGACGAGCTTCATCTCGGTGGCGCAGCAGGTGGCGTTGTCGATTGGCGTCGCCATCGGCGCGCTCACGCTCGAAACCTCGATACGCCTGCGCGGCGCGAGCGCGCTCGCGATCGAGGATTTCACCTGGGCATTCGTCATCGTCGCCACGGTCTCGGCGTTGTCGTTCCTCGCGTTCATCCGCCTGAAGCCGGATGCAGGCGCGGAAGTCTCGCGCCACAAATCGAAGAAACGCATCGCGCCGGACCCGGTCACGGCCATGCGCGACCGGGGAACCTAGACCGGCGTCCGTACAGACACGGTCATGGAGCCGCATCCCCGGTGTGAGCGCCGGGAGAATCAACATCCGTGACGATGACCTTGTCGATGCGGTGTCCGTCCATATCGGCCACCTCGAACCGCCGCCCGTTCCATTCGAAGCTTTCGCCGGGCGTGGGCAAATGGCCGAGCCGGGCCAGAACGAAGCCCGCAATCGTGGTGAAATGGCGGCTTTGCATGTCGTCGGCATCCATGATCCGTTCGACGTCGGAGACGCTCGCGCGCCCGTCGATCAGCAGCGAGCCGTCGTCGCGCCGTATCACGTCCGGCTCACGGTCCTGCGCGATTTCGGGCAGATTTCCGGCGATCTCGATGAGAATGTCGGTGGGCGTGACGACCCCCTCGAATGTGCCGTGCTCATCGACGACGACCGCCATGTGCAGATCGGAGTTCTTGAATTCTTCCAGCAGTCGCAGAACCGGAAGCGAATCCGGCACGACAAGCGGTGTGCGCGTCGCGGCGGGCAGATCGAGCACGAATTCGGGTGCCTGAGCCAGCAGATCCTTGGCATGAAGGATGCCCTGCACATCGTCGATTTCACCGCGCGCGACGGGAAATCGCGAACGCCCGCTGTTGCGGATCGTCCGGATCGCTTCGGCGGAGGGCGCGTCGAGGTCGATCCAGGAAACGTCGGTACGGGGAACCATGATGCTGCGCACCGGGCGATCCCCCAGCGTCAGCACGCGTTCGATCATCGAGCTTTCCTGAGGCGAAAAGGCCGGCCGCATGCTTTCCGCGGTCACAGCCGCCGCCGCGGCGACCTGTTGCGACAGATCGGCGCCGCCGCCCCGCAGCAGGCGCAGCACGGCCTGCGCCGTGGCGTGGCGCATGTCCATAAGCCGCACGCGCTTGATCTGATTGCGGCGCGCAAGCTGGTTGGCCATTTCGATCAGGACCGAGAAGCCGATGGCGGCGTACAGATATTCCTTCGGAATGTGGATGCCGAAGCCTTCGACGATCAGGCTGAAGCCGATCATCAGCAGAAAGCCGAGACAGAGGATGACGACCGTCGGATGCCGGCTGACGAAGTTCATCAGCGGGCCGGAGGCGACCATCATGACCCCGATTGCGGCAATGACCGCGATCACCATGATCGACAGATGCTGCACCATGCCGACCGCCGTAATGACGGCATCGAGCGAGAACACCGCATCGAGAACGACGATCTGAGCTATCACGTGCCAGAACACGCCATGAACCATGTTTCCCGAGACGCCATGTGAGCCGCCTTCGATGCGTTCATGCAGTTCCAGCGTGCCCTTGAGTACGAGGAAGGCGCCGCCGAGAATGAGAATGACGTCGCGCCATGAAATCTCGCTGCCGAACAGCGTGAAGATCGGATAGGTGAGGGTGACGAGCCAGGAGATCGAGGCCAGCAGAGCGAGGCGCATGATGAGCGCCAGCGACAGGCCGATATAGCGCGCGCGTGCGCGCTGATGCGACGGCAGCTTGTCGGCCAGAATGGCGATAAAGACCAGATTGTCGATGCCGAGAACGATCTCGATGACGATCAGGGTGGCTAATCCAGCCCAGGCGGCCGGATCGGTCATCCATTCGAAGATCATAACATTCCGGATGGACCGTTCCGGTCAGCCATTCCTTTCGCGTAGTTGCAGAGGGGCGGTAAACTAGAGGAGGGTGCGGCGGGCCGTCACGTCACGATTTCGTCAGCGCCCCGCAGCGGCGCGCATGGAGGGGCGTTCGTCTAGTTCGCCGCCGCCAGCCATTTCTCCATGTCGCCGCGCAGCTGCGCATCGGCTTCATGGAAGAAATATTCCGTCATGATCGTCTTTGACGTGACCTTGCTGTTGATGCCGTCATTGATCGAAAAATGAATTCCGTCGCGTGCGGACATCTGATGGCATTGTGCGCAGGAAACAGTGTTGAACCGCAGGGCATGGGCGTCCTGACGCCGCAGGTCGCGGAACGTCCGTACGGTAAGCGAATCGAGAACCTCTTCGAGTTCCTTTTTCCGCGCACCTTCGGAACGTTCGATCTCTCCGCGCAGCTGATCGGTATCGTAGACCGACGAATAGAAGCCGTAATCCACGCCGTGGCGCACGGTCGGCAGGGCCGTGAGTTCCTGGGTGGTGGTATCGCGCTCCATGTTTCCGAAGATCCAGATGCCGGTCAGCGATGAACTGAACGAGATGGACTGGATCGGATATTTGCCGGTGAATTCGCGGATGAACGCGTTCAGTTCGTCCTCGCCGCCGCCGTTTTTGCGCGCCGCGGTGAGCCGGTCGAGACGCTGCATGAAATAGCGCAATTGTTCATCGCGCGTGGCCTCGCCCGCCATGCGGTCGGCGGCGTCGAATTTCAGATGGAAAAAGAGCTGTTCGACCTCGTGTTCGGGGTCTTCGGGGTCGATCATCTGAAAATTGAAGCGGATCTGCGGCACGATGCGCTCGCCGCTCCAATTGCCGAAATGCGGTTCGTAGGGCTTTACGGTCATGCCGACGAGCCGGAAATTCTTCATGTTCGAGACATCGGCCTCGACATTTTTGATCGGCTTCAGCTTCAGGCCGGTTGTGTAGATGTTCGTTTCCGTGACGTCCGACAGGCGCAGAACGTCGTTGCCGGGCTCGGAGGCGGGATCGAAGCCGGGATAGGGCTCGCCCTTCATATAGTTGAGGACTTTCGTGAATTCGTCCCGCGTCACCAGCGCATCGAGCGGGAAATCGCGCTGCATGCGTTCATCCGCCTCGATCACCATATGGCGGGGCAGGTTGAACGAGGTCAGGCCGGGCTGCTTGCGGGGCGTATTGACGCCGTAATCGAAATCGTGCCCGTCAGGATAATACCACAGGGAATTGTTGGCCAGATCGCGCAGATCGTAATTCGGCCTTTTGTCGTAGCCGCGTTCCTCGATCATCGGCCAGTTCACGGACACCTTGGCCTCGAAGCGGTGCAGTTCCTCCTGCGGAAAATCGGCCAGCGACATCGCGTGGCGATGCTTCCACATGAAGTCCATCGGGTCGAAGTCGGGATCGGGATCGTGCGCGACATGCCGCCCGCATTCGGCGTCCGGCCGCATCTTGGTGTAATGCTCGAGGCGGATGACGAGGCGCGTATAGCCTTCCTCGCGATGCTCGACGTACATATGATCGGGGTATTCATCGAGGTTACGCAACAGATAGGCGCTATCGACCTTGCAGCCTTCCGGCGTCGTCAGCGACGAGCGGTGGTCGATGTGGCGCGAGTCGAAGAAGAAGGCGGGCAGGAGCTGCATATAGCTGCCCTGATTGCCCTTCTGATACATCGGATAGAGCGGCTCGGTGGCGCCGAGGCCGGAATCGATGAATTCGTAGTTGAAGGCCGGTTTCGGCGCGCGCAGCAGGCTCTCGAAATAGGTGATGACGTCGTAGACCGAGCCGGGGCGCAGCACCGACGTGTTGCTCTGGATGATCTTGACGCGGTTCAGATTGTAGACGCGCTCGGCGATGACGGGGCTGTGGACTGGCTCGCTGCCGGCTTCGGCCGGAGGTTCGGCGGGCTCGTTCAGCGTCCATCCCGCCGCGAACGCAGCGCCGAACAAAACACCAAGAAAACCAATGCTATAGCCGGCCCAACGAAGTTTGCGTCCCACCCGGAAAGCCTCTCACATCATGCCCCTCTGATGGAGGCTTGCCTCGATATCGCCGCGCGCCGGCACCTGCAAAGGGAACAGCAGATCGGAACCTGCGTCCAGTGGCCGGAAGTACAATCGGAATCGGAAGAAAATGGGGCCGCGGCGGTTTTAATCGGTCTCGCCGTCGCGGCCGCGAAAACCGGTGGCCAATACATACAATTCGCTGGAGCCGCTGCGGCTCGCGGGCGGCTTGACGTGCTTGACCTCGCGAAAGTCCTTCTTGAGCTGCATGAGAAGCTCGCGCTCGGTGCCTCCGGCCAGAACCTTGGCCAGGAAGCGCCCGCCGGGCGTCAGCACTTCGCGGGCGAATTCGGCGGCGGCTTCCACGAGATTCATGGTCCGCAGATGATCGGTCTGTTTGTGGCCGGTCGCGTTCGCCGCCATGTCGGACAGCACGACATCCGCCGGGCCGCCGAGCATGTCCTTGAGCTTTTCGGGCGCGTCATCGTCGAGAAAGTCGATCTTCGCGAAATCCATGCCCGGGACGTTGTCCATATCGAGGATGTCGATGCCGACGACCTTGCCGCGCGCGGGCGCGCCGACCCGTGCCACCGAAATCTGGCTCCAGCCGCCGGGGGCGGCGCCGAGATCGACCACGCGGTCGCCGGGTTTCAGCACTTTGTGCTTCTCGTCGATCTCCATCAGCTTGTAGGCGGCGCGCGAGCGATAGCCCTCGCGTTTGGCGCGCGCGACGTAAGGATCGTTGATCTGCCGTTCCAGCCATTGCTGCTGCGAGGTGGTGCGCTTCTTCGCGGTCTTCAGGCGCTTGGTCAGTTCGCGCCCGCTGCCGCCGCCGGCGGCTCCCGTGCGGCTCATGCCCGTCCACCCGGACCGCGCCACACGCCGTCGGCACGCATGAGATCGATCAGCATGCCCTCGCGCAGGCCGCGGTCGGCGACGCGCAGGCGCGAGGAGGGGAAGGTGCGGCGGAAGGCTTCGAGAATGGCGCAGCCGGCAAGAACGAGATCGGCGCGTTCGCGGCCGATGCAGGGATTTGCGACGCGCTCCTCATAGCTCATTGCGCGCAGGCGGTCCTGAACCGTGTCGATCTCGTCATTGGTGAGCCAGGCGCCGTCGACGTAGCGGCGGTCGTAGCGCGGAAGGTTCATGTGCACGCCGGCAAGGGTGGTGACGGTGCCGGAGGTGCCGAGCATGTGCAGATTGGTGCAGACTTTCGTCAATACATTCTTTTCCGGGAAGGCTTCGAGCATCGGAATCACTTCCGACACCATGGCCTCGAAAACCTCCGGCGTCACGTGCACGCCGCCATGGCGCTCTGCCAGAGTGACGACGCCAACCGGCAGCGACATCCATGAGCGGATGCGCGGCTCGCCGCGAAAACCACGCCCGTGACGGTCGAGCCAGACGAGTTCGGACGATCCGCCGCCGATATCGAACAGGATGACGCCGTCGGCATCCGGATCGGCGAGCGGGGCGCAGCCGAGGGCCGCAAGCCGTGCTTCGGTCGCGCGGTCGATGATTTCGAGGTCGAGGCCGGTTTCCTCCAGCACGCGGGCCGAGAAATCGCGGCCGTTCTCGGCGAAGCGGCAGGCCTCGGTCGCGATCAGCCGGGCGCGCCGCACGCCGCGCGCCGCGATCTTGTCGCGGCAGACTTTCAGCGCGTCGATGGCGCGGCCGATGGCGTCCTGCGAGAGGCGGCCGGATGCGGTCAGCCCTTCGCCGAGTCGCACGATCCGCGAGAACGCATCGACGACGCGAAAACCGTCCCAGATCGGGCGTGCGACAAGGAGCCGGCAATTATTCGTGCCGAGGTCGAGGGCGGCATAAAGGGCGTCTTGCCGCCGCGCGGCACCCGGCGAGCCACGAGGCTGCGCCGGCGCCGTCTGGCGCGGAGCACGGTCGTCCACCAGCTTTTCCTTCGGGAGGGGCAGCAGGCTTCGGCAGCCGCGCCAGCCTCCAACGAGTTGAGTTGGGCGAAGTGTAGCATCGGGCTGGGAGGCCGCAAGCCCAAGAGCTTCTTGCGGCCGGGGGATTGGGGTTTACGTTAGGCCTAACGATCCGGTTGCGGACTTCCGCGAACGGGTGTTTCTGGGACGGAACTGGAGGTTGGCATGTCGGTTCAGGGACCCATAAGACGCATTACCGCGCCCGAAATCCGCGCCCGCAAGGGTGGCGAGCCCATCGTCACGCTGACGGCGTATCACGCCCACACGGCGGCGATTGCGGACGATCTCGTCGAACTCCTGCTGGTCGGCGACAGTCTCGGAAACGTGATGTACGGCATGGAGACCACCGTGCCCGTGACTTTGGATATGATGATCATCCAGGGGCAGGCGGTCGTGCGCGGCTCAAAGCGCGCGCTGGTCGTGGTCGATATGCCGTTCGGTTCCTATGAGGGCTCTCCGTCAGAGGCGTTCTCGAATGCCGTGCGGGTGCTCAAGGAGACCGGAGCCGGTGCCGTGAAGATGGAAGGCGGGGTGCGCACCGCCGAGACGATCCGCTTCCTGACCGAGCGCGGCGTGCCGGTGATGGGCCATATCGGGCTGACGCCGCAGTCGATCCTGACGCTCGGCACCTTCCGCGCGCAGGGACGGGACGAGAGCGAGTGGGACGCGATCATCGCCGACGCCAAGGCGGTCGATGAGGCCGGCTGCTTCTCGATTGTCGTGGAAGCGGTCGCCGAACCTCTGGCGGCGAAAATCACGGAACTCGTGAAGGCGCCGACCATCGGCATCGGTGCCTCGGCGGCGTGCGACGGCCAGATCCTCGTCATGGAGGACATGCTGGGTCTTAACGACCGCGTGCCGAAATTCGTCAAGAAATACGGCTCGCTCAAGGAGCATATCCGCGGCGCCATCGAAGGCTATGCGGGGGAAGTCCGCGACCGGAACTTCCCGGCGCCCGAGCATACCTACGCGATGCGCAAGGCGGCCGAGTAGGGCAGGGACGACGAAGGGCGGCGCGGGGGGCGGCGCGGGCTATTTGCCGAGCGCCGCCTTGATCTTGTCCGCATTGGCGGCAAGCACTTCCGGATTTTCCATTTCGCCGGTCTGCGGGCGCAGCGGCGTGTTCAGCTTGCGCGGCACGATGTGGAAATGCAGGTGGAACACGACCTGTCCGCCGGCTTCCTCGTTGAACTGCTGCACGGTCAGGCCGTCGGCGTTCATCGCCTTCTTCACGGCCTTGGCGACTGTCTGTACGACGCCGATCACATAGCCGAGCTCTTCCGGATCGACATCGAGAACATTGCGCGCCGGCTTTTTCGGAATGACGAGCACATGGCCGTCGGAGCGCGGCATCACATCCATGAAGGCAAGCGCGCGGTCGTCCTCATAGACTTTGTGCGACGGCAGATCGCCCGAAAGAATCTTGGCAAAGACATTGTTGGGATCGTAATCGGCCATCGTTTTTCCTCGGATTCAGCTCTCTCGCCGGAACGGCGTTTCCTCGTTCAGTGCCGCACGCGCCTGCGAGATCTGAAGGCGTTCGGTCCTTAAGTAATTTTCGGCGGCCCGCGCAAGTCCCGGATGGATGAAGGCGTGCGCCGAATAGGTCAGTGCGGGCCGGTAGCCCCGGACGAGCTTGTGGCCGCCCTGCGCACCGGCTTCGACGCGTTTCAACCCTCGCGACAGGGCGAAGTCAACGGCCTGATAATAGCAGAGTTCGAAATGCAGAAAGGGATGATCCTCGATACAGCCCCAATAACGGCCGAATAACGTGTCTCCGCCGATGAAGTTCAGCGCGCCGGCGACAGGCTCATCGCCGCGCATGGCGAAGATCAGCAGCGTGCGGTCGGCCATGCTCTGCCCGATTCGCGAGAAGAAACCGCGCGTCAGATAGGGCTGGCCCCATTTGCGCATGCCGGTGTCGCAGTAGAAGGTCCAGAACGCATCCCAGTGATGTTCGCGGATGTCGTCGCCGGTCAGCCATTGAACGGTCAGGCCGTCGGCGAGGGCATCGCGCCGCTCGCGGCGGAAGAGCTTGCGTTTGCGCGAGGCGAGCGAGCCCAGAAAATCCTCGAATGTGCGCCAGCCGCCTTCGTTCTCCCAGTGGAACTGGATGTCGTCGCGCGGCAGGAATCCGAGTTCGGCTCCGGTGAGAAAATCCTGCTCCTCTTTCGTCGTGAAGGTGAAATGTAGGGACGACGCACCGATCCGGTTCACCGCGTCGAGCAGCCCCTGCGTCAGGGCAAGACGGGCCTCGCCCGCGTCCGCGCCGGGACGAACGAGCAGGCGCCGTCCGGACACCGGCGTGAAAGGCACGCAGACCTGCACTTTCGGATAATAGTTTCCGCCCGCGCGTTCCAGCGCATCGGCGAAGGCATGGTCGAAGACGTATTCGCCGCGCGAATGCGACTTCACATAGGCCGGCGCGACGCCGAGAAGCTCGCCGGCCTCAACGGCGAAATGGGCCGGCGCCCATCCGGTGTTCACCGCCGCCGATCCGGACTGTTCCAGAGCGAGCAGGAATTCGTGGCTGATGAAGGGATTGTAAGGTTCCGGACCGTCCGGCGGGTTGGCGCAGGCGTTCCACGCAGCGGGGTCGAACGCTGTCAGGGAAGGCGCGAGATTGATGTGAAGGCGGGCCCGTTCGGGCTTGGTCGGCATGCGCCTTATCTAGGCGCTGCGCGTGGAGTGCCAAGCGGCGGGCGCGCTCATGGCCGGAAACCCTCGAAGATCATCTGATCGGCGAACAGGCCGGCGCAGGCCTGATCGGCGGGCGTGCGCACGGTCCAGGTCATGACCGGCGCGCCGGTCAGGCGGCTCGCGATCTCGACGGACCGGCGGGGCAGGTCGTTCACGCCCCAGGATATGAAATGCGGGCGGGTGAGCGGCCAGTGCACGAGATTGCGCAGCCGCCAGCGCCTGAAGGGGGAAAGACCCTCGGCTTCCTCGTCGTCATAGGCATAGCCGACAATGCCGCGCGCGACATGCGGCGCGGCCCGCGCGAAGGCGGCAACCAGGCCGGGGTCGAAACTCTTGGCAGCAACCGGGCCTTCATAGGCCCCGAGAAGCTCCGCGACCCGGCGCGCCAATGTATGGTCGCCGTCCCACAAGGTCTTGATCTCGATCACGGCGGGGCTTTGCCCGGCGACGAAGTCCAGCAGTTCGCCGAGCGTCCAGATCGTATCGCCGTCGGCGCTGCCGCGCAGGGGAAGGGCGCAGAGCTGGGCGGCGGTGAAGTCCTTCACCGCGCCCGTATAGTCCGTCAGGCGGTCGAGCGTGTCGTCATGGAAGACCATCGCCTCGCCGTCCGCCGACATCTGTACATCGACTTCGAAGCCGTAGCCGGCCTGAACGGCATACCAGACGGCGGCGCGGGAATTCTCGACGATCCCCTGCGCCCTGTCGTGCAGGCCCCGATGGGCGATCGGTTGCTCGAACAGCCGATCGAGATTCATTCAGGCGATCTCGAACACGGCTTCGACTTCGACCGATGCGCCGAAGGGCAAAGCGGCGACGCCTATGGCCGAGCGCGCATGCTTGCCGCGCTCACCGAGCACATCGACGAACAGATCGGAAGCGCCATTCACCACTTTGGGCTGGTCGCCGAAGGAGGGCGCGGAGGCGACGAAGCCGACGACCTTTACAAGCCGGACCACACGGTCGAGATCGCCGGTGGCGGCCTTGACCTGCGCGAGCACATTGATCGCGCACAGGCGCGCGGCGGCGACGGCGTCCTCGACGCTGGGGCCGTTTCCGAGCGTGCCGGTGAGCTGCATCTTGCCGTCCAGCATCGGCAACTGGCCGGATATGAAGAGCTGGTTGCCGGTTGCGACCGCCGGAACGTAATTGGCTGCGGGGGCCGCAGGTGTCGGCAGCGTGATGCCGAGTTCGGCGAGGCGTTTGTCGATCTGTCCGGCCATTACAAAAAATCTCCTGTTCGCCATCCTTCGACACGGACCGCTGCGCGGTCCGGCTCAGGATGAGGGATAGTGTTCTTCGCGTACTCGCGCGCGGTCCGCAAGTCAGCGCTTGTGGTCGAAGCCTATGCCGCGATTGACGCTTTCCTTGCCGAAGCGGTCGCGAATGCGGTCCATCGCGTCTTCGGCGGCGATGCGCCGTTTCAGATTGTGGTCGATGAGATTTGGCGGATCGGCGTCGGCTATGGGGCGCAGATCCTCCACGCCGATGCCGATCAGGCGGAAACGCTGGCCGCGCGCTTCCGGTGCGAGCAGTTCGCGCCCGATGTCGAAGATGCGGCCCGCGAGCCGTGTCGGGCTGTCGAGCGTGCGTGAGCGCGAACGCGTCTGGAAGTCGGCGGTCTTGAGCTTGAGTGCCACGCGCGCGCCGGACAGTCCGGCCGCCTTCAGACGGTGCGAGACGCGTTCCGACAGCCCCCACAGAATGCGGGTGAGTTCGGCGGCATCGCTGATGTCTTCGTTGAAGGTGGTTTCGGCGCTGACGCTTTTGCTCTCGCGGTCCGGGCGTACGGGCCGGCCATCCTCGCCATGCGCGAGGCGCCACAGATGAAGGCCGAATTCCCCATGCGCGCGGGCGAATTCCCGGACATCGGCGCGGCGGATATCGCCGACCGTGCGGAAGCCTTCCGCTTCCAGCCGCGAGCGCGCCGCAGCTCCCACGCCGGGCAGGATGCCGACCGGTTTGGCATCGAGAAAAGCAACCGCCTCCGCCTGGCCGATGGCGGCAAAACCCCGCGGCTTGTCGAGATCGGACGCGATCTTGGCAAGGAATTTGTTGGGCGCGAGGCCGACCGAGACGGAGATGCCGATCTCCTCATCGACGCGCCGCGCAAAACGCGCCAGCGCGCGTGCCGGCGACATTGCGTGCAGACGTTCGGTTCCGCCGAGATCGAGAAATGCCTCGTCGATCGACACTGGCTCGACCAGCGGCGTCAGTTCGCGCATCAATGTGCGTACCTGGCGGCCGACGGCCGAATATTTCGCGTGGTCCGGCTTGATGACGACGGCTTCCGGGCACAGCTTGCGCGCCTTGAACATCGGCATGGCCGAGCGTACGCCGTTGATGCGTGCAATGTAACAACAGGTGGCGACCACCCCGCGCGTGCCGCCGCCGACAATCACCGGCTGGTCGCGCAGTTCGGGATTGTCGCGTTTTTCGATGGTCGCGAAAAAAGCGTCGCAATCGACATGGGCGACGCTCAGCATGTCGAGTTCCGGATGCCGGAAAACGCGCGGGCTGCCGCAGGCCGTGCAGCGCGGGCTCTCGACGGAGCTCAGGCAGTCGCGGCAGAATCCCGCGCTCATGGCGTCCTGTCCGACGTGAGCAAGGCATGGGCGGCCGCGATGTTGGCGGGCGAAATCCCGCTTTCGGCTGCAAAGGCCAGCAGCAGGCTTTCGTCGCCCGCGACATGGTCCAGAATGCCGGCGAGGAAGCCGGGCGAGGTCGCGGCCTGCCGAATCGAGGCGGGGTCGAGCCCCGACAGCGCCAGAAAACGCCCGAAACGCTCGGCATCCTCGGCCAGAAATGACAAAGCTGAAACAGCTATATCATTGGCGTTGCTGATATTTTGTTCGGTGGACCGGTTTTTCATCGGTCGGATTCGGCCTTCGTCAACGAATCTCATCTAACATTTTCATCAACACAGAACGATTGAATCAGCTTGTTCCGAGGGGATTGGCTGTAGTCCTGTATGCGGGACGCGGGGGAACGATGCCATGGGGAGAACAATCCTCATCGTGGAGGACAACGAGCTCAATATGAAGCTCTTCAACGACCTCCTCGAAGCGAATGGGTTCACGACGGTCCAGACCCGAAACGGCATCGAGGCCGTGGCGCTCGCGCGCCAGCATCGGCCCGATCTCATCCTCATGGATATCCAGCTGCCGGAGGTTTCGGGCCTCGAAGTCACGCGCTGGCTGAAGGAAGACCCGGATCTCAAATCCATTCCCGTCGTCGCCATCACGGCATTCGCGATGAAAGGGGATGAGGAGCGCATCCGCGAGGGCGGGTGCGAGGCCTATCTCTCCAAGCCGATCTCGGTCACGAAATTCCTTGAAACCGTGCGTCACTTTCTTCCGGACTAAGTAAAGATGTCTGCCCGCGTTCTTGTCGTCGATGACGTCCTGGCCAATGTGAAGCTGCTCGAAGCCCGGCTGACGGCCGAATATTTCGAGGTGACGACCGCCATGAACGGGCAGGAGGCGCTCGACATCTGCGCCAGCTCGCAATGCGACATCGTCCTGCTCGATGTGATGATGCCGGGCATGGACGGCTTCGAAGTCTGCCGCCGCCTGAAATCGGACCCGGCCACGCATCACATCCCGATCGTCATCATCACAGCGCTCGATCAACCCTCCGACCGGGTGAAGGGCCTTGCGGCCGGCGCCGACGATTTCCTGACCAAGCCGGTGTCCGATGTCGCGCTGTTTGCCCGCGTGCGGAGCCTGACGCGCCTGAAGATGATGACCGACGAACTGCGCATGCGCGCTCTGTCCGGCCATCAGGTCGGGCTGGCCAATATTGCCGCCGACAGCATTCTCGATAACGGGCTCGGCGGCCGCGTTCTGGTCGTCGATGAGCGTCCGCTTTCCTATGACAGGATCGAGCGGGCGCTGCGCGACAACCACACCGTCGATATCGAGGCCTCGCCGCAGGAAGCCCTGTTCCGCGCGGCCGAGAACAATTACGACCTGATGATCGTCAGCCTCGGTTTCAGCGATTTCGACGGCCTGCGGCTGTGCAGTCAGACGCGGTCGCTGGAGCGCACGCGCAGCCTGCCGATCCTCATCGTCGCCGAGCCGGAGGATACGGCGCGCGTCCTGCGGGGTCTCGATCTCGGCGTGAACGATTATCTGGTGCGTCCGATCGAGAGCAATGAGCTCAAGGCGCGGGTGATGACCCAGGTGCGCCGCAAACGCTATGCCGACCGCCTGCGCTCGAATGTGCAGCAGAGCATGGAAATGGCGCTCACGGACGGCCTGACGGGTCTGTACAACCGCCGCTATTTCGAAACCCACCTCGAAACGCTGATGGAAAAGGCCGTCGAAAGCCGCCGGCCGCTCGGCGTGATCATGGTGGACATCGACCATTTCAAGCGGATCAACGACACCTACGGCCACGATGCCGGCGACGATGTGCTGCGCCAGTTCGCGCTGCGCCTTCAGGCCAGCGTGCGCGGAATCGATCTTGCCTGCCGCCACGGCGGCGAGGAATTCGTGATCGTCATGCCCGATGCGGATATCGCCGTAGCCAGAACGGTCGGGGAGCGCCTGCTGACCCACATCGCCGGCGAGCCGTTCCTGGTATCGAACGGGCAGCGGCTGATCGATGTCACGGTTTCGGTAGGTGTTGCCGAGCTTCAGGACGGCGACCGCGCCGATCTCATCCTGAAAAGAGCAGATGAGGCTCTGTATCGTGCCAAGCGCGAAGGCCGTAATCGTGTGATTTCGACTGCTGCCTGATCTGTCGGAAGGGCAGAAAGTAAGCTTAAAAGTTTAGGTTTATCTGGGATGGGGCGGAGCGATAACTGGTTTCGCTTTGCATCTATTTGTCTGCACTATAGGTTGTGCGCATGAGGGCCCCGCAACGGGCGCCGATGGCCTTACGGGACTTGCAGGTCCGCCGCATCTCCTGTGTTTCGTAAGGCCGGCCGGTGGGGGCGGCCTGGTGGCCTCAAACTGATGGCCGCTCCCCGCCGGCCACCCCATGAAAAAAGCCGACCATCAGGTCGGCTTTTGTTTTTTCGAACAGCGGATTAGATCAATTACTTGATCTTGGCCTCGCGGAATTCGACATGCTTGCGGGCAACCGGATCGTACTTCTTGAGCACGAGCTTGTCGGTCATCGTCCGCGCGTTCTTCTTGGCGACGTAGTAGAAGCCCGTATCAGCCGAGCTGACGAGCTTGATCTTGATCATGGCGGCCTTGGCCATCGGAAAACCTTCTCTGGCACCCAAGGGCGCCCGGGGAAATGGGAAGGCCGCAACCTACGCATCGCCTCGCGGAAGTCAAGACGAAAGCCGGAAACGCCTAGATTTCCAGCCGGCGCATGACGCCGTTGCGGGCGCGGAAATAAGGCACCGGCAGATCGCGGTCGAGCCCGGTTTCGAGGCGGGCCGCCAGTTCGCCGAGGACGAGCCGGGTGATCATGTGCATCTTCAGTCCGGCGGTATCCCCGACCGGAATCCAGGCGAGTTCCACGAGTTCCGCATCGGCATTCACGACGCCGTCGATGGTGTGGCAGATGCCGCCCGCATCGGCGGCGAAGAAGCGGGTGTCGTAGCGCCGGACGAAGCCGGGCGGCGTGACGGAGCGGGCGATGAACCAGATATCGTTCAGGCAGGGCGCGACGCCGGCCTCGGCAAAGCCGCGCCACTCGCCGTTCAGGCCATCGGGCACGGGGCCCTTGCGGCCGAGCATGAGGCCGGTTTCCTCGAAAAGCTCGCGCACGGCGGTCAGCGCATAGGTCTTGGCCGGCAGGCGGCCATCGCTCAGGCGGCGCGCCACATGGGCGGGCAGGTCGCCGATGGCCGGAACATTTGCGTCGGCACGCTCGACCTTGCCGCCGGGGCAGACATAGATGCCGGGCATGAAGACGAGAGAATCGTGGCGGCGCCCGAGCAGGACTTTCGGGTCAGGTCCCGAGCGGTCCAGCAGCATGAGGACCGATGCCTCGTGCGGGCGGCGTTGAGAGGGATGGTAGGCGGGTCGCGGCTGGCGTTCGAGGCCTGGGTTCATCTCCGCGACGGTCCATGAGGACCGCATCAGCCGGATCGTGCGGGCGCCGTGGCGGGCGGCATTTCAAGGGCTTCCGGCGAGGTCGGGTCGAAGCCGTGCATACGCAGCGCCCATTGCACGCCGATCAGTGCGCCCTTGATCGGCTGCAGCAGCAGAAGCGACAGCACGATGGTCAGCGGTACCCACATCGCCGCGTGAATCCACATATCCGGCGCCCAGGCCTTTTCAGCGATGAGCATGGCTCCCACCACGATATGGCCGACGATCGTGATCACCACGTAAGGCGGCGCATCGTCCGCGCGGTGGTGATAGAGCGCTTCGTTGCATTCGGGGCAGTGATTGTTGACCTTGAGGAAGCGTCCGAAGAGCTGGCCGGTGCCGCAATGCGGGCAGCGGCAGCGCACGCCGCGCGTTGCGGAATTCAGAACATCGCGTGAAGGAGCGCTCTCGGTCGTCATCGTCACTGCCGCCTCGTTTTTCGTGTCGGCCTGCCGCGGGTCGCACCCCGCAGACGCCGCTCGCCGCGCTTTCCACGGCCGGGCGGGGTCATTTTGCGTCCCTCAGATAGAACTTCGAACCGCAGAGCACCAGCCACGGGGGCCGCTTCAACGAGACGCACCTCGACTTCGTCGCCCAGCCGGAAGGCCTCGCCGGTGCGCTCCCCGATCAGCGCGTGGCGCGCTTCGTCATGGACGAAATAGTCCGTTCCGAGCGTGGAGGCCGGCACGAAGCCCGACGCGCCGGTTTCGTTCAGGGTGACGAAAAGCCCGGACGAAACGGCGCCGGAGACGCGGCCGAGAAAGCGCGTGCCGATGCGATCGGCCAGGTGATGGGCGATCAGGCGATCGACCGTCTCGCGCTCGGCGGCCATCGCGCGCCGCTCGGCTGCGGAAATGGCGGCCCCCGTTTCGGCCAAAGTCTCGTTCGTTACATCGTCCGGCAGCCCGTCATCGCCGAAACCATGAGCCCGGATCAGGCCGCGATGGACGATCAGATCGGCATAGCGGCGGATCGGCGAGGTGAAGTGCGCGTATTTACGAAGATTGAGGCCGAAATGGCCGTAATTTTCCGGCGAATATTCGGCCTGCGCCTGCGAGCGCAGGATCACCTCATTGACGATCTGCTGATGATCGGTGCCCTCGACCTGTTTCAGGATGCGGTTGAAATGGGAGGGCTTCAGCGTGTCCGCCTTCGGCAGGGAGATGTCGAGGCTGTCGAGGAATTCGCGCAGCGCGGCGACCTTTTCGAGTGAGGGCGCATCGTGGACGCGGAAGATGAGCGGCACGCGCTTTGCGGTCAGGGTTTCGGCGGCGGCGACATTGGCGAGGATCATGAACTCCTCGATCAGCCGGTGCGCATCGAGGCGCGGCGGCACGATCACGCTGGCGATATTGCTGTTCTCGTCCAGGAGGATCTTGCGTTCGGGCAGATCGAGATCGAGCGGCGCGCGCGTCTCGCGCGCTTTCTTCACCGCCGCATAGGCGCCCCAGAGCGGCCTCAGCACATTGTCGAGAAGGGGGCCGGTCGTCTCGTCCGGCTGGCCGTCGATTGCCGCCTGCGCCTGCGGATAAGCGAGCTTTGCCGCCGAGCGCATCATCACGCGATGGAATGTGTGGCTCTTCTTGCGTCCGTCGGCCCCGATGACCATACGTACAGCGAGCGCGGGCCGGTTCTCGTTCGGACGCAGCGAACACAGATCGTTTGAAATGCGCTCGGGCAGCATGGGCACGACGCGGTCGGGGAAATAGACCGAATTGCCGCGCAGGAAGGCTTCGCGGTCGAGCGGCGATCCGGGGCGGATATAGGCCGCGACATCGGCAATCGCGACGATGACGATGAAGCCGCCGGGATTGGCCGGGTCGGAGTCCGGCTCCGCGAATACGGCGTCGTCGTGGTCTCTGGCGTCGGCCGGGTCGATGGTGACGAGCGGAACCTTCCGCCAGTCCTCGCGTCCCGACATCGTGGCCTCGCGCGCGGCATCGGCTTCGGCAAGAACGTCTTTCGGAAATACATGCGGAATGCCGTGCGTATGGATTGCGATCAGGCTGACGGCTTTCTCGCTGGTCAGCGAGCCGAGCTTTTCGCGCACGCGCGCCGTCGGTACGCCGAAACGGCCCTGCTTGAGAACGTCGATGGAAACGAGGTCGCCATCCTTCGCCCCGCCTTCCTCGCCGTCCGCGACGTCGAGGGGCCGGCCGATCTTCTTCTTGTCGACGGGCTCGATGAAGCCGCCTCCGCTGCGTTTCGTGCGGTAGATGCCGAGCTGGCGCTGGCTTTCGCGCGACAACAGCTTGATGACGCGGCCGGTATGGCTCGGGCCTTCGTCCGTATTTTTCTCGGTGCGTAGCAAGGCACGGTCGCCTACGCCGGGCGCGTGCTCCGGCTTTTTGCCGCGGCGCGGAATGACGACGAGAATTTCGGGCGTTGGGCCGTGCTCGCGTTCATCCCATTCGGTGGGGCGCGCGATCAGATCGCCGTCGTCGTCGCGCCGTGTAATGTCGGCGAGAACGACGGAAGGAAGCTGGCCGGGCCGGTGCACACGGCCTCTCTTGCGCGAGATGGTGCCCTCAAGCTCCATTTCCTTGAGCAGGGCCTTCAGCTCGATCTTGGCCGCGCCGCCCTTGATGCCGAAGGCACGCCCGATCTCGCGCTTGCCGACCTTGCCGGCCTGCTCGGCGATGAACGCAGCGATCTCTTCCTTGCTGGGCAGTTCGGACTTCTTCTTTGCCACAGCGGAGGTCCCTCAGTTCTGTACGTCGGCTTCGGCGCTTTTCTTGGGAGTGGACTTGCTCTTGGCGGTCGTGGATTTCGCCGCCGCCTTTTTCTTTGCCGGTGCCTTTTTCGCGGGTGCCTTCTTGGCTGCGGTCTTCTTGGCAGGGGCCTTTTTCGCCGCGGCTTTCTTTTTCTTCGCGGGCGGACCGCTGGCGGCCTTCGCCGCGATCAGCGAGACGGCTTCGTCGAGCGTGATCGTCTCGGCCTCGCGCGATCTCGGGATCGTTGCGTTGATC
Organism: Pseudomonadota bacterium; assembly: GCA_023388965.1. Taxonomy (GTDB): domain Bacteria; phylum Pseudomonadota; class Alphaproteobacteria; order Rhizobiales; family Methylopilaceae; genus Flaviflagellibacter. The sequence continues at coordinate 83,478 of JAEWFF010000071.1, read as the reverse complement.
TTGGCGTGGCTGACATAGGGCCCGAAACGTCCCGCATGCAGCGTCACCGGGCCGCCTTCGGGATGCTCGCCCAGCACCTTGCCGGCCGCGCCGCGCCCGCCGCGTCCGCCCTTGGCCTTCTTCTCGGCAATCGCATCGACTGCGCGGTTGAGGCCGACCACGAACACTTCGTCGGCCGATTCCAGATTGGCATAGGTCCCGTCATGGGCGACGTACGGACCGTAGCGTCCGATGCCGGCGAGGATCGGCTTGCCGGTTTCGGGGTGCGGGCCGACTTCGCGGGGCAGGGACAGCAGGGCGAGCGCCTTTTCGAGGTCGATGTCCTCGAGCGCCCATCCCTTGGGAATGGAGGCGCGTTTCGGCTTTTCCTTCTCGACGGCTTCGCCGAGCTGGATGTAGGGACCGAAGCGTCCGTCGCGCAGAGAGACGTCGAGCCCGCTCTCCGGATCGGTTCCGAGCACTTTCACGCCGTCGCCGCCAAGACCCGCCGTCGCCTCCGCGCCCTCGGCGGGAACGGACAGAGTGCGCGTGTAGCGGCATTCCGGATAATTGGAGCAGCCGATGAAGGCGCCGAACTTGCCGGTTTTCAGCGACAACTGGCCGGTGCCGCAGGTCGGGCACTGGCGCGGATCGCCGCCGTCCTCGCGTGCCGGGAAGATGTGCGGACCCAGAAGATCGTTCAGGGCATCGAGCACCTGCGAAGTGCGCAGATCCTTCGTGCCGTCGATGGCGGCGGCGAAATCGCGCCAGAAATCGCGCAGCACGTCCTTCCAGAACCGATCCTCGTTCGAGATGAGATCGAGCTTCTCTTCGAGGTCGGCCGTGAAGTCGTATTCGACGTAACGGCGGAAGAAACTTTCGAGGAAGGCCGTCAGCAGGCGTCCATTGTCCTGCGGAACGAGGCGTTTCTTGTCGAGCGCGACATAGCCGCGGTCGCGCAGGACACTGAGCGTCGCCGCATAGGTCGAGGGACGGCCGATGCCGAGCTCTTCCATCTTCTTGACGAGCGAGGCCTCGGTGTAGCGCGGCGGCGGTTCCGTGAAATGCTGCGTCGCCTTGATCTCGCGGCGGTCGAGTTCGTCTTGCGCCTTCAGGGGCGGCAGGCGGCGGCCGTCCTCGTCCTCGCTCGAATCGTCGTCCGTACTTTCCTGATAAAGCGTCAGGAAGCCGTCGAACGTCGTCACCGTGCCGGTCGCGCGCAGTTCGAGTCCGCGTCCGGCGGCATGCGCCACGATATCGACTGTGGTGCGCTCGACTTCGGCGGATTCCATCTGACTGGCGACGGTGCGCTTCCAGATCAGTTCGTAAAGCGCGAATTCATCCGCAGAGAGATAGCGCCTCACATCGGCGGGGCGGCGCGACACATCGGTCGGGCGGATGGCCTCGTGCGCTTCCTGGGCGTTTTTCGCCTTGGATTTGTAGGCACGCGGAACGCCCGGCAGATAGCGCTTGTCGAAGGAGCGGCCGATAAAGCCCCGGATTTGCCCGATGGCTTCCGGGACGATGGTCACGCCATCGGTTCGCATATAGGTGATGAGGCCGACCGTCTCACCGCCGATATCGGTGCCCTCGTACAGACGCTGCGCGGTGCGCATCGTGCTCGATGCAGAGAAACCGAGCTTGCGCGAGGCTTCCTGCTGCAGGGTCGAGGTCGTGAACGGCGGCCAGGGATGGCGCTTGCCGGGCTTGGCCTCGACCGATGCAACGGTGAATTTCGCGAAATCGAGTGCGCGCTTGAAGGCTTCGGCTTCCTCGCCGCCGCCGATCGACAGGCGGTCGAGCTTCTTGCCGTCCGCGCCGACGAGGCGCGCCTCGAAGCTCTCCCCGGATTTGGTGGCGAGCAATGCGACCAGCGACCAATATTCCTGGGAGACGAATTTCTCGATCTCGAGTTCGCGGTCGCAGACCAGCCGCAGCGCGACGGACTGCACGCGGCCCGCCGAGCGCGCGCCTGGCAGCTTGCGCCACAGCACCGGCGACAGCGTGAAGCCCACCAGATAATCGAGGGCGCGGCGCGCGAGATAGGCATCGACCAGATTGATGTCGATGTCGCGCGGATTCTTCATCGCGTCGGTGACGGATTGCTTGGTGATGGCGTTGAAGACGACGCGCTGGACCTTCTGATCCTTCAGCGCTTTCTTCTCGCGCAGGAATTCGAGGACGTGCCAGGAAATGGCTTCGCCTTCGCGGTCGGGGTCGGTCGCGAGGATCAGGCGGTCGGCGCCCTTGACGGCCTTGGCGATGTCGGAAAGCCGCTTCTGCGACTTCGCATCGACTTCCCACAGCATCCGAAAATCAGCTTCGGGATCGACGGAGCCGTTCTTGGCGGGCAGATCGCGGACATGGCCGTAGGAAGCCAGGACTTCATAGCCAGACCCGAGATATTTGTTGATCGTCTTGGCCTTGGCGGGCGACTCGACGATGACGACGTCCATGCGATTCCGTGTCCGTTAGGAAAGAAGGCCTGCGGCCCCGAAGAGCGCGAGAACATGGTGGGGGCGGAGCGCGCTGTCAAATCCCGGCTGCGGGGAGCGTGCAGATTGAACTAACGAATGACGCTGGTTGTTTTCATCTTAGTTGCAATTCTAGGTTTATAACTCATACTTCCCGGAGAGACTCGCAGAGCGGCGGGGCCACAGATTTTCCGAGGCAGAATGAGCGGTGTCCCTTTACCCAGGCAGCAACCGCCGGAACAGGCAGATGTTCTGGAAACGGCGAGCTACATCGCTGATATGACGCGCGGAATGAGCGTTCTGGCGCGCCAGTCCCAGCTCGACGTGCTGGTTTACCTCCTGCAGGTCGTCCGGCTGGAAGCCGAAGAGGTCATCCACAAGATCAAAACAGACCGGCCAAGCTGACCCGGCCGCCGGCATGGCGCTCCAGACGCCCGGCCAGCTTCAGTTCCAGAAGCACGAATTGCACCATGCGGGCCGGCGTTCCCGAAAGCCGGACCACATCGTCCACCAGCGCCGGCGACGGGCCGAGCAGTTCCACGATTCGCTGCCGCATATCGTCGTCGGGGGCCGCGGGGGCGGGCGAGGACGGTTCTTCCGCGAGCGGCGGCAGAGGCGGCGCTGGCAGATCGGCGCCGAGCGAGGCCCCAAGGGCTTCGACCACATGCGCCGCGCAGGTGACGAGCGTGGCGCCGTCGCGCAGGAGGGCGTTGGAGCCTTCGCAGCGCACATCGAGCGGCGAGCCGGGCGCGGCCATGACTTCGCGGCCGAGTTCGTTGGCGAGGCGCGCCGTAATCAGCGAGCCGGAGCGGAGCGCCGCCTCGACAATGACGGTGCCGCGCGCAAGCCCGGCGATGATGCGGTTGCGGCGGGGGAAGTCCCGCGCGCGGGGCTCCCAGCCGAGCGGCATCTCCGTCACTGCCGCGCCGGTGGCGACGATCTTTTCCAGCAGCGGTTTGTTTTCGGGCGGGTAGATGCGGTCCGGCCCGCCCGCCAGTACGGCGACGGTTCCGGTCGGGAGCGAGGCTTCATGCGCGGCGGCGTCCACACCGCGCGCAAGGCCGGAAGCGATGGTGAAGCCGCGTTCGCCGAGATCGCGCGCAAGTTTCGCGGCAAAGCTGCGCCCGGCAGCCGATGCGTTGCGCGCGCCGACAATGGCGATGGTCGGCGGCGCGAAGCACGCAACGTCGCCCATGACGGTGAGGAGCGGCGGCGCGCCGTCGCTGAGGGCGAGTATGGGCGGATAGTCCGGCTCGCCGAGCGCGATCAGGCGGGCGCCGAGCCGCGCGATTCCTGCCATTTCCCGCTCCGCAGCGTCGACGCTGCAAATCTTCGGCGTCTGTCCCGCGCCGCCGCGCCGCGCCAGATCGGGCAGGGCGTCCAGTGCCGCGGCCGCGCCGCCGAAATGATTCAGAAGATTGCGGAAGCTCGCCGGCCCGACATTCTCGGAGCGTATCAGGCGCAGCCATGCCAGGCGTTGATCGTCGGTAAGCCGCGCACCGGATGAGGTCGCGCGGCGCACCGGTCAGTGCCCCGCCGCGGGTGCCGCGCCGTTTCCGATCTTGCTTTCGCTGCCGGACATAAGGCGGCGGATATTGGCGTGGTGCTTGGCGATGAGGATGAGCGACATCAGCGCGAACAGACCCGCCCATACAATTCCGGCGGTGAAGTACAGGACCAAAGGCGTCGTTACACTGGCGACAAGCGCCGACAGCGATGAATAGCGTGTGGCGAAGGCGACGATCAGCCAGGCGGCGCCGAAGGCGAAGGCGGCGGGCCAGTAAATGCCGAGCAGAAGGCCGATATAGGTCGCAACGCCCTTGCCGCCCCGGAAGCGCAGCCAGACCGGAAAGACATGGCCGAGAAAGGCGCCGAGACCGGCGGCGAGCATGGCCAGATCGGTGCCGCCGATATGCCATGCGATCAGCACCGCCGCCGTGCCCTTCAACGCGTCGGCCAAAAGGGTCGCGATGGCGATATCCTTGCGGCCGGTGCGCAGAACATTCGTCGCGCCGATGTTTTTCGATCCGATGTCGCGGATGTCGCCGAGCCCCGCAAGGCGCGTGAACAGCAGGCCGAACGGGATCGAGCCCAGCGCGTAGCCGAGCACGAAATAACCGATGGCGGTCTGGAGAATGGAAGCGAGCAGAGGGTCCATGCGGGGCCTGAAAGCAAAAACCCGTCAAACCTATTCGTAGACGGTTTTTCCGGCAACCAATGTCCGGAGCACACGGCCTTGCAGGCGGGCCTCGTCGAAGGGCGAGTTCTTCGATTTGGAACGCAACGTGGCCGGGTCGAGCACGAACGGCTCGTCAGGGTCGAACAGGATGAGGTCCGCCGGGGCGCCTTTCGAGAGCTTTCCGCCGGGCAGACCGAGAAGCTCGGCGGGGCGTGTGGACATCGCCCGCAGCAGAACGGGCAACGACACCGCGCCGGCGTGAACGAGCCGAAGGCCTGCGACGAGCATGGTCTCGATGCCGAGCGCGCCGTCGCTCGCTTCCGCGAAAGGCTGGCGCTTCTGTTCGGCGTCCTGCGGATCGTGGTCGGAGACGATGACGTCGATCAGGCCGCTGGCCACGGCCTCGGCCAGCGCGATGCGGTCGTCCTCCCCACGTAGCGGCGGCGATATCTTGAAGAAGGTGCGGTAATCGCCGATGTCGCCTTCGTTGAACGACAGGTGATTGATGGTCGTGCCGCAGGTGAAGGCGAGGCCCTGATCCTTGGCGCGGCGCACGATGTCGAGCGAATCGCGGCAGGTGACGGCGGCGGCGTGATAGCGGCTCTTGGCCAGACGGGCGAGCCGGGCGTCCCGTTCCAGAATGATGGTCTCGGCCTCGATCGGGCGTCCGGACAGGCCGAGCCGGCTGGCATATTCGCCGGAATTCATCACACCCTTGCCGGCGAGATCGGGGTCTTCCGTATGATGGACGACCAGCGCGTCGAAATCGCGGGCGTAGGTCAGCGTCCTCAGGAACACGCGGGCATTGGCGATGGTCTTCGCGCCGTCGGTAAAGCAGACGGCGCCCGCTTCCTTCAGCAGTCCGATCTCCGTCATCTCTTCGCCGCGCAGGCCCTTGGTGAGGGCGGCGGCCGGATGGATGTTGACGATGGCGGCATCGCGAGCGCGGCGCAGGAGATAATCGACGATGGCCGGGTCGTCCGCCGGCGGATCGGTGTCCGGCATCGAGACGATTGTCGTGACCCCGCCAGCAGCGGCGGCCTGTGAGCCGCTCGCTATGCTTTCGCGGTGCTCGGCGCCGGGTTCGCCGAGGAAGGCGCGCATGTCGACGAGGCCGGGCGCGAGAACCTTGCCCATACAGTCGATGACGTCCGTACCGTCCGGCGCGCTGGCAAGATTGGCGCCGACATCGGCGATCTTGCCGTTTTTAACGAGAAGCGCGCCGCGTGTTTCGGTTCCGGCGGCCGGATCGACAAGGCGGGCATTGGTGAAGAGGAGGGGGCGGGGATGATCGGTCGCGCGCATTGGTGTCACCCGTTCGGAAGATTGCGCGCCAGCGCTTCGAGCACGGCCATGCGCACGGCAACGCCCATTTCGACCTGATCGCGGATGAGCGATTGCGCGCCGTCCGCGACTTCCGAGTCGATCTCGACGCCGCGATTCATCGGTCCGGGATGCATGACGAGCGCATCGGGCTTGGCCCAGGAGAGTTTCTCGGCATCGAGGCCGTAGAAGTGGAAATATTCCTGTACGGACGGCACGAAGGAGCCGTTCATGCGCTCGAGCTGGAGGCGCAGCATCATGACGATATCGACATCTTTCAGGCCTGCGCGCATGTCGCGGTAAGCCTCGACGCCGAAGCGCTCGATGCCGCGCGGCAGCAGGGTGGAGGGGCCGATCACGCGCACCCGCGCGCCAAGCTGCTGAAGCAGGATGATGTTGGAGCGCGCCACCCGCGAATGCAGGACATCGCCGCAGATCGCGACCGTCAGCCCTTCGATGCGCCCCTTGTGGCGGCGGATGGTGAGGGCGTCGAGCAGCGCCTGAGTCGGGTGCTCGTGCGCGCCGTCCCCGGCATTGATGACCGCGCAATCGACCTTGCGCGCGAGAAGGTGGACGGCGCCCGCCGCGTGATGGCGCACCACGATCAGGTCCGGATGCATCGCGTTCAGGGTCGCGGCCGTGTCGAGCAGCGTTTCGCCCTTTTTGATCGAGGACGAGGCTACGGCCATGTTCACCACATCGGCGCCGAGGCGCTTGCCGGCGATCTCGAACGAGGACTGCGTGCGGGTCGAGTTCTCGAAAAAGAGGTTGATCTGCGTGCGGCCGCTGAGAACGGTCCGCTTCTTCTCGGCGCGGCGGTTCAGCTCCACGGCCTCATCGGCCATGTCGAGCAAAGCGACGATATCGAAGGCCGACAGGCCGTCGATCCCGAGCAGGTGCCGGTGGGGAAAATTTTTCGGGCGCGCAGAAGCGTTCATCCGAAGGCCATCTCCTAGATGGATCAGGAACCGGCTGCAAGCCGAACCCGTTATCATGGTAAGCCGGATGGGCCGGCGTTCTCTCACAACGGGAGGAACCCCGTCATGCGTTATCCCATGCGTATCACCGCCGGGGCGCTCGCGCTCGCCGTCGGTCTGACAGGAGCGGCTCACGCGGAGCCTTTCAACATCTTTTCGGCCTCGAAAGTCCAGCAGGCAAACGAACAAGGCACGCTTGAGCAGGTGCGTCACCGTTATCGGCACCACAGGCGCGGCTTCGATCCCGGTGCGGCCATGGCTTTGGGCGTGATGGGCACGATCGGGGCGATTGCCGCCAGCAGGGCGAACCGCCGCTATTATTGCGATCCTTATTACGATTATTGCGGCCCGCGGCGCGTCTATCGCCGGCATTACTATGGCAATCCGTACTATTATGCTCCGCGCCGCCACTATTATTATGACTAAGGGTTGAGCGCTCTCCGTGTGAGAGCGTTCACCAACTAATGTCGATGAAAGGGAACCTGACCTTTCCGCGAACGTTGCTCCAGGGAGGGCTTATGGGGTTTTATCCCCGCTATTTTGGTTTCTGGAGGAGCTTACGCATGCGGACAGTCACACTTCCCATCATCGCGGCGGCGGTTGCCGCGTCGTTCGGAATGGCCGGCACGGTCGGAACGGCGCAGGCGGAGCCTGTGAATATCTGGTCGGTCTCGCAGCAGAACGCGCAGGCGCAGGTCGAGACGGTGCAGAGTCGCCGGTACCGTCGCGGTCATCACCATCGTCACTATCGTGGCCACCGCCATGGCAGCGGCGCGGCGATTGCCGCCGGCGCGATCGGCGCCATTGCCGCCGGTGCGATTATCGCCGGCTCGCAGGACCGCTATTACGACGACGGCTATTATTACGATGGCCCGCCGCCCCGCACCTATGAGAGGGACGATTACTGCCTCAGCAACAACAACAAGCCGAGCCATTATCCGGCTCCTCCCGGCTGCTGAGGCGGAGGAACTGAACATGGAAAGGGCGCCTTCGGGCGCCCTTTTTGTTTTGCCCGTTTATCGTCCCGACATGGCCCGCAAGCGGTCGAGCGCTCCCTGCAGGATGAAGGCGGCCGCATGGGCGTCGATCACCTCGGCGCGCCGGGCGCGGCTGACATCCTGCTCGACAAGCACGCGCTCGACGGCGGCGGTGGACAGTCTCTCGTCCCACAGCGCGATCGGCAGATCGGTCAGCGGCGCGAAATTGCGGGCAAACGCGCGCGACGCCTGAGCGCGGGGGCCTTCGTTGCCGTCCATATTGATGGGCAGACCGAGCACGAAGGCGGCGACTCGCCGGCCGGCGGCGAGGTCCAGCACCGCGCGCGCATCCACGCCGAATTTCTTGCGGGCCAGGGTCTTGAGCGGCGTTGCCACGAAACGGTCGTCGTCAGAGACGGCAAGGCCGATGGTCTTGGTGCCGAGATCGAGCGCCATCAGCGATCCGCGACCCTTGAGCAGCGGCGGCAGATCTTCGACTCGGACGATGGGCGCGGGCATGGTGCGGAGGTAGCATGGGCGGGCGCCGGGCGGAACTTTGCTCTGGTGCGCCGCATTGGCCGATCAGCAGAACGAGGCGACACCATGAACACCGCGAACCTCCAGCTCGAAGGTCTTTACGCCGCTCTCGCAGCCCTGATGAATGCGATCCGCGACAAGGGCGTGCTCTCCGCGGACGAGATCGAGACGGTGCTGAAGAATGCCGAGGCGCTCCATGCGGAAGGCGGTAGGCGCACGATTTCGGAGGCGAATATCGACGCCATCCGCTTCCCGTTCCGCTATCTGCGGGCCACCAACAGGGCTTCCGCCGGGGGCGCGCAGAAGAGCTTTTTCGAGATCGCGACCGAAATCGGGATGACGAAGGACGCCGTGTAGGGGCACGGCTTTCTGAGGAGGGACGCGGGACATCGCATTTCCTGGCCTCACCCTGAGGAGCGATGCGAAGCATCGCGTCTCGAAGGATGAGCAACAACGTGGCCCATCCTTCGACGCGGTTCAGCTTCGCCGAGTCCGGCTCAGGATGAGGTTTGACCACACGACCCGCCGGTCGTGCCTCTTCGAGGTAGCGGCGAAGCGACTCGACCCCGTACTGAGGCTATCCATACTGGGCAGGCGCTTGACTCCACCCCTCCGCCTCCTGTCTATCCGGCCAACTCCACATAAAGTCGAAAGCTGAGGACCGCGCATGGCCATCGCGTTCGTGTTTCCGGGGCAGGGCAGCCAGCAGATCGGCATGGGCAAGGCCCTGGCCGATAATTTCAAGTCCGCCAGAGCCGTGTTCGATGAAGTGGACGAGGCGCTCGGCGAGAAGCTGTCCACCATCATCTGGGAAGGCCCGGAAGACCAGCTCACGCTGACGGCCAACACCCAGCCGGCGCTGCTGGCCGTGTCCATCGCCGTCTTGCGCGCGCTGGAGGAGGCGAAGGGCCTCAAGATCACCGACGCCAAATTCGTCGCCGGCCATTCGCTCGGCGAATATTCGGCGCTGTGTGCCGCCGGCGCGCTGTCGCTGACCGATGCGGCGCGTCTTCTGCGCGTGCGCGGCAATGCGATGCAGGAGGCCGTGCCCGTCGGCGTGGGCGGCATGGCGGCGCTGATCGGCACGACGCCGGAGCAGGCGGCCGAAATCGTGGCCGAGGCCGCGGGCGGCGACGTTCTGGCGGTCGCCAACGACAATGGCGGCGGACAGGTCGTCGTGTCGGGCCACAAGGCCGCGGTCGAGCGCGCCATCGAAACCGCCAAGGTTCTCGGCGTGAAGCGCGGCGTGTTGCTGCCCGTCTCCGCGCCGTTCCATTCACCGCTGCTGGAGCCGGCCGCCGAAATCATGCGCGAGGCTCTGGCGCTCGTGACCGTCAATACGCCGGCGCCGCCGGTCGTGGCCAATGTCACGGCGCGGGCCGAGACCGACCCCGCAACGATCCGCGATCTTCTCGTGAAGCAGGTTGCGGGCACGGTGCGCTGGCGCGAAAGCGTGGCCTGGATGGCCGGGCAGGGCGTGACGCGGTTCGTGGAGCTTGGCGCCGGCAAGGTGCTGGCCGGGCTCGTCAAGCGCATTGCGGACGGCGCCGAGTCGCAGAGCGTCGGCACGCCCGACGATGTGGCGGGGTTTGCTGGGTAGTTACAAAAGTCTACCCTCCCCTTGAGGGGGAGGGTCGGACATTCGCGAAGCGAATGGGCGGGGTGGGGTGACCACGCAACAGATTTAGGGGAGGGGGACGCCTTCGGCGCCCACCCCACCCGGCTCGGACCTCACGGTCCTCGCCACCCTCCCCCTCAAGGGGAGGGTGGGATAGAGTTCGCCGCACAGCTTTTCGCCCATCCTTCGAGACGCGCCGTGGGCGCTCCTCAGGATGAGGTCAGGGGAAATAGGAGACTTTGATGTTCAACCTTTCAGGCAAGCGTGCGCTCGTCACCGGCGCTTCGGGCGGCATTGGCGGCGATATCGCCCGCGCGCTGCACAGGCAGGGCGCGGCGGTCGCGCTGTCCGGCACGCGCAAGGACGCGCTCGATGCGCTTCAGGACGAGTTGAAAGAGCGCGCGCATGTCGTGGTCTGCAATCTGTCCGATGCCGCGCAGGTCGATGCGCTGGCCGGGCAGGCCGAGGCCGCGCTCGGCGGGCTCGACATCCTCGTCCACAATGCCGGCATCACGCGCGACAATCTTTTCATGCGCATGAAGGACAGCGAGTGGGACGAGGTGCTGAACGTCAATCTGACGGCCGGCTTCCGTCTGTACCGCTCCGCCCTTCGCGGAATGATGAAGCAGCGTTACGGCCGCCTGATCGGCATCACCTCCGTCGTCGGCGTGACCGGCAATCCGGGGCAGGGTAATTACGCCGCCTCCAAGGCCGGCCTGATCGGCATGTCCAAGGCGCTGGCGCAGGAAGTGGCGAGCCGCAACATCACCGTGAACGCGGTTGCGCCGGGCTTTATCGACACCGCCATGACCCATGTTCTGGACGACAAACAGAAGGATGCGATCATTTCCCGCGTCCCGGCCGGAAGGCTTGGATCGGGCAGCGATGTCGCAGCCGCGGTTGTGTATCTTGCCAGTGAGGAAGCTGGTTATATGACCGGCCAGACCCTCCATATTAATGGCGGGATGGCCATGATTTGAGGCAGTCTCAAGCTGTCCAAAGGCCCTAACCGGACTTGTGGCCAAGCCCGTTTTAGTGTGCTAATCGACCCCCTCACCCCGGGGGGAGGCAGGCTGCGCACCGCAAGCGGATGGCACTTAACGGGGCTCTTTTATTTCAACAATTGCGTCAAGGAACCGAGCGATGAGCGACATTGCCGAACGGGTGAAGAAAATCGTGGTGGAGCATCTGGGCGTCGATGCCGATAAGGTCACCGAGAAGGCCAGCTTCATCGACGATCTGGGCGCCGACAGTCTCGACACGGTCGAACTCGTCATGGCCTTCGAGGAAGAATTTGGTGTGGAAATTCCGGACGATGCGGCCGAGACGATCCTGACCGTCGGCGACGCGACGAAGTTCCTGGAAAAGAACGCGGCCTGATCCGGGCCGTCTTACCGACCTGACGAGATGACCGAACGCCCCCCCTTCGGGGGCGTTTTCGGCTCAGGAAAGGCCGAGGATGAATATGAGGCGGGTTGTCGTAACCGGGATTGGAATGGTGTCGCCGCTTGCCAACGGCGCCGACCTGACCTGGAAACGCCTGCTGGAAGGCAAGAGCGGCGCAGGCAGGATCGAGCATTTCGACACCAGCGATCTGCCCGCGAAAATCGCCTGCATGGTCACAAGGGGCGACGGCACGGACGGCACGTTCAATGCCGACCAGTGGATGGACCCCAAGGACCAGCGCCGCGTCGACAAATTCATCGTCTTCGCGGTGGCGGCCGCCGATCAGGCCATCGCCGATTCGGGGCTGAGCTTCGACATCTACGAGAAACAGATCGCGGCCGGCACCTATATCGGCTCAGGCATCGGCGGTCTCGAACAACTCGACGAGGGCTCCAAGCTCATCGTCGACAAGGGCCCGCGCAAGATGGGTCCGTTCTTCATTCCGGGCCTGCTGATCAATCTTGCCTCCGGCTATGTGTCGATTAAGCATCACCTTAAAGGCCCGAATTCGTCCGTCGTTACAGCCTGTTCGACGGGCTCGCACGCGATCGGCGATGCGGCGCGCATCGTTGCGCTGGGCGATGCCGACGTCATGGTGGCGGGCGGGGCGGAAGCCTCGATAACGCGGCTCGGCTTTGCCGGATTCTGCGCCTGCCGGGCGCTTTCGACCGGTTTCAATGACACGCCCGAAAAGGCCTCGCGTCCGTACGACAAGGACCGCGACGGTTTCGTGATGGGCGAGGGCGCCGGCGTCGTCGTGCTCGAAGAACTCGAACATGCCAAGGCGCGCGGCGCGAAAATCTATGGCGAGGTGATCGGCTACGGCATGTCGGGCGACGCCCATCATGTCACCGCGCCGGCCGAGGATGGTGACGGCGCGTTCCGCGCCATGGCCGCGGCGATCAAGCGCGCCGGCATCCAGCCCTCCGAGATCGACTACATCAACGCTCACGGCACCTCGACGCCGCTGGGCGACGAGATCGAACTGCGCGCGGTGGAGCGCATCCTCGGCAATGCCGCCGGCAAGGTGTCGATGTCTTCGACCAAATCGGCGGTCGGGCATCTGCTCGGCGCGGCGGGCGCGGTGGAGGCGATCTTCGGCCTGCTGGCGATCCGCGACAATGTCGCGCCGCCGACGCTCAATCTCGACAATCCGTCGGTGGAGACACCGCTCGATCTCGTTCCGCATGCAAAGCGCGAGCGCGAGATCAATGTCGTCCTGTCGAACTCGTTCGGCTTCGGCGGCACCAATGCGAGCCTTATTTTCCGCCGCTATAATTGAGATGCGGTGCGGCTTTTGCCGCATTCGCATTCAAGATTGCCGCATCGGAACAGCAAGGATTCGCACACCTTATGGCTCACGACAGCGACCCGCCCTCGAAAGACGATCCGCCGCAACAGCCGCGCGGGGACAGGCCGGATATGCCCGAGGAGCGTAAGCTACAAGATCCGTTCGCGGCGCAGCCGCCGCCGCGCGATCCTTTCGGCAACCAATCCGCCACGGAGCCCGAAATCCTGCCGCCCGAAGGGCCGGCTGAGGATACGCGGGAAACGGCCCCGCTGCGTGATCTCGTCCGCAGCTACCGGGAAGAGGCGCGCCGCAGCACGGCGGCCGAGCCGGGCTTCGGACGCCCGCCGGCAGCCGGCATTCAGGAACCTCCGCCATCCGGGCGCCCGCCGGAAGCCCATATCGAGGCCGAAGCGGCCCCGGTTGAAAAGGGGCGGCGCGGCTGGTTCGGCCGCCGCAAGACCCCGGCTTCGCCGCCTCCGCCACCCCCGCCGAACGACAGGAAGGTCAGACAGAAGATGAGCCGTTCGGAGCGTTCGCGCAGCACTTTTGTCAGTGGCGCGAATGCAGCGTTGACCATTCTCTTCCTCATGCTGCTCGGCTCGGCCGTGCTGGTGCATTACGGCATCAAGCAATACGACACGCCCGGCCCGTTGCAGGCCGAGACGGATGTTGCGGTTCCGCGCGGATCGGGCCCGCGCGATATTGCCGACCGTCTCCAGCAGGCCGGCGCCATCGACGGCTCCAACTTTACCGAAAATCTCTTCCTCGCCGCCGTTCAGGTCACCGGCAAGCGCGCGCAACTCAAGGCCGGCGAATACCGCATTCCGGCCCATGCCAGCATGCGCGAGATCATGGACATGATGGTTGAGGGGAAGGTGGTCGAGCACAGGATCACCATTCCGGAAGGCCGCACCTCAAAGCAGATCGTGACCCAGCTTCTCGGCGAAACCATCCTGACGGGCACGGTGCGCGACGTGCCGCCCGAGGGCTCGCTCCTGCCGGAGACCTATCAGGTCACGCGCGGCACGAATCGCGAAGACATTCTGAAGCGCATGGCGGCGGCGCAGGAAAAGGTGCTCGCCGAGGTCTGGGCCGCGCGCGATCCGGACGTGCCGGTCAGGACGCCGCAGGAGCTCGTGACCCTGGCCTCGATCGTCGAGAAGGAAACGGGCGTTGCCAGCGAGCGGCCGCGCGTCGCCTCGGTGTTCGTGAACCGGCTGAACAGGAAGATGCGGCTGCAATCGGATCCGACGATCATCTACGGCCTCGTTCAGGGCGCCGGCACGCTCGGTCGGCCGATTCTGCGCAGCGAAATCCTCAAGCCGACGCCGTACAACACCTACACGATCGCCGGTCTGCCGCCGGGCCCCATCGCCAATCCCGGCCGCGCCTCGCTCGAAGCCGCCGCCAAACCCGCCGAGACGAAGGACCTCTATTTCGTGGCCGACGGCTCGGGCGGGCATGCCTTCGCAGCGTCCCTGGCGGAGCACAACGCCAATGTGCGGCGGTGGCGGGCCATCGAACGCGCGGCCGCCACTGACCGCGCCCCGGCCGACGCCGTGCCTGTGGAAGGAACGAACGGCGCGCCGGCGGCGAACTGAGCCGCCTCTCCCGTTTACGGGAGAGGGCGCGCGAACTAGCTTTCCGCCCTCATCCTGAGCCGGAATACGGGCGAGCCTTGCTCGCCGTATTCCGTGTCGAAGGATGGCCGCGAATTTCAGCGCCTGCCGCCATCCTTCGACACGGCTCATGCTTCGCATGAGTCCGGCTCAGGATGAGGTTCCGGACGGTTGAGCCTTGCCGGGCGCCCCGTTATGGTGCGCCACTTTTCCGACCTCATATCCGACAGGTAATTTCCCATGGGTCTCGCGAGTATGACCGGCTTTGCCCGTGCCGATGGTGCGCTGGCCGGGGTGCGCTGGGCATGGGAGATCAAGACGGTCAACGGGCGCGGCCTCGATGTCCGCGTGCGCGTGCCGCCCGGCATGGATGCGGTCGAGGCGCAGGCCCGTGCCGACATCGCCAAGCGTCTCGTGCGCGGCACCTGCAACGCGAATCTCACGCTGTCGCGCGAGGGCGGCCTTCCCATAGTGAAGATCAACGAACCGGTTCTCGAATCGTTGGTCGCCGCGCTCGATGTGCTGAAAGGCCGGGTCGAGGCGACGCCGCCTTCGCTCGACGGGCTTCTGGGTGTCCGCGGCGTCGTCGAGATCGTGGAGCCGGAAACGGACGAAGCCGCGCGCGCGGCCGAGGCGAAAGCGATTCTCGACAGTCTGCGTGCGGCGCTCGACCAGCTCGAGGCGGCGCGGGCCGGCGAGGGCGATGCGCTGGAGCGCATTCTGAACGAGCGTCTGGACCGGATCGAGGAATTGACCCGCGAGGTCGAGCAGCATCCCGCCCGCACGCCGGAGGCGATCAAGAACCGTCTTCAGGAGCAGGTCGAGGCGCTGATCGGCGCGGCGCCCATGCTGGATGCCGGGCGGCTGCATCAGGAAGCGGTGCTGCTGGCAACGAAGGCCGATGTCCGCGAGGAGCTCGACCGTCTGTACGCTCATGTCGCGGCGGCGCGCGAGCTTCTGAAGGAAGGCAGAGCGGTCGGCCGAAGGCTCGATTTTCTGGCGCAGGAATTCGGCCGCGAGTCCAACACGCTTGCCTCCAAGTCCAACCATGTCAGCCTCACCGCTCTCGGGCTCGAGCTCAAAGCGGTGATCGAACAATTCCGCGAGCAGGTGCAGAACGTCGAATGACATCCAAACCCGAAATCGATCGCCGCGGCATCATGCTTGTCGTCTCCTCGCCGTCCGGCGCCGGCAAGACGACGCTCACGCGCAATCTTCTGCAGGAAGAGAAGGACGATGTCGTGATGTCGGTCTCGGTAACGACGCGGCAGAAGCGCGCGAGCGAGATCGACGGCGTGCATTACGATTTCATTTCGCAGAAACAGTTCGATCGCATGCGCGACAGCGGCGATCTGCTCGAATGGGCGACCGTGCATGACAATTGCTACGGCACCCCCAAGGAGCCGGTCGACGCGGCTCTGGCCGCCGGCCGGGACGTGCTGTTCGACATCGATTGGCAGGGCACGCAGCAGCTCAAGCAGAGTGCGCTGGCGCCCGATGTGGTGACGGTGTTCGTGCTGCCGCCTTCGGCCAGGGAATTGAAGGCACGGCTGGAGCGCCGCGCCGAAGATCCGCCGGACGTGATCCAGCGGCGCCTCAAAAACGCCGCCGCCGAAATTCCGCACTGGGACGAATACGATTACGTTCTGGTGAACCGCGATCTGGACAAGAGCTTCATGCGCCTGCGCTCCATCCTGCAGGCAGAGCGTCTGAAGCGCGTGCATCCCGAAAACGTACGCACATTTGTCGACGGGCTGGTGCGCGATCTCGAAGCCCTGACCTAGGCCGAGGCCAGATCGTCGGCCACCGCCGCGCCCCGCATTCCACGGGGACGTGGCAGGCCCGTTGTCGTGTCCCGTGCGGTCTGGCGTTCGGCCTCCGCATTCAGCTCCGCGCCGAACAGCACTATGGCAGCCGACAGCCACATCCAGGTCATGAAGGCGATGACGCCGCCCAGCGTGCCGTAGGTTTCGTTGTAGGAGGCGAAATTCGACGCGTACCAGGAAAAGGCGATCGAGGCCGCGATCCAGCCGAATGCGGCGACAAGACTGCCGGGCGTGATCCATTCCCAGCGGGCCTCGGACCGGCTCGGGCCGAACCGGTACAGCAGGGAGAGAGCAAGCAACGCGACGAGGAGGACGAGCGGCCAGCGCAGGGCGGCCAGAATCCACGGCCCCCAGCCGGCCACGCCGAACCACGCGAAGATCAGCGGCACAACGGCAACCGCACCGACCCCGACAAGCACATACAAAAGCGCGCCGAGGGTGAAGGTAAGCGAAATCAGGTTGAGCCTGACAAATCCGCGCTTCTCATCTTCGTCGTAGGCGATGTTGAGCGCGTCGAACATCGCCTTTATGCCGGCGTTCGCGCTCCACAGCGCAAGACAAAGGCCGAACAGGAACCCGAAACCGAGCGCCACCTGATCGCCCTGCGTGAGCCGCTGGAGCTGTTCGGAGACGATGTCGATCCCGCCCGCTGGAACGACATCCTCCAGCGCATTGACATGATCGGCAAGCGTCGCGCGGTCGGCCACGAGGCCGTAAAGAGAGACGAAGGCGCCGATGGCGGGGAATATCGCGAGAAGGGCATAGAAGGTGACGCCGGCCGCGACGGCAAGCACGCGGTCCGCCGAAAACTCGACATAAGTACGCTTGAGAATGGCTGTCCAGCCGCGCCAGGGGATTTGCCAGGGTTTGGCTGCGCGATGGCCGGAAGCGTGTGCGCCGGACACGATCTGTTCGGGAGGAGGCTTTGCCGCGGTTCCCGAATTCGCCTGCAGTCTCCAAGCGGATTGCCTCCCGGCGCGCGACTGACGGACAGCTTCGGCAAAAAGCGCGCCGCCAAGCGCAATGGCGGCAAGGCGGGCGAGCAGGCGGGACGTCTTCATCGTCCTGACAACGCCCGTGCCGCGCTTCGGTTCAGCGGCGCTCGTTCTCCAACGCGCGCGCGAGCGCGGCAAAGCCCTCTATGTCCACTTCCTCGGCCCGCCGCGTCGGTTCGATGCCCGCACTTTCCAGTGCGGCGAGGGGATCGCGGAACGCCGCCTTCAGGCTCTGGCGCAGCATTTTGCGACGCTGGCCGAAAGCCGCCTGCGTAACGGCTTCGAGCGCGCGCGCCGAACAGAGTTCGGGATTTTCGCGCGGAACGAGATGCACGACGGAGGATGTGACCTTCGGCGGTGGCACGAAGGCCGACGGCGCGACATCGAACAGGATCTTCGCCTCGGTGCGCCAGCCGGCGAGAACACCGAGACGCCCATACGATTCCGTTCCGGGCGCGGCGACGATGCGCTCGGCGACCTCGCGCTGGAACATCAGGGTCAGCGACTGCCAGCGCGGCGGCCATTGTGGCGGCGTGAGCCAGCCGACCAGAAGGGCGGTTGCCACATTGTAGGGCAGGTTGGCGACGATCCTCAGCGGCGCGTCGGTGGCATAGGACGCGACATCGATTTCGAGCGCGTCGCCAGCGACCACGGCAAGCCGTCCAGGGTAATGACGCGATATGTCGCCGAGCGCGGCGATGGCGCGGTCGTCCTTTTCGATGGCGATGACACGGCGTGCGCCGAGCGCCAGAAGCGCGCGCGTCAGGCCGCCCGGCCCGGGGCCGATCTCGACCACGTCCACGCCCTCGAGCGGGCCGGATGCGCGGGCGATGCGTGACGTGAGATTGAGGTCGAGCAGGAAGTTCTGGCCGAGACTCTTGCGCGCCGACAGATCGTATTCGCGGATGACATCGCGCAGCGGCGGCAGGTCGTCGATCCGGCTCACGCGGAATGCTCGCTGAGGCGCGCGGCGAGCTTGATGGCGGCGATCAGGCTGGCGGGGTCGGCCTTCCCGGTTCCGGCGATGTCGAAGGCCGTGCCGTGGTCCGGAGATGTACGCACATAGGGCAGGCCGAGCGTGACATTGACGGCCTTGTCGAACGCGATGGTCTTGATCGGGATCAGCGCCTGATCGTGATACATGGCAAGCGCCGCGTCATAGCGCGTGCGCGCGGCTTCGTGGAACATGGTGTCGGCCGGGTGAGGTCCGGATGCGTCCACGCCCTCGGCGCGCAATGCGGCCACGGCCGGCGCGATCACCGCCGCGTCCTCGCTGCCGAGCTGCCCGTCTTCGCCGGCATGGGGGTTGAGGCCCGCCAGTGCGAGGCGCGGATGGGGAATGCCGAAGCGCGCCGCAAGATCGCGCGCAACCACGCGGGCCGTCTCGACGATAATCTCCTGCGTCAGGCGGCGCGGCACCTCCGCGAACGGGATGTGCACCGTGACCGGGACGACCGCGAGTTCCGCGCTCCAGAGCATCATGACGGGCAGGCTCTTCTGCCCGTACAGATCGCCGGCCAGCGTGCCGAGAAACTCGGTGTGGCCCGGATAGGCGAATCCGGCGCGCATGAGCGGCGCCTTAGAGATCGGATTGGTGACGACCGCCGAGGCCTGTCCGGCATGGACGAGTTTCACCGCCGCGCGAATGGATTCGATCACCGCCGGGGCGTCGGCGGCGTTCGGCGTGCCGGGCTCGGCCACGACCGCCATGTCGAGCGGAATGACCGGCAGGGCGAGCGGAAACATCTCCGCCGCGCGTTCCGGCTCGGTAACGACAATGGGAACGGCATATCCCAACCGCTTTGCGAGACTTGCAAGGTGGTCGGCGTCGGCCAGGACGGCAAAGGGCGGGATGCTTCGCGTAAGCCGCTGCGTCCACGCCTGAAGCGTGAGTTCGGGGCCTATGCCCGCGGGCTCACCCATTGTGACGGCAAGAAGTGTCATGTCATCCCGTCTCCGACGGGCGCTGCGGCCTTCACCGGCTCAGTTGTCGCTCATCATGTTGGAGACATTGAACGAGGTGCCGGCTTCGCCGAGCGTGCGCAGCGACATCCTCAGGAAGACCTTGTGGACGTTGCTGTCGTTACCGTTCTCGTGGAAATCGATGGCGTAGTTGATGCCGAAGGCGAAGCATTCGTCGAGATAGCCGGCGCCGACCTGGGCGCGGTCGAGCTTGTCGGTCTCGATGTTGTAACGCGCGGCGCCGAGTACATAGTAATTATCGTTCAGCTTGAGCTTGGCGCTGCCGACCAGGCCCTCGACGCGTTCAAGGCCGAGCTGCGGCTGCGCTTCGTAACGGCCATAGGTGAGACCCGCGAGAACCGGGCCCTTGTTGAGCTTGGCCTCGACTTCCGCCGCCTTGACGCTGAAATCGTCTTCCGCGAGACGGAAGCGCGTGGAGAACGACAGTTCCTGCGTCAGTTTGAGATAGGCGCTGGCGACGTAATCCGAACGGTCCTGTTCGAGGCCGGTGCCTTTGCCCGTCTGCAGATTGTCGTTCTCGGCGAACGAGTTCTTGCCGAACAGATGGTAGGACTGGCCGATCATCACATTGGCGAAGGCGCCATTGGCGAGACTGAGTGTGTACTGCACGCCGACATTGGCGCGACCGCCGCCCTCGATCCGGTCATAGCCGGAGAACTTGTCCCAGGCGAACAGGGTCGAGGTGTCGAAGAACAGGCTCTGTGCGTCCTCGTTCGGAATATTGCCGATCTGCTGTTCGTCCGGACGCAGGATGATCTGCGCGATCGGCTCGAGAATATGCGTGCCGATGCTGGAATGGGCGACGAACGGATAGCGGTATTCGAGACCGCCGCCGATCATGCCGCGTGTGACATATTCCTCGTCGGTGTTGATGTAGGCGGCCGGAATGTCGTTGTCCGGATTGCGGAACATCACATCGCCGCGCGCAAATGCGAACGGTGTCCAGACCTGGCCGATGGGGTCGATGAATTCGCGCTTCCAGCTGGTGTCGACCGACAGACGGGTATAGGTGCCGCCCATGCCGCGCACGATGCATTCGTCGGGATCGAGCACGCCGCACGTAAGGTTGTCACCTCTCCCGCCAATCATGTTTGACTTTGTCGTCGGCTCGAAATCCGTGTCCTTGCGGTAGGTCGATGTCAGATTGACGTTGAAGGCGAGTTCGCCGCCGAGAACGGGCTTGTCGTGGATGTAATTATAATCCCACACGCCAGCGAGCGGCAGCTGTTCCTGGTTGTCGTCCTGCGACAGGCCGTAGAAATGATAGCCGCGCAGCTCGAAGTAATTACGTTCGCCGAGGCCTGTCAGGTGGACGGTCGAAATCGCCTCGGACCAGTTCGCGCCCCACAGATCGTAATC
Organism: Pseudomonadota bacterium; assembly: GCA_023388965.1. Taxonomy (GTDB): domain Bacteria; phylum Pseudomonadota; class Alphaproteobacteria; order Rhizobiales; family Methylopilaceae; genus Flaviflagellibacter. The sequence goes on along the minus strand of JAEWFF010000071.1, from coordinate 62,895 downwards.
GTCCAGAACCCAGCGGTCGGACAGGAAGTGGAGGTTCCAGCCCCAGGTCCAGAAATCGTTGATGCGGAATGAACCCTGGGTGTTGACCGCGCCGCGGAATTCGTCGTCCTGGCCCGGGAAGTTGCCGGTCCTGTTAAACTCGTCCCGGTCCTGCTGGAAGATGCCGGCGGCCCGGATCTGGTAGGAGCCGTTCAGCGTGCGGTGGCGGAACTGCAGATCGGGCATGAAGCCCTGTTTCGACAGGATCGCGGGCGCGAACGTGATGTCCATGTTCGGCGCGATGTTCCAGAAATAGGGGATGCGCGCGCCGATGCCGTACTCGGTCGAGTTCATGTAGCTCGGCGAGAGGAAGCCGCTCTTGCGCTTCACCGTCGCATCGGGATGCGAGAAATAGGGCAGCCATGCAATCGGCTGGCCGAAGAATTCGAGACGCGCGTCCTCGTAATGAACGGTGTGCGTTCCGGAATCGTGGATGATGCGCGCCGCGCGCACCTGCCAGAGCGGCGGTTTTTGCGGATTCTCGCGGCAGGGCAGGCAGGCGGTATAGACGCCCTTGTCGAAGATCACGACATTGCCGTCGCGGCGGGTGGCCTGCGCGGCGGCGAAGCGGGTGCGGTCGTCGCCTTCCACCAGCAGTGATTGCACGAAGCCGTCGCGGAAGTCCTCGGTAAGGACGAGATGTTCCGACTGGTAGACGCGGCCCTGATCGGTGAGTCGCACATTGCCGTAGGCGAACACCTTGCCGGAGGCCTGATCGTAGATGACCCGGTCGGCCTCCAGAACGGCCTCGCCGTAATAGATTTTGACATTGCCGACGGCGGAGGCGGTTTCCTTGACCTCGTCGTAGACGACCTCGTCGGCGGTCACGAACATGCGCTTGGCGGCGGTTCCGGGGTCCACCGAATCCTGGGCGTAAGCAGCTGAAATCAGGAAGAAAATTGAGCAAAAGAAGACCGTCGCCGCGAGAGCACCCGCCCGCGCAGCCTGATCCCATTGGGCACGAAGGGCGTTGGCCTTCACCCATCCTCCTGATGCAACAGCACCGTTACGCTCAACAACATTGCCACGATCGAGGGAGCCCAGGCCGCCACCACCGGAGTGATGAATCCCGACGCCCCCAAATCGCCGGCCATTTCGCCGGCCACATAGAGCACGAAACCCGCTATCACGCCACCAAGAATCGCCCTCGACACACCTCCCAGACGGGCAAATCCCAGGCTGACCGTCGCGGCGAGGAGAACCATGGTGGCGAACACCGCCGGTTTGGCGAGAAGCGCTTGAAAGTGAAGCTGAAACCGCTCCGGCTTGAGGCCCGAATTCTGCCATTGCTCGATCACCCGGCCGAGCTCCCAGAAGGGGATGTTGCGGGGCTCCACGGCGGTCTCGAAAACCTGTTCGCGGGTCAGATTTGTGGCCAGCCGATAGGTCTCATGGAGGCGGGGCGCTGCGCCGTGCCGCGAGACCCGGACCTTGGAGAGTTCCCAATATCCGTCGTGCAGTTCGCCCGAGGCCGCATCCAGCCTTTCCTCGAAGGTGCCGGCCGGGGAAAACACGAAGGCCGTGACGCCGGCGAGCTTTTCGCCATGCTCGATTGCACCGCGCGCCCGCAGCACGGACTGGCCATCCTCGCTCTGCTGCCGCAGCCAGCGGCCTGACGCCCGAGATTCGGCGCCCGGAAACAGGGCCGCCTCATAGGTTATGGCGCGCTCCTGCAAGGCCACCGAAACGGGGTTGTAGACGGTCGTGACCAGCGCCCCGAGCACGGCGGCTGCCAGAACTGCGGGCGTGACGATCTGCCAGACCGAGACGCCCGATGCCCGCGCGACGACCAGTTCCATCCGGCGCGACAGGCTGACGAAGGCCGCGATCGAGCCGAACAGGACGGCGAATGGGAAGACCACTTCCATGATCGCCGGGCTGCGTTGCAGCGAGAGAATCGCGAGATCGCCGAAGGTGGCCGGGCTGTCGTCGCGCAGTCTGGTGATGAGGTTCACGAAATCGCTGAACGAGATCACGAGGAAAATGATCGCGGCGGCGGCGGCGATCGATCCCAATATGCGGCGGGCGATGTAGCGGGGCAGCACGGCCATGCGTCAGGCCCTCGCCACGCGCCGCCAGCCAGTGAGGCGGCGGGCGATGAGGGAAGAAACGCCGAGCGCATGCAGCAGGGCAAGCGCGCAGGTTGCGGCCAGAAAACCGTGCAGTGCGTACACCGCATCGTCGGATGCGCGGATGGCGTTGACGAAGCCAAGCCCCGAGCCGCGCACGAAGATGATGAGGACGACGGCCAGTATTATGCCCGTCGCGCGGCTCTGGCGCGTCGTACGCGGACGGCTGAGCGCGGCGAACGCGATCAGTGTGAACGCGACAGGATACCACGGCGCGGACAGGCGCTCGTGCAATTCGGCGCGCACTCTGCGGGCCTCTGGTGTACTGGCGGCGGAATCCGTCCACAGATCGGCGATGTAGCGTTCGCGCGGTTTGTAGACGACATCGTAGTCGCGCGATGCCAGCGCCGAGAGATCGAAGGCATAGGAATCGAACAGGATGATGCTGACATCGGCGTCGCCGGCCGGCGCGCGTTGCAGCGCGCCCTGTTCGAGCAGGAGATAGGTGCCCTGGTCCGAGCGCACGATCTGGCCGCGCTCGGCGGTGTAGACGAGATCCTGTGCCGGATCGCTGCGGTCCTCGATGAGGATGCCGGTGAGCGCCGCTCCGGCCTCGCGGCTGCGGATATGCAATGTGATCTTGTTGCCGAGTTCGGTGAAGCTGCCCTCGCGCAGGACGTTGATGATGATGTCGGCGTGAATTTCGGTGAGGATTTCCCGCACGATTCTCAGCGTTGCCGGAACGGCGGACGTGCTGAGCGCCGCGGCGCCGAGGCTGACGATCAGCGCCAGCGCCAAGAATGGCCGCAGCATGGCTGAGGGCGGCACGCCGGCCGCGTTGATCGCCGCCGTCTCGGAATCGTTGTTCATCCGGTTGAGAACGAAGACCACCGCGCCGAACAGCGCGATCGGCCCGACGATGACCGCGAGCGCGGGAACCGGCAGCAGCGTGATGACCAGAAAGGTCCAGAACGACTGCCCCTTGTTCGTGATGATGTCGAAATCGCGCAGCGACTGCGTCATCCACACCACTGTCGTCACGCCGATCAGGCTGGCGGCGAAAGCCATCGCGGTGACGCGGAAGATATAGCGTTGCAGGGCGCCCATGAGACTGAATTTCTACTGCAACGGCTTTGCGCAAATTGTGGCGGGGATTTAAGTAATCGGCCTGCCTTCACCGAATCCGCCGTGCCGGACCCGATCAGGAGTTATAACCGAAATGGCCGCTGCCCCGAAAATCGCGTTCGTCAAAAGCTCCGTTCCCGCCAGCGGCGTCGTCGCCGTTCTGACCGATAGCCGGCTGGGCTTCTCGGGATCGACCAAGTCCTTGATCGGCAAGGTAAAAGATTTCGACCGCATCGCCAAAGCGGCCAAATTCACCGGCAAGGCCGGAACCACGCTCGACATCATCGCGCCCGGCGGCACGAATCTGGATCGGCTGATCGTGTTCGGGCTGGGGCGAGGCGAGGGCGATCCGGCGACCGAATGGGTCAAGACCGGTGGCCAGGTGCTCGGCAAGATCGGCAAGGCCGACAGGGCGACGGTGCTTGTCGATATTCCGCCCGGGCTCGATGACGATCCGGCGAAGGCGGCGGCCGACATGGCGCTCGGCGCCCGGCTGCGTGCGTACAGCTTCGACCGCTACAAGACGAAGAAGAAGGACGACGACAACGGCAATGGCGCCTGCGCCGCCAACGTCTCTTACGCCGTGAAGAACGAGGCCGCCGCCCGGAAGGTCTGGAAGGACCGCCTCGCGCTTGCCGACGGCGTCGACATAGCCCGCGAACTCGTCAATGAGCCGTCCAACATTCTCTATCCGGAGGAATTCGCCAAGCGCGCAGCCCGGCTGGTTGATGACGGCGTCAAGGTCGAGATCTTCAACGAGCGGAAACTGCAGCAGCTCAAGATGAACGCGCTGCTCGGCGTCGGGCAGGGCTCCCAGAAGGAGAGCCGCGTCGTCGTCATGCGCTGGGAAGGCGGCCGCAAAGGCGACAAGCCCGTCGCCTTCATCGGCAAGGGCGTGACGTTCGATACCGGCGGCATCTCGATCAAGCCCGCCGGCAGTATGGAAGACATGAAGGGCGACATGGCGGGCGCCGCCTGCGTGGTCGGCCTCATGCACGCGCTCGCCGCGCGCAAGGCCAAGGTGAACGCCATCGGCCTGATCGGCCTTGCCGAGAACATGCCCGACGGCAATGCCCAGCGGCCGGGCGATATCGTCACCTCGATGTCCGGACAGACGATCGAGATCATCAATACCGATGCGGAAGGGCGGCTCGTCCTCGGCGACGTGCTGTGGTACACACAGGACCGTTTCAAGCCGCAATTCATGGTCAATCTGGCGACGCTCACGGGCGCGATCATGGTCGCGCTCGGTCAGGAATATGCCGGTCTGTTTTCGAACAATGACGAGCTTTGCGACCGGTTGACGAAAGCGGGTGTCGCGACCGGCGAGCGCGTCTGGCGCCTGCCGCTCGATCCGGCCTACGACAAGCTGATCGATTCCAAATTCGCCGACATGAAGAACACCGGCGGGCGCTATGGCGGCTCGATCACAGCCGCGCAGTTCCTGCAGCGTTTCGTCAATGGCACGCCCTGGGCGCATCTCGACATCGCCGGCACCGGCATGGGCTCGCTGCAGAACGATCTCAACCGCAGCTGGGGTTCGGGCTGGGGCGTGCGCCTGCTCGACGAACTCGTGCGCGAGAATTACGAGAAGTAATGACGTCATCCCGGACGCGCGAAAGCGCGATCCGGGATTTCGGAATTATGCGCGAAAGATCCCGGATAGCCGCAACGCGGCTTCCGGGATGACGGAGGCGATCTTGGCCGAAATCCTCTTCTACCATCTCCAGAACCAGCCGCTCGAGCGCGTGCTGCCCGTACTCCTGACGAAATGTCTGGAGCGCGGCTGGAAGGTGGTGGTGCAGGCGGATTCACCGGAGCGCGTGAAGGCGCTCGACGACGCGTTGTGGACGTTTGCGGACGACAGTTTCCTGCCGCACGGCACATTGGCCGACGGCGCGCCGGAAACGCAGCCCGTTCTGCTGACGGCGGAGGACATCAACCCCAACCGGGCCGAGGTGCGCGTGCTCGTGGACAATGCGCCGTCCGGCGATCTGTCGGCTTATGCCCGCGCGCTCGTCCTGTTCGACGGCAATAATGACGAGGCGCTGGCCTTCGAGCGCGAGCGCTGGAAGACGCTGAAATCCGCCGGCCATGATGTGACGTACTGGCAGCAGGACGAGAACGGACGCTGGGCGAAAAAGGCGTAATTACCTCTCCCGTAAACGGGAGAGGGGGATAGCTAGCCCGCATGTCCCGGGGCGACGCGAAGCGTCGAACCCGAGACCCATACGCCGTGAAAGTGCGGTTTTATCTCTGAAGCTGGGGAGTATGGGTCCCGGACAAACGCTGCGCGTTTTCCGGGACACACGAAAGATTCAGACCCCGATCCTCCGCCGCACATACAATCCTGCCCACACCGAAACCGCGCACACGAACAGGAACACCCAACCCGCGACGGCTCCGGCATGAATGCCCGAGAGCAGGACGCCGATCGTGCAGCCGAGCGCCGTCATCGCGCCCCAGCCCATCAGCAGCCCTCCGGCAAGGCCTTCGATCACCTGTTTCGGGCGCGGCCAGGCCGGGCGAAAACAGCCGGCGGCAACGGCGGCGGCGAAACTGCCGAGCACGATGCCGATGACGAGATAGCCGTTCGGCGTCAGCAGGGCGTCGGTCAGCGCCGCAACGCAGCCGCGGAACGTGTCGAGGCTGTAGAGCGTGTCGGGCAGAAGGCCGAGCCCGTCCGCCGAGCCTCGTGCCCAGGACGAAATCTGGTTCGTCACGCCGAGCGGCGCGAAACGCAGATAGGCGAATGAACCGATGGCGGCCACGAGCAGGCCGCCCATGGCGGCCGGCCAGCGGTTCACGAACACGGCGAACAGGGCCGTGCGGATGCTGAGCGGGCGGGCCTGCGGGGCCGGAGCGTTGCGTCCGTACCAGAGGACGAGAAGAGCGAGCGCGGCGAGCGCGAGAAGAGCCGCGATCGCGGCTCCGGCATAGCCCAGATGATGCGGCAGCCAGAGCGGGACGCCTTTCGCGATACCGGACAGGAACAGGCTGTTCCAGGTCAGAAAGCCGAGGATGAAGCCGAAAAACGCGCCGAGCAGCGCAAACGGCGAGGTCGGATGGCCCTCGCCGAGCCGGTAGATATGCGCCGAAATGCACGAACCGGCGATGACCATGCCGAGCCCGAACGCCGCCGCGCCGAGAACGAGCGCAAGGCTGACCGGCCCGATGAACGCAGTCGGCGGAAGGTGCTGGCCGGAAGGGTCCGGCAGCCACATGCCGAAGATTATGGTGTAGCCGACGATGCCGGCCGCCAGAGCGGCGAGTATGGACAAAGCGCCGCGCGGATCGCGCTCCTGAACGAGATCGCGGAAATTGCAGAGAAAGCAGAAGCGGGCGCGCTGCAGCACGACGCCGAAGGCGGCCCCGGTCAGAAGCGCGAAGGCGAGGTCGCGGCTGGCGCCGGCCTGCGCGTCGAGGAACCAGGCGAAGCTGAAAAGGCCGATGGCGACGGCAAGGGGGATGGCGATGCGGATCGGGTTCATGGCGGGCTTATAGCAGTACGGAACGGAAAAAGGGCGCGCCCGATGGCGCGCCCCAGAATGGCAGACAGGCAATGCGAAGGAATTACTTTCCTTCCCAGACCGTGCCGGCGACGTTGGTGATCGGCACGCCGACGGCATTGCCGTATTCGGTCCACGAACCGTCGTAGTTCTTCACGTCATAGCCGAGGATTTTCGCGAGGGCGAACCAGGTGTGGCTGGAGCGCTCGCCGATGCGGCAATAGGTGATGATCGGCGATTTTCCGTCGATGCCGATTTCGGCAAACAGCTTCGCCAGCTCTTCCTTCGACTTGAAGGTGCCGTCCTCGTTGGCGGCCTTGCCCCACGGGAAGTTGACGGCGGTCGGCACATGGCCCGCGCGAATGGCCAGTTCCTTGACGCCTTCCGGCGCGATGACCTCGCCGTTGTATTCGGCGGGGCTGCGGATATCGACCAGCTTGGTGTCCTTGTCCTCGCCTTCGGCGACCTTCACGACATCCGGGAAGCGGGCGCGCAGTTCGGTGTTCGCGGCCGGCACGTCCACGGTCGTGGCGGTGAAGCTCGGAACCTTGGTGTCGAGCGGAAGCTTGTGGTCTTCCCAGTATTTACGTCCGCCGTCGAGCAGCTTCACGCGGTCGCCTTGGCCGTAGACGTCGAATACCCACGCGCCCCAGGCCGCGAACCAGTTGTTGTGCGAGCCGTAGAGAACGATGGTCGTGTCCTTGTCCACGCCGGCGGCGCCGAGCAGCTTCTCGAAGCTTTCCTCGGAAGCGATGTCGCGGCGGACCGGATCGACGAGATCGGAGTGCCAGCGGATGTTCACGGCGCCCGGAATATGGCCGCGCTCGTAAACGCCCGGATCGACGCTCACTTCGAAAATGCGGACCTTCGGGTTGTCGAGGTTTTTCTGGAGCCATTCGGCCGATACCAGCGGGCCATCGGCGGCCAAAGCTCCGGCGCTGAGGGAAACGGCGAGGCCAGCCCCGCCGAGAATGGATTTCAACGTCATCGTGTCCTCCGGGAAAAGAGACAGCGCGAATGCTGCTGGCAACCTTTCTACAAGGCGGAAACGTTACGTCAACAAAAAACGGTATGGATCGGTTTTTTATTTTTATTCACAACAATAAAACGTATTAAGCCACCGCTTCCACCTCTGCGAGACGCTCGCTGGTTTCGAGCCACAATTCCTCGGCCTCGGCATAGGCCTGGCCGAGTTCGGCGCGGGACTTGGCCAGAGCTGCGGCCCTGGCGCCGTCGCGTGCATACAGGTCTCCATCCGCCAGTTGCGTGTCGAGGCGCGCGAGTTCCGGTTCCAGTTTCGCCATCAGGCCTTCGATCTCCTTCAGCCTATTGCGTAGGGTCGAGGGCGAGGCGCGCTTTGCCTTGTCGCGAGACGGCGCGGGTTTCGGAGTGCTGTCGCCGCGGGCCATGGACAGGACGAGTTTCTGGTAATCGTCGAGCGAGCCATCATAGCGGGCGACGGTGCCCTTCGCGACGAGCCACAGATCGTCGGCGCAGGCATCGAGCAGATGGCGGTCATGGCTGACGAGAATGACCGCGCCTTCATAGCCCGCCAGCGCATCGACCAGCGCGGAGCGGCTGTCGATGTCGAGATGGTTGGTCGGCTCGTCGAGGATGAGCAGGTGAGGGGCCTCGAACACGGCAAGCCCCATTGCGAGCCGTGCTTTCTCGCCGCCCGAGAGGTTCTTCACCACCGTGTCCGCACGCTGGCCTGAAAAGCCGAAGCGCGCGACGCGGCTGCGGACCTGCGGTTCGGTCGCGGCCGGCATGCGCTTGCGGATGTGCGAATAGGGCGTGCCGTCGAGGTCGAGTCCGTCCACCGTGTGCTGCGCGAAATAGCCCACCGTCAGTTTGGAGGATTTGTGCATCTCGCCGGAGATGAGCTGGAGCTGCCCGGCCAGAAGTTTCGAAAGGGTCGATTTGCCGTTGCCGTTGGCGCCGAGCAGGCCGATGCGGGCATCGGGCGCGAGCGACAAATCGAGCTTCGTTAGTACGGGCTTGCCATCGTAGCCGACCGAGGCGCGGTCGATCGAGATGATCGGCGGCGCGAGCGGCTTGTCGACGAGCGGAATGTAGAACGGCACGACATCGCTCTCGATCGAGACCGAAATCGTTTCCATCTTTTCCAGCCGCTTGACGCGCGATTGCGCCTGCTTGGCCTTGGAGGCCTTGGCCTTGAAGCGGTTGATGAAGGCGGCGAGGCGCTCCTTTTCCTCGTCCTGCTTCTTCTTCGCCTTGATGTCGAGCGTCAGCTTTTCGCGCCGCTGGCGGTCGAAGCTGGTGAAGTTGCCGCGATAGAGAACCAGCTTTCCGGCATCGAAATGCAGGATGTGATCGACGGAAGCATCGAGCAGATCGCGGTCGTGCGAGATGACGAGGACGGTGCGCGGATAGCGTGCCAGATAGTCCTGAAGCCAGAGCGTGCCTTCGAGGTCGAGATGGTTGGTCGGCTCGTCGAGCAGCAGCAGATCGGGCTCGGAGAACAGCACGGCCGCCAGCGCGACACGCATGCGCCAGCCGCCGGAAAAGCTGGAGCAGGGGCGCTGCTGCGCTTCGGCGTCGAAACCGAGGCCCGAAAGAATGCGCGCGGCGCGCGCCGGCGCGGCATGGGCGTCGATGTCGGCAAGGCGTGTATGTATCTCGGCGATGCGGCCGGGATCGGTCGCAGTCTCGGCCTCAGCGAGCAAAGAGGTGCGTTCGATGTCCGCCGCCAGCACGCGCTCCAAGAGCGAATCCGGGCCAGACGGCGCTTCCTGCGCCACGCGGCCGAAGCGTGCGTTTTTCGGCAGGGTCAGCGCGCCGCCGTCTGTGCCGATATCGCCGGCAATGGCCTTGAACATCGTGGTCTTGCCGCAGCCATTGCGGCCGACAATGCCCACTCGCGCGCCTTCGGGAATCATCACCGAGGCGGAATCGATCAGCGTGCGGCCCGCGATGCGGAGCGTAAGATCCGTGACTTGAAGCATGATGGCCGGTGTTGTGGGGGCGTGCGCGCGGATGCGCAAGCCCTGCATCGGTTCGTCCCGGGCAGGACCGCATGCCTGCCGTTTGCGGCGGCCCTTTTACGCGTCGCAGTCTGCTGCGTCGTACCGCCGCGCATTCGCCCGGAAGTTGTATCCGGACAGCGTTCTGAACGGGTTAGACCGGGACATCTTCGGCCTAGATATGCGAATGACTCGCATTTGTCCGGTTTCTGTTGCGGCAGGAAACATGCCGTGTATAAGCCGCCCGACCGCGTAAGTATCACTATTGGGACCTATAAATGGCCATCGAAAGAACGTTCTCGATCATCAAGCCCGACGCAACGCGCCGCAACATTACTGGAAAGATCATTGATCGCATCGAGAGTGCGGGCCTTCGGGTCATCGCTTCCCGGCGCATTCATATGAGCCGCGCGCAGGCCGAGGAATTCTACGGCGTTCATCGCGAACGGCCGTTCTTCGGCGAGCTCGTCGAGTTCATGATCTCCGGGCCGGTTGTCGTTCAGGTTCTGGAAGGGGAGGACGCCATCGCGAAATATCGCGATGTGATGGGCGCGACCAATCCGGCCAATGCTGAGCCGGGCACCATCCGCAAGGATTTTGCGGAATCCATCGAAGCCAATTCGGTGCACGGTTCGGATGGGCCGGATACTGCCAAAACCGAAATCGGCTTCTTCTTCAAGGACAACGAGATCGTGGGATGAGCGCTTCGGCGCTCTAACGCACGGCAGACTGCATCTTTATGGGACGCTTGCCCGCGGGGGTGGGCAAAGAGATTGGGAGGCTTGGGTTTAAATGGAATTCAACTGGGCTTTTGAGCCGACGACGGCTGCCTTCTGGCTGGCGCTCGGCAAGATCATCTGGATCAACGCGCTGCTGTCGGGCGACAACGCCGTCGTCATCGCGCTCGCCTGCCGCGGTCTGCCGGAAAACCAGCGCAAGATCGGCATGTTCCTCGGCGCCGGCGCCGCGATCGTTCTGCGTATCATCTTCACCATCGTCATCGCCTATCTGCTCGGCGTGCCGTTCCTGACTTTGATCGGCGCTCTGCTGCTCCTCTACATCGCGATCGAACTCGTGATGCCGAAGGATCATGGCGACGAGAGCAAGGTGAAAGCCAGCGACACGCTCATCAAGGCGGTCGTCACCATCGCGCTCGCGGACGTCGTGATGTCGCTCGACAACGTCATCGCCATCGCGGCGGCGGCGGACGGCAACTGGCCGCTCATCATCATCGGTCTTCTGGTTTCGATTCCGATGATCATCGCCGGCTCGGCGATCCTGCTGAAGCTGATCGACAAGTTCCCGATCATCGTCTGGATCGGCGCGGCGATCCTCGGCTTCGTCGCGGGCGAAATGCTCGTCAAGGACGTGGCCGTCATCAACTGGATCGGCCAGGAAGCCGCCGATGCGTGGATGGTGCCGCTCGGCATCGGCTTCGCCGTCGCGGTCTGCGCCATCGCATGGCTGCTGATCCGGCTGAAGAAGGGCAAGGCCGTCGAGGAAAGCGCCCACTAAGGCGCGTTCTTCCCGGCGCTTCGGCGCCGGGGTCAATATCTGCAAAGCGGGCGGCTCTCGGGTCGCCCGCTTTGTCGTTTCAGGAAGCGCGCATGTCCCGGAAAACGCCATCTCAACCCGGCTGGTGCCGGGTTGAGCATTGAAAATACCGAACTCCGCAACAGCCGAGTTCGGTGTGTTTGTCCGGGACCCATACTCCGCAGCGTTAGAGATTAAAGCCGTGACGTCACGGCGTAGAAGTTCCCGGCTCGACGCTCCGGGACACACTATCCCCGCACAACCTCATTGCCCTCGACGCGCACCGCACCGGACGCAACGAGGCCGAGGGCGTGGGGATAGAGTCTGTGCTCTTCGGCGAGCACCCGCGCGGCCAGCACATCGGCGTCGTCGCCCGGCAGGACCGGCACGCGCGCCTGTCCCACGATGGGGCCGACATCCATTTCCTGGCGGACGAAATGCACGGTGCAGCCGTGTTCCGCCACGCCGGCATCGAGCGCGCGCTGGTGTGTGTGCAGGCCTTTGAATTCCGGCAGCAGTGACGGATGGATGTTGAGCATCCGGTTGTGCCAGCGGCCGATCAGATAGGGCGAGAGCAGCCGCATCCAGCCGGCGAGGCAGACGAGTTCGACGCTCGACTTTTTCAGTTCGGCCTGAACCAGACGTTCAAGTCCCTCGCGGTCGTGCTGGCGATGGTCGAATATGGCGACCGGAACGCCCGCCGCTTGTGCCTTTGCGATGCCGCCTGCATCGGGATTGCTGGAGACGACCAGCACGATTTCCGCCGGATAGTCCGCAGCCTGCGCCGCCGCGATCAGGGCGGCCATGTTCGAGCCGCCGCCGGAAATCAGGATCGCGGTACGGACTTTGGCCATCAGAAACCGAGATCGAGCGCGCCGGTGGTCGCTACGCCCGGACGAGAGGTGATCGTGCCGAGGCGGACCAGCGTTTCGCCGGTTTCGGTGAGCATTGCAGCGATATTGTCCGCCTCATCGGGCGCGACGACAGCCACCATGCCGATCCCGCAATTGAAGGTGCGGAGCATTTCCTGTTCCGCGACGCCACCCGTGGCCGCCAGCCAGCGGAACACGCCGGGAGTGTTGATAGCCGACAGATCGAGTTCGACACCAAGATCGCCCGGCAGGACGCGCGGAATATTGTCGATGAAACCGCCGCCCGTAATGTGCGCCAGTCCTTTCAGTCCATCCGTTTTCTTCAGCGCCGCGAGTACGGACTTCACATAGATGCGCGTCGGCGCAAGCAGAGCCTGACCGAGACTGACGGCAGGCGCGAACGGCGCGGGCGCGTCCCAGGCCAGACCGGATTTCTCACGGATCTTGCGCACCAGCGAATAGCCGTTGGAGTGAACGCCGGACGAGGCGAGGCCGAGCAGCACATCGCCCGCCGCGATGCCGCGCGGCAGAAGCCGGCCACGCTCGGCCGCGCCGACGGCGAAACCGCCGAGATCGTAATCGCCGTCCGCGTACATACCCGGCATTTCCGCCGTCTCGCCGCCGATCAGCGCGCAACCGGCTTCGACACAGCCCGCCGCAATGCCCTTCACGACATCGACGCCCGTTTGCGGCGCGAGTTTTCCGCACGCGAAATAATCGAGGAAGAAAAGAGGCTCGGCACCCTGAACGACCAGATCGTTGACGCTCATGGCGACAAGGTCGATTCCGATCGTGTCGTGGATGCCGGTCTCGATGGCGATCTTCAGCTTGGTGCCGACGCCGTCGGTCGCGGCGACCAGAACCGGATCCTTGAAGCCGCAGGCCTTCAGATCGAACACGCCGCCAAATCCGCCGATCTCGGCGTCGGCGCCGGCCCGGCGGGTGGCGCGCACGAACGGCTTGATCGCCTCCACCAGGGCATTGCCCGCGTCGATATCGACTCCGGCATCTCGGTAGGTCAGACCTTCGGATTTGTTGGACATGGGCGCTCCGTTTCGCTGCGGCTTAACCCGCCCGGACCGGCGTTTCAACGCGATAGGGCGCGCCGGGCTTCCCAAATCCCCACAACCGCGTTTAGCTGCGGCCGAATTATGCAGATGAACCTGCCGAACCTCATAACTCTGGCCCGCATTTTTGCGGTTCCTGTGACTGTCTGGCTGATCTTCGCCGGGCATATGCATTCCGCGTTCTGGATATTTCTGGCCGCCGGAGCCTCCGACGGGGTGGACGGCTATCTCGCCCGGCGCTGGAATCAGCGCACGGAACTCGGCGCCTATCTCGACGCGGTGGCCGACAAGGCGCTGCTGGTCTCGATCTTCGTCACTCTGGCGATCGTCGGCATGATCCCGGTCTGGCTCACTTTGGCCGTCGTCTCGCGGGACATCATGATCGTCGGCGCGGTCATCCTGTCCTGGCTGATGGAGCACCCGGTCACGATCCGGCCCCTCGTGATCTCCAAGATCAACACGGCGGCGCAGATCGTCTTTGCCGCGCTCGTGCTCGGCACGATTGGCTATGGTTTCGACATTGCCCCGTGGATGGCCTGGGCCTATGTGACCGGCGGCTTGACCATTCTCTCGGCTGTTGCCTATCTCGCGGCATGGATGCGCCACATGGCCGGCGCGGGGAAAACCGAATGACGGACGGCGAGCATCCGCAGACCGAGGTCACGATCCACCGCACGGCGGTCATCTGGCTGGCGGTCTTTCTCATCCTGATCGGCATTCTGTGGCTGCTGAAGGGGATACTGCTTCCCTTCGTGGCCGGTTTCGCGCTCGCTTATCTGCTCGATCCGCTGGCCGACCGCCTAGCCCGCGCGGGCATGGGGCGCACTCTGGCGGCGCTGGTCATCCTGTGCGGCTTCACGCTTCTCGCCGTGCTCATGATCGCCACCATGGCGCCGCTGCTGGTCGATCAGTTCCAGCAATTCATGCGCGACATGCCGGGCTATATCGAGCGCGTCAGCGGCGTCTTTACCGAGCAGCTTGGCTGGCTGCGCAACCTTCTGGGCGGCCGGCTCGGCTCGCTCGAAGGCTCTGCGGGCGAGATCGTGTCCTCGGCGGGCTCCTGGCTCGCGACTGCGCTCGGCGGCCTCTGGGCCGGGGGCGCGGCGCTGATGTCCGTCGTCGGCCTGTTCGTCGTCACGCCCGTCGTCGCCTTCTACATGCTGGTCGATTGGGACCGCATGGTCTCGACGGTCGATTCCTGGCTGCCGCGGCAGAACCGCGACACGATCCGGATGCTTGCACGCGATATGAACCGCGCCGTCGCCGGCTTCGTGCGCGGGCAGGCGGTGGTCTGCATGCTTCTGGGAGCCATGTATGCGGTCGGCCTGACTTTGGTCGGCCTCAATTTCGGGCTTCTGATCGGCCTTGGGGCGGGCATTGTCAGCTTCATTCCCTATGTCGGGACGATCACCGGTTTTCTGGTTGCCGCGGGTGTCGCCATTGCGCAGTTCTGGCCTGACTTCATGTCGATCGGCGCGGTCTTTCTCGTTTTCGGTCTGGGCCAGTTCGTCGAGGGCAACATCCTGCAGCCCAATCTCGTTGGGCGGCAGGTCGGCCTGCATCCGGTCTGGCTGATGTTCGCATTGTTCGCGTTCGGCTCGCTGTTCGGATTTGTCGGCGTGCTGCTGGCCGTTCCGCTTGCAGCGGCCATCGGTGTCCTGATGCGCTTCGCCGTCGCGCGGTACAAGGAGAGCGTGCTTTATCGCGGCCCTGAGCCGGAGACGCCGGAAACCTGAGATGAGCAGCCGGCAATTGACGTTTCCGCTCGGCCATGAGGTGAAGTTCACGGCCGAGGATTTTCTGCCCGCGCCCGCCAACGAGGCCGCGTATCGCATTGTAACGGCTTGGCCGGCTTGGCCGGCGCGCGGACTGCTGTTGTGCGGGCCGCACGGCAGCGGCAAAAGCCATCTTGCCGCGATCTGGGCCGAGCAGGCGGGCGCCGCGATCTGGGATGCCGACGGCATCGATCAAGAAATGCTGGAGAACCTTGCGCCCGATAGCCGGATCGCCGTTGAAAATATAGATATATCAGGTGGTTCCGAGGATATTTTATTTCATTTTCTGAATGTCGTTCGGGAGCGGGATCTGGGAGCGCTGCTGACCGCCTCGCAACAGCCGAATCCCGCGTGGCCGAAACTGCCCGATCTCGCTTCGCGTCTGCGGCAGCTTCCTCTGGCGGAACTCGGCGCGCCGGATGATGCGCTGGTGCGGGCCGTGCTGGTGAAGCTCTTCCACGACCGTCAGCTTGCTGTTGATGCGGAGGTGGTCGACTATGTTGCGCGGCGCATGGAACGCTCGCTGGGCGCGGCGCGCGACGTGGTCGCGGCGCTCGACGAGGAAGCGCTGGCGCTCGGCCGGCGTGTGACGAAGCCGATGGCGGCGGCGGTTCTGGCGCGGCTGGCTCCGGAAACGGATGCGGAATGACCGTCGCGCCAGTGTCACGAAAGCGTCGTAGACCGCGCCTGGAAAGCGCGCAGGATTGGGAGACGATGAAAGCGGACGCAGAGGCTGACAAGCCCCCACGGACCCGGAAAATGGCGGCGGCGACCGACATCCGCCATTCGCCGGAACGGTTCATCAACCGCGAACTGTCCTGGCTGCAGTTCAACCGCCGGGTCATGGAAGAGGCGGCGAATCCCAACCATCCGCTGCTGGAACAGCTCCGCTTCCTGTCGATCTCGGCCAACAATCTCGACGAGTTCTTCATGGTTCGCGTGGCCGGCCTGAAAGGGCAGGTGCGAACCGGCGTGACCGTGGTCAGTCCGGACGGGCTGACGCCGCTCGAACAGCTCGAGAAGATCAACGAGGTTGTCGGCGATCTGGCCCGCGATCAGCAGCACCGCTGGCTCGAGCTTCAGCCCGAGCTTGCCAAAGCGGGCGTGAGCGTCGTCGGCAGGAACGGGTTGAGCGCAGCCGAGAGCGAATGGCTCGATCAATATTTCCTGCAATACATATTCCCCGTATTGACGCCTTTGGCCATCGATCCGGCCCATCCGTTCCCGTTCATTCCGAATCTCGGCTTCTCGCTGGCGCTGCAATTGACGCGCACCAGCGACGGGCGGCCGTTGAACGCGCTTGTGCGCGTTCCGGCCACGATCGACCGCTTCATCCGTCTTCCGGAGTCCGAGCCGCATGTGGTGCGCTTCGTCCTGCTCGAAGATGCCATCGCGCTGTTCATCAACCGGCTGTTCCCCAGCTATCAGGTGACGGGGCAGGGCGCGTTCCGCGTCATCCGCGACAGCGATCTCGAAGTCGAGGAAGAGGCCGAGGATCTCGTGCGTCTGTTCGAGTCGGCGCTCAAGCAGCGTCGGCGCGGCTCGGTGATCCGCATTGAAATCCAGCGCGAAACGCCGGCCGAATTACGCGCCTTTATCGCCACCGCTCTCGACGTGCAGGACGACGAGGTGTTTCTGGTCGATGGGCTGATCGCACTCAACGAACTGTCGCAGGTCGTTTCTGTCGATCGCCCCGAGTTGAAATTCCTGCCCTACAATGCCCGGTTCCCGGAGCGCATCCGCGAGCATGGCGGCGATTGTTTTGCGGCGATCAAGCAGAAGGACATCGTCGTCCATCATCCCTATGAGAGCTTCGATGTCGTCGTGCAGTTCCTCAATCAGGCGGCGCGCGATCCCAATGTCGTTGCGATCAAGCAGACCCTGTATCGGACGAGCTTCGACAGCCCGATCGTCAAGGCGCTGACGGAAGCCGCCGAGGCCGGCAAGACCGTCACCGCGCTTGTCGAACTGAAGGCGCGCTTCGACGAGGAAGCCAATATCCGCTGGGCGCGCGACCTCGAAAAGGCCGGCGTTCAGGTCGTTTACGGTTTTCTGGAACTGAAGACGCACTCGAAGCTGTCGCTCGTCATCCGGCGCGAGGGCGGGCAGCTTGTGTCGTACTGCCATATCGGCACGGGCAATTATCATCCGATAACCGCCCGTATTTACACGGACCTGTCGTTCTTCACCGCCGATCCTGTTGTCGGGCGCGATGTCGCGCGCATCTTCAATTTCATCACCGGCTATGCCGAGCCCGCGGAGCTTGAGGTGATGGCCGTCTCGCCGTTCTCTCTGCGCCGCAGGATTCTCGCTCATATCGCCGCGGAGGTCGAACACGCCAAAGCCGGACGCCCTGCGGCGATCTGGGGGAAGATGAATTCGCTCGTCGACAGCGTCATCATCGACGCGCTCTACGATGCCAGCCGTGCGGGCGTCGAGATCGATCTCGTCGTGCGCGGCATCTGCTGCCTGCGGCCGGGCGTGCCCGGCCTATCGGAGACGATCCGCGTCAAGTCGATCATCGGCCGCTTCCTCGAACATTCGCGTATCTACACGTTCGGCAATGGCTACGGCCTCCCGAATCCCCAGGCCGCCGTCTACATCGCCTCCGCCGACTGGATGCCGCGCAATCTCGACCGCCGCGTCGAGGCAATGCTGCCGATCCTCAATCCGACGGTGCACGAGCAGATTCTCGATCAGATCATGGTCGCGAATCTGAAGGACAACCAGCAGTCTTGGCGGGTCTTGCCGGATGGTACGTCGCGGCGCATAAGTCTCGCGGAGGGCGAGGAACCATTCAACGCCCACCGTTATTTCATGACGAACCCCAGCCTTTCCGGACGGGGCAAATCGGTCAAGAAAAGCTCGCCGAGGCGCCTCGCCAAACGGGGATAGGATGCTGAGAAAACTCGCGCGCGGCGGGGTCGAGGAAGAGGCCAGGGGCCGGCTCAAGAACGGGCCGGGCATGGCCGTGATCGACATCGGCTCCAACTCCGTGCGCCTCGTGGCCTATGACGGGCTGAACCGCAGCCCGACCCCGATCTTCAATGAAAAAGTGTTGTGCGGCCTCGGCCGCTCCGTCGCGACGACCGGCCGGCTGACCGACGGTGCGATGAAGAAGGCGCTGAACGCGCTGCGGCGCTATCGCGCTCTGTGCGATGTCATGCGCGTCGGCGATGTGCGGGTTCTGGCCACGGCCGCCGCCCGCAATGCGGCCAACGGACAGGAATTCCTCGATGCCGCGCGGGAGATCACGCGTGCGGACATCGAACTTCTGTCGGGCAAGCGCGAGGCGCAGCTTTCGGCGCTCGGTGTCATCTCCGGCTTTTTCGAGCCGGACGGGCTCGTCGGCGATCTTGGCGGCGGCAGCCTCGAACTGATCGAGGTGTCGGCACGCGGGATCGGGCAGGGGCTCACCCTTCCGCTCGGCGGCCTGTCGCTGGCGGATGTGGCCGCCGGATCGTTGAAAAAGGCCGAGAAACTGGTCAGGAACGGCATCTCGACCGTGCCGATGAACGGCTATGAGGGCCGAAACTTCTACGCGGTCGGGGGCACATGGCGCGCGATTGCGCGTCTGCACATGACGCGGTCGAAATATCCGCTGCGCGTCATGCATGCCTATACGATCCCCGCGAAGGAGGTGCTGGCGCTGTGCCGGCTCATCATTGCGAAGCCCGTCAATACACTGCCCGGGATCGAGTCCGTGCCGTCCGACCGTCTGCCGCTTCTCGGTTATGGTGCGCTTGTCCTGCAGCAGATCGTCCGGACGATGAAACCGGCCAATGTGGTGGTTTCCACACTCGGCGTGCGCGAAGGACTGTTGTACGAACTTCTCAGCGAGGAGGAGCGGGCGCAGGATCCCCTGATCGTGGCGGCCGCCGAACTCGGTCTGCTGCGTTCGCGCTCCCCGCGTCATGGCTTTGAACTGATCGACTGGACCGACCGGCTGGTCGAGAGCCTGAAGCTGAAGGAAGACGCGCAGGACATAAGACTGCGCCATGCGGCCTGCCATCTGGCCGATATCGGCTGGCGCGCCCATCCCGATTATCGCGGCGAACAGGGGCTGAACGTCATCGCCAACGCGGCGTTCGCCGGTGTCGATCATCCCGGCCGAGCCTATCTCGCTCTGACGAATTATTACCGCAATGAGGGCCTGCGTGAGGAAGGTGTCAGCCCCGCGCTCAAGAAACTCGCGACGCCTTTCCTCATCGAACGTGCGCGCCTTCTCGGCGCGGCGATCCGCATTGCCTATCTCGTCTCGGCATCCATGCCGGGCATCCTGCCGCGCACGAGCCTGACCGTCGAGAAGAAGAGACTTGTGCTGACGCTGCCGCACGATCTGGCCGATCTGGCCGGCGAGAGGCTGTCCAATCGTGTGCGCCAGCTTGCGCGCGTCATCGGCGTCGAGCATGTGGTTGAGGTGGACTGATTCGTCCGGGCCCCAGACGAACGGCTATGTCTCGGAGCTAGAACATACCGCGAACTTAGAATCACCTTTTGCGCGATCATAATCTATATATAGGTGCAAGCTGTCTGTCGTTCGACTATATATATCCTGTGAACTGCTGTTGATCAGGTTCCTGGGTTTTGGCACTCGGATTTGCGAGTGCTAGAAAAAAGGCAGAGGCGCATAATGCGCCTCTGCCTCCTGATTGGGGGCACCGAAGTCTTGAAGATGACCTTGGCACCGGATCCAGTCGTTGCAGGTGGACCCTAGTGCGATGGTCATCTTCAGGCAATTAACTGAAGGGTGAACATACCATGTCCAAGATCCTAAAACCGGGGCAAACCGCCCCGAAATCCGGCCAATATGAGCAGATCGGCCCTCGTGGCGGCTCAGGCCCGGAGCGGACCGTGACCCGCGGTGAGCCTCTCCCTCCTACGCCCAAGCCAGGTATGGGTTACAAGCTCGTCGATCGCACGAAGCACAAGTAATTACAACGGCGGGCCTTGGTCCGCCGTTTCATTTTATGGAGATATGAATGACTAAACGTAATGGCTCAATGGGCCCTGGTTCGATTGGAGCCAAGAGCTATTCTCGGGGTAGCTATCAACCCGCATCTTTTGAAAAGACCTATCAGCCGAAGCCAGGCGGAAGCACTCAGCCAAAAGCTCCGGTTGCTCCGACGCAGAGCAAGCCGCCGCCGTCAAACGACAACTAGCCGCAAATGTGGCGAAGCGTGATCCGACGGATTTTGGCTGATGGTATGTACGTAATACGGTCTCCAAAGCAGGCGTTCCGTACAGTTTTTAACGCGCGTGGCCTTTTTCCAGCCTTTTCCTCGTGCGTTAGATACAAGGCGACATCGCCGTTTGGTCCTAAAATGCAAGGACCAAACGGCGCACTCGCAAATTGTGATGTGTCATCACACCGAAGCCAAGTGCCATCGTCCAACAATACTGCGATTTGAGATATCTTAGCGCGGGTATTGTTGCTTATCGTAGCCAGAGCGGAAGGGTCATCATTAGACCAAGAGAAGTTTAGTCCACGCATGATTTTCCACAACATGCGTCTTCCGACCATGCGCCATAGAAGAGCTGAAACGCACGTACCAGCCAAAGCGAGGAAGCCGGCTGTCGGTGGGGATTTTTCAGCAAGCTGAAATAGAAGTAATGTTGTAATGAGGCTGTACAAGAGTGTAATGAAAATTGCGTCTATGGTTTTATGCCCCTCACGCTGACCACTGCAGGCGAGTATATATCCAGCATATCCGCTGGCGAGCGAAACCTGAACTTGCCACGAAAGCTCTAAAACCTCTGCAGCTATCATCGCCCGTCTCCGTATTTTGAATATTACCCCTTCACCTCAACCGTACTGACGCGCCCCTTCCTTAGCCCCAGCGCGATTTCGCCGCGTTTCAGGCCGAGCGCCTTTTCTCCGAAAAGCTCGCGCCGCCAGCCATGCAGGGCCGGCACGTCGGCCTCGTCGTTCGCCGCCAGTTTTTCGAGGTCGTCGGTGGTCGCAAGAATCTTCGGTGCGACGCCTTCCTTTTCCGAAATCATCTTCAGCAGCACGCGCAGAAGCTCGACCGTCGCTCCGGTGCCGTTCGGCGGCGGGCGCTCGCGCTCGATCTTCGGCACGCTGGCCGGGTCGCGGGCAAGACCGCGTTTCACGGCCGCGATGATCTCGCCGCCGGATTTCGAGCGCTCGAACCCGTTCGGAACGCCGCGCAATCCGCCGAGAGCTTCGACCGTATTCGGGGCGCGCAGGGCGATCTCGGCCAGAATATCGTCCTTGACGACGCGCGAGCGCGGTACGTCCCGCGTCTGTGCCTCGTTGTCGCGCCAGGCCGCGACCTCCATCAGAACCGCGATTTCCTTCGGCTTGCGCAGCCGCGCCTTGATGCGCTTCCAGGCATCTTCCGGCGCCTGACGATAGGTCTCGGGCGAGGTCAGGACCGCCATTTCCTCGGACACCCAGGCCGCTCGGCCGCGCTTGTCGAGATCGGCGGCAAGGCGACGATAGACGTCGCGCAGATGCGTCACGTCCGCCAGGGCATAGGTGAGCTGGGCTTCGCTGAGGGGGCGGCGGCTCCAGTCCGTGAAGCGGGAACTCTTGTCGAGCGCCGTGCCGGTGATGCGCTGAACGAGCTGGTCGTAGGAGACGCTCTCGCCATAGCCGAGCACCATGGCCGCGACCTGGGTGTCGAACACCGGATGGGGGATCAGCTCGGCCAGATGCCACATGATCTCGATGTCCTGCCGCCCGGCATGGAACACCTTCAGGACCTTCTCGTCCGCCATAAGCTCGAACAGGGGGGCGAGATCGATCCCGGGAGCCAGGGCGTCCACGGCCCAGACCTGCTCGTCGTCGGCAAGCTGGACCAGGCAGAGCTTTGGCCAGAAGGTGGTCTCGCGCAGGAATTCGGTGTCGACCGTGACAAACTCAGCCCTGGCCAACCGGGCACAGGCGGATTTCAAATCCGCGGACGTGGTAATCAGCATGCCCGCCATATAACTGAGTCCGTCCCCGGCGGCACCCTTAAGATTGTCGCTGCGGCCCGCGTCCGGTTGACAAAAAGGCGGAGGACGTGGCCCTGTCCCGCCTCCGCTGACAGCGTCGTTTCCAGGATTCCTAATGACCATGCACCGCTACCGCACCCATACCTGCGGCCAGCTCCGCGAGGAGCATATCGGACAGAACGTCCGGCTTTCCGGCTGGTGCCACCGCATCCGCGACCATGGCGGGGTGCTGTTCATCGACCTGCGCGACCATTACGGCTTGACCCAATGCGTGGCGGACCCGGATTCGGCGGCCTTCAAGCTGGCGGAAACGCTGCGGTCCGAATGGGTGGTGCGCCTCGAGGGCAAGGTACGCCGGCGCCCCGGCGGCACCGAGAACGCCGATCTGCCGACCGGGCAGATCGAACTGTTCATCGAAGATGTCGAAGTCCTCGGCCCGGCCGGTGAACTGCCGTTGCCGGTGTTCGGCGAGCCGGATTATCCGGAAGATATCCGCCTGCGCTACCGCTTCCTCGATCTGCGCCGCGAGACGCTGCACAGGAACATCATGACGCGCACGCGCGTCGTATCGGCCATGCGCCGCCGCATGACGGAAGCGGGTTTTACCGAATTTGCGACGCCGATCCTCACGGCATCCTCGCCCGAAGGCGCGCGCGACTTCCTCGTGCCGTCGCGCATCCATCCCGGCAGCTTTTACGCGCTGCCGCAGGCGCCGCAGCAATACAAACAGCTTCTGATGGTCGCGGGCTTCGATCGCTATTTCCAGATCGCGCCGTGTTTCCGCGATGAGGACCCGCGCGCCGACCGCCTGCCGGGCGAGTTCTACCAGCTCGATCTCGAAATGAGCTTTGTCGAGCAGGAAGACATCTTCGCCACGATGGAGCCGGTCATGCGCGGCATCTTCGAGGAGTTCGCGGATGGCAAGCCGGTGACGCCCACTTTCCCGCGCATTCCCTATGCCGAGGCCATGCTGAAATACGGCTCGGACAAGCCCGATCTGCGTAACCCGCTCGTCATCGCCGATGTAAGCACATTCTTCGAGCGCGAGGACGTGACGTTCAACGCGTTCAAGAATGTCGTGAAGGGCGGCGGCGTGGTGCGTGCCATCCTGGCCCCCGGCGCGGCGGCGCAGCCGCGCTCGTTCTTCGACAAGCTGAACGACTGGGCGCGCGGCGAGGGCGCGCCGGGCCTCGGCTATGTCGTGTTCGACGATGAATCCGGCGTTCTGACCGGCAAGGGGCCGATTGCGAAATTCATCCCGGCCGATGTTCAGGCCGAGATTGCCCGCGCGGCCGGAATCGGGCCGGGCGATGCCGTGTTCTTCTCCGCAGGCGCGGAAGACAAGGCGGCGAAGCTTGCGGGCCTTGCACGCGATAGGATCGCCGACGAGCTTGGCCTGATCGACAAGGACCGGTTCGAACTCGCCTGGATCGTGGACTTCCCGTTCTACGAATGGAACGAGGACGAGAAGAAGGTCGATTTCTCGCACAATCCGTTCTCGATGCCGCAAGGCGGCCTCGACGCGCTGAACGGCACCGATCCCCTGAAGATCAAGGCGTTCCAGTACGACGTGGTCTGCAACGGCTATGAGATCGCATCGGGCGGCATCCGCAATCACAGGCCGGAGGCCATGGTGAAAGCGTTCGAGGTTGCCGGCTACACGGAAGAGACGGTGCTGGAGCGTTTCGGCGGCATGTACCGCGCCTTCCAGTATGGTGCGCCGCCGCATGGCGGAATGGCCGCCGGCGTCGACCGCATCGTCATGCTGATCTGCGGCGTCGACAATCTGCGCGAGGTTGCGCTGTTCCCGATGAACCAGCGCGCCGAGGATATTTTGATGGGCGCTCCGGCTCCGGGCACGCCGAAGCAATTGCGCGAACTGCATATTCGGGTGAACCTGCCGGAACCTAAAGCAGACTGACCGACCGGAAAGGACCCCATGGCTTCGAATTTGACGGACGAATTGCGCAAGGCGGCGTTGGCGTTTCATCGTTATCCGCAGCCTGGCAAGCTTGAGATCCAGCCGACCAAGCCGCTGGGCACGCAGCGCGATCTCGGGCTGGCCTACACGCCGGGTGTGGCGGCGGCCTGCGAGGCGATTGCGGATGATCCGGGCGAGGTGGCGGAGCTGACGGGGCGGCAGAACCTCATCGGGGTGATCTCGAACGGCACCGCGGTGCTCGGGCTCGGCAATATCGGGCCGTTGGCGTCGAAGCCCGTGATGGAGGGCAAGGCGGTCCTGTTCAAGAAGTTCGCCGGGCTCGACGTGTTCGACATCGAGGTCGATGCGCTCGATCCGGACCGCCTGGTCGAGGTCGTCGCCGCGCTCGAGCCGACCTTCGGCGGCATCAATCTCGAGGACATCAAGTCGCCGGAATGCTTCGAGGTCGAGGAGCGGCTCAAGGCGCGGATGACGATTCCGGTCTTCCACGACGACCAGCACGGCACCGCGATCATCGTCGCGGCGGCGATCGTCAATGCGCTCGAACTGGCCGGCAAGAAATTGTCCGAGGTCAAGATCGTCACCTCGGGGGCGGGGGCGGCGGCGACCGCCAGCCTCAATCTTCTGGTCAGCATGGGCGCGCGGCGCCAGAACATCTGGGTCACCGACATCGACGGCGTGGTCTATGAGGGCCGCAATACGGCGATGAACAAATGGACCGCGGTCTACGCCCAGAAGACCGAGGCCCGCACCCTCGGCGATGTGATCGGCGGCGCCGACATCTTTCTCGGCGTCTCGGCCGGCGATGTGCTGAAGCCGGACATGCTGAAGGACATGGCGCCGAGCCCGCTCATCATGGCGCTCGCCAATCCGGTGCCCGAGATCATGCCCGATGCCGCGCGTGCGGTGCGCCCGGACGCGATGATCTGCACCGGGCGTTCGGACTTTCCGAACCAGGTCAACAATGTCTTGTGCTTTCCCTTCATCTTCCGCGGCGCGCTCGATGTCGCGGCCTCGGCGATCAACGAGGAGATGAAGCAGGCGGCGGTGGGGGCGATCGCGGCTCTGGCGCGCGAGGCCTCCTCGGATGTCGTCGCCAAGGCCTATAGCGGCGAGCACCAGCTGTTCGGCCCCGAAAGCCTGATCCCCAATCCGTTCGATCCGCGCCTGATCCTGCGCATCGCCCCGGCGGTTGCCAGAGCGGCGATGGAATCGGGCGTGGCGCGGCGCCCGATCGCCGATTTCGAGGCCTATGAGGAGACGCTCGAGCGCTTCGTGTTCCGCTCCGGCTTCGTGATGAAGCCGATCTTCCAGGCGGCCAAGCAAAACCCCAAACGCGTCATCTATGCCGAGGGCGAGGACGAGCGGACCCTGCGCGCCGCCCAGGTCGCGGTCGAGGAGGGCCTCGCCCGGCCGATCCTGATCGGGCGCCCGGCGGTCATCGACATGCGCCTGCAGCGCTACGGCCTGGCGCTGAAGCCCGGCGCGGACTTCGACATCATCAATCCGGAAGACGATCCGCGCTACCGCGATTATGTTGCGCTTTATCTCGAGACTGCCGGACGGCGCGGCGTCACCCCCGATCTTGCCCGCACCATCGTGCGTACCGATGCGACCGTGATCGCGGCGCTCGCGGTGCGGCGTGGGGATGCGGATGCGATGATCTGCGGCCTCGAGGGCCGCTATCCCAACCATCTGAAGACGATCGACGACGTGCTCGGCAAATCGCCCGGCATCGCCGATTACACCGCTCTGTCGCTGCTGATCACGGCGCGCGGCGCCTTCTTCATCGCCGACACCTATGTCAGCACCGATCCCGACGCTGCCGAGATCGCCGACAAGGCCATTCTCAGCGCCGAGGTCGTGCGCCGCTTCGGCCTGCAGCCCAAGGTCGCGCTGCTGAGCCACGCCAATTTCGGCTCGCGGGACACGCGCTCCTCGCGCAAGATGCGCGAGGCGCTGCGTCTCGTGAAGGAGCGGGTGCCCGATCTCGAGATCGAGGGCGAGATGAACGCCGATGTCGCGCTCAACCAGGGCCTGCGCGAGCGCATCTTCCCCGCCTCGCGGCTGAAGGGCGAGGCCAATCTGCTCATCATGCCGACGCTCGACGCCGCCAAGATCGCCTTCCAGCTCGTCGGCGAAATCGCCGACGGCCTGCCGGTCGGCCCGATCCTGATCGGCGCCGCGCGCCCCGCCCAGATCGTCACCTCGACGACCACCGCCCGCGGCCTCGTCAACGTCACCGCACTCGCCGTCGTCGAAGCACAGGGAAGATAGGGTGTATGTATCCCGGCAGCGGCCTTAGTCACTGCCGGGATGCAGATCAACTCGCCTTGCGTGCCACTTCCTTGAGCATCCGCGCAGTGTAGTCGATGTCCTGCAAACGCGGCAGGCTCTCCTCGATTCCCAGATGCTGGACGGAATGGGCCGAGGCGGCGCGGGCGAAGGTGAAATGCTCGGCCCATTGGGCGTAGGGACGTGTCAGCCACGAATACATGTAGGAGCCGTGGAAGATGTCGCCGGCGCCATTGGTGTCGATGACGCGTTCGGACGGAACGGCCAGCGCCGCGGTTTCCCGGGCGGCCCCGTTCTCGTCGTACCAGACGAGCCCGCGTTCGCCGAGCGTCACGGCGCCGATCTTCACGCCCTTGCCCTTCAAATATTCGAGCATCTCATAGGGGGTGAGATTCATCTGCTCGCACATGCGCTCGGATACGACGGCGATGTCGATGAAATGCAGGAGTTCCTCGGTGTTCTCCCGCACCGCGCCGCCGTCGAGCGAGGTCAGCATTCCGGCGTCGCGACAGAGCCTGGCGTAATGCAGGGCAGCGTCCGGCTGGTGTCCGTCGAGGTGAAGCGCCCGGCAGCCATTGAGGTTCAGGGTCGGGAACGGGTGCAGGTGATCGTCGTCGCGGCAGCGCACGATGGCGCGCTTGCCGTTATTGGGCATGATGAAGGACAGCGATGCCTCGCGGACCTTGCGCGAATGAAGCGGGATCGAATAGCGCGAGGCCATGTCGCGGAACATGCGTGACAGCCAGTCATCGCCGAGCGTCGTCAGAAGATCGGGCACCACGCCGAGCTTGGCGCAACAGAATGCGGCCGTGACGGCATTGCCGCCGAAAGACACCGCGTAATCGTCCGCCAGCGTCTTGTCGTCGCCGGTGGGCAATTGGTCGCAAATGAACGTGATGTCGATGTAGGTATGGCCAATGAACAGGGCCTGCATCGGTTAGCTCCTTGCCCTTGCGTACATTTTTCCAAACACCCATCGCCCCGACAAGCAATGGCCGAGCCAGGTTCATTTAGACCCGGTTAAGCCATTATCACTTTACTGCGTTTGTTCGGATTCGTTTGGGGAAGGGCTGAATTGAGGCGCTCGAAGAGCAGATGGAAGACCGTGCTGCTTGCCGGCGCGATTGCATTTGCCCCCCTTATTGGTCTTAACCTGTTGCTGTGGCTCAATATTAGCGTCCACGGGCGGGAAGATATCCGTGACGCTGCGGCCAGCATGCTGCGCCTTGCCGAAAACAAGCTCGACGAGGCCATGACCCAGCTCGTGGCCTTTGCGATCAAATCGGAGCATGCCTCCTGTTCCGAGGATGTAATCGCAGGTCTCGGCCGGGCCATTCTCAAGGCGCCTTTCGTAAGTGAAATCAGCATTGTCGATCCGTTCGGCAATCCGGTCTGCTCGCCGGGAGAGGCTCCGCGCGTGGTGCGCACCGTCACCGCGCTGCACGATACCTCGCACCGCAACGTGAAATTCGCGGCGGCCGATTTCGGCGGCGAGCGCGGACCCAAATCCCTGCAGCTTCTGTGGCGCTTTCCCGATGGCTGGCATGCCTCGCTGCTGATTCCGGGCAGGGAGATGGTCCCGGCGGTCGTCATAGGGCGGCTGCAGGCGGATTTCGTGGCCCGGATTTCCATTGTCGACGGCACCCTCGTCGCCAGCCGCCTGTCGCATCCGGACATGGTGGTCGAGGGCGTTCCGGCTCTCCAGACGCAGGTGATGTCCGAGCGCTATCCCATCGCCATGACCGTCACCGTGCCGTCCACGGCCTTGTGGCGGAGCTACCGCGAACTTTTCATCTGGGGCAATGCTGGCGGCATCGTGCTCGCGCTCGTCAGCGTTCTCGGCGCGTTGGCCGTCTCGCGGCAGATGGAGGGGCCGGTCCGCGAGATCGAGAACGCCATCCGCAACGGCGACTTCATTCCGTATTATCAGCCGGTCATGTGCATACGTACAGGACGGCTGATCGGCTGCGAGGTTCTGGTGCGGCGCCGACGGGGCGAAAAGATCGAAGGACCCTCGACCTTCATTCCGCTGGTCGAGGCGACCGGCCAGATCTTCGAGATCACCCGCAGCCTGATGACGCGCGCGCGCGACGAGATGGGGCGGGCTTATGGCGTCCGTCCGCACCTGAAAATGTCGTTCAATCTGGTGGCGGATCATTTCAACGACATGCGCATCGTGCGCGACGTCGAGGAGATTTTCTCCGGCGCGGACATCAATCTCAACCAGATCGTCCTCGAAGTGACGGAGCGCCAGCAGCTTCCCAATCTTGCGGCGGCGCGGGTCATCATCGCCAAGCTTCAGGAACTCGGCATCCGCATCGCGCTCGACGATGTGGGAACGGGCCATGGCGGCCTGTCCTATCTTTTGAAGCTCGGTGTCGATCAGATGAAGATGGACAAGATGTTCACCGATGCCATCGGTACGGACAGATATTCGACGGCGATCATCGATACTCTGGTCAAGCTCGCCGCCGACATGAACATCGAGTTCGTCGCCGAAGGCGTCGAAACCTTCGAGCAGATCGCGTATCTGCGCGAACACGGAGTCGACGCCGCGCAGGGATATGTGTTTTCGCCGCCGCTGCCGGGCGAACTGTTCCTGGAACTCATCCAGGCGGTCGATCCGGTTTCCTCACGCCTGCCGATCCGGGTGAAAAAGGCAATCCGCGGTGGCGAGACGGCGACGGAAGCGGCATGATGTTTTCGCACCGCGATGCGGCGCACAGGCAAGGGGACCAACCATGATCCGGACATTCATTCTGGCTGTTGCGCTGCTCTTCGCGGCGGCCGTTCCGCAGGCTTCGGCGCAGGACGGGGGTCTTGTCGGCGGCCTTCTCGGTGCCGGCGCGGGTGCCATTATCGGCGGGGCGGCGACCGGCAAGGCCGGCGGGGCCGCGGCGGGTGCCATCATCGGCGGCGCGACGGGGGCGATCATCGGCAGCGCGGCCGAGCGCGACCGTTATCGCTCCCGCAGGCAGGGCTTCTACTACAATTCGCGCGGCCGTTGTTATTACGAATATCCGGACGGGTCGATCGTTCGGGTCGCCAATCGTCCCTGCTGATCAGGTACTTCGGGGGAGGCGGCTTTGGGCCGCCTCTCAGGCTTTCGGGCCTTTGATCCCGAGGCGCGGAAGCTCGACGCGCGGGCAACGGTCCATGACGACCGTCACGCCTTTCGCGCGTGCCGTTTGCGCGGCTTCCTCATGGATGATGCCCTGCTGCATCCAGAACACCGGCGGTACGGGATCGAGCGCCAGCGCCTCATCGACGATGCCCGGAACGGCGTCCGCTGCGCGGAACACGTCGATCATGTCGATCTTCCCGGGAATCTCGCCGAGCGACGCATAGACTTTCTCGCCGAGAAGTTCCTGCCCGGCCAGGCCCGGATTGACCGGAACCACCCTGAAGCCGTGGCTCTGGAGGAAGGCCGAGACATAATGCGACGGGCGGTCGGGATTGCTGCTCGCGCCCACGACCGCGATGGTACGGACATTGTCGAAAATATCGCGGATGTCGGAATCCTGCAGACCATCGATCGCCATGATGCGTTCCCTTGCGTGACGTGAAGAATATAGGAAGTTCTCAGCCGCCTGTCGCTGCGGCGCGAAGCTGCTGGAGGAAGGGCGCCACCGCCTCGCGGTTGCCGGGGCGCGGTTCGGAGAGCGCAAGCGCCGCGAATTTGCGGTCTATATCCTCAAGAGCCGCCTTCTTTTCGTCCGCGCTCAGCCTGGCGTCGGATTCGATGTCGCGGCGCAGGCCTTCCTTTTGTTCGGCAAGATCGATCGAGCCGGTAAAATCGCTCGCCTCAGCAGCAAGGCCGATCGAATAGGCAATATCGGCCCACTCTCCGTAATCCTTGAAGCCGAAGCTCTGCAATTCGCGGTTCACACGTTCGGCGATAAGCGGCACGAACAGGTGCGGCACCAGAAGAACACCGAGATTCTCATCGATGCGCACGGGGTGATGGCGCCCCTGTTCGGCGTCCAGCTGACGCGCCAGCGCCACGACGGATGGAAGGCTCGCGAGGAAGCGCTTCACTGCATCCGGCGTGAGCTGGATTTGCCCGGGCTCGACCGTCGGAAGATTGGCGACCGCGGGCATTATCGCGGCGACGGGCAGGGGCGGCTGGGCCTGCGCGACCGCGCCGAACGAGCCGAGCGCCAGAAGAAACGCAACGCGAAATCGCATTCGCAGGAGACCTCGCCGCCAAACCTCGCGCGGATGCGCGCAAGATAGATTGCCTCTTCATCGCCGATTAGGGGGCTGCCCGGCAACCCTCCTTGGAAATGGAACGCGCTCTGTTCACGAGCGTTTGTTCGGAGCAGAGGAGAAACATGACGAC
Source organism: Pseudomonadota bacterium (assembly GCA_023388965.1). GTDB lineage: Bacteria > Pseudomonadota > Alphaproteobacteria > Rhizobiales > Methylopilaceae > Flaviflagellibacter. The sequence continues at coordinate 32,380 of JAEWFF010000071.1, read as the reverse complement.
ATTCATCGGCAGGGACGCACCGCGTCCGGGAGAAGTCACGGTTCGAATTTACACCGATGCCGGCGCCGTTCTCGGGGAAGTCATCAGCCCGGACGGTGTTGCGGGAAGCGGAACCGCGGCCGAGCGCGATCACGATGGTGCGCTGGGTGTGCATCAGGCCATCATGTCGGCGGTCGAGCTTTCGGCGCGCCATGGCGGCCGCGTCGGCGTGGTCGATGAAGAGGAGTTGTGGCGTCCGGAATGGGGAACTCTCGCGAAAGACAGCGGCTAGGAGGGGGGGGTATTTTAATACCATTTTTATAAGTCTCTGTATTCAAACATTTTTATCCGCATCAAACCCATTGCCACGTCTCTGCGGCTCCTGTAGATAGCTGCGCCAACGGTCGTTCGCGGCCGCTTCGTCATTTTCAGGAACCGAACCATGTCTACCTATTCGGCCAAGCCCGCCGAGGTCGAGAAGAAGTGGGTGCTGATCGACGCTTCGGACGTCGTCGTCGGCCGCCTCGCCTCGATCATCGCACTGCGCTTGCGCGGCAAGCACCGCGCCACCTTCACGCCCCACGTCGATACCGGCGATAACGTCGTCGTCATCAACGCCGAGAAAGCCGTGTTCACCGGCAACAAGCTGAAGGACAAGAAGTATTACTGGCACACCGGTTATCCGGGCGGCATCAAGGAGCGGACGGCGGAAAAGATCCTGACCGGCCGTTTCCCGAACCGCGTCATCGAAAAGGCCGTCGAGCGCATGCTGCCGCGCGGCCCGCTCGGCAAGAAGCAGCTTGGCAATCTCCGCGTCTATGCGGGCGCCGAGCATCCCCACACCGCCCAGCAGCCGCAGGCGCTCGATATCGCCGCGCTGAACAAGAAGAACGTCCGGAGCTGATGCCGATGGCCGACAACATCCAGAGCCTTGAAGAACTCGGCGGAGCGCTCGGCGCGACGCAGGAGGCTCCGCGCCACGAGCAGAAGCTCGATGCGCAGGGCCGTGCTTATGCCACCGGCAAGCGCAAGGACGCGGTCGCGCGCGTCTGGATCAAGCCGGGCGCCGGCAAGATCACGATCAACGAGCGCGATATCGAAGTCTATTTCGCCCGTCCGGTGCTGCGCATGATCATGCAGCAGCCGCTGGTTCTGTCGAACCGCGCCGGTCAGTACGATGTGCGCGTCACGGTGGCGGGCGGCGGCCTTTCGGGCCAGGCGGGCGCCGTGCGCCACGGCCTGTCCAAGGCGCTCACCTATTTCGAGCCGGAGCTGCGCAGCGTGCTCAAGAAGGCAGGCTTCCTGACTCGCGACAGCCGTACCGTCGAACGCAAGAAGTACGGCCGTGCGAAAGCCCGCCGCAGCTTCCAGTTCTCGAAGCGCTGATCTTCGACCCCATACAAACGAAAAGGCGGGCTCGGTGCCCGCCTTTTTTCGTTCCTACCTTCCGGAGCGGGTTTCGCCCCGTACTTCGCTCAACGCAGCAACCCCCGCCGCCGTGATCTGGACGGAGCGTAGCCTGTGCGCCGCCCATCCGTTTTCGACCAGACTGGGAATGACTGGAAAGTCGTCCTCGTGAAGCAATGGTGTGGTATCGAGCCAACGCATCGGAACCCAGCGTCCCCGTGCGTTTTCGAGAACGGTCAGCACCCGTCTCTGCGCCTGGGTCGGGTTCATGATTGGTACCCCCGCATCAAAGTTGCGATAGAACAAGATTGTCCCTGCCGGTTTACGATTCGGTAAAGCGGCGTATGTGTCGCGAAAGCGTCGTGTTGTGAGCGTGAGGCTTTGATGTCACACGATTCCCTGGGGCCGAGGCCGGTCGATCGCGCCCTCGATCCCGACTTCCGGTATGGGCAAAGCACCGAGCCCAACTATTCGGGCGCGGTATCGTTCCTGCGCCGCGTCTATGCGCACGATCTTTCCGGCTTCGATGTCGCCGTATGGGGCGTTCCGCTCGACACGTCGGTCTCGAACCGGCCCGGCGCCCGTTTCGGACCGCGCGCTCTGCGCGATGCCTCCACCATTCTGGACGGCGATCCCGTCTATCCGTTCGGCGCCGATATTTTCGAGAAGCTTGCCGTCGCCGATACCGGCGATGCGGTGTTCGATTACGGCTATCCCGCCGAGATGCCGGAGGCGATCGAGACGCAGGCTGCCGTGCGGCTCGCCGAGGGCGTGCATCTCGTCTCGCTCGGCGGCGATCATTTCATCACCTATCCGGTGCTCAAGGCACTGACGAAAAGGATCGGCGGGCCGGTTGCGCTCATCCAGTTCGACGCGCACCAGGACACGTGGGACGATAAGGACGGGCGTATCGACCATGGAACCTTCGTCACGCGCCTTGTGAGGGAAGGTGTGATCGCTCCTGAAAAATCCATACAGATCGGTATTCGTACGCATGCGCCGGCCGATTACGGCATCGAGATCGTGGATGGTTACGATGTCGCGCGGCTCGGCTCCGAGGGAGTTGCCCGGCGCATCAAGGCGCGTGTCGGCGATATGCCGGCCTATATCACCTTCGATATCGACTGCCTCGATCCGGCCTTTGCGCCCGGCACCGGCACTCCGGTCTGCGGCGGGCTGTCAAGCCGCGAAGCCCTGTCCATACTGATGGGGCTGGAGAGCCTTAATCTGAAAGGCTTCGATGTCGTCGAGGTCTCGCCGCCTTACGATCACGCAAATGTCACCGCCCTCGCGGGCGCCACTCTGGCCCATTACTATCTGGGCCTTCTGGCGCGCCGCAAGGCAGCCGGATTGCCGATCGCTCCGTGACCAATTGTACAGCCAATCCTTTAACCGTCGGCCGGTATTGTGAGGTTAGGGGGTGTTCGGTGGCAAGAATGGGCTTTCATGCCAAGACTCAAGGAAAAGCGGCGTCACGCACGTCGGGAAATTCGGCTGGACGGTATCGTCATCCTGCCGGACGGGCGTCAGGTGAACTGCAAGCTCAGCGATATTTCGGAAACCGGCGCGCTTCTGGCGCTCGAAACACCGCACGAGATGCCGCATCGCTTCATGCTGAAGATCGAGCGGCCCGTGCCGGTCTACCGCTTTTGCGAGCTCATGCGGCAGGAAGGCGCCATGATCGGCGTGCATTTCCCCAATCGTCCGCAGTTGATCGATTAGCCGATCTCGATATCGAGACCCAGATCCAGCACCGGCGCGGAATGCGTGATCCAGCCGGTGGAAATGAGATCGACGCCGCTTTCCGCGATGGCTTTCACGCTTTCGAGGGTAACGCCACCCGACGCCTCCGCGATCATGCGGCCGCCGATGCGGCGCACCGCCTCGGCCATCATGTCCGGCGTCATATTGTCGAGAAGCACGGCGTCCGCGCCCTCGCCAAGCACCTCGTCGAGCTGTTCGAGGCTGTCCACCTCGATCTCGATCTTCACGAGATGCCCCGCCGACGCCTTTGCCGCGCGCAGGGCCGGGGCAATACCGCCCGCGACTGCGATGTGGTTGTCCTTGATGAGGACCGCATCGTCGAGCCCGAAACGGTGATTGATGCCGCCGCCGCAACGCACGGCATATTTTTCGAAGATGCGCAGGCCGGGCGTCGTCTTGCGCGTATCGGCGATATAAGCGGATGTATGGGCAATTTCGTCGGCAAAAGCGGCGGTTGCTGTGGCGATGCCGGACAGATGGCCGAGATAGTTCAGCGCGACGCGCTCGGCGATGAGGATCGCCCGCGCTGGTCCCGCGATGCGCGCGACCACCGTGCCGGGCGCGAGGCGGGCGCCATCGCCGATCTCGGCATGAAACGACACGGACGGATCGATCGCCCGGAATGCGGCTTCGGCCAGCGGCAGCCCGGCAATCACGCCTGGTCCTCGTGCGGCAATGACGGCAGTGGCGCGCGCGCTTTCCGGAATGGTGGCATTGGTCGTGATGTCGCCGGCGCGGCCGAGATCCTCCGCAAGCGCGGCTTCGACGGAGCGGCGGACGAATATCGGGTCGAGCACGATCACGCTGTCTTCTCCACAACCGCTGCGGCGGCTTCGTCGGCGATGGAACGGGCCTGATCGAGCGTCAGGAAGGTGCGGTGTGCCTGTTCCGGATCAGTTGCCGGATAATCGGTGCGTTCATGGCTGCCGCGGCTTTCACGGCGTTGCCATGCGGCAGCGGCGATGAGGAGTGCCGCTGTCGCCATGCTCCCGAGATCACGCGATGCATCGGCACGGTTTTCGATTTCGCGCAGATAGGCAAGTGCGCGCGAAAGGCCGTCTTCGTTGCGCACAACGCCGACCTTCAGACTCATGACTTCGCGCAAGGTACGGACGGAAGCGCTGTCGGCCGTCTCGGGCGCGACGGCCGAGATGGACCGCAACGGATTGTCGGCCGAGGGAAGATCGAGCCCGAGAAGATTTTCCGCGATGCGCGCGGCGAACACGACGGCTTCCAGAAGCGAATTGGAGGCGAGACGGTTTCCGCCATGCGCGCCGGTCGATGCGACCTCGCCGCAGGCCCACAATCCCTCGACGGAGGTTCGGCCGTCGCGGTCCGTCCTTACGCCGCCCATATGGTAGTGCGCCGCCGGCGCGACGGGAATCGGCTGCGTCACGGGATCGAGGCCCGCCGCCATGCAATTGGTGTAGAGCGTCGGAAACAGATCGGGCAGTTTCGGCCCGAGCGGGCGCGCATCGAGAAACGCGCCGCGCCCGGCGGCGATTTCCTCGAAAACGCCGCGCGCAACGACATCGCGCGGACCGAGTTCTGCGTCGGGATGCAGTTTCGGCATGAAGCGTTCGCCGGCGCGGTTGATGAGCAGGGCGCCGTCACCGCGAATGGCCTCGCTTGCGAGCGGTGCCGGATCGCGGCCGATATCCATGCCGGTCGGATGGAACTGCACGAATTCGGGATCCGCGATGATCGCGCCCGCGCGGGCGGCTACGGCAAGCCCGTCACCGCGTGCGCCGACAGGGTTCGTCGTGACGGAATAGAGATGGCCGATCCCGCCGGTCGCCAATACGACGGCGCGCGCGGGCAGGGTGGAGGCGCGGCCCTTGCCATCGTGTCCGGTGACGCCGGTCACGCGATTGTCGCGGACCTCGATGGCATCGAGATGCCAGCCTTCGAGGACGGTGATGTGCGCGGCCTGACGAACGGTTGCGACAAGCGCCTGCATGATCGCCTTGCCGGCAAGATCGCCGCCGACGCGCACGATGCGCCGCGCACTGTGGGCGGCTTCGCGCGAGAGTTTGAGCTTGCCTTCGAGATCGCGATCGAACGGCACGCCATAGCTCAGGAGATCGTGAATACGGTCTGGCGCTTCCTGTGCGATCAGGCGTGCGATCTCTTCATCGACGAGGCCCGCGCCCACGGCCACCGTGTCGGCTGCGTGCGCGTCGGGCGTGTCGCCTTCGCCGATGGCCGCCGCAATGCCGCCCTGCGCCCATGCGCTCGCACCTTCGCCGAGCGGTGTCGCCGTCAATACGGTGACGGGGCGCGGCGCAAGTTTCAGCGCGCAGAACAGGCCGGCGAGACCGCCACCGACGATGAGGATGGAATCAGAATTGGCCATGCCGCTCGGTGCCTGCTTCTCCCTCTCCCCGCCGAGGCGGGGAGAAGTGTCTGGTCAGATCTTCAGGTTCACCATGCGCTCGACCGAGAGGCGGGCTCTGTCCGCGATCGCGGGGTCGATCAGGATTTCCTCGCGCATATAGACGAGGCTGTCGAGAATCTTCGGCAGCGTGATGCGCTTCATGTGCGGACATAGATTGCACGGGCGCAGGAATTCCGTATCCGGCGACAGCTCCGCGACATTGTCCGCCATCGAGCACTCCGTGATCATCACGACGCGCTTGGGCTTATGCACCTTCACATAATCGGCCATGTTCGCGGTCGAGCCGGTAAAATCGGCCTGCTCGATGACATCAGGCGGGCATTCGGGGTGCGCCAGCACCGTCACCGACGGGTCGTCCTCGCGCAGGCGGCGGATCTCTTCGCCCGTAAAGCGCTCATGCACTTCGCAGGCGCCGTTCCAGGTGATGATCTTCACCTTGGTCTGGGTCGCGATCCAGGCAGCGAGATACTGGTCCGGCAGGACGAGTACTTCCGGTGCGCCGAGCGATTCCACCACGGCGACGGCATTGCCCGAAGTCAGGCAGATATCGGCCTCGGCCTTCACTTCCGCGGATGTATTGACATAGACCGCGACCGGCACACCGGGATACTGGCGGCGCAGCGCCCGCACATCCTCGGCCGTGATCGAGTCGGCCAGCGAGCAGCCGGCCCGCATGTCCGGGATGAGGACGGTCTTGTCCGGGTTCAGCAGCTTCGAGGTCTCGGCCATGAAGTGAACGCCGCCCTGGATGATGATGTCGGCGTCCGTTTTCGTCGCCTCGCGTGCGAGCGCGAACGAATCGCCGACCACGTCCGAGACGCAATTGTAGATTTCGGGCGTCTGGTAATTGTGCGCCAGGATGACGGCGTTGCGGACCTTCTTCAGGTCGTTGATCGCCTTCACATAGGGGGCATGGACCGGCCATTCGATGGCCGGGATGACCTTCTTCACCCGCTCATAGAGATGAGCCGTTTCGCGCGCGACTTCGGGCGTGAAATCGAGATTGGGCATCGGCAGGATGCCGAAGCGCTCGGCAGCCGTCGGCGCGCGGTGGAAGCCGGCGCGGGGGCGATCGAGAACTGCGGTCTGAAGAGCCATCTTATTCCTCCTTTATGCTCATATTGAGCATATCCAGGGTCTTATAAAAGCCGGCTTTGGGCCGGCGCCTCAGGACTCTGAACAGACGAAATATACGGGGCACGGGAAGATTTTTAAAGACCCGAAGGCCACATTTATGTTTTCCGGCTTTCTCCGGGACGCCGCCGTGCCTTCAAATGAATGATTTTGCGCCTCTCGACGCGGCGCGATAACGGGTTTAGGCCATCGGCTACGCAATCCGGGAAGAATGGAGAGGAAGAAATGACGACGCAGGTAAGAGCGGGGATTTTCGGCGCGTCTGGTTATACGGGCGCCGAACTCGTGCGCCTGCTTTGCGTTCATCCGAATGTCTCGCTCGACGTGCTGACCGCCGATCGCAAGGCCGGACAGAACATGGCCGATGTGTTTCCGCAGTTTTCGGGCCGGCATCTGCCCAGGCTGGTGAAGATTGAGGAGGCGGATGTCGGCGCACTCGATGTCCTGTTCACGGCCCTGCCGCATGGCACGACCCAGCTTGTCATCGCCGAAGCCCTGAACGCCAATCCGAAGCTTCGTATTGTCGACCTGTCGGCTGATTTCCGCCTGACCGATCCGCAGGCCTATGCCACCTGGTATGGACATGCGCATCAGGCGCTCGATTTGCAGAAGGAGGCCGTCTACGGCCTGACCGAGCATTACCGCGACGCGGTGAAAACGACGCGGCTGCTCGCCAATCCCGGCTGCCATTCGACCACGAGCATTCTGCCGGTCGTACCCCTGCTGAAGGCAGGAATCATCGACCCGGACCATATCGTCATCGATTCCAAGACCGGCATGTCCGGCGCGGGCAGAGCGGCCAACGAGGCCATGCTGTTCTCCGAAGTGTCCGAGGGCATTCATGCCTATGGCGTCGGGCGGCATCGGCACACATCCGAGCTCGATCAGGAATATTCCAAGGCCGCTGGGCGCGAAGTGCTGGCGATGTTCACGCCGCATCTGGCGCCGATGAACCGGGGCATCTACGCCACCGTCTATGTGCGCACGAAAGACGAGACCTCGCCGGGCGATCTTCATGCGGCGCTGGCGGCCGCATATAAAGACGAGGCGTTCGTCGAGGTGCTGCCGTTCGGCCAGGTGCCGCAATCGCGCCATGTGCGGGGCTCGAACACCTGCAAACTGGGCGTGGTCGCCGATCGCGTTCACGGCCGGGCCATCGTAATTTCGACCACGGATAATCTCATGAAGGGCGCGTCGGGGCAGGCGGTGCAGAACTTCAATGTTATGTTCGGTCTTCCCGAAACCACGGCGCTGAACGGTCCGGCGCTGTTTCCATGATGTGCCGCACCTTTGGGCGCGAGCTTCGAGAATGAGCATGAAACTTCGCATAACCCACTGGCGTCTATTGGGTATTACAGCGGCAACGGGCCTTGCCCTCGGCGCCTGTTCGACGCCGAGCCAGAAATATGGCCTGCCGCCGCCGGCGAGCGATCTGTCCTATCCGAACATCAATCTCGATCCGGGTGTAAAATCCGATGAGGTGCCGATGACGCCCGCACAACGCGCCGCCGCCGAGGCCGAACTCGAGCGCCGGGCGGGCAAAAAACCGGCACCGCGCGCCCACTAAGCGCGAATCCGCCATTTTTGGCACCGAATGTGATATGCTTCGTCTTCTCTCAGGACTTTGGATGACATGACCCAGGACTTTCACTCTATCCGCCGTTTGCCCCCTTACGTCTTCGAGCAGGTGAACCGGGTGAAGGCAGCCGCGCGCAAGCAGGGCGCGGACATCATCGACCTGGGCATGGGCAATCCGGACCTTCCGACGCCCGAGCACATCACGGCCAAATTGTGCGAGAACGCCAACAAGGCGCGCACCAACCGCTATTCGGCGTCAAAGGGCATTCCGGGGCTGCGCAAGGCGCAGGCGGCTTATTATGAGCGCCGGTTCGGCGTGCGGCTCAATCCGGAAACGCAGGTCGTCGCGACTTTGGGCTCCAAGGAAGGCTTCGCCAATATGGCGCAGGCCATCACCGCGCCGGGCGATGTCGTGCTCGTGCCCAATCCCAGCTATCCCATTCATGCCTTCGGTTTTCTGATGGCCGGCGGCGTCGTCCGCAATGTGCCGTCAACGCCGGGGCCGGATTATTTCCATGCGCTGGAGCGCGCGGTTCAGCATTCGATTCCAAAGCCGCTCGCGGTCATTGTCTGCTATCCGTCGAACCCGACCGCGGAAGTCGCCGATCTCGATTTTTACAAAGACCTCGTGGCCTTCGCGAAGAAGCACGACATCTTCGTGCTGTCGGACATCGCTTACTCGGAAATCTATTTCGACGATCCGCCGCCATCGATCCTGCAGGTGCAGGGTGCAAGCGATGTCGCGGTCGAATTCACCTCGATGTCCAAGACTTTTTCCATGCCCGGCTGGCGCGTCGGTTTTGCGGTCGGCAATGAGCGGCTGATCGCGGCTCTGGCGCGGGTAAAGTCCTATCTGGACTATGGCGCGTTCACGCCGATCCAGGTTGCAGCATCCGCCGCGCTGAACGGCCCGCAGGAATGCGTCGACGAGATGCGCGCCGTCTACAAAGGCCGCCGCGACGTGCTGGTCGACAGCTTCACCAAGGCCGGCTGGGCGATACCGGCGCCAAGCGCGAGCATGTTCGCCTGGGCGCCGATCCCGGAAAAATTCCGTCCGCTCGGTTCGATCGAGTTCGCCAAGCTGCTTGTCGAAAAAGCCGATGTCGCGGTTTCGCCCGGCGCCGGCTTTGGCGAGCACGGCGACGACTATGTCCGCATCGCCCTTGTCGAGAACGAGCACCGGATTCGTCAGGCTGCGCGTAACATCCGGCGTTTTCTTGAAACTTCGGACGAGACGTTGCACAACGTGATCCCGCTCCACGCGGCTCGCTGACGAGTCGGGAGCCCTGATCCGGGATCGTTCATGGCCTCAGCCCTGAAAGTTGGCGTCGCCGGGCTCGGCACGGTGGGCGCGGCTGTTATTCGTATACTCAACGAACGCGCCGAGGCGCTGGCGGCGGGTGCAGGCCGACCGATCGAGGTCGTTGCCGTATCCGCGCGCGACCGCGCCAGAGACCGCGGAATCGATCTTGGCGATATGCGTTGGCATGACGATCCGGTCGCCCTCGCGCGTGACGAGAATGTCGATCTGGTCGTCGAGCTGATCGGAGGGTCCGACGGGCCGGCAAAGGCCGTTGTCGAGGCGGCGTTGAACGCCGGCAAGCCGGTCGTCACTGCCAACAAGGCGCTTCTGGCGATGCATGGCCTGCAACTTGCCGCGCTTGCGGAAGAGAAGAAGGCCACGCTTGCCTTCGAGGCTGCGGTCGCCGGCGGAATTCCCGTCATCAAGACGCTTCGCGAGGCCCTTCCGGGCAGCCGCCTCGAATGGGTCTACGGCATCCTCAATGGAACCTGTAATTACATCCTGACGCGGATGGAGGAGGATGCGCTTTCCTTCGATGCCGCGCTCAAGGAGGCGCAGGATCTCGGCTATGCCGAGGCCGATCCGAGCTTCGACGTGGACGGCTTCGACGCCGCTCACAAGCTCGCGCTGTTGACCAGCCTTGCCTTCGGCACCCGCATCGATGTGGATTCGATCTATGTCGAAGGTATTCGCGCCATTGCGCCGGTCGATCTGCAGATGGCGGACGAGTTGGGATTTCGCATCAAGCTTCTGGGCGTCGCGCACCGCACCGACGCCGGCGTCGAGCAACGCGTCCATCCGGCCATGGTGCCGAAGACCGAACCTCTGGCGCAGATCATGGGCGTGACGAACGCGATCCTGATCGAGGGATCAGCGAGCGACATCACCCTTGTCGGCCCCGGCGCGGGCGGCGAGGCGACGGCTTCGGCGGTGATCGCCGATATCGTCGATATCGCGCGCGGCTCGACGCTCCTGCCGTTCGGCATTCCGGTCGGCCAGCTTGCCGATCCTCGCCCGCGCCCGATCAGCGCCCATATGGGCGAATATTATCTGCGCTTCGACGTTGCCGACCGGCCGGGGACGGCCGCCGCCATTGCGACGCGCATGGCCGAACAGGAAATTTCGATCGAAAGTATCCTGCAGAAGCGGCCTCGCGACCGCAAACCGCACCCGGATGCGGGAAACCACGTCGTTCCGCTGGTGTTGCATACGCATGAAACCACCGAAGCGGCCGTCCGCAACGCCTTGAAAGCCATCAAGGCCGATGGCCGTATTTACGGCGATCCGCAGGTCATACGCATCGAGAAGGATAGCTAGCTTGTCCAAGGTCACCGTCGAAGCCGGAAAACTCATCGAGCGTATCCTCACTCTCGAACTGGTTCGCGTGACCGAACGCGCCGCTGTGGCCTCGGCGCGCTGGCGCGGGCGCGGCGACAAGAACGCGGCCGACCAGGCGGCGGTGGATGCCATGCGCCGCGAACTCGCCAAGCTCGAGATCGACGGCACCGTCGTCATCGGCGAGGGTGAGCGCGACGAGGCGCCGATGCTGTTCATCGGCGAAAACATCGGCACCAGAAATGGCCCGAAGGTCGATATCGCGGTCGATCCTCTCGAAGGCACCGCGCTTTGTGCCGACGACACGCCGGGCGCGATCTGCGTCATGGCCATGGCGGAGGGCGGCACGCTGCTGCACGCTCCCGACGCCTATATGCAGAAGATCGCGATCGGCCCCGGCTATCCGGACGGCACGGTCGATCTGGATGCGCCGGCCGATGTGAATGTGCTCAACCTCGCCAAGGCCAAGGGTGTGAAGCCGAGCGAGATCGGCGTCCTGATGCTGGACCGGCCGCGCCATCACGAGATGATCGAGAAATGCCGCGCGACCGGGGCGCGTGTGCGGCTCATCACCGATGGCGATGTTGCGGGCGTGATCTACACGACCCGTCCCGAGCAGACCGGCATCGACCTCTATATGGGCACGGGCGCGGCGCCCGAGGGCGTTCTGGCGGCCTCCGCTCTGCGCTGCGTGGGCGGCCAGATGCAGGCCCGCCTCGTTCTGGACACGCCGGAAAAGATCGAGCGCGCGGCCAGGATGGGCGTTTCCGATCCCAATCGCCGCTACGAGGTCATGGATCTTGCGTCGGGCGACGTGATCGTTGCGGCAACGGGTGTGACGAACGGTCCGCTCGTTTCAGGTGTATTTTTCGGGCCCGATTACATTGAAACCGAGACGGTGGTGTATCGTTCGGCCACTGGCACGGTGCGCCGGATTCGGGCGGAACACCGCGAAATGGCGAAGTTCCATCTGGAGTAGCAAGGAGTTCGTCATTTTTTCGCGTTCAACCTGTCGAAAGGGGTCCGGGTGATTATGTTCGGGCAAGGCATGGCAAGGACGCTTTCATGAGCAATTGGCGGCGCGACTGGCTGACCAAACCGATTTTCGGCTGGGCGCAGAAGGCGCTGCCGAGCATGTCCGAGACCGAACGGGCCGCCATCGAGGCCGGCGATGTCTGGTGGGACGCCGATCTGTTTGCTGGCAATCCCGATTGGGACAAATTGCTGGCCTTTCCGCCGGCCAGGCTTTCCGACGAAGAAATCGCCTTTCTGAACGGCCCGGTCGAAGAGCTGTGCGACATGCTCGACGACTGGAAGATCAACCGGGAACTCGGCGATCTGCCGCCCGATGTCTGGGACTTCATGAAGTCCCGCAAATTCTTCGGCATGATCATCCCGAAGAAGCATGGCGGCCTCGGCTTTTCCGCCTTCGCGCATTCGGAAGTGGTGCGGAAGGTTTCGACCCGCTCGATCACCGCCGCCGTCACCGTCATGGTGCCGAATTCGCTCGGCCCGGGCGAGCTTCTCCATCAGTTCGGCACGAAAGCGCAGCAGGATCATTGGCTGCCGCTTCTGGCGGATGGGCGCGAGATTCCCTGTTTCGGCCTGACAAGTCCGGAAGCGGGTTCTGACGCTGCCGCGATGACCGATACCGGCGTCGTGACGATGGGGCCGGGCAAGAACGGCAATGTCCTCGGCATCCGCCTCAACTGGCACAAGCGCTACATCACGCTCGGCCCGGTCGCGACCGTGCTCGGGCTGGCGTTCAAGCTGAAGGATCCTGACAATCTGCTCGGCAAGGGCGAGGACATCGGCATCACCGTCGCGCTTGTCCCGACAAATGCGAAGGGCGTCAGCATTGGTCGCCGACATGTTCCTTCCGGACAGATGTTCCAGAACGGCCCGAACTGGGGCAAGGACGTGTTCGTGCCCATGGACGCCGTCATCGGCGGCGAGGAACGCGTCGGGCAGGGCTGGCAGATGCTGATGAGTGCGCTGGCGGCCGGACGCGGCATTTCGCTGCCTTCGCTGTCGGCGGCCGGCATCGTCATGTCCGCACATACGACCGGCGCCTATGCCGCCATTCGCCGGCAGTTCAATATACCCATCGGCAAGTTCGAGGGCGTTCAGGAACGCCTCGCGCGCATCGCTGGCTCCGCCTATGTCATCGACGGCGCGCGCCGGCTCACCTGCGCCGGGCTAGATATGGGGAAGAAGCCGGCGGTCATTTCCGGCATCATGAAATATCATGCGACCGAGCGTATGCGCACCGCGATCAATGACGCGATGGACATACATGCCGGCAAGGCTGTGATCGACGGGCCGCTGAACTATCTGACGAACATCTATCGCGCCATTCCTATCGGCATCACGGTCGAGGGCGCGAATATTCTGACGCGCTGCCTCATCATCTTCGGGCAGGGCGCGATCCGCAGCCATCCGTTCCTGCTGTCCGAAATGATGGCGCTCGGCCACAAGAACAAAAACCGCGCGCTTGAGGCTTTCGACAAGGCGTTCTGGGCGCATGTCGGTCTTGCTACGACGAACTTTTTCCGAGCCTGGTTCCGCTCCTGGACCGGCGGCATGTTTGCACCGGCGCCCGCAGCAGGCCCCGCGCGTAAATACTTCCAGCAGCTTTCGCGCTATTCCGCCGCCTTCTGCCTTGCCGCCGATATGGCGCTGCTGACCATGGGCGGCGCGCTGAAGCGGCGCGAAATGCTCTCGGCGCGCTTCGGCGATATCCTTTCCGAGCTTTTCCTGCTGTCGGCGGCGCTGAAGCGCTGGCACGACGAGGGGCGGCAGGAGGCCGATCTTCCCGTGCTCGAATATTCCATGCAGACCGGTTTTCTGACCATCGAGCAGCGTCTGGACGAAATCCTCGCCAATTTCCCGGCGCGGCCTGTTGCCTGGATTTTGCGGCTGTTCCTGATGCCGCTCGGCATCCGCCGCCGGGGCCCGAGCGACGATGTGATCCGCGCGACCGCCGATCTTCTGCTGACGCCGTCCGCCGCGCGCGAACGGCTGACGACCGGCATCGCGCGCGATGCCGAAAACGAGGGCCTCAGGCGCCTCGCCAAGGCGTTCGAACTCGTCGCCGCCGCCGATCCGATCCAAGATCGCATGAAGGCGCTCGGCATTCGCGATCCTGAGATCGCGTTCGAACGCGGCGTGGTGTCGGATGCGGACATGGCGGCGTTGACGGCTGCTGCGGAGGCCGTACGTGCAGTCGTTGAGGTTGACGATTTCGCGCCGGAAGATGTGTCGGCGCTGGCCAAAACGCGGCCCGAGAAGACCAAGGGAGACAAGCCATCGCAAGCCAAGCCAAGGCCGCGCCGGGCAAAAGCGGCCGCCGAGTAAAAGGCCGCCCGGTCTATATCGTCGACGGCGCCCGTACGCCGTTTCTGCGCGCGCGCGGCGGCATGGGGCCGTTCACGCCGGTCGATCTGGCCGTGCAGTGCGGACGCCCGCTGCTGCTGCGCCAGCCGTTCAAGCCGAGCGATTTCGATCAGGTCATCCTGGGATGCGTGAATGTCGTCGCCAATGAGATGAACTCGGCGCGCGTCGCGGCATTGCGTCTGGGCATGGGCGAGGAAATGCCGGCCTTCTCCGTGCAGATCAATTGCGGCTCGGGCATGCAGTCGATCGACACGGCGTACAGATACATACAGAACGGCACCGACGATCTTATTCTGGCGGGCGGTGCCGAGGCACTTAGCCATTCGGCGCTGCTCTACAACAACCAGGCCGTCAAATTCTTTGCGGATCTGAACAATGCGCGCAGCTTCGGAGCCCGGCTGAAAGCCTTTGCAAGCTTCCGTCCCTCCATGCTGAAGCCGGTCATCGGACTGGTGCAGGGATTGACCGATCCGATCACCGATCTCGGCATGGGACAGACTGCGGAACTCGTGGCCCATCTGTTCGATATTTCGCGCGAGGAGTGCGATCAATACGCGGTCGAAAGCCATCTGCGGCTTGCCCGCGCGCAGCAGGAAGGCTGGCTTGCGGACGAAGTTGAGCCCGCGTTCGACCGTGCCGGCAAACTCTACGATCATGACGATGGCGTGCGGCCGGATTCCTCCGTGGACAAGCTCGCCAAGCTCAGTCCGGCCTTCGAGCGCCCATGGGGCAAGGTGACGGCCGGCAATTCCTCGCAGATCACCGACGGCGCGAGTTGGGTAATTCTCGCATCAGAAGATGCGGTGAAGAAGCACGGACTGACGCCCAAGGCTGTCATAGTGGACAGCCATTGGTCGGCCCTCGATCCCGAGATCATGGGGCTCGGGCCGGCTTTGTGCTCCGTCGAGGTTCTGAAACGTAACGGCATGACGAAGGACGACGTGGATATCTGGGAACTGAACGAGGCCTTTGCGGCACAGGTGCTCGGCTGCCTGCGTGCCTGGGAAGACGAGAAATTCTCGAAAGAAGTTTTCGGTCTCGATGCGCCGTTTGGAAAGGTCGACCGCGCGAAATTGAATGTGGATGGCGGCGCGATTGCGCTCGGCCATCCGGTCGCGGCGTCCGGCAACCGCATCGTCCTTCATGTCGTCAATACGCTGAAGCGGCTCGGGCACAAACGCGGGCTCGCCACGCAGTGCATCGGCGGCGGGCAGGGCGGCGCCATGCTGATCGAGGCGGTGTGACATGACGGGAATCGCACTCGGCGCGCTTCTGGAGCGCAATCTCGAACTTGGCCCGACCCCGTCGGGCAAGAGCGAATGGAAACATTGGCGGCTGACGCGCGGCGCGGACGATGTCGCCTGGCTCGTGCTCGACAAGCAGGGCTCGTCCGCGAATGTCCTGTCGATGGATGTTCTGCGCGAGCTCAGTGAAGTGCTGACGGAACTGGAATCGAATCCGGCCAAGGGTCTTGTCCTGCGCTCGGGCAAGGAAAGCGGTTTCGTCGCCGGCGCCGACATCACCGAATTCGGTGTATTGACCGACGAGGACGAGATCGCGGCCATGCTGACCGAGGGCAATAAAATCCTCGACCGGCTGGACGAGCTTCCGTTCACGACAATTGCCGTGGTGCACGGCTTCTGCCTCGGCGGCGGCCTCGAATTGATCCTGGCCTGCGATCGGCGCATCGCCATCGATGGCGCGCGGTTCGCCTTCCCGGAAGTGCTGCTTGGCCTGCATCCGGGACTCGGCGGCACATGGCGCTCGACCTCGCTCGTCAATCCGATCGAGGCCATGTCGCTGATGTTGACGGGGCGCGCCATCCAGGCACGGCAGGCGAAAAATCTCGGCCTTGTCGATGCCGTGACGGAGGAGCGCCATGTCGCCAATGCGGTGAAATCGGTGATCGACGGCTCGTTCCGCGTGTCGAAGCCCGCGCTGGTGCAGCGTGCAATGGGCGCAATTGCGGGCACGGGGTTCGGTCGTCGTCTGCTTGCGAAGAAAATGCGTACGGAAGCGGAGAAGAAGGCGCCGAAAAAGCATTATCCCGCGCCCTACGCGCTGATTGATATGTGGGAAGATCTCGGCGGCGAGCCGCGCGCGATGAAGGACGCCGAGGTCGCGAGCTTCGCCAGATTGCTTGCGGGCGATACCGCCAAGAATCTCGTTCGCGTGTTTTTCCTGCGCGAGAACCTGAAAAAACTCGCGGGCAAAGGCGAGCCGATGAAGCATGTCCATGTCATCGGCGCCGGCGCGATGGGCGGCGATATCGCCGCCTGGTGCGCCTGGCAGGGCGTGACGGTCAGCCTGGCCGATATGAAGCCGGAACCTTTGGCCAAGGCGGTCGGCAAGGCGGCGACCCTGTTCGGCAAGATCGGCCGGAAGAGCGCGCTGACACGCGATGCGCTCGACCGCATGATTCCCGATCTTCATGCGGATGGGGTCGCGCGTGCGGACCTCATCATCGAAGCCGTGCCCGAAAATCTCGAACTGAAGAAGAAGGTGTTTGCCGCCACCGAACAGCGGATGAAGGAAGACGCGATTCTGGCGACCAACACTTCGTCCATACCGCTTGAAGACATCCGCGAAGGTCTCGCGAAGCCGGAACGGCTGGTCGGCATTCATTTCTTCAATCCCGTCTCGCGGATGCAGCTTGTCGAGGTCGTCAGTCATGATAAGGCTTCGGCGACGGCGCTGGACGCCGCGCGCGCTTTCGTCGGCCAGATCGACCGCCTGCCGGCACCCGTGAAGAGCGCGCCGGGCTTTGTCGTCAATCGCGCACTTCTGCCCTACATGCTCGAAGCCATGGTCATGCTGGATGAGGGCATCAAGGCTGAAACCATCGACAAGGCGGCCGTCGATTTCGGCATGCCGATGGGCCCGATCGAGCTTGCCGACCAGGTCGGGCTCGACATCTGCCTGCATGTCGCGGAAGTGCTGAAGGCGGAACTCAATTGGCCGATGCCCGATCCGCCGCAATGGCTGCGCGACAAGGTGGCCGCCGGCGAACTCGGCGCCAAGACTGGCAAGGGTATTTACGTGTGGAAGAAGGGCGATCCGGTCAAGGATGGCAAAGCCCCCGAACCGGCCGAGGGCATGGCCGACCGCCTGATCCTGCCGATGGTCAATGTCTGCGTCACGATCCTGCGTGAAGGCGTGGCCGAGACGGAAGATATCGTGGATGGCGCGATGATCTTCGGCACCGGGTTCGCGCCGTTCCGGGGCGGCCCGCTGCACTACGCCAGACAGCGTGGTGTCGCCGAAGTGACCGAGCGCCTGCGGCAGCTTGCGGCGGCACATGGAGAGCGTTTTGTGCCGGATGAAGGCTGGGCGCGTCTGAAATGACGAGGGCCGGCGCGCCGGTCCGGTTCACCGATCCCGACAAACTGGCCGATGCGATCATAAAAAGGGTCGGTAAGGACATTGTGCTCGCGCTGCCGCTTGGCGTCGGCAAGGCAAACCATATTGCCAACGCCCTTTACCTGTGTGCCGAAAACGACAGATCGATCCGGCTGAACATCTTCACGGCGCTGACCTTGGAGGCGCCGCGCGCGGGCAGCGAGGTCGAAAAACGTTTTCTCGGTCCCATCTCCGAGCGTCTGTTCGCGGGCTATCCGGAACTGCTCTACGCCAGGGCGCTGCGCGACGGCACGCTGCCGGACAATGTCGAAATCAACGAATTCTTTCTGCTCGCCGGGCGCTGGCTCAACGTGCCGAAGATGCAGCAACATTACATTGCAGCGAACTACACGCAGGCGCTGCATTACGTCATCGATCGGGGCGCCAATGTCGTCGCGCAACTGGTAGCTCAAAAGGGCGAGCGCTATTCGATTGCCTCGAATACGGACATGACGCTCGATATGCTGGCCATGCGCAAGGCCGGCAAGGCGGATTTCATTCTCGTCGGGCAGGTGAACTCCGAGATGCCGTTCATGAGCCACGATGCGGCTCTCTCGGAAATAGCGTTCAGTCACATCCTTGATGGTAAGGACAGTGATTTCCCGCTGTTCGCGCCGCCGAAAGAGCCGGTCGATCTCGTCGATCATGCGATCGGGCTGCATGTCGCCAATCTCGTGCCGGATGGCGGCACGCTGCAGATCGGCATCGGCTCCATGGGCGATGCGGTGGCGCATGCACTGATTTTGCGCCATACGCGCAATGCCGAATTCCGCAAGGCGCTCGAGGCGTTACGTGTCGAGCGGAAAAATGCGGGTCGCTTCGTCAAGGGGCTTTACGGTGCCAGTGAGATGCTGGTCGACAGCTTCCTGAACCTGATCGACGCCGGCGTTCTGAAGCGCGTGGTCGACGGCGCGGTTCTGCACGCGGGATTCTTTCTCGGCCCGCGCGGGTTCTACGCGGCGCTGCGCGATATGCCGGAACGCCAGCGCAACCGTATCCGCATGACCGCGATCTCCTATGTGAATTCGCTTCTGGGCGACGAGCGGAAAAAACGCAAAGCGCGCGTTCATGCGCGCTTCGTGAACACCGCGATGATGGCGACGCTCGACGGCGCCGTGATCTCGGACGGGCTCGAGGACGTCCGGGTTGTGTCCGGCGTGGGCGGGCAGCACGATTTCGTCACGCAGGCATTCGCGCTCGAAGGTGCTCGTTCCATCATCACGCTGAACGCGACGCGCACGACCGGCGGCAAGACCGTCTCGAATATTCTCTGGTCGTACGGCCACGAGACGATCCCGCGCCATTTGAAGGACATCATCGTCACTGAATACGGCGCCGCTGATCTTCGTGGGAAAACGGATCGCGATACGGTGGCAGCGATGCTGGCGATCGCGGATTCGCGATTCCAGCCGGGCCTGCTCGAAAAGGCGAAGAAGGCAGGAAAGATCGAAGCGGACTACGAGATACCGGCGCGTCAGCGTAACAACACGCCGGAACACCTCGCGCGCATGCTTGGCAAGTTCAGCGGCAGCTTTCCCGCATTTCCCTTCGGTACCGATTTCACCGAGGAGGAACAGCGTCTTCTTCCTGCCCTTGCCAAGCTGAAGGCGGCGTCCGGTTCGCGGCGCGATCTGGCCGGGCTGGCGTGGCGCGGATTGCGGGCCCGGCTATCGGAGTCGGAGCAGGCCTGTCTGCAACGGATGGATCTTGCGCAGCCATCCGGTCTCCGCGAACACATATATGCGCTTCTGCTCAAGGGCGCATTGGCCGTGTCACGCTGACTGCTCGATTTCCTCGCGCAGAAGTTCCAGCCGCAGCCATTCCTCTTCCGCGGCAGCGTGCTCGTCCTGGGCTTTTGCGAGGGCGGCGCTCGCCGCCGCGAAACCGTCCGGATCGCGCGCATAGAGGCTGGAATCCGTCAATACGGCGTTGAGTTTCGTAATCTCGGTCTCAAGCGTGTCGATCCGGTCCGGTAGCGTTTTCAGCTTGTGCTGATCGTTGAATGAAAGCTTGCGTTTGGGAGCCGCACGCGGCGCCGGGGCGTCGTCGCGCTTGCGCGGTTCGGCAGTTTTGGTCGCCGCTTTGGCTTCGACACCCTTGCCGCGCTGGGCGAGCATGTCGGAATAGCCGCCTGCATATTCGATCCACCGGCCTTCACCTTCGGAAACCACGACGGACGTGACCGTACGGTCGAGGAAATCGCGATCATGGCTGACGAGGATGACGGTGCCCGGATAATCCGCGACCATTTCCTGCAACAGATCGAGCGTTTCGAGATCGAGATCGTTGGTCGGTTCGTCGAGCACGAGAAGGTTCGACGGCAGAGCCAGAGCGCGGGCGAGCTGCAGGCGGCCGCGCTCGCCGCCGGACAGACGTCCGATGGCGGTATTGGCCTGCTGCGGCGTGAACAGAAAATCCTTCATGTAGGACATGACATGTTTCGGCTGGCCGCCGACGAACACGGTGTCGCCGCGCCCGCCGGTCAACGCCTCGCGCAAGGTCCATGACGGATCGAGCGCGGCGCGCTTCTGGTCCATACTCGCGATCTCGATATTGGAGCCGAGGCGGACGCTGCCGCTGTCCGGAGCAAGGGCGCCGGTCAGCATATTGATGAGCGTCGTCTTGCCCGAACCGTTGGGGCCGACAAGGCCGATCCGGTCGCCGCGCGCGATGCGGGTCGAAAACCCGCTTACGACCGGCACGCTGTCCCATGCCTTGCATATATTCTTCGCCTCGATGACGAGCTTGCCGGTTATCGCACCTTCGGTGACGGTGATCTTCACATCGCCCTGGGCCTTGCGATGCTCGCGATAAGTACGGCGCAAGGTTCCGAGATCGGTGAGGCGCTTCATGTTCCGCTTGCGGCGGCCGCTGACGCCGTAGCGCAGCCAGTGTTCTTCGTTTGCAATCTTGCGGTCGAGCTTGTGGTGGTCGCGCTCCTCCTGTTCGAGCACCTCGTCGCGCCATGCCTCGAACGACGCAAAGCCCTGATCGAGGCGGCGCGTACGGCCGCGGTCGAGCCAGACCGTGGCGCGCGACAGCCGTTCGAGGAAGCGGCGGTCATGGCTGATGAGGACGAGGGCAGCGCGGCAGGCGGCGAGCCGTCCTTCCAGCCATTCGATGGCCGGCAGATCGAGGTGGTTGGTCGGCTCGTCGAGGAGAAGAAGATCGGGGTCGGAGGCGAGGACCCGCGCAATGGCCGTGCGGCGCGCTTCGCCGCCCGAGAGTGTCGCGGGGTTTTCGTCGCCGGTCAGGCCGAGATCGTTCAGCATCCGCCGCGCGCCATGCGAATCCGCGCCGGGCGGCAATCCGGCCTCGACTACGGCGAGCGTGGTCGGAAATCCGGAAAAGTCCGGCTCCTGGGCCAGATACTGGACGGTTGCGCCCGGTTGCAGGAATCTTGTGCCGGAACTCGGCTCCAGATGCCCGGCGGCGATGCGCAGAAGGGTGGATTTGCCCGAGCCGTTGCGGCCGACGAGGCATATGCGCTCGCCGGGCGAAACGAGCAGTTCGGCGCTTTCCAGCAGCGGGGTGCCGCCGAACGTCAGGCCGATATCGCGAAGCTGAAGGAGAGGGGGAGCCATCGGGGGCATAAAGCCCGCCGGGGCCGCATTCGCAAGGCGTGCTTTAATGCCGGCGAGACTTGCCCGGTTCAGACTCCCATGTCAGAAACCCGGTCGAACCCGTTTCGGGGCGTAGCGCAGTCTGGTAGCGCATCTGGTTTGGGACCAGAGGGTCGCTGGTTCGAATCCGGCCGCCCCGACCACGGATTTTTGGCCAAGGACGAGAACATGACCGCCCGGATCTACAAGCCCTCCCGCAATGCCATGCAGTCGGGCACCGCGAATGTGGAAGAATGGGTTCTGAGCTTCGAGCCGGCGACGGCACGGGCCATCGAGCCCCTGATGGGTTGGACCAGCACGGCGGATACGCTCACGCAGGTGACGCTTCGTTTCGACACAAAGGAAGAAGCCATCGCCTACGCCGAGAAGGAGGGCATTCCTTATCTCGTCTCGGAGCCGAAGCAGACGAAACGCCCCACCATGTCCTATTCGGATAATTTCAAATGGGGCCGGGTCGGTCAGTGGACTCACTGACGGCGACCCGGCGGGTCAGGCCCCGTAGCTCAGCTGGATAGAGCAGCGACCTTCTAAGTCGTTGGTCGGAGGTTCGAGTCCTCCCGGGGTCGCCAATCCTTTCGGCGGCAAGCCTCAATCGTCGTCTTCCTCATCGACCAGGTCGACGGCGGCCATAACGGCGTCGAGGCCTTCGCGCACGTCGATCGTGGAAGCGCCGACATGGATTCGGCATCCACTGTCGAGTTCCTCGACCGCGAGAATCGCCGTGGCGTCGATGCGAACGCCTTTTCCATTTGTCCCCGTAAATTCTGCGAACATTCCGATCTCCTGCGCGATGTGCCTGCGAGACGATTCTTGTATCAAAACAATGCGTCAGCGCGATGGTGAACTGCGCCGGCCCAGACTTTTGCCACAGCGTGGCCGCGCGGGCACAGTTTTCCCTATCGCGCTGGTATAGATTTTGTGGAGTGCTTCTCTCCCCAAATTAAGCCCGGCCCCGTTGGCCGGGCTTTTTTTATTCCACATCCTTTCCATGAAACGGCCACACCGGGCCGCCCTTGTGCGCCGAAGGAGACAGGGGAGAATTATGCGTTCAGGTATTCTGATGCTGGCGGCTTTATGCGTCCTGCCGGCGGCCGGCGCGGCTGCCGAAACCACGCCGCTCACTCATCTCGATTGCTATTTCGACGAGACGGCAAAGGCGATTTCGTGCCCTGAGGTTCTGCCGATGGGGCGCGCCGCGGCCGAAATATCGCCGGCGGCCGCTCCACTAGCGCAGCCGGCCGCAAAAGCGCCTCAGCAGGCAGAATCGGGCGCCGGCGATTCCGCGCCTGCGCAAGGCACGCCGGAGTGGAACGCGTATTGTGCGGGCAAATACAACAGTTTCGATCCCGCGACCGGCACCTATACGAGCTATAGCGGCAAGACGCGCCCGTGCCGCTGAGTACGGCACGAGGCTTGCGCCGTGCGTTGCGATGGCTGTCGCCTGTCCCCGGACGGGACGGAAAACGGCCGATATTGCACGCGCGAGGCTTGGCAATGGCCGGAAACGGGACAGGGGAGGACGCAGGCGCAATCCTGCGTATGCGCGCGAGGCGCTTCGCCGGAGTCGAACTGCCTGAAAACGCGGTCTGGCCTCCTTCCGATTCGGCTGGAGGCACCGCGGACGAGAAGCCGCTGCATCTGCGTGTGGACCGATTTGCGATGCGTCTGCGCCGTCTTCGCTAAAATTCTGATTTCAAATAGAAAAATAGTCTCTCGCCGAGCTCGGTTCAGGGCCCCGGCGCCTTGGTTTATGGCCCGGAATCGCCTATCCTAGGGAAGTTCCCACGAGAGCCGATTTCAACTTGTCCGACACCGAAAACCCGACGGGCGGAATGCCCGTTTCCGATATCAAGCCGATTTCCATCTCCGACGAGATGAAGCGTTCCTATCTCGATTACGCGATGAGCGTGATCGTGAGCCGGGCGCTGCCCGATGCGCGCGACGGCCTGAAGCCGGTCCATCGCCGTATTCTCTTCTCGATGAGCGAGAACGGCTACACGCCGGACAAGGCCTACCGCAAATCGGCGCGCGTGGTCGGCGATGTGATCGGTAAATACCATCCGCATGGCGACCAGTCGGTCTATGACGCGCTTGTACGCATGGCGCAGGAATTTTCCATGCGGCTGCAGCTCGTCGACGGGCAGGGCAATTTCGGCTCGGTCGACGGCGATCCGCCGGCCGCCATGCGTTACACCGAGGTCAGGCTTCAGCGCGCCGCGCTCTCGCTGCTCGCCGACATCGACGAAGACACGGTCGATTTCCAGGACAATTACGACAATTCCGAACAGGAACCGAAAGTCCTGCCGGCGCGCTTCCCGAACCTGCTCGTCAACGGCGCGGGCGGTATCGCGGTCGGCATGGCGACCAATATTCCGCCCCACAATGCCGGCGAGATCATCGACGCCGCTCTGGCGCTGATCGACGATCCGGGGCTCGATGTCGAGGCTCTCAACCAGATCGTTCCCGGCCCGGATTTTCCGACCGGGGGGCTCATCCTCGGCCGTTCCGGCATCCGCTCGGCTTATGCGACGGGCCGCGGTTCCATCGTCATGCGCGGGCGCGCGACCATCGAGGAGATCCGCAAGGACCGCGAAGCCATCATCATTACGGAGATTCCGTATCAGGTGAACAAGGCCTCGCTGGTCGAGAAGATCGCGGAACTCGTGCGCGAAAAGCGCATCGACGGAATTGGCGATCTGCGCGACGAATCCGACCGCAGCGGCATGCGCATCGTGGTGGAGTTGAAGCGCGACGCCGTCGGCGATGTGGTGCTGAACCAGCTTTACCGCTTCACGCCGCTGCAATCGACGTTCGGCGCCAATATGGTCGCGCTGAACGGCGGGCGCCCGGAAACGCTCAATCTCAAGGATCTCCTCAGCGCATTCCTGACATTCCGTGAGGAAGTCATCGGCCGCCGCACGCGGTTCCGGCTCGGCAAGGCGCGCGACCGCGCCCATATCCTTGTCGGCCTTGCCATCGCGGTCGCGAATATTGACGAAGTCATCCGCGTCATCCGCACCGCGCCGGACCCGCAATACGCACGCGATCAGCTGATGTCGCGCGACTGGCCGGCTGCGGATGTTGCGCCTTTGATCGCGCTGATCGACGATCCGCGCCATCGCGTGTCCGATCACGGTACCTACAGGCTGTCGGCGGAACAGGCGCGCGCCATTCTCGATCTGCGCCTGCAGCGCCTGACGGCTCTCGGCCGCGACGAGATTGCGGACGAACTGAACAAGCTCGGCGAGCAGATTTCGGATTATCTCGACATTCTGCGCTCGCGCGCCCGCGTTCTCGACATCATCCGCCACGAGCTTCTCGAAGTGCGCGCCGAGCACGCGACGCCGCGCAAGACGGAGATCGTCGAAGGCGACGGCGATATGGAGGACGAAGACCTTATCCAGCGCGAGGATATGGTCGTCACCGTCACCCATGCCGGCTACGTGAAGCGCGTTCCGCTCGCGACCTATCGTGCCCAGAACCGCGGCGGCAAAGGCCGATCCGGCATGGCGACGAAGGAAGAGGATTTCGTCACCCGCCTGTTTGTCGCCTCGACCCATGCCGAGGTGCTGTTCTTCTCGTCGGCGGGGCAGGTCTACAAGATGAAGGTGTGGCGCCTGCCGCTTGCCGCGCCTCAGGCGCGCGGCAAGGCCTTCGTCAATCTTTTGCCGCTCGATCCGAATGAGCGCATCACATCCGTGATCGCCCTGCCGGAGGATTCGGGTGCGCTCGATCGCGGAGAGATCATGTTCGCGACGACGGGCGGCACGGTGCGCCGCAACGCGCTTGCGGATTTCATCAACATCAACCGCAACGGCAAGATCGCGATGAAGCTGGAGGCCGACGAGGCCATCGCCGATGTCCAGTTGTGCGGCGCGCAGGACGACGTTCTGCTGACGACCGCCAAGGGCATGTGCATCCGCTTCCCGGTCGGGGATGTGCGCGTGTTCAAGGGCCGCGATTCGGTCGGCGTGCGCGGCATCCGGCTGGAGCCCGAAGACCGCGTGATCTCGATGGCGATCATCCATCACGTCGAGGCCAGCGGCGATGAGCGCGCTGCCTATCTGAAGGTGGCGGGAGCCGTGCGCCGGGGGCTGAACGCGGACGAGGAGGGGCATGTCGCCAGCGACGCGGAAGAGGCGGCCGGCGATGTCGAACTGAGCCAGGAGCGCTATGCCGAACTCGGGGCGCTCGAACAGTTCATCCTGACCATTTCCGAAAACGGCTACGGCAAGCGATCGAGCTCGCACGAATACCGGGTCACGGGGCGGGGCGGCAAAGGCATTGCCGCAATGGCGGTGAATGCGAGGAACGGCAAGCTCGTCGCCAGCTTCCCGGTCGAGGACAGCGACCAGATCATGCTGATCACCGATGGCGGGCAGACGATCCGCCTGCCGGTCGGCGGCGACAAGCCTATCCGCATTGCCGGGCGCGGCACGCAGGGCGTCATCGTGTTCGATACGGGCGATGGCGAAAAGGTCGTTTCGGTCGAGCGCATCAGCGAGGATGAGCACGACGAGGACGAACCCGCCGCGGAATCCTAAGCTGCTGCAGATCCACAAAGAAATAAGGCGCCCCGGGGGAAGGGCGCCTTATTTTACTCTGGGTTCGGTATCGATGAGGGGTCTTAGTCTCGAACCGGAACCCGCACGAGCGTCGTTTCATTGTGACCGCTGGGGACAGCCACGGTCATGAATGAACTGCCCGCATTCGCTTCAACCGCCTGGGCATGCGCGTTCACGATGCGCGCCAGCGCGTCCTTGTCGGCGGCTGCGACATGCAGGCCGAGGTCGAGACGGTCGCCCTTAGCGGCGAGGTTGGAATTCGTCGTGGCCGAGGTCGAAGCCTGCGGCGTCATTTCGGCCGGGGTCGCGCCCGCGATCCGGTACTGGTCGGAATAGGCCCATGCCGCGAGCGTCACAGCGGAAACGACGCCTAAAGTCGTCAGAAAACCGCGCAACATCTTGGTGCTCCCAATCATCATTTGCTTGCACTGTACAACGTCTCGATGTCCCAAATGTTTCCCCCTATGTTTCAAATCAAGAGAATCCGGTAACAGAGCGGCGTCGCAGCCGGGCCTTGCGGCGAGGGGGAGGGCGGGCTAAAGCCCCGAGGGCATGACAAGAACCGGCTTTTACGCAGGCTCCTTCGACCCAGTCACCAACGGCCATATGGACGTGGTGCGCAATGCCTGCCGTCTGCTTGACAAACTCGTGATCGCGCTCGGTAGGCATCCGGGCAAGACGCCGCTTTTCTCGGCGGATGAACGGGTTAGCCTGCTTGAGACCGTCTGTGCCCCCATCGCTGCCGCCGAAAAATGCGCTCTCGATGTCGTGACATTCGGCGATCTGACCGTAAATGCCGCCCGGCGCCATGGCGCCAGTATCCTGATCCGGGGGCTGCGCGACGGAACGGACCTCGATTACGAAATGCAGATCGCCGGCATGAACGCCCAGATGGCGCCCGACCTGCAGACGGTCTTCCTGCCGGCCTCGCCGGCGGTGCGCCCCATCACCGCCACGCTTGTCCGGCAGGTGGCGAGCATGGGCGGCGATGTTTCGGCCTTCGTTCCTGCGAACGTGGCCGAAGAACTCGCCGCGAAATTCAAGTCATGAGGACATAGACCGTGACCCGCATTCTCGCCGCTCTGGCCCTGATCCTGTGCTCGCTCGCGCCCGCCGCCGCGCAGACGCCGTCCACCCTGACGCTGGAAACGACGAAAGGCCCGGTCGTCATCCGCCTGCGTTCCGATCTCGCGCCGAAACATGCGGAACGTCTGGCAGATCTCGCCAATCAGGGCTTCTATAACGATGTCGTCTTTCACCGTGTCATCGACGGCTTCATGGCGCAGACCGGCGACCCGACGGGCACCGGCATGGGCGGCTCCATACTTCCCGACCTGAAGGCCGAATTCTCGAATCAGCCCTTCGTGCGCGGCACGGTCGGCATGGCGCGGGCAGCCAGTCCCGACAGCGCCAACAGCCAGTTTTTCATCATGTTCGCCGACGGCTCTTTCCTGAACGGTAAATACACCGTTGTCGGGGAGGTCGTTTCAGGCATGGACAATGTCGACAAGATCAAGCGCGGCGAGCCCGTGCAGAACCCCGACAAGATCGTCAAGGCAACCGCGCAGTAAAAGCCGCGCAGCAAGGAGATTACGATGGCCGATCCGGAAAACACGCTCGTTCTGGAAACCACCAAGGGCGTGGTTGAAATCGCAATGCGCCCCGATCTGGCACCGAACCATGTCGCCCGGATCAAGGAGCTTGCGCGTTCGGGCTTCTACGATGGCGTCGTCTTCCATCGCGTCATCGACGGTTTCATGGCGCAGACCGGCGACCCGACGGGCACCGGCATGGGCGGCTCCGGCCAGAAGCTGAAGGCGGAGTTCAACGCCGGCAAGCACACGCGCGGCTCCGCATCCATGGCGCGCGCCCAGAGCCCGGATTCGGCGGACAGTCAGTTCTTCATCTGCTTCGAGAATGCCGGCTTCCTCGACGGTCAGTACACCGTATGGGGCGAGGTCGTTTCCGGCATGGAGAATGTGGATCAGATCAAGCGCGGCGAACCCGTGCAGGACCCCGACAAGATCGTCTCGGCCAAGGTTAAAGCCGATATCTGACGCCGCATGCTGAAGCTCGCCTACACGGCCATCGCGCTGTCGATCGGCATCGGCTTCTCCGTACAGACGACGATCAACGCCGCTTTGGCGCGGGGCATCGGCTCGCCGGTCATCGCGGCCTTGATCTCGTTCGGCGTCGGCTTTGCCGCGTTGGTCGGGCTCTCGGCCGTGTCCGGCCAGTTCCAGACCTGGAACGGCATGCGCGGTATCCCGATCTGGATGTGGCTGACCGGCGGGCTCATCGGCGCGAGCATCGTGTTCTGCAGCCTGTTTCTCGTGCCCAGGATCGGCGTGGCGGCGCTTGCCGCCTTCGTTATCGCGGGGCAACTTACGGCGGCGGCGGTTCTCGATCATTACGGCCTGTTCGGCATGCCGGTGCATGAAATCAATCTGTGGCGTATCGTCGGCATCGTCATGCTGTTTGCCGGCGCCATGCTTGTGCGTCTGAACTGATCCGATGAAGGTTTTCGATTTCGACTTCGATCTGCCGGAAAGCGCAATCGCGCTGCGGCCGGCGGAGCCGCGCGACGCCGCGCGGATGCTGGTCGTGCGGCCCGGCGCCGAACCGGAGTTCGAGGACCGGATCGTGCGCGATCTGCCCGATCTTCTGGAGCCGGGCGACGCACTCGTCGTGAACGATACGCGTGTCATCCCCGCGCAGCTTTTCGGCGTCCGGGTCGGGCGTGGGGAGGCAAATCCCCGCATCGAGACGACCTTACACAAACGTGTGGACGCGCAGACATGGCTCGCCTTCGCAAGGCCCGGCAAGAAGCTCGAAGAGGGCGACCGCATCCGCTTCGGCGGGGAAGGCAATGTCTGCTTTCTTGGTGAACTGACGGCGCGCGTGGCCGAAAAGCGCGAGGCGGGCGAGATCGTTCTGGCCTTCGATATGTCCGGGCCGGTGCTGGATGAGGCGATCGCAAGCCTCGGCGCGATGCCGCTGCCGCCTTACATCGCCGGCCGCCGTGCCGCAGATGAGCGCGACCGGAGCGATTATCAGACCATGTTCGCGCAGATCGAAGGCGCCGTCGCCGCGCCGACGGCTGGCCTGCATTTCACACCGGCTGTTGTCGCGCGGCTGAAAGAACGCGGCATCGCATTGTATCACGTTACGCTGCATGTCGGCGCCGGGACGTTCCTGCCGATGAAGGCCGACGATACGCGCGATCATGTCATGCATTCCGAATGGGGCACGCTTTCCGCGGAGACGGCCGCGGCGCTGAACACCGCGCGCGCGCAGGGCGGCCGCATCATCCCCGTCGGTACGACCGCGCTGAGAACACTGGAGACAGCCGCCGCCGCAACGGGCAGGTTGGAAGCCTGGTCGGGCGAAACCGATATCTTCATCACGCCGGGTCATCGCTTCTGCGCAACCGATGCGCTGATGACGAATTTCCACCTGCCGAAATCGACCTTGTTCATGCTGGTTTCGGCCTTCAGCGGGCTGGATCGCATGAAGCGGGCCTATGCGCATGCGGTGGCGAGCGGCTATCGCTTCTATTCCTACGGCGATTCCAGCCTGCTGTTTCCCGAGCCGACATGACCGAATTCTCGTTCACCGTCCATGCGCGCGATGGCGCGGCCCGCAACGGCACGCTCGTCACCGCACATGGCGAGGTGGCGACGCCCGCTTTCATGGCTGTCGGTACGGCTGCGACCGTCAAGGCGCTGCAGACGCGCGATGTGCGCGATGCCGGCACCGATGTCGTGCTCGGCAACACCTATCATCTGATGCTGCGCCCCGGCGCGGAGCGTGTGGCGGAACTTGGCGGCCTCCACACATTCATGAACTGGCCGCATACGATCCTGACGGATTCCGGCGGCTTCCAGGTCATGTCGCTGGCCAAACTGCGCAAGGTGACGGAGGAGGGCGTCGCCTTCCAGTCGCATATCGACGGATCGAAACACATGCTGACGCCCGAGCGCAGCATGGAAATTCAGGCGCTGCTCGGCTCCGACATCCACATGCAATTCGACGAATGCGTCGAACTGCCCAATACGCGCGAGGAAATCGAGCGGGCCATGCTTCTGTCCCTACGCTGGGCGGAGCGCTCGAAGAAGGCGTTCGGCGGCGGGCCGGGGCAGGCGCCGTTCGCCATCGTGCAGGGCGGCGACCGGATCGATCTGCGGCTACAATCGGCGCGCGCGCTCGTCGCCATGGATTTTCCCGGCTATGCGATCGGGGGCCTTGCGGTCGGCGAACCGCAGGAGGTGATGCTCAAGGTTCTCGATGAGACGGTGCCGGCGCTGCCGGAGGGCAGGCCGCGCTATCTGATGGGCGTCGGCACGCCGGACGATCTGCTCCACGCAATTGCTCGCGGGGTGGACATGTTCGATTGCGTGATGCCGACTCGATCCGGCCGCCACGGTCAGGTGTTCACGCGCTTCGGGCGCCTCAATCTCAAGAATGCGCGTCACGCAGCCGATCCCACGCCGCTCGATCCCGAGAGCACATGTCCGGCCGCGCGCGATTATTCGCGGGCCTATCTCCACCATCTGGTCCGCAGTGGCGAGATCCTCGGCATGACCCTCCTGAGCTGGGCAAACCTCGCTTATTATCAGGACCTGATGCGCGGGGCCCGAAACGCCATCCGCGACGGGCGGTTCGAGGATTATGCGGCGAGCGTGCGCGAAGGATGGGCGCGGGGGCAATGAACACCAGAAAGCGACATCGCAACCTTGACCGGCGCAGGCCCCATCCGTAGGTTCCGCGCACCTTGGGGCCGGTAGCTCAGCGGTAGAGCACGTGACTTTTAATCATGTGGTCGAGGGTTCGATCCCCTCCCGGCTCACCAAGGGTATTCCGCCGTCGTACGAAAGAGATCGTCGCTGAGCGCGGGACCACAAACGCCACGCCTGCGGTAGCTGCTTTCGCTCTCAAATATTCAAAGAAAAAGCACATCCATCTGAGAGTCCGTTGACAATTGTGCCACAGGCTCGGGGACGGTTGGCGTTGAGAACTTCTGCAGATTGGGGCCGGTCAATCGCAAGAACCTGTTGTAGCTAGATTTCAATAAGCCAATCATATTCGTGAAATCAGCATCCGCTCGCGGGTTTATTTCAATCATGATTGGAACCTTAGCCTGAAGCAGTGAACTCATTCCCTTGATGACTTCTGGCTCATGCCCTTCAACATCGAGTGAGATCATTCCCACATCGGCTGGAGAGATGCCATTCTCGTTGAGGATAGTATCAACGGAGTCTTTACGGACATCGACGAACTCGGCTTCACCAGACCATTTATCGATAATACTATGTCCACCGATGTAGGGACTTCGCCAAAGGCGGGCCGCGCCTGGCGAATCGCTGACGGCAATATCTTTCAGTACAACTCGGTCTTCAAAATCGTTCAGAAACATATTCAGCTTGAGTAGAGAAAAATTCTCGGGGTCTGGCTCTATCGCTATCGCCTTATCGAAGGCGCCAGTTTTCATAGCGTAAATTGTCTGTGTCCCGATATTGGCGCCCAAGTCCAGAAAAATGGATCCTCGAAGGTCAAGACTTGAAATGGCATTCAAGAGTTCCTGACGATGATAATCGCCCGTGCGGAGAATATCCCTTACTATTTGATCTGTTGAGTGTGGAACCGCGATCTTGTGATCGCTACGCTCCAATACGATTGCGGATGCGCCAACACCGCTAAGAAAAGCTTTTCGAATATGTCTGTTCCGCGATAATGGCTTGATGACATATTGATCGCGTGCCTGTCTTATAAAGGTACCTATCCCGCTCACTTTTATTCCAATCATTGCTGTTCGAAGCGTTCTTCCCTCGATACAAAACGCCACTTCAGATTTCCTAAAATACGCTGAATTCGATCCTTCCGCCGTCTCCATGCGCGGGCAGTTCGAATTTCCTTCGTATTCACTAAACCGCAAGAGGTCATTGATCCAAAATTGTTTCGTGAAACTTCAAATGGAAGTAATCCGTACAATTGAATGCCGTGATCCCAGAAGCGGTCTAGATAGTCATCTGCGGGTTCATCCCAGATGGGCTTGTTTTTAATAAGTGCATGTGCAGCTTTGGGGGTCACTACATATGCATGAGCGCCGGAAGGACCACGCCAGTATCGAACTAAGGTTCGATCACTATGAGGCATCTTGATCCGACGATACGGTCGATCGAAGATGCCATATAACCTTATAAGGCCGTATCTCTTAGCGAGGCGCTCGGCAAGCGTGCATGCTTCGCCGAATTTTTCAGTTACCTGAATATCATCTTCGCATATAAGGATCGTGTCGCCTGAGTGTACGCACTTCTCCCACAGCAGATAGTGACTCGCCATGCATCCGCGTTCCCCTGGAGTTAGGGGGACGCTGACGTTGCCCCCAACTTCTATCCAGTTCTGAGTTCGTTTCCGGCGGTGGTTTTGCCCTGCTGGGCGGGTGAAGCGGCGGGTGCTTGCGCGGAGCCGTTGGCGTAGCACAGCGCGAGCGACCGTC
>JAEWFF010000054.1 GCA_023388965.1 Pseudomonadota bacterium | reverse complement strand
GTCTAATCGGGACGGGGTTCGCACGGGAAGGGGTTAACGGGCGGTAAGGGGTTTGGGACTAGGGTCGGGATCGACCGCAGAAGGCGCGAAGGGACCCCGATATGAGCGATATCGCAGCGACTGCCGTTGCCATGAAGGCCGCCCAGACCCGGCATGTGGCGCAATTGCTCATGGTAAAAAAGCAGCATGAGATGGAGACGAACCTCGTTTCCATGCTGACCGAGGCCGTCGAGGCCGCCCGTCCGCCCGCCCCGGCGGGGATGGGCGCGGTGGTCGACAAGAGCGCGTGAGGGGCGCGCCGTGCTGATCCGCCATTCCTTCGAGATCGTCGTGAACCGGCTGGCGCGGATGGAGGCGGCGAGCGCCGAGGCCGGGCAGGCGCTGGTGGCGAAATATCGCGGCGAGCAGATGGTGCGCGAGGCGGTGGCGCGGCTGGATGATGTGGGGGATGAGGGCGCGCGGGGGGTCGATAAGCGCGCGTGAGGGCGGGGGACGAACCTGTTGCGTGCAATCCGTGCAAGCGCTGAGCCCCCTCATCCGACCGCTTCGCGGCCACCTTCTCCCACCAGGGGAGAAGGGGAGATTGGGGCGGCGTTTCAGCAGGAACTCAGGCAGATGTGAAAAGAGCCCCCTTCCTCCCTGGTGGGAGAAGGGATGGCGATGAGGGAGGCGACAAGAGCGCGTTAGGGCGGGCGGGCTGGTCTGGTGAGTGCTGTGGGTTCGCCAATAGCCGGGTTGTCGGGGCAGATGCAGCGCACCCCTCATCCGACCCGGCTTCGCCGGCCCACCTTCTCCCCTCTCGAGGGGCGAAGGGGAGATTGGGGGAGCGCTTCGGCTGGAATTCAAGCGCTTGCCAAGGGAGCCTCCCTCTCCCCTCGTGAGGGGAGAGGGCCGGGGTGAGGGGTGCGCTGAGGTTCCGCGCACGCAGGCCGCTAAATCTCCAGCAGGGTCTCGATCACCCGATGGCCGTCGGGGGTGTCCCAGTGGGCGGGGCCTTGCAGGACGGCGAGTTCGCAGCCGTCTTCATCGACCAGGACCGTGGCGGGGAGG
Source organism: Pseudomonadota bacterium (assembly GCA_023388965.1). Classification (GTDB taxonomy): domain Bacteria; phylum Pseudomonadota; class Alphaproteobacteria; order Rhizobiales; family Methylopilaceae; genus Flaviflagellibacter. The sequence continues at coordinate 2,126 of JAEWFF010000054.1, read as the reverse complement.
CCAAGGGTGACGGCCTCGTTGCGCAGGCGCTCGAAGAGCTTGTAGGTCGGGTCGGCCCAGAGGGCGAGGTTTTGCGCGCCGATCTCCTCGAGGAACAGGCCGGCGGCGGTGGGGCCGTCCGAGCCGATGTCGAGGCTGATGGCGACGACTTCGAAATTTTCGCCGCCATATTTTTCTTCCAGCGCGTCGAGGAAGGGCATTTCCTCGCGGCAGGGGGCGCACCATGTGGCCCAGAAATTGATCAGCAGCTTCTTGCCGGCGAAATCGGCGAGGGTGACGGGGTTGCCATCGCCATCCTGGAAGGCGAGGTCGGCGTAGTTGCGCCATTGGGACGAGGGGAGCAGCGCGGCGAGCTCGCCGGTGGCGGCGGCGTCGAGCGTCTCGGCGGCCTCGGCGCGGACAGGGCAGGATTGGGCCACCGCCTCGCCATTGCTAACCCAGACGGCCACCGCTATACCTACCGCCGCTGCGAAAAGGCCCGTACCGAGGATTACGGGGCGGGCCGGGTTTCGCTTTTCGTCCTTGTCCATTTCACTCTCGCAACATTTTCGAGGCGCCGATGAGCAACCGCATGTGGGGAGGCCGTTTCGCGTCCGGCCCCGACGCCATCATGGAAGAGATCAACGCTTCCATCGGCTTCGACAAGCGCCTTTATACTCACGATATCGCAGGCTCCATAGCCCACGCCACGATGCTGGAGAAGGCCGGCATTCTGACGCGGGACGACAGGGACGCGATCGTTACGGGTCTAGAGACGGTGCGCGCGGAAATCGAGGCGGGGGACTTCACCTTCTCGCGAGCGCTCGAAGACATCCATATGAATGTCGAATCGCGGCTGAAAGAGCTGATCGGGGAGCCGGCGGGGCGGCTGCATACGGCGCGCTCGCGCAACGACCAGGTGGCGACCGATTTCCGGCTCTATGTGCGCGACGCGCTCGACATGCTGGCCGCACAAGTGGAAACCTTGCAGAAGGTGATGGTGGAGAAGGCCGAGGCGGAGGCCGAGACGGTGATGCCGGGCTTCACCCATCTGCAAAGCGCCCAGCCGGTGACTTTCGGGCACCACATGCTGGCCTATGTGGAAATGCTCGACCGCGACAAGGGGCGGCTGGTCGACGCGCGGCGGCGGCTGAACGAAAGCCCGCTGGGGGCGGCGGCGCTGGCGGGAACCTCGTTTCCCATCGACCGGGAGATGACGGCGGAGGCGCTGGGGTTCGACCGGCCGATGGCCAATTCGCTCGATGCGGTGTCGGATAGGGATTTCATCCTCGAAACGCTCTCGGCGGCGTCGATCTGCGCCATGCATCTGTCGCGGCTGAGCGAGGAACTGGTGATCTGGTCTTCGGCGCAGTTTGGGTTCGTGCGGCTTTCGGACAAGTTTTCGACCGGATCCTCGATCATGCCGCAGAAGCGCAATCCCGATGCGGCGGAACTGATCCGGGCCAAGGTGGGGCGGATTTTCGCCGCGTTCTCCTCGCTGCTGATGGTGATGAAGGGGCTGCCGCTGGCCTATTCGAAAGACATGCAGGAAGACAAGGAAGTCGCCTTCGACGCGCTGGATAATTTCTCCCTGTCGCTGGCGGCGATGACCGGGATGATGGGCGATCTTGCCGTAAATCGCGAGAAGATGGCCGAGGCGGCGGGGGCGGGGTTTTCGACGGCGACGGACCTCGCCGACTGGCTGGTGCGGGCGGCCAACGTGCCGTTCCGCGACGCGCATCACATCACCGGGCGCGCGGTGGCGGCGGCGGAAGAAAAGGGCTGCGGGCTGGAAGGGCTGACCATCGAGGATTTCAAGGCGATCGACGAGCGGATCACGTCGACCGTGTTCAAGGTGCTGGGGGTGGGCAATTCGGTGAAGTCGCGGACAAGTTTCGGCGGGACGGCGCCGGGGAATGTGCGGGCGCAGGTGGCGGTTTGGCGCGAGAGGCTGGGGGGGTGATGCGGCGAGCGACGGTTTTTTCGGCAAGCGCTGCGCACCCCTCACCCCCGGCCCCTCTCCCTCAAGGGGAGAGGGGGGCTCTTCTGGCGAGCGCTTCGATTTCTGCTGAACCGCGGCAACATGCTGCCCTTCTCCCCTTGAGGGAGAAGGTGGGCTTTCGCGCAGCGAAAGGTCGGATGAGGGG
>JAEWFF010000038.1 GCA_023388965.1 Pseudomonadota bacterium | reverse complement strand
TCCATACGGTCGTGGCCCCAGAACAGTTCGCCATCCTCCGTCACGAAGCTCGGTGCGCCAAAAATACCAGCCGTCCCTGCACGCTCCGTCTGCGCCCGCAGCAAGGGTTTGTGCTCGGCGTCGCCCGCACGGGCAATGAGGTCGGAACTATGGCCCAGTCGCTCCAGCAAGCTGGCGAGGACGTCCCCGTCCTCGATCCGGGCGCCCTGTGCGAACTCGGCGATATAGACCGCGCGGGAGAAGGCCGGACGCGCCGTCTCGTCCAGCACGAGGGCTATACGGGCCGCCAGAACGCCGTTTTGCGGAAAACCGGGCGGCTCGCCGGTAAACGGCAGGTCTAATCGGCGGCAGGTTCGTTCGAGATCGCGCCAGGCATAGGCGCCCTTCACCGGATCAGTCTTCAGCGGCGATGTGGCAAACCCCTTTGCCTCGAAGATCGGCCCCAGAACGAAAGGCTGCCATGCGAGTGCCACGCCGTGTGCAGCAGCGGCGTCCTCCACCCGCATTGCGGCCGGATAGGAGTAGGGCGAGGCGAAATCGTACCAGAACTCGATCCTTGGCATGGCATCCCTGCAAGTCACCGGCGAAAGCGCCTTGCGCGCGGCCGGTGCGTGATTATGGTGCGCGCGTTTTCTCCCCCTGCCTCGCACGGATCAGCGCCATGACCAAGAAAGCTCCCAAGAAGGTGGTGCTCGCCTATTCCGGCGGGCTCGATACATCCGTCATCCTGAAATGGCTGCAGACGGAATATGGCTGCGAGGTCGTGACCTTCACCGCCGATCTCGGCCAGGGCGAGGAACTCGGCCCGGCTCGCAAAAAGGCGGAACTGCTCGGCATCAAGCCGGAGAACATCTTCATCGAGGATCTGCGCGAGGAATTCGTGAAGGACTTCGTCTTTCCGATGTTCCGCGCCAATGCGCTTTACGAGGGCCAATATCTGCTCGGCACGTCCATCGCCCGGCCGCTGATCTCCAAATGGCAGATCGAAATCGCGCGCAGGACCGGCGCCGACGCCGTGGCCCATGGCGCGACCGGCAAGGGCAACGACCAGGTCCGTTTCGAGCTGGCCTATTACGCGCTCGAGCCCGAAATCACGATCATCGCGCCCTGGCGCGAATGGGACCTGACCTCGCGCACGCGCCTGATCGAATTCGCCGAACAGCACCAGATCCCGATCGCGAAAGACAAGCGCGGCGAGGCGCCGTTCTCGGTCGATGCCAATCTTCTGCACTCGTCCTCCGAGGGCAAGGTGCTGGAAGACCCGAACGACGAGGCGCCGGAACTCGTCTATCAGCGCACGATCTCGCCCGAGGACGCGCCGGACAAGGCGACCTACATCACGATGGATTTCGAGAAGGGCGATCCGGTTGCCATCGACGGTGTGGCTATGTCGCCCGCGACCCTGCTGACGAAGCTCAACGAACTCGGCAAGGCCAACGGCGTGGGCCGGCTCGATCTCGTCGAGAACCGTTTCGTCGGCATGAAATCGCGCGGTATTTACGAGACGCCCGGCGGCACGATCCTGCACAAGGCCCATCGCGGCATCGAGCAGATCACGGTCGACCGCGAGGCGCTGCACCTCAAGGAGCAGCTCATGCCGAAATATGCCGAGCTGGTCTATTACGGCTTCTGGTTCGCGCCCGAGCGCGAAATGCTGCAGGCGCTGATCGACAAGAGCCAGGAATTCGTCACCGGCCAGGTGCGCGTGAAGCTCTACAAGGGCAATGTCGAGGTCGTCGGCCGCACCTCGCCGTATTCGCTCTACGACAAGGAACTCGTGACCTTCGAGGAAGGCGCGGTCGCCTACGACCACCGCGATGCGGAGGGCTTCATCAAGCTCAACGCGCTGCGCCTGCGCACGCTCGCGGCGCGGCGGAAGAAGACGGGCAGCTGATTTTTCGGCGCTTGCATTGGCGTCTGTAAGCCCCGCTGTCGTTACTATCCTCGCGGCCTCATCCTGAGCCGGGTGCGCAGCACCCGTGTCGAAGGATGGCGGCAGGCACCGGACCCTCAGCCATCCTTCGACGCGGCTCGTCGCTTCGCGCCGAGTCCGGCTCAGGATGAGGGCGTAACAGTAGCGGATCGCCTCTCCCGCAAGCGGGAGAGGCCGAGTCACCGAAGGTGACCGGGTGAGGGGACGCCTATATTCGGTCTCTGTAACTTCCCCTCACCCCGCTCGATGCTTTGCATCGAGTCGGCCCTCTCCCGTGAACGGGAGAGGGGGAACCCTGGTTAACACCCCTTAAACCCGCAGCCGCGAAACTGCGGGCAATCCGCGCCCCGGCCATCCTGCCCGTGCGCGGATACATGGGAATGAGGGGCAATGTTCGGTTTCGGCGGGAAGAAGCGCAAGACGAAGCGCGAACCCCGATTCGATTCACATCCCGAGGAAGTGCTGGACCTTCGGCTGGGACCGGGGGACCGGGCGCACACCTATGGGCTGAACCGCCGCGCGCGCCTCGCCGATCTCGACGACATCGAGATCGAGGACGAGGAGGAACCGGCGGAACCGGCCCCGAAAAAGCGCGGGCGGCGCGCCGCCCCCGAACCCGAGCCTGAACCCGAAGAAGAAGACGAGGAAGAGGAAGACGAGGTGGAGGAGGAAAAGCCGCCACCGCGCCGCAGCCGCGCCCGCAAGCCGGCGCGGTCCGGCGCCGCGCGCCGCTCCAAAGCGAAACCGAACAAGGCAAAATCGAAGCGCAAGCGGCGCTCGCCGGTCGGCTTCTTCGCGCTCGGCGGCATGATCCGCGTGGGCGCCTGGGCGGCGTTGTGGGGCGGGCTCGTTCTGTCCGGCTTCGTCGCCTATGAAGCGACCAAGCTTCCGGCCGTCGGTACGCTCGCCATCCCTGCGCGTCCGCCGAGCGTCACCCTTGTCGGTATGGACGGCACCGCGCTCGCAACACGCGGCGAAGGCAGCGGCGCCAAGGCCGACCTCAATCACCTGCCCGATTATCTGCCGCAGGCCTTCATCGCCATCGAGGACCAGCGCTTCCGCTCGCATTTCGGCATCGACCCGATCGGCCTTGCGCGCGCGCTATGGCGCAATGCGCGCGCCGGTGAAGTCGTCGAGGGCGGCTCGACCATCACGCAGCAGCTGGCGAAGAACCTGTTCCTGACGCCCGAACGCTCGCTTGAGCGCAAGGTGCAGGAGGCGCTGCTCGCGCTCTGGCTCGAATGGACCTATTCGAAGGACGACATTCTCGAACTCTATCTGAACCGAGTCTATTTCGGTGCCGGTGCGTACGGCGTGCAGGCCGCAAGCCAGCGCTATTTCGGCAAGCCGGCGAGCTATGTGACGCTCGGCGAAGCGGCCATTCTCGCCGGCCTCGTCAAGGCGCCGTCACGTCTTGCGCCCTCGCGCGATGCCTCAGCCGCGGAAGCCCGCGCGCAGATCGTGCTCGCCACAATGGCCCAGCAGGGGCTCATCTCGGATGCGGATGCCGCGCGCGCGATGAGCCTTCCGGCCTCCATCGCCGCGCCGCGTATGGACGGCTCGGTCGGCTATGTCGCGGACTGGGTGGTCGATCAATTGTCCGAACTCATCGGCCAGATCGAGGAGGATGTGCTGGTCGACACGACCATCGACCCGATCCTGCAGGCCGAGGCGGAACAGGCGCTCGTCTCCGAGCTCGGCGCCAACGGCACGAAATTCGGCGTCAGCCAGGGCGCGGTCGTGGCGCTCGATCCACAGGGCGCCGTGCGCGCTTTGGTCGGCGGCCGATCCTATGCCCGAAGCCAGTTCAACCGCGCGGTCGCCGCCAAGCGCCAGCCGGGCTCGGCCTTCAAGCCCTTCGTCTACATGACCGCGGTCGAGAACGGGCTGACGCCGCAGAGCCTCGTTCAGGACGCGCCGCTGAAGATCAAGAACTGGTCGCCGGAGAATTTCGACAAGAAATATCGCGGCACTGTCACCCTGTCGGACGCGCTCGCAACCTCGCTGAATTCGGTCGCCGTACGCCTGACGCTCGATCTCGGACCGGAGCGCGTCATCAAGACCGCGCATCGTATGGGCATCACCTCGGAGCTGAAATCGAATGCCTCGATTGCGCTCGGCACGTCCGAGGTCGCGCCGATCGAGCTTGCCGCGGCTTACGCGCCGTTTGCGAACGGCGGCTATGGCGTCACTCCCTACGTCGTTGTGCGCGTGCGCGCCGCCGATGACGGCAAGGTGCTGTACGAGCGCCGCGGATCGGGCCTCGGCCAGGTCGCGGATATCGAGCCGCTCGGCATGATGAACCGGATGATGGCCGAGACGCTGCGCATCGGCACCGCGCGGCGCGCCGAGATCGGCGGCTGGCCGGCCGCCGGCAAGACCGGCACCTCGCAGGATTACCGCGATGCCTGGTTCGTCGGCTACACCGCCAATCTCGTCACGGCGGTCTGGCTCGGCAATGACGACAATTCCCCGACCAAGCGTGCCTCGGGATCGGGCATGCCGGTGCAGATCTGGAGTCGGTTCATGACCGCCGCCCATCGCGGCGTGCCGGTCGCAGCGCCCGGCCTGTATGGGCAGACCGAGGTCGCCGGTCACGCACCGAACGAGATGTGGGCCCACGGACGGCCGGTCGGCGATCTGCCCGAACCGCTGCGCGCGCCGATCGATTTCCTCAAGAAATTGTTCGGGGGGTGATTCCTCTCCCGTTCACGGGAGAGGACGACACCGAACTCGGGTGTTCCCGAGTTCGGTATCCATAATCTCAACTCGGCAACAGCCGAGTTGAGTAGCCGGGAGGCTTTCGAGCGAGGTGAGGGGAGAGTTACAAACTCTGAACGCACATTTCCCCTCACCCGGCCATCGCTTCGCGATGTGCCGACCTCTCCCACAAGGGGAGAGGCGTTACGTCTTCCTGCGCGGCTTGTGCGGCACCATTCCGTAACGGTGCAGATCGGAGCCGTGCGTCTTCAGCCAGTCCTCGGCCGCATCGGTTTCCGGAAACAGGCGATAGACGATCTTCCAGAAGCGGTCGCCGTGATTCATCTCGCGGCGGTGCGCGACTTCGTGCGCGCACAGATAATCGAGCACGAAGGGCGGCGCGAGAACGAGGCGCCAGGAAAAGGCGAGATCGCCCTTCACCGAGCATGAACCCCAGCGCGAGATCGTGTCCTTGATGGTGACGCGGCCGTAGGGAACGCGCAGCTCCTCGGCATGGCGCGCGACGGTCGGCTCGATGTCCTTCCTCGCTTCGCGCTTCAGGAAATCGAGAACGCGGCGCGAGAAATGTTCCTCGGGACCGTAGACGCCGATTGTGCGCACGCGGCCCGGCTCATGCGGCTCGATTTTCGTGATGCCGCGCACGCCGCGCCACACGAGGCGATGCGGCACGCCGCGCAGCGGAATGATCTTGCCGCGCACGAACGGCACGGCTTCGGGAACCGTTGCCAGACGGTCGGCGATCCAGTCGACCTGACGCAGCGCGAAACTCTGCCCATGGGTCAGCGGCACGCGCTTCGGCAGCGTCAGCACGACCTGTCCGGTCGGATTTTTGACGCGCAGGGTTATGCGCCGCGCCGCCGCATTGCGGCGCACGGCGATCTCGATGGGCCGGCCACGCACGATCATGTCGAAAGTTGCGGGCTCACCGGCCTTTTGGGAAAAAAACGGGCTCAGCACGGGAGCAAGGATAGCAACGACCGTCGGCCTTTTCGAGCCCAATTCGACCCTTGTCTAATAGGTAAGGTTGCTCTGGAGCGATTCCACAGCTTTCACAAGAAGATCGAGATCTTCAGGCCGCGACAGGCGGTGATCGCCATCCTTGACGAGGGTGACGATCACATCGTCCTCGGCCAGATGCTCGACGAGGCGCAAAGCGTGCTCCCACGGCACGTCGGGGTCCTGCATGCCCTGAAGGATGCGCACCGGCGCATAGGTCCGGAGGAGGCCGTTCATGAGGAGATGGCGGCGCCCGTCCTCGACCAGAGCGCGGGTGATCGGGGTCGGCTCGGGCGAATATTGCGACGGGGCGCGGAAAACGCCCTTTTCCAGGATTTCGGCGCGGATTTCGGCCGAAAACCGGTTCCACATCAGATCTTCGGTGAAATCAGGCGCCGGGGCGATCAGGATAAGGCCGGACAGGGCCCTGCTTTCCGCCGCGAGCGCCCGCGCCGCCAGAAGCGCCAGCCATCCCCCCATGCTGGAGCCGACGAGAACGGGAGCCTCGCCCCCCTGCTCGCGGATGACGCCCAGCGCATCCTCCAGCCAGTCGGAAATCGTGCCCTGCTCGAAATCGCCACCGCTCTCGCCATGGCCCGAATAATCGAAGCGGATCATGGCGCGGCCATTGCGCGCCGCCCAGTCGACCAGTATCTGGGCCTTGGTCGACAGCATGTCGGAGCGGAAGCCGCCGAGCCAGATCAGGGCCGGCCCGCGGCCCTCCGTGCGCCGGAAGGCGATGCGCCGGCCGGCAACATGCATATATTGTATCTGTTCCACCCGCCGGACATGCCCGACCCCGTTGACGAAGTAAACGGTGCGGCTGTCCGGTTCGTGTTGACATCGCGGAGAAATAAACCATCCTCCGCCCCCGCGTCCGCCCGTTGTGGAACACAGGCGGCGCATCCTTGAAACCACGCAGGAGGAAAGCCCATTCGCCGCCCTATGAGATCCATGCAGCCCGTCCAGAAGGAAGGGCCTCGCGTCAATCGCGAAATCCGTGTTCCGACCGTGCAGTTGATCGGCGCCGAAGGCGAGAATCTCGGCCCGACCGCCATCGAAGAGGCGCTCGCCCTCGCTGAGGAAGCGGGCCTCGATCTGGTCGAAATTGCGCCCAATTCCGCGCCGCCGGTCTGCAAGATCCTCGACTACGGAAAATACAAGTTCGCGGCCCAGAAGAAGGCCGCCGAAGCGCGCAAGAACCAGAAGACCGTCGAGGTCAAAGAGGTCAAGATGCGCCCGAACATCGACGACCACGACTACGACACCAAGATGAAGAACATGCGCCGCTTCTTCGAAGAAGGCGACAAGGTCAAGGTGACGTTGCGCTTCCGCGGCCGCGAAATGGCGCATCAGGACATCGGCCTGAAGCTTCTGTGGCGCGTGCGCGACGAGGTGCAGAACCTCGCCAAGGTCGAGAGCCAGCCTTCGCTCGAAGGCCGCCAGATGGTGATGATCCTCGCCCCGCGCTGAGACGGGGCAGGCTCCCGCCACCCCAAACGCGAGCCCGCCTGCCGGCGGGCTTTTGTTTTGCGGGCTTTCGTTTGCCGCCCCTTAGTTTGCGGCAAGGCGCGCGCTTGTTTTCCCCCCTGCGACCCGCTATGAACCCCGCTCTTCTCCCGCCCGGCTGATAAGGGCTGCCGCTGGCGGGAGTTCAGCTCGCCGGCGGCATGGCTGCCGGCCACCTTTTTCAGGAGAGCCAAATGCCCAAAATGAAGACCAAGTCGGGGGCGAAGAAGCGTTTTCGCCTGACCGGCACCGGCAAGGTGAAGTCGGCCCAGGCCGGCAAGCGCCACGGCATGATCAAGCGCACGAAGAAGCAGATCTCCGATCTGCGCGGCACCACGGTTCTGTGTGAATCGGACGCCAATATCGTTCGCCAGTTCCTCCCCTACGGCAGCCGCTGAACAAGCGCCCGTAACCTTTCAGGAGACAGATCATGCGCGTGAAACGCGGCGTTACCTCGCACGCCAAGCACAAGAAGACACTCAAGGCCGCCAAGGGCTTCCGCGGCCGCCGCAAGAACACGATCCGCACGGCCAAGGCCGCCGTCGATCGTTCGATGCAGTACGCCTACCGCGACCGCAAGAACAAGAAGCGCACCTTCCGCGCTCTCTGGATTCAGCGCATCAACGCCGCTGTCCGCGAAGGCGGCCTGACCTATTCCCGCTTCATCGCCGGCCTCGGCAAAGCGGGTGTTCAGGTCGACCGCAAGGTTCTCTCGGACATCGCGGTGCGCGAACCGGCCGCCTTCCAGGCGCTCGTCGCCCAGGCCAAGGCTGCCCTCGGTTAAACACTCCGTCATGGCCGGGCCTGTCCCGGCCATCCACGAGTTCCTTGCAAGGAACGTCAACTCGTGGATGCCAGGGCCAAGCCCTGGCATGACGAGGATGACGCCTTTCCGGGAACCTTGATGAGCGATCTTTCCAGCCTCGAAGCCTCGATCCTTTCCGAAATCGCCGCCGCCTCCGATGAGGCGGCGCTCGAATCCGTGCGCGTGTCCGCGCTCGGCAAGAAGGGCTCGATCTCCGCCGAACTCGCCAAACTGGGTTCGCTTGCGCCCGACGAGCGCAAGGCGCATGGCGCCGCCGTCAACGCGGTGCGCGACCGGGTCGCCGGGACGCTGGCCGAACGCAAGGACAGGCTCGCTTCCGCAGCCCTCGAGGCAAAGCTCGCCGCCGAGACGGTGGACGTGACTTTGTCCGTGCGGCCCTCCGGCATCGAGGCCGGGCGCATCCACCCCATCTCGCAGGTGACGGAAGAGATCGCCGCGATCTTCGCCGATCTCGGTTTTTCGGTCGCCGAAGGACCGGACGTCGAGGACGACGAGCACAATTTCACCGCGCTCAATTTCCCGGTCGGCCATCCCGCCCGCGAAATGCACGACACCTTCTTCCTGCCGCCCGACGCGAACGGCGAGCGCAAGGTTCTGCGCACGCACACCTCGCCGGTGCAGATCCGCACCATGCGCGCCACGCCGCCGCCGATCCGCGTCATCATTCCCGGCCGTACCTACCGCAACGATTCGGACCAGACGCACACGCCGATGTTCCATCAGGTCGAGGGCCTCGTCATCGACAAGACGGCCCATCTCGGCCAGCTGAAATGGACGCTCGAAGAATTCGCCAAGGCCTTCTTCGAAGTGCCGGATGTCGAAATGCGCATGCGGCCGAGCTTCTTCCCGTTCACCGAGCCTTCGATGGAAGTCGATATCCGCTGCGACCGCTCGGGCAGCGAAGTGCGGTTCGGCCAAGGCAATGACTGGATGGAAATTCTCGGCTGCGGAATGGTGCATCCGAACGTGCTGCGAAATTGCGGGCTCGATCCCGATGTCTATCAGGGCTTCGCCTGGGGCATGGGCATCGACCGGCTGGCCATGCTGAAATACGGCATGCCGGACCTGCGCGCCTTTTTCGAAGCAGATGTGCGCTGGCTCGACCATTACGGCTTCCGCCCGCTCGACCTGCCGACTTTGCTCGGAGGGCTGAGCTCGTGAAGTTCTCTCTTTCCTGGCTCAAAGAACATCTGAAGACAGATGCCTCGCTCGATGTCATTACCGACGCGCTGACGCAGGTCGGGCTTGAGGTCGAGGCCGTCGAGGACCGCGCGACGGAGCTGGCGCCGTTCGTCACCGCAAAGGTGCTGGAGGCCGCGCGCCACCCCAATGCCGACAAATTGCAGGTGCTGAAAGTCGATGCCGGCGACGGGAAGGCCGTGCAGGTCGTGTGCGGCGCGCCGAATGCGCGTACGGGCATGGTCGGCGTGTTCGCCGCCGAGGGCACGACGATTCCCGGTTCGGGCCTCGTGCTGAAGGCCGGCGAAATCCGCGGCGAAAAAAGCTCGGGCATGATGGTGTCCGAGCGCGAAATGGGCCTGTCCAACGAGCACACCGGCATCATCGAAATGCCGGACGGCACACCGATCGGCACGCCCTTCGCGCCGCTGATGGGGCTCGACGATCCGGTGATCGAGATCGCGGTGACGCCGAACCGGCCGGACTGCCTCGGCGTATCGGGCGTCGCGCGCGATCTTGCCGCCGCCGGAACCGGCACCCGCACCACCGCTGAACCGCAGCCGGTCAAGGGCGCTTTTCCCTGCCCGGTGAAAGTGACGCTCGATCTCGACGATGCGGCGCTCGCGCCGGCCTTTGCCCTCAGAATGGTGCGCGGGGTGAAGAACGGCCCCTCGCCGGACTGGCTGCAGAAGAAATTGCGCGCCGTCGGCCTGCGCCCGATCAATGCTTTGGTCGACATCACCAATCTTCTGACCGTGGACCGTGCCCGCCCGCTGCATGTGTTCGACGCCGCCAAGGTGAAGGGTGATCTTTCCGTACGCCGCGCGGCGAAGGGCGAAAGCCTCACCGCGCTCGACGGCAAGACCTACACGCTCGACGGCAGCATGGTCGTCATCGCCGACGGTAACGGCCCGCAGTCGCTCGCCGGCATCATGGGCGGCGAAAGCACGGGATGCACGGACGCGACGGTCGATGTGCTGATCGAGAGCGCGCTGTGGAGCCCGCTCAACATTGCCCGTACGGGCCGCGCGCTCGGCATTCATTCGGATGCACGCCATCGTTTCGAACGCGGCGTCGATCCGGCCTTCACGCTGCCGGGCCTCGAACTTGCGACCCAGTTCGTGCTCGATCTGTGCGGCGGCGAGGCATCGGAGATTTTCCTTGCCGGCAGCGTCGCGCATGAGAATGCCGAAATCGCCTTCCCACTCGCGGAGGTGAAACGCCTTACCGGCCTCGATCTGCCGCATGCCGAAATCCGCTCCGTTCTCGAACGGCTCGGTTTTGCGGTTTCGGGTTCCGGCGAGGTGGTGAACGTCACCGCGCCGAGCTGGCGCCCCGACATTTTCGGCAAGGCCGATCTTGTCGAGGAGGTTGTACGCATTGTCGGCCTCGACCGGATCACCTCCGTTCCGCTGCCGAAATCCCTCTCGATCTCGAAAGCCGTACGCACGCCGCTGCAAAAGCGCGCCGCCACCGGCCGCCGCGCGCTGGCCGCCAACGGCCTTTCCGAGGCGATCACCTGGTCGTTCATCTCGAACGCCAGCGCCACGATTTTCGGCGGCGGCAAGCCCGAACTCGCACTCGCCAACCCGATCGCCTCCGATCTCTCCGATATGCGGCCGAGCCTGCTGCCCGGCCTGATCGCCGCCGCGCAGAAAAATGCCGACCGCGGCTTCCCCGATGTCGCTCTGTTCGAGCTCGGCCAGATTTTTCTCGGCGACGGGCCGGACGATCAGCGCCTTGCCGCCGCAACGCTCCGGCGTGGCGCGCCGGACCATTGGTCGCGGCCGAAAGCGCCGGACGTGTTCGACGCGAAATCCGACGCGCTTGTCCTGCTGTCGGCGCTTGGGCTCGACCCGGCCCGCGTGCAGGTGGTTCCCGGCGCGCCGGCATGGTTCCATCCCGGACGCTCCGGAACGCTCCAGCTCGGCCCGCAGAACGTGTTCGGCCATTTCGGCGAACTGCATCCGGCCGTTCTGAAACAGCTCGGCGCCGAAGGCCCGCTCGCGGCGATGGAGATCGTGCTGGATAATCTCCCGGCCGCCAAAGCCAAGGCGACCAAAGCGAGGCCGCCGCTCGACATCTCCGACCTGATGCCGGTCAGCCGCGATTTCGCGTTCGTGGTCGACCGTGCGGTCAAGGCCGCCGACATTCTCAAAGCGGTGGCGCAGGCAGGGCGCGCGCTCATTTCCCACAGCGATGTGTTCGACGTCTATGAGGGCAAGGGCGTGCCGGAGGATAAGAAATCGGTCGCCGTGAGAGTGACTTTGCAGCCGCGCGACAAGACCATGACCGATGCCGAGATCGATTCCGTCGCCGACAGGATCGTCGCCGGCGTGATGAAAGCGACGGGCGCGACGCTGCGGGGCTGACGTTCCCCGGACAAGCCGCGCTTGGCGCGGCGCTGATCCGGGGTCCAGATATTACGGAGCGACGAAGCCGCACTTTGCTCCTGGGTCCCGGGCTCGATGCTCCGCATCGCCCCGGGACACGCGGGTTCCCCTCTTGATCCCGGCGCGCATTTCCGCTGTCTCTTTGCCATGGGCACCCTATTCGATCCCGTCCGGCGGACCATCGGCGATGCCATCGTCCGCTACCTGACGCAGCAATCCAAGGATTTCGAACCGGCATCGACCTCAGACCCGGCCAAGCTGCGCCAGGTTTTGCGGCCCGGCGATGTCGTTCTGGTCGAGGGCTCGACCCGCGTCGCCGGCATCATCAAATATCTCACGCAATCGACGTGGAGCCATTCAGCGCTCTATATCGGCGACGAACTCGGCTCCGGCGATCCGCACATGCTGATCGAGGTCGACGTCAAGGACGGCTGCATCGCCGTGCCGCTGACCAAATACGAACAGGCGCAGACGCGCATCTGCCGGCCCGTCGGGCTCGACCAGACCGGCCGCAAGGCGGTGATCGATTTCATGATCTCCCGCATCGGCCTCGAATACGACACCAAGAACGTCGTCGATCTCGCGCGCTATCTTATTCCCAAGCCGCCGGTGCCGGTGCGCTTCCGGCGCCGCATGCTCGCACTGGGCTCGGGCGATCCGACGCGGGCGATCTGCTCGACCCTGATCGCGCAGGCCTTCGAGGCGATCAAATATCCGGTCCTGCCGAAAATCACCCGCGCGACCGCCACGACGAGCCGCAAGCGCCAGCAGCGATCCGAGATTTTGCACATACGCCATTATTCGCTCTACACGCCGCGCGACTTTGACCTCTCGCCCTATTTCTCGGTCATCAAGCCGACCATCGAATCCGGCTTCGACTATCGGGAACTGCGCTGGCGCCGCCCGCCGGAGCCGGAGGAACTTGCGTCATGATCAACCACGCGGTTCTCGCGCTGCGGCAGGCCTTCTCACCGCCCTTCCGCTCGATCCTTCTCAAGACGGTCGGGCTCGCGCTCGTCTTCCTGATCCTGCTCGGCGTGCTGCTGCAGACGATCGCCGCGCGGCTGATCGATTTTTCCAACCAGAATTACGATCTCGCCGCCAGCATCCTGTCCGGCCTCGGCATCGTGGTCGCACTGTTCTTCCTCGTCCCGCCGGTCGTCTCGCTCGTTGCCGGTTTCTATCAGGACCGCATCGCGTCGCTGGTCGAGACGCGTCATTACCCGACGGACCCGGCCGGAATCGAACTGCCGACCGGGCGCTCGATCTATCTTGCCGTGCGCTTCGCCCTTGTCGTGCTCGTCGTCAATATCGGCGCGCTGTTCCTGCTGCTCGTTCCGGGCGTCAATATCGCCGCCTGGTGGCTCGCCAACGGCTATCTGCTCGGCCGCGAATATTTCGAATTCGCCGCCATGCGCTTCATGCCGGAAGAGGAAGCCCGCGCGCTGCGGCGGCAGCATCGCGGCCGCGTCTTTACGGGCGGACTGCTGATCGCAGCATTCATGGCGGTTCCGATCCTCAACCTCGCGACGCCTCTGGTCGCCTCGGCCTTCATGGTGCATGTGTTCAAGGGACTGGGCCGCACGCGATGAAAACCGGGCTCGTCTATGCGCTCGCGGCTGTGGCGGAGATCGCCGGCTGTTTCTCGTTCTGGGCGTGGCTGCGTCTTGACCGCAGCGCGCTCTGGCTCGTGCCGGGCATGATATCGCTCGCTGCATTCGCCTGGCTTCTGACCCTGATCGACACCAGCGCGGCGGGGCGGGCCTATGCCGCCTATGGCGGTATCTACATCGCCGCATCGCTCGTCTGGCTGTGGGCGATGGAGAACATACGCCCCGACAGATGGGACCTGATCGGCGCGGGCATCTGCCTTGTCGGCGCGGCCGTCATCATCGCCGTGCCGCGCGCGGCCTGACGCCATGATCGCGCCCGGAACCGTGCTGCTGCACGACAATTCGGAGGATGCCGGGCGCAGCCTCCTGTTCGAAAACCCCGAACGCGTATTGACGACGCGCGACCCGTCCTTCGTTCCGGCACTCATCGAAGAGGCGGAAACCGCGCTTGCCGATGGCTGGCATGTCGCGGGCTATCTCGCCTACGAACTCGGGATGAGCTTCGAGGAGCGCCTTGCCGCGCTTTTGCCGCCGCTGAGCGAGCGCCCGCTGCTCTGGCTCGGCATCTTCGACGCGCCGAAGATCATGGAACGCGCGCACGCGGATGAATGGCTTGCCGCACATGCTCCCGCCGGCGGCGCGGAGGTCGATGACATTTCATTCTCGATGTCGCGCGCCGATTACGAGGCCGCATTCAAGCGCGTGATGGACTATATCCACGCCGGCGACGTCTACCAGATCAACCTGACAATGCTGGCGCGCTTTGCCATGCGGGGCGATCCGGTCGCGCTTTATCGCGCGCTGTGCGCACGCCAGCCGGTCGCCCATGGCGCGCTGATCGAAACCGGCGCGCAGACCGTGCTGTCGCTCTCGCCCGAACTATTCATCGAACGGCGCGGCGAGCGCGTCGTTACGCGGCCGATGAAAGGCACGATTAGGCGCGGGCGCGAGGCGGCCGAGGACGAGGCACTGAAACGCGAATTGCAATCGGACGAGAAATCGCGCGCCGAGAACCTGATGATCGTCGATCTTCTGCGCAACGATCTCGGCCGCGTCGCGGAGATCGGCACGGTCGAGGTTGACGGCCTGTTCGAGATCGAGACGTACAGATCGCTGCATCAGATGACATCCACGGTGTCGGCGAGATTGCGCGAGGATGTCGGTTTCGGCGGCGTGCTGCGCGCGCTGTTTCCCTGCGGTTCGGTGACGGGCGCGCCGAAGATCCGCGCCATGCAGATCATCCATGAGGTCGAGAAAGGTCCGCGCGGCCTTTATTGCGGCTCGATCGGCTACGCTGCGCCGGACGGCGATTTCTCGTTCAATGTCGCGATCCGCACCGCCGTGATCGGTACGGACGGACGCGGCGAGATCGGCATCGGGGGCGGCATCGTCGCGGATTCGAAACTCGAGGGCGAATATGACGAGGCGCTGCTGAAACTGCGCTTCTTCCGCGAAGTTCAAAAGCCCATCGGGCTGATCGAGACCTTCCGCTGGGACGAGAAGGGATTTGCATTGCGCGAGCGCCATCTGGAGCGCCTCGAAACCTCCGCTGCGTTTTTCGAGATCGCATACGATGCGCGCAAGATCGAGCGCGCCCTTGAAGAGGCCGTACGCAGCTGCAAGCCGCCGCAACGCGTGCGCCTCGTCCTGCACGCAAGCGGCGAGGTCGAGACAGCTGCTGCCCCGCTCGGCGAAATGAAATCGCTGTCCTTTGTCATTGCACCGGAGCGGATGGATTCGTCCGATCCGCTGCTGCACCACAAGACGACGCGGCGCGCGCGTTACGACAGCGCGCTCGCCGCCGCGAAAGCCGCGGGTGCGGGCGAGGCCGTCTTTCTCAACGAGCGCGGCGAACTGACCGAAGGATCGTTCACCAATCTCTTTATCGATCGCGGCGGCATTCTCCTGACGCCCGCTTTGTCCTGTGGTCTTCTGCCCGGAACCCTGCGCGCGGAACTGATCGCCACGGGCCGCGCTCGGGAAGCCGTATTGATGCCGGGCGATCTGGACAGAGCTGATGCAATCCATCTCGGCAATTCGGTGCGCGGTCTGGTGCGGGCGGTGCCCGTGCGTCCCGGGGCGGCGTGAAGCGCCGAGCCCGGGACCCATACGCCCTGACGGCAGGGCTTACATCCCGACATTTGTGATTATGGGTCCCGGACAGCGGCTCTGCCGCTTCCGGGACATGCGCTTCACATACGCGGCGGCGCCAGCCTGCCCTTCGACGCAGGCGCGGGTGTCTTTGGCTCGTAACGACAGATATCCTCGATTAGGCAGCGCCAGCATTCGGGCACACGCGCCTTGCAGACATAGCGCCCGTGAAGGATCAGCCAGTGATGGGCGTGCAGCAGCGCCCAGTCCGGCACGACCTTGGCCAGCGCAAGCTCGACCTCCAGAACGTTCTTGCCCGGCGCGATGGGGATGCGGTTGCCGAGCCGGAAGAGATGGGTATCGACGGCGATGGTCGGCTCGCCGAAGAAGATGTTGAGCACGACATTCGCGGTCTTGCGGCCGACGCCCGGCAGCGCCTGCAATTCCTCGCGCGTCCTCGGCACTTCGCCGCCATGGCGCTCGATCAGGAGTTCGGACAGAGCGACGACATTCTTCGCCTTGGCGTTATAGAGCCCGATCGTCTTGATGTAGGCAGACACGCCCTCGACCCCGAGCGCCGCCATTTTCTGCGGCGTGTCCGCCACGGCGAACAGTTTGCGCGTCGCCTTGTTGACGCCGACATCGGTCGCCTGCGCCGACAGCACGACGGCGACGAGCAGCGTGAACGCGTTGGTGTATTCGAGCTCGCCCTTCGGCTCGGGATTGGCCTTCTGGAAACGGCGGAAAATCTCCTCGATCTCGTCGCGAGAGAGCTTTTTCCTGCGGCGGGCGGGCCGGGTCTTTGCAGACGGGGGGATTTGGCGGGCGGACATGGGTGCCCTAATATGCACAGAGATGACCGAGACGCACCCCGCAGAACAGCCCATTTTCAGCGCCGTGCTGTGGCCGCACCGCTCGCTCGGGCCGCGCGGATTCCGCCGCCTGATGTTCGCCGCCGGCCTCATCAGCGCTTTTGCCAGCCTGCCCTTCTTCCTGATGGGGGCATGGCCGGTGGTCGGCTTTTTCGGCCTCGATGTCCTGCTGCTCTATCTGTTCTTCAAATGGAGCTACCACACGGCGCGGGCGCGCGAGGAAGTTTCGCTGACGCCGTTCGAGCTTTCGCTGCGCAAGACATCGCATTGGGGCCGGATATCCGAATTCCGGTTCAATCCCGCCTGGGTGCGGCTCCATCGCGAGGAGGACGATGAATTCGGCCTGATGCGCCTCGCCATCGCCGAACGGTCGCGCCTTGTCGATGTCGGCGGTTTTCTGGCGCCGGTCGAGCGCGCCGATTTCGCGAAGAGCCTTTCGGCGGCGCTGAACCTCGCAAAGAGCGGCCCTCGCTTTTCCTAGAAATAGCGCCGGATCCGGCTCCAGCCCCAGGCGAACAGGGCCGCCATGAGCCCGACCACGATCAGCCAGAACAGGATGATGACGCCGAGCGCGCCGAAAATGGCCTGCAGCGTATCCCAGAATCCGATCTGAGCAACGAGGACGGCAAGCAGAAGCAGGATCAGCAGCGGCATGAATTTCCCCCGGTGTACTCAGTGGGTAACGCCGCAGCGCCGCTTTGGTGCCAAGGTACATACACCGCATCCATAGAATGCCGCGTGCCCTCTTCACCGGCCGTTAGGCCTTTGCGCAAGTCTCCGTTTTCCCTTCCGGGAAAGGTCAGCAACCGCCGCCCCCGCCGCGCGGTTTGACCGCAGAGGCCTTTCCGGCCGCCTGGAGGAAGACATGAAACGGCAATACGGAAACGGATTCATCGCCACCGCCGGCGTTTTTGCGCTTTCGCTCGCGCTCGGCACGTCCGCCGAGGCGTTGGGTCTTGGAGGTGGGGGCGGCGGTTCCCGCGGCTCGGATTCGGGCGCGAGCAGCGCCAGCAGCTCATCCCGCAGCGGCGGCGAGGGACGCGGCGGAGTTGGCGTGTCGGTCGGCGGGCGCGACGGCATCAGCGCCTCGGTCGGCGGAACGCGCGGGGGCGGACTTGGCTTCAGCGCCTCGATCGGCGGCGATGACGGCATTTCGGCGAACGCGGCGGTGGGTGGACGTAGCGGCGCCTCGCTTGGCAACGGGATCGGGGTAAGCGTCGGCGGGCCGAACACGGTCTCCGTCGGCGGCGCGGCCACGGCGAAGCGCGGCGCGGCGCAAAACGCACTCACCGCCGTCCAGATCCGCGCGCTGCAGAATCAGGCCCGCTCGCCCGATGTTGCTATCCGGGTGCGGGCGCAGAAGCTGCTGAACGCGAATGCGGCCCTTCTCAGCGGCACCGGCAATGGCTCGCTCGTCCGCGCGGATGCCGATGTTCTGGACAACAGCGCCCGGGCGCGGGCTCGCCTCGGCACCGGCGACACCGACCGGGTCAATGTAACCGCCGGCAATGTGGCCGATGCCGATGTCACGCTGCGCAGCGGCCGGGCCGCCGCAACGGCCCCGGCGGCGGAAGCCAATATCGGCCTTCTGAGCAGTTCGCCGATCGCGGGCAATGTCGATGCCGCGCTGGGCGATGCGGCGGCCGTCTCGGTCTCGCTGGGTGGCGGCGATGAGGCCGGCCCCGGCGGGGCGACCGGCCCGGGGGCTTCCGGACCCTCGAGCGCCGCTCGCAATGCCGGCTCGGCACCCGGAACGGTGCAATGCGGCGCCGTTCTGGCCAGGCCCGCGTTCTATAACGGCCTCACCGTGATGAAGTGCATGCAGTAACATGCTTACCCCAAAGGAGAAGGCGCGGCCGCAACGCCGCGCCTTTTCGCGTCCGGCCGGGCCGCCTGTCATTGATTTTTCAGGGAGGATGAGTAGGGTGCGCCCAACTCAAACACAGGCTGCCCTTCTTGGACGTCCGCGTTTCCGCGCCGGGCAGCCCTTTCTGGAATCCGATTTTCATGAAACTTCGCAATGTGGCGATCATCGCCCACGTCGACCATGGCAAGACCACGCTTGTCGATGAACTCCTGAAGCAATCGGGCACGTATCGCGAGAACCAGCGCGTGGCCGAGCGCGTGATGGATTCCGGCGATATCGAGAAGGAACGCGGCATCACCATCCTCGCCAAGGCGACCTCCATCGTCTGGAAGGATGTCCGCATCAATATCGTCGATACGCCCGGCCACGCCGATTTCGGCGGCGAGGTGGAACGCATTCTCAATATGGTCGACGGCGCCATCGTTCTCGTGGATGCCGCCGAAGGCCCGATGCCGCAGACCAAATTCGTGGTCGGCAAGGCGCTGAAGGTCGGCCTTCGCCCGATCGTCGCGATCAACAAGGTCGACCGCGCCGATGCGCGCCCGACCGAGGTCGTCAACGAGGTGTTCGACCTGTTCGCAGCCCTCGACGCCACCGACGAGCAGCTCGATTTCCCGATCCTGTACGGCTCGGGCCGTTCGGGCTGGATGGCGAAGGCCCCCGAAGGTCCGTCCGATCAGGGCATGGCGCCGCTGCTCGACCTCGTGCTCGAACATGTTCCGGAGCCCAAGGTCGCGGACGACGACCAGTTCCGCATGATCGGCACGCTGCTCGAAGCCAACCCCTTCCT
Source organism: Pseudomonadota bacterium (assembly GCA_023388965.1). Classification (GTDB taxonomy): domain Bacteria; phylum Pseudomonadota; class Alphaproteobacteria; order Rhizobiales; family Methylopilaceae; genus Flaviflagellibacter. The sequence continues at coordinate 18,870 of JAEWFF010000038.1, read as the reverse complement.
CGGCCGCATGATCACCGGCCGCATCACGTCGGGCACCGTCAAGCCGAACCAGACCATCAAGGTTCTGGCGCAGGACGGCTCGGTGGTCGAACAGGGCCGCGTGTCGAAAATCCTCGCCTTCCGCGGCCTCGAGCGCCAGCCGATCGAGGAGGGCGTCGCCGGCGACATCGTCGCCATTGCCGGCCTGCAGAAGGGCACGGTGGCCGATACGTTCTGCGATCTTTCCGTCACCGAGCCGCTCAAGGCGCAGCCCATCGACCCGCCGACCGTGACGATGAGCTTCATCGTCAACGATTCGCCGCTCGCCGGCACCGAGGGCGACAAGGTGACGAGCCGCGTCATCCGCGACCGCCTCCTGCGCGAGGCGGAAGGCAATGTCGCGCTCAAGATCGAGGAATCCGCCGACAGGGATTCGTTCTTCGTGTCCGGACGCGGCGAACTGCAATTGTCCGTACTGATCGAGACCATGCGCCGCGAAGGCTTCGAGGTCGCGGTCTCGCGCCCGCGAGTCGTGCTGCAGCAGGACGAGAACGGCCAGACGCTGGAGCCGGTCGAGGAAGTCGTGATCGACGTCGACGACGAGCATTCGGGCGTCGTCGTGCAGAAAATGGGCGAGCGGCGCGCCGAAATGCTGGAGATGAAGCCCTCCGGCGGCAACCGTGTGCGCCTCGTCTTCCACGCACCGACGCGCGGTCTGATCGGCTATCAGTCCGAACTGATGACCGATACGCGCGGCACCGCGATCATGAACCGCCTGTTCCATGCCTATCAGCCGCACAAGGGCGAGATCGCCGGCCGCCGCAACGGCGTGCTGATCGCCAATTCGCCCGGCGAAGCGGTGGCGTACGCATTGTGGAATCTGGAAGACCGCGGCCCGATGATGATCGAGCCGGGCTGGAAGGTCTATCAGGGCATGATCGTCGGCGAGCACACGCGCGACAACGATCTCGAAGTGAACGTGCTGAAGGGCAAGCAGCTCACCAATATCCGTACGACCTCCAAGGACGAGGCGGTGCGCCTGACGCCGCCGATCCGCATGACGCTCGAACGCGCGCTGACCTATATCCAGGACGACGAGCGCGTCGAGGTGACGCCGAAATCGATCCGCCTGCGCAAGGTCCATCTCGATCCGAACGACCGCAAGCGTTCGGAGAAGATGAAAGAGGCGGTGTGATCTTCACCTCTCCCCGTTCGCGGGGAGAGGAAAGCCGGCCCGTCAGGCGTCGTACAGACCTTCCCGGACATGTTCGGGCCGGACGCCGATGCCGATGACGCGGGCCGGAATGCGCTGCAGCAGCGGAATGCTGCGCAGCAGCCTCAATGCGAACGGCGCCTCGATCCGGCGTCCCTTCGCGGCAAGGATCGGCCGCAGCACGCTCCTGCGCCAATACCTGAAGGCGCTGCGTCACGCGCGTCGGAAACAGACGCCGCTCCTCCACCTTGCGGAGCAGATCGCGCGGGACCGGCCCCCTCCGTAGATCGTGCGCGAGAATGTTCGCGGCCGCCACCGCGTCCTGAATGGCGAGGTTGATGCCGATCCCGCCGACCGGCGACATCGCATGCGCCGCATCCCCGATGCAGAGCAGGCCCGGCAGCGTCCATTCCTTCAGACGGTCGACGCTGACGGACAGAAGCTTCACATCGTCCATACTCGCAATCGTGTCCATGCGATCGGCGAACAGCGGCGCGGCTTCGGCAAAGCGGGCGCGGAAGCTCTCCACGCCCTCATTGCGGATGCGGTCTCCTTCACCCTTGGCGATGACATAGCCGCACTGCCAGTAATCGCCGCGCGCGATCATCGCAACCAGCGCGCCGCCGCCGACCGCGCCCATCGTTTCCGGCGGATCGCCCGGGCGGCGCGGCAGGCGCAGCCACAGGACATCGATCGGCGCGCCGATCTCGATCCGCTCCAGACCGGCGCTGTCGCGCATGGCCGACCGCCGCCCGTCGGCAGCGATGACGAGGTCGGCGCTCACGCGCAGGGGGCCCGCCGCCGTTTGCGCAACAACGCCCGTGACGGCATCGCCCGTAAAGACAAGCTCCGTGGCCTCGGCCTCCATCTCGAGACGGAAATCGGGGAGTTCGCGCGCCCGGTCGGCGATGAAATCCAGAAAGTCCCATTGCGGCACGAAAGCGATATAGGGGAATTTCAGGCCGCTCAGATCGGCGAACGGAAAGGTCTCGCCATTGATCTGCACGCCGATCCGGCGCGTCTTCTGGTGCGGCAGTTCCAGAAAATCCTCGACCAAGCCGAGTTCGTCGAGAACTTCGAGCGTCGACGGGTGGATCGTATCGCCGCGAAAATCGCGCAGGAAATCAGCGTGCTTTTCGAGCACGAGAACATCCACGCCGGCGCGCGCGAGCAGATAGCCCGCCATCATTCCGGCCGGGCCTCCGCCCACGACAACGACGCGGGTACTCACCGCTCCTGCCATCCGCGCCTCCGCCGGTACAATTATGGAGCAGTGTCTTCCCTCGGCAAGAAGCGCCCTCCCTCCTCCGCGTAGCAGGGGAGGGAGGGAAAAACCGGCGGAGTTCGGCGGCGGCCGTCGAACGCCTCTGAAAGCCCCTACAATCCCTCGAACAGGGCCGTCGACAGATAGCGCTCGGCGAAGCTCGGAATGATGATGACGATGTTCTTGCCCGCCATATCCTCGTGCGCGCCGTATTCCAGTGCGGCCGCCACCGCGGCGCCCGAGGAAATGCCGACCGGAATGCCTTCGAGACGCGCCACCGCGCGGGCGGTGTCGAACGATGTCTGATTGCCGACGGTAATGACGTCGTCGATCACCGAGCGGTCGAGCACTTCCGGCACGAAGCCCGCGCCGATGCCCTGAATCTTGTGCGGGCCGGGCGCGCCGCCGGACAGGACCGGCGAATCCTCCGGCTCGACCGCGACCATGCGGATGGCGGGATTTTTCTTCTTCAGCACTGTGCCGACGCCGGTGATCGTGCCGCCGGTGCCGACGCCGGAAATGACCGCATCGACCTTGCCTTCGGTGTCGTTCCAGATCTCCTCGGCGGTCGTCGCGCGGTGGATGGCGGGATTGGCGAGATGGCGGAACTGCTGCGGCATCACCGATCCCGGGATTTCCTTCAGCAATTCCTCGGCTTTCGCGACCGCGCCCTTCATGCCCTTGGGGCCTTCCGTCAGGACAAGCTCCGCGCCGAGCAGAGCGAGCATCTTGCGGCGCTCGATCGACATGGTTTCGGGCATGACGAGAACGAGGCGATAGCCGCGCGCCGCGGCGACGAAGGCCAGAGCGATGCCGGTATTGCCCGAGGTCGGCTCGATGATGGTGCCGCCCGGCTTCAGCGCGCCGTCCTCTTCGAGCGCGTCGATCATGGCGACGCCGATACGGTCCTTGACGCTGGAGATGGGATTGAAGAATTCGAGCTTGGCGAGAAGGTTCGCCTTGACCCCGCGCTCCTTGCCGATGCGGTTAAGACGAACAAGCGGCGTGTTGCCGATCGTCTCCGTGATCGAATCGTAGATACGCCCACGCCCCCAGAACTGGGATTGCTGCGGCGTCCGCGCGGCGAACTGGGGCATATCAAAACCTCCTCGAAAGATCCGTGTATCGAAGAGCTACACAAAGTCTTTGCGGAGTTGATTTCAAGTGCCTGGCGCAAACTGGCGACAGGCGCCCGCGATGTCAGATGCTGAAATCGTGGGTCGGCGCCGCCTCGCCGAAGACGCGGCGGGTCTGGGCATCCTGGCACAGATCGTCGACCGTGATCTCCTGCAGCTTTTCCAGAAAGATTTCGGAGGCCTGGTCGATTGCGGGCATCACGACATCGCGCACCAGGGCGGACGGCTCCGCGCCATCCTCGTCGCCGGGCTTGCCGCCCTCGACGGCGACCGCAGGCGATGAAGCGGCGCGCACGATGTCGGCGACCGTGATGCGGCGGCGCTCGCGGGCAAGCTCATAGCCGCCGCGCGGACCGCGCACGCCCTTCAGGATGCCCGAGCGCACGAGCACCTGCAGCAGGGTTTCGAGATGGCGGGGCGGCAGCGCATGGCGTGCCGACAGGGCCTTGGCGGCAATCGGCGCCGGGCGGGCGTGATAGGCGATATCGACCACGGCTGCGATCGCGAGCAGACTGCGACGCGGTAGTAAATTCATCCTTCGGCCCTTCCCCCTGCAAGGCCGGTCGAGCCGAAGCCGCCCGCCCCTCGTTTTGTTTCGTCGACTTCGGCGGCTTCCCTCAAAACCGCCTGCACAACCGGCGCGACGACCAATTGCGCGATCCGCATGCCGCGGCTCACCTCGAACGCCTCGCTTCCCAGATTGGCAAGCAGAACCTGCACTTCACCGCGATAATCGGCGTCGATCGTGCCGGGCGAATTGAGCACCGTCACACCATGCCGCAGCGCAAGCCCCGATCTCGGCCGGACCTGCGCCTCATATCCCGGCGGCAGCTGAAGGATCAGCCCGGTTGGAATAAGGCGGCGTTCTCCGGGACTTAACCCGAAAACGGCCCCTTCTTCAACCGCCGCTATCAGATCCATTCCGGCAGCGCCCGGCGTTTCATAGGCCGGCAGAGGCAACCCCTCGGCATGAGGGAGGCGTTTGACGGGAACGATGGGCGCGCTCATGACAGGACATCCGCAAGGCGCGCGATCAGGCGTTCGGCGACCTCGTCCTTGCTCATGCTCGGCCAGGTTTCGACGCCCGTATTCGAGACGATGTGAACCGAATTGCAGCCGCCGCCGAACACGCCGGTTCCGGGCGACACGTCATTGGCGACGATGAGATCGCATTTCTTGCGGGCGAGCTTCGCCTGCGCATTGGTAACGACATCGTCCGTTTCGGCGGCAAAGCCGACGACCAGAGCGGGGCGCTTCTTCGCGCGGCCGGCAATGGTCGCGAGAATGTCGGGATTTTCGACGAGATCGATGACCGGCGGCCCTTTCCGGCCCTTCTTCATTTTCGAGGATTGCGGATCGGCCGCGCGCCAGTCCGCCACCGCGGCGGCGAAGATCGCGATATCGGCCGGCAGCGCGCTTTCGACAGCCGCCAGCATTTCACGCGCGGTCTCGACATGGATCGCGGCAACGCCCGGCGGATCGGGCAGATGGACCGGTCCCGACACCAAAGTCACGCGCGCGCCCGCGCGGGCGGCGGCGGCGGCGATGGCGTGTCCCTGTCTGCCGGACGAGCGGTTGGCGATCATGCGCACCGGGTCGATGGGCTCATGGGTCGGGCCGGAGGTAATGACGACATGCTTTCCCGCGAGCGGACCGTGCCCGCCGCCGAGGATCGCATCGGCCGCCGCCACGATTTCGAGCGGCTCGGCCATGCGGCCAAGCCCGCTTTCGCCGCGCTCGGCCATCGCGCCGTCATTCGGCCCGACAAAATGAATGCCGTCCTCGCGCAGACGGTCCGCGTTGCGCCGGGTTGCGGGATGAGACCACATGCGCGGGTTCATCGCGGGCGCGAGCAGAACCGGTCTGTCGGTCGCGAGCAGCGCCGTCGAGGCGAGGTCGTTGGCAAGGCCATTGGCCAGTTTGGCCATCAGATCGGCCGTTGCCGGCGCGACCACGACGAGATCGGTGTCGCGCGCAAGGCGGATATGGCCGATATCCTGCTCCTCGGCGAGGTCGAACAGATCGGTAAAGACGCGCTCGCCGGAAATGGCGCCGACAGCCAAAGGCGTCACGAATTTCGCGCCCGCATCGGTCAGGATCATGCGCACGGACGCGCCGCGCTCCTTGAGCCGCCTTATCAGATCGAGGCTCTTATAGGCCGCGATGCCGCCGCCGATAATGAGGAGAATGCGCTTGTCGTTCAAGGCTTTGACCTAATCACGCTCGGGCTGCGCTCAAGCGGCCCATTCCCTAACGCAGAACGATGAATAAAGCGAGAAGCCCCGCAATGAGCCATAAAGCGAGATGGCCCCAGCGGGCGCGGCGCGCCTCCGCCCGGCCGATATCGCGCACGCTTTCCGGCGAGAGCGGGAAGCCGCGCACCGTCATTTCCTCGAGGCTCGCGGCCAGAAGCTGGGCGCGCATCAACAGGTCCGGCACATCGGCCAGCGCCCGGCCGAGCCGCAGCGTGCCGTCCGCCGCGTCCTCGATCATGCCCACGGGGCCGAGATAGCGGGTGATCCATTCGCGCACGACCGGATCGGCCGCGGTCCACATATCGAGCTGCGGATCGAGCGAACGCGCCACGCCCTCGACCACGACCATGGTCTTCTGCAGCATGATGAGTTCGGGGCGCGTCTGCATGTGAAAGATTTCGGTGATCTCGAAAAGCTGCGTCAGCAGCCGGGCCATCGAAACTTCCTGCGCCTTGCGGCCATGCGTCGGCTCGCCGACCGAGCGCAGAGCGCGCGCGAATTCCTCGACACTCTGATCGCGCGGCACATAGCCGGCGCGGAAATGCACCTCGGCCACGAGGCGGTAATCGCGCTCGATGAAACCGTAGAGCATTTCAGCGAGGAAGCGACGCTCCTTCGGCCCGAGGCGGCCGGTGATGCCGAGATCGACGGCGACGATATTGCCGGCCGGATCGACGAACAGATTTCCGGGATGCATGTCGGCGTGGAAGAAGCCGTCGCGCATCGCATGGCGCAGGAAACTCTGGATCAGAAGACGCCCGAGCGCGGGCAGATCGTGGCCGGCGGCACGGAGCGCCGCATGGTCCGACAGTTTGATGCCGTCGATCCAGTCGAGCGTCAGTACATCCTTGGCCGTGCGCTCCCACAGCACGCCGGGCACGCGGAAGCCGGGATCGTTCTTCGTGTTCTCGCCCATCTCCGACAGAGCGGCGGCTTCGAGACGCAGATCCATTTCGAGCGCGACCGAACGTGCCAGCGTGTCGACCACCGCGACCGGCCGCAGCCGCCGCGCAGGCGGATTGAACCGTTCGATCTGGCGGGCAATGGCATAGAAGGTGTCGAGATCGCGCCGGAATTTGCGCGTCACGCCGGGACGCAGAACCTTGACCGCGACCTCGCGCGAGGAGCGGCCGCTTCTTATCCGCGCCTTGTGCACCTGCGCGATGCTCGCGGCGGCGACCGGCGGGCCGAAATCCTCGAACAGATCGGCGAGCGGCCTGCCGAGCGATGCCTCGACAATGGCGACCGCCGCCTCCTGCGGGAAAGGCGGCATCCGGTCCTGCAGGTTTTCGAGATCGGCGGCGATTTTCGCGCCGACAAGATCGGGGCGCGTCGCCAGGAACTGACCGAGCTTGACATAGGACGGGCCGAGCCGCCCCAGCGCCGTGGACAAAGGCGCCTCGCGCCGCGACGGCCCGCGCCGTTCCAGAAGCCGCAGCGTGCGCAGCACGCCGCGCACCGGCGCCGGAAACGGATCGAGATCGATCGCGCCGAACACGCCTTCGCGCGCGAACACATAGCCTGTCCGTACGATGCCGCCGAGTTGCGCGAAGGTTCCGAACACGGCCGCGCCCTAGACCCGCCAGCCGGAATGCAGCGCCGCGATGCCGCCCGTATAGGGCGTGAACGAGACGCGGCCGAAGCCGGCCCCGCGCATCATGTCGGCGAGCTTTTCGGGCGGCGGAAATTTGCGGATCGATTCCACGAGATAGCGATAGGCCTCGGCATCGCCGGCAACCACGCGCCCGATCTCGGGAATGACCCTGAAGGAATAAAGATCGTAGATCCGGTCGAGCACGGCGGCATCGACCGTCGAGAATTCGAGGCAGAGGAAATGTCCGCCGGGCTTCAGCACGCGGCGGAATTCCGCCAGCGCCCTGTCCATGCGCGGCACATTGCGCAGGCCGAACGCGATCGTCACCGCATCGAACTCGCTGTCGCCGAACGGCAGTTCCTCGGCATTGGCCTCGGCGATTGTGACGCGATCGGCAAAGCCCGCTTTCTCGACCCGCGCGCGGCCGACATCGAGCATTCCGGGATTGATGTCGGACAAAGTGACACGCACGCCCGGCCCGCCGCGCTTCAGCGCACGCAAAGTGATATCGCCGGTGCCGCCCGCAACATCGAGCAGGCGGAAGGCCCGCGCGCTCCTCGGCAGCGACAGGGCCGTGATCATGGCCGACTTCCAGGCCCGGTGCAGCCCGCCCGACATCAGATCGTTCATGAGGTCGTAGCGGCCGGCGACATCGCGGAAGATGCGATCGACCAGCCCCTGCTTGTCGCCGAGGGGGACGTCTTCAAACCCGAAATGGGTGGTTTCGGAGGCTGTGGCGCTGTCGGACATGATCTCGCTCGTCTGGCGGCGCGGACCCTATATTATGGGACAGCCCTCCGCCAGTTTTCCGCCTACGACAGTCTTAACATGCCCGAACTTCCCGAAGTCGAAACCGTCCGCCGCGGGCTGGAGCCCGCTCTGCTGGGCCACAGGATCGCGACCGCCGAGATGCGGCGCAAGGATCTGCGTTTTCCCTTTCCGCCCCGCTTCGCGGCGCGCCTCGAAGGCCGGACCGTCACCGCGCTGACGCGGCGCGCCAAATATCTGCTGTTCGACCTCGATGACGGGGAGGTTTTGATCGCGCATCTCGGAATGTCGGGCTCGTTCCGGGTCGAGGGCGCCCTTCCCGGCGGCTTCCACCACGAACGCTCGCGCCTTTCGGCGCACGATCACGTTGTGCTGACCACCGATGCCGGCACCCGCATCACCTATAACGATCCGCGCCGCTTCGGCTTCATGCTGCTGTGCCGCCGTGCCGAGCTTTTCGAGCACCCGCTTCTCAAGGGGCTGGGGATCGAGCCGCTCGGCAACGAACTCGGCGGCGATTTCCTGTCGTCCGTACTTGCGGGGCGCAAGACCTCGCTCAAGGCGGCGCTGCTCGACCAGAAGATCATTGCGGGCCTCGGCAATATCTATGTCTGCGAGGCCCTGTTCCGGGCCGGGCTGTCGCCGCGCCGCCTCGCCCGCACGCTCACGCCGCGCCGCGCCGGCCCGCTCGCGGAGGCCATCCGCACGGTTCTGGAAGAGGCGCTGGAGGCCGGCGGCTCCTCCCTGCGCGACCATGCCCGCACCGATGGCGAGCTCGGTTATTTCCAGCACAGCTTCCAGGTCTACGACCGGGCCGGCCAGCTCTGTCTCAAACCGGGCTGCCACGGAACGGTGCGCCGGATCGCCCAGAACGGCCGCTCGACCTTTTATTGTCCGTCCTGCCAGAAATAGCGGCGCGGGAAGCGTTGACCTCGCGGAGCGATGCGACTATGAAAACCGCCAATGCGGCGGGTTTCCCGCCGCGCTGTTTTTGTGCGCCCGCTTCGAGGCGGCGCCAAACCCAAGGATCATGATTTATGGCCAATACGAAGTCGGCCAAAAAGGCGACGCGCAAGATCGCGCGCCGGACGGCGGTCAACAAGATGCGCAAGACCCGCATGCGGTCGACGGTGCGCAAGGTCGAGGAGGCGCTGGCCTCCGGCGACGCCAAGGCCGCGGCCGAAGCGCTGCGCAATGCCCAGCCCGAACTGATGCGCGCGGCGCAGAAGGGCGTGCTGCACAAGAACACCGCTTCCCGCAAGGTTTCGCGTCTTTCGGCGCGGGTGAAGGCGCTCAACGCCTGATTGCGCTACTCTTTTTGCGGCAAATTTTGAAAGCCCGGCGAAAGCCGGGTTTTTTTGTGGCCACGCGGCCGCAGCAGGGCGTTGCGCGCCCGTCACACCGGCGTTGTGAAAGCGTCACAGAGCGCGGATTTCAGGCCTCGACCGGCTTGACACGCGAATCCGTTGAATCCTCAGCGGGAAGCCCGCTCCGGGTCCGGGGCGCGCAGAATTTATCCTTATGTTCCAGCAAGTTATCCATATGAGCCTGGAAGGAGGCCGGCACGGCTGAGAAGATAAGCCGGGCCATGAATTTTTTTTGACGTCCGTCTGACCGCACGGCAACGCAATGACCTGTTAACGAATCGCAAGAGGATCAGAGCTTTGCCACAATCCCGCCTCGACCGATTGTCTTTACCCGGCTCGATTCGGAAAATGGGTGCGGCCCAATTTCTGTTGCACCGCCGTCGGCCCGTGCCTAATCTCCCCCTCGTCGGCGGGCGGCGCCCGAAGACTTCTAAAGAAATGTAGAAGCGTACAGGCCCAGTAAGATGGGCAGGGGAGAGTATTTGCCTGTAGTTTGCGGCCAGGGGCGCCGAAGACTTTCAGGCCCGAGGAAGATTTCGCGCTGACGTCTTTCTCGTGACCCCGTGTTGCGTAAAACCGGACAGAACGGTGTCGGGGATGTGCCTTGCTTTACTGTGAGGCACAAGGGGAGGGTATGACTTTGCAATCGCAGGTTGGCCATGCAGGCGATGTGGATCCGGTCGCCGCTTACAAGAACCTGGCCAATGACAGCGCCGCACAGCTGATCGATGTGCGCACCCGCGCCGAATGGAGCTTTGTCGGCGTTCCCGATCTCAGGGAGATCGGCAAGGAGCCGATCCTGATCGAATGGCAGGTCTGGCCCACGATGCAGGTCGCAGGCGATTTCCTCGACCGGCTCAGGGCGGAACTCGCGGCCCGTAACGTGGCGGCCGATGCCCCCCTCTATTTCATGTGCAGGTCCGGCGTGCGCAGCACCGCGGCCGCCGCCTGCGCGAGTGCGGAGGGGCTCGGCAAGGCCTTCAACGTCGCCGGAGGGTTCGAGGGCCCGCCCGATGAGCACCGCCACCGCGGGCGCCGGGCGGGCTGGAAAGCCAGCGATCTGCCGTGGATTCAAACTTGAGAACCGAACCGATGACCGAAGACGTCTTTTTCGACCGCGCCGCCCTGGCGCAGACCGATCCAACCTTCGAGACCCCGATGACCCTTACCCAGGAGACAGCGATGTCGGCGCCTGCCCACCTTCCGTCCAGCAGCAGCGATCACGGCGCGGCATGGCAGCGGACCCAACGGCGCCTGCGTTCCGAACTGGGCGAGGACATCTACATGTCCTGGTTCGCCCGCATCGAGCTGGAATCGGTCGATAAATCGGGGCTCGCCCAGCTCTCGGTGCCGACGCGGTTCCTGAAAAGCTGGATCCAGTCGCATTACGCCGACCGCATCGTCCGCGCCTTCCAGGCCGAGGACCCGGATGTGCAGCGCATCGAATTGTCGCTGCGCACCGCAGGGGCCCGCCTGCAGGTTCCGGCCCGCACGCCGGCCATGAATATCGGCGGCACGCCGAAACCGGGCGTCGGCACGCCGCCGCCATCCGGCAGCGCCGCCGAGGCCAATGCCGCATCCGCCGCGCTGATCGGCTCGCCGATCGACCGCCGCATGGGCTTCGACAGCTTCCTTGTCGGCCGCTCGAACGCGCTCGCCCATGCCGCCGCGCGCGAGGTGGGCAATGCCCGCACCGGCGAGCCGGTGCGCTACAATCCGCTCTACGTCCATGCCGCGGTCGGCCTCGGCAAGACGCATCTTCTGCACGCCGTCGCGGGCCTTGCCGAAACCAATGGCCGCCGCGTTCTCTATCTCACCGCCGAGCGTTTCATGTTCGGCTTCGTCAATGCGCTGCGCGCCCAGACCGCACTTGCGTTCAAGGAGACCTTGCGCGGCATCGACATGCTGGTCATCGACGATGTGCAGTTCCTGCAGGGCAAGGCGGTCGCCGCCGAATTCGGCCATACGCTGAACGCGCTGATCGATGGCGGCCGCCAGGTCGTCGTCGCCGCCGACCGCCCGCCGGCCGAGCTCGAAAGCCTCGATGACCGGCTGCGCTCGCGCCTTGCCGGCGGCCTTGCCGTCGAAATGGCCTCGCTCGACGAGGATCTGCGCCTGTCGATCCTCAAATCGCGTGTCGCCAGCGCGCGCGAAGCCAATCCCGGTTTCGACGTGCCGCCTTCGGTCCTGTCCTATGTGGCGCGCACGGTCACGGCGAACGGCCGCGATCTCGACGGCGCGGTCAACCGGCTTCTGGCCCACAACACTTTGACCAATACGGCGGTCACGCTCGAAATGGCGGAAGAGGCCCTGCGCGACCTGATCCGCAACCGCGAGCCCAAGCGCGTCAAGATCGAGGACATCCAGCGCATCGTCGCTCGTCATTACAATGTTTCGCGCGCCGACATCCTCTCGGCCCGCCGGACCGCGACCGTTGTGCGCCCGCGCCAGATCGCGATGTATCTGTCCAAGGTCCTGACCCTGCGCTCGCTGCCGGAAATCGGACGGCGCTTCGGCGGCCGCGACCACACGACCGTGCTGCACGCGGTGCGCAAGATCGATTCGCTGGTCGGCAGCGACACCGCGCTTGCCGAGGACGTCGATCTCCTGAAACGGATGCTGTCGGAATAAGGGTTTCGCCCCAATAGCCGTTTCCGTTCGCGGGAACGGCTAAATCCCTTGCGCTCGGAGCGGCGAGACGCCAATCTCCCCGGCCCGGCGCGGGGGCGCTGTGGCCCTCCGGCGTTCGGCCGGTCAATCACGGAACGGAATGAGTGCCATGAAAGTGACCCTTGAAAGGTCCGCGCTGCTCAAATCTCTCGGCCATGTCCATCGGGTGGTGGAGCGGCGCACGACGATTCCGATCCTGTCCAATGTTCTCGTGCGCGCGGAGAAAGGCGGCCTGCGCCTCCAGGCCACCGACCTCGATCTCGAAGTGGTCGAAACCGCCCCGGCCGAGATCGGCCAGGACGGCTCGACGACCGTTCCGGCGCATACCTTCTACGACATCGTCCGCAAACTGCCCGAAGGGGCGCAGGTCGCGCTCGAACAATCGGGCGAAACCGGCACGCTCACCATCCGCTCCGGCCGCTCGCGCTTTGCGCTGCAGACGCTTGCCGAAAGCGATTTTCCGGATCTTGCCGCCGGCGACATGCCGGTGAATTTCGAGATCGCCGCCGCCGATCTGAAGCGCCTGATCGACAAGACGCAGTTCGCGATCTCGACCGAGGAGACGCGGTATTATCTCAACGGCATCTACCTGCACGCGCTCGACGTGGACGGCGTGCCGGCCCTGCGGGCGGTCGCGACCGACGGCCACCGCCTCGCGCGCGTCGAACTCGCCTGCCCGACGGGCGCCGAGCAGATGCCGGGCGTCATCGTGCCGCGCAAGACGGTCGCCGAAGTGCAGCGCCTCGTGGAATCGCCGGACGGCACGGTGACGATCGAATTGTCGCCGACCAAGATCCGCTTCACGCTCGGCGATGTGGTTCTGACCTCGAAGCTGATCGACGGCACCTTCCCCGATTACGCCCGCGTCATTCCGCAGGGTAACGACAAGCTGCTCACCGTCGACAAGGTGGAATTCGTCGCCGCCGTCGACCGCGTGTCGACGATTTCGTCCGAGCGCGGCCGGGCGGTCAAACTCGCCGCCGGCGACGGAAGGCTCACTCTGTCCGTCACCAATCCGGATTCCGGTTCGGCGACGGAAGAGATCGAGGTCGATTACACCTCCGACCCGCTCGATATCGGCTTCAACTCGCGCTATCTGCTCGACATCGCGGCGCAGATCGACACCGACAGCGCGCTCCTGAAACTCGCCGATCCCGGATCGCCGACCATCATCCAGGACAAGGAAGGCTCCTCCGCTCTCTACGTCCTGATGCCGATGCGGGTTTAGACCAACGTCCACCGCACCGGTCCGGACCGCGCTGACCCGGCTCCGCCTCAGTCATTTCCGCAATCACCCCGCGCTCGACCTTCTCACCGGCGGGCGCATGGTCGCGCTTGCCGGGCCGAACGGTGCGGGCAAGACCAATCTGCTCGAAGCCGTGTCCATGCTGACGCCGGGGCGCGGCCTCAGGCGCGCCGCCTATGCCGATCTGGCGCAGATCGACGGTGACGGCTCGTGGGCGGTCGCCGCCGAGATTCATGGCGCACTCGGCGAGGCGGCGCTCGGCACCGGCATCGCCTCGCGCGACGGCGAGGGCCCGGGCCGCATCTGCCGCATCAACGGCGCGACCGTCTCCGGCCCCGGCGCCTTCGCCGATCATCTGCGCGTGGTCTGGCTCACGCCGGCGATGGACGGCCTGTTCACCGGGCCGGCCGGCGACCGGCGCCGCTTTCTCGACCGCCTCGTCCTCGCGGTCGATCCGGAGCACGGCACGCGCGTCTCCTCCTTCGAACGCGCGCTGCGCTCGCGCAACAGATTGCTGGACGAAGGCTCCGATGCACGCTGGCTCGACGCCGTCGAACACGAGACGGCGGAACTTGCGGTATCTGTCGCCGCCGCCCGCATGGAGACGGTGGCGCGCCTGGCCGGCCTGATCGCCGAAACGCGCAGAGACGGCGAAGTCTTCCCCCATGCCGAGATCGCGCTCGGCGGCTGGATGGAGGCGGAGCTTGCCTCCGGCAGCGCCGCCGACGCCGAGGATATCTATCGGGCCCGTTTGCGCGATCTGAGGGGCCGCGACCGCGCCGCCGGACGCACGACCGATGGCCCGCACACCTCCGACCTCTCCGTCGCCCACGGCCCCAAACAGATGCCCGCCGGCCTGTGCTCCACGGGCGAACAGAAAGCGCTGCTGCTCGGCCTCGTTCTCGCCCATGCGCGGCTGGTCGCGCGGCTGTCGGGGGCAACGCCGCTCGTCCTGCTCGATGAGGTCGCGGCCCATCTCGATCCCGAGCGGCGGGCGGCGCTTTACGGGGTATTGGCCGATCTCGGCGCGCAGGCCTGGATGACGGGCGCCGACGCTGCTCTGTTCGCCGATCTCGGGCCGCAATCGCTCGTGTTTTCGGTGCGTGCGGGCGCTGCGGAACCCTGCGCGCGCCCCGGTTGAAAACGAGCCCGAAAAACATATATTTATCAGCGGTTTGCAGATAGCAAAAAAGCGCCCGAATCGCACGGAATTACGTGAATTTCCGGCGCCGATGGCCTATATTTCAGGCAATGTGAATCGCGTGCGGATGCGCGACCCGTCCCAAGGATTTTAATTCCATGTCGAACACGGCCCACGCTGCCGAATCCGGTGGCGTTTACGGTGCGGACTCCATCAAGGTCCTGAAGGGCCTCGACGCCGTGCGCAAGCGCCCGGGTATGTATATCGGCGACACCGATGACGGCTCCGGCCTGCACCACATGGTCTATGAGGTGGTCGACAACGCCATCGACGAGGCGCTCGCCGGCCATGCCAGCGAAGTGACCGTCACGCTCAATCCCGACGGCTCGTGCACCGTGACCGATAACGGCCGCGGCATCCCGACCGACATCCATCACGAGGAAGGCGTCTCGGCGGCCGAGGTCATCATGACCCAGCTCCATGCCGGCGGAAAATTCGACCAAAATTCCTACAAGGTTTCCGGCGGCCTGCACGGCGTCGGCGTCTCGGTCGTCAATGCGCTGTCGTCGTGGCTGCGCCTGCGCATCTGGCGCGACGGCAAGGAGCACGCCATTACATTCGCGCACGGCAATGCCGATGCGCCGCTCGCGATCGTCGGCGATGCCGACGGCAAGCGCGGCACCGAAGTGAGCTTCCTGCCCTCGCGCGAGACCTTCACCCAGGTCGAATTCGATTACGCGACGCTCGAACACCGCCTGCGCGAGCTTGCCTTCCTCAATTCCGGCGTACGTATCGTCCTGACCGATGCGCGCGGCGTCGAGCCGAAGCAGGAAGTGCTGATGTACGAAGGCGGCATCGAAGCCTTCGTGCGCTATATCGACCGCACCAAGAAGCCGATGCTCGAGCGCCCGATCGCCGTGCGCGCCGAACGCGACGGCATCATTGTCGAGGCCGCTCTGTGGTGGAACGACTCTTATTACGAAAACGTCCTGTGTTTCACCAACAATATTCCGCAGCGCGATGGCGGCACCCATCTCGCCGGCTTTCGCGGCGCGTTGACGCGCCAGATCACGAACTATGCGGATTCGTCGGGCATCTCGAAGAAGGAGAAGGTCTCGCTGACCGGCGATGACTGCCGCGAAGGCCTGACCTGCGTGCTGTCGGTCAAGGTGCCCGATCCGAAATTCTCGTCGCAGACCAAGGAAAAGCTCGTTTCCTCCGAAGTGCGGCCCGCCGTCGAAAGCGCAATCGGCGAAAAGCTTGCCGAATGGTTCGAGGAGAACCCCTCTGACGCACGTACAATCGTTTCCAAGGTCGCCGAGGCCGCCGCAGCGCGCGAGGCTGCGCGCAAGGCGCGCGAGCTGACGCGGCGCAAGGGCGCGCTCGACATGGCGAGCCTGCCGGGCAAGCTCGCGGACTGCCAGGAGCGCGACCCGGCGAAGGCGGAACTGTTTCTCGTCGAGGGCGATTCGGCCGGCGGCTCCGCCAAACAGGGCCGCGACCGCGCCTTCCAGGCCGTGCTGCCGCTGCGCGGCAAGATCCTCAATGTCGAGCGCGCGCGCTTCGACCGCATGTTGTCGAGCCAGGAAATCGGCACGCTCATCACCGCGCTCGGCACCGGCATCGGCAAGGACGAGTTCAATCCGGACAAGCTGCGCTATCACAAGATCATCATCATGACCGACGCCGATGTCGACGGCGCGCACATACGTACGCTTCTTCTGACCTTCTTCTTCCGCCAGATGCCGGAACTGATCGAGCGCGGCCATATCTACATCGCGCAGCCGCCGCTCTACAAAGTCGCGCGCGGCAAATCCGAGCAATATCTGAAGGACGAGCGCGCGCTCGAAGACTACCTCATCGGCATGGGCGCCGACGGCACGGTGCTGAAGCTCGCAACCGGCGAGGATCTCGGCGGCCAGGATCTCGCCCAGGTCATCGAAACCGCGCGCGCCGTACGCACGACGCTTCTGGGCCTGCATTCGCGCTACGACCGCACCGTCGTCGAGCAGGCGGCGATTGCCGGCATATTGAACATGGACATCCTCAAGGACGAGGAGCGTGCGGACGAGGCCGCCGAATATGTCGCCCATCGCCTCGACGCGGTGTCCGACGAGACGGAGCGCGGCTGGGAAGGCGATGCGGACGCATCGGGCTATACGTTCGCGCGCACCGTGCGCGGCGTGAAGGAAGTCGCGCGCCTCGATCTTGCCCTGATCGGCTCCGCCGATGCCCGCAAGCTCGACGAGCACGCATCGCATCTGCAGGCCATCTATCAGAAGGCCGCCGGATTGCAGCGCCGCGAGGACCTGATCCCCGTCCACGGCCCGATCGGCCTTGTGGAGACGATCCTCGCCGCCGGACGCAAGGGCGTGTCACTACAACGCTACAAGGGGCTTGGCGAGATGAACCCGGACCAGCTCTGGGAGACGACGCTCGACATCAATGCCCGCTCGCTCCTGCAGGTGCGGCACAAGGAAGGCGACGGCGCCGACGACATCTTCACCCGCCTGATGGGCGAAGTGGTCGAGCCGCGCCGCGAATTCATCCAGCAGAACGCATTGTCGGCCAGCGTCGACGTCTGAGCGTCACGACGCTTCCGGCAATTGCACCGGAAGAGCGGCCATGATCCGCGCTTCGACGCCGGCGCGCGGCTGTATGGCGGCGCCGGAGGGCGGCATCGCATGCGCCTCGTTGGCGAAATAGGCGCCCGCCAGAAGCGCGACTTCGGTTCTGTTGTGCAGATGGAATTTCTGAAGGATGCGGTGCAGATGCACCTTCACCGTGTTCTCGGACATGTTGAGCCGGAACGCGATGATCTTGTTCTGCGCGCCCTGCCCGACAAGCTTGAGCACCTCCTCCTCCCGCTGGGTCAGGCGCTGCCCGGCGGTGCCCGTGCGTACGGCGCAATAGCGTACGCGTTTCACCCAAACGGCAGGCGCGGGAAAGGAGGTTCCTCCGAGCATGACGAGCCGCAACGTTGCCGCCGCGATTTCGAGCGGCATGGCGGTCGTCAGATGGGCGCTGGCCCCGCCCTCGATCGAGGCGCGCAGCGAATCCTCGTCGGCACTGTCCGACAAGGTGATGAGCGGCACCCCGCCGAGCGATTGCCGCAGATTGGCGATCGCTTCCTGCAGCGAACCATTGCCCGTTTCCGTATGGTCGATGTGCAGGATGACGGCGCGTAACGTCTCGGCCGCATGTCCGGCCAGATCGCCGATGCGTGCCATTCCGATGAAGATGGTGTCGGGAACAGCCTCGCCGAACGAGCGGAGCAACGCGGTACGCGTAAGTTCGCGATGATCCACCAAGGCGACGATGGGATGAATACCCGTCCCGACCACGTTGCCCATGACACAGCTTCCTACTGTGCCCCCAAGCTTTCGAAGGTTAATACTTGGTTGCGGCCTTTATCAAGGCCCATCCTGCCGTGTGTAATCCGATCTGATTACGGGCGGCAAATCGAAGCGGCGATCTAGCCCGTTTGGCCGGATCCGATTACGCCCATTCCGCTATACTTGGGTTTATTGCTAAACACCGCCGCATTTTCTCCACTCCCCGCCGGGGCCGGGTGCAGATGGAGAATACCCCATGTATTCCAGCATCAGACGTTCCGCTTTACTTTGCAGTTGCGCGCTCGGCATTCTGGTTGTCGCGGCCCCGGCCCTGGCGCAGAACGGCGGGCTTCTCGGCAACCTGTCCTCCCAGGAACGGTGCTACGACCGCTTCGGCAACCCCAACATCACACCCGAAAACCTCGAATTCTGTGCGGCCATACCGACCAGCGCCTTTGCGCTCAACGATATGAGAAGCACGGGTAACGACCGGGATCCACGCGATCCTCCCGACAGGGACGACAATGGCGGCCCGCACAAAGGACATAAGGGACACAAGGGACATAAAGGCCATCACGGTCACGGTCATGGTCACGGCCATCATGGCGGAGGCCACCACCACGGTGGCGGCCATGATGGAGGTCACGGCGGTCCTGGCGGAGGTCATGGCGGTCCCGGCGGAGGCCATGGCGGTCCCGGCGGCGGTCACGGTGGTCCCGGCGGAGGCCATGGCGGTCCCGGTGGAGGTCACGGCGGTCCCGGTGGAGGTCACGGTGGTCCCGGTGGCGGCGGCGGCGGTCCCGGCGGCGGCCATGGCGGTCCCGGTGGTGGTCACGGCGGTCCCGGCGGCGGCCATGGCGGTCCCGGCGGCGGCGGCGGTCCCGGTGGCGGCGGCGGCGGTC
>JAEWFF010000004.1:7500-198783 GCA_023388965.1 Pseudomonadota bacterium | reverse complement strand
GCGGCGATCCGGTCAAGGGCACCGAATTCATCGACGTGCTGGAACTGTTCCTGGCCGATCCGAAGACGCAGTCGATCATCATGATCGGCGAGATCGGCGGCAGCGCGGAAGAGGATGCGGCGCAGTTTCTCGCCGACGAGGCCAAGAAGGGCCGCAAGAAGCCGACCGTGGGCTTCATTGCGGGCCGCACCGCGCCTCCCGGCCGGCGCATGGGCCATGCCGGGGCGATCATCTCGGGCGGCAAAGGCGGCGCCGAGGACAAGATCGCGGCCATGGAAGCGGCCGGCATCCGCGTCTCCCCATCCCCCGCACAGCTCGGCAAAACTCTCGTCGATCTGCTCAAGGGCTAATCTCCCGGCGGGCCGGAAGCGCTCCTGTCTTCCGGCCCGCTTGCCCCTCTTTCCGGCGGTGGACAGCCTCTCCGCAATCGCAAAAACGCCCCGAATCCCCTAAAAAAGGGGGTGTTTCGCGCGCCCGGCCCTGAATTCAGGCTCTTGCACGGGCTGCAATCGGCGTAATGTGCACCCGCACGAATCACTGGAGGGGCGATGGCTACCCAAATGACCAAGTCGCAGCTGATCGAGAAGATCGCTGACGCAACCGAGTTGACGAAGAGAGAAGTGAAGGGCGTGATGGACGCGCTCGTGACCGTCGGCCACAAGGAACTGAAGAAGTCGGGCGCGTTCACCGTGCCGGGTTTTGCGAAGTTCGTCGTGGTCAAGAAGCCGGCCACCAAGGCGCGCAAGGGCGTCAATCCCTTCACCGGCGAGCCGACCACGTTCAAGGCCAAGCCGGCGCGCAAGATCGTTCGTGCCCGCCCGGTCAAGGCCGCGAAGGACGCCGTCTGATCGCTCAGGCGGTCCCGGTTATGCAAAGGCCCCGCAAGGGGCCTTTGTCATTTCTGGAAACATGTATGGGCAGATGTGCCGCGTATGTATGACGCTTACGCAGCGCGGCGGCTTGCAGCCCCGGCCTTGGCTTCAAGGCCCGAAGCGCGGCGCATCCGCCGCGACAGGAGTTCGGACGCGAGCAGCGCGCCCATCGAGATCGTCACCGAAATGAGGATCAGCCGCAACGCTCCGCTCTCGCCGCCGGGAACCTGCGTGAAGGTGTAGATCGCGGTCGGGATGGTCTGCGTCTCGCCCGGAATGTTCGAGACGAAGGTGATCGTCGCGCCGAACTCGCCCATGGCCTTGGCGAAGCTGAGCACGGTGCCGGCAAGGATGCCGGGCGATGCGAGCGGCAGCGTTACCTTGAAGAACGCGGAAAGCCGGCCGGAGCCGAGCGTCGCCGCGGCGTCTTCGAGGCGGCGGTCAACCGCTTCCAGCGACAGGCGTATGGACGTCACCATAAGCGGGAAGCCCATCACGGCGGCGGCGAGCGCGGCGCCCGTCCAGCGGAAGGAAAAGACGATGCCGAAATTGTCGGCGAGAAAGGCGCCGATCGGGCCTTTGCGGCCGAACAGCAAAAGAAGGAAATAGCCGGTGACGACCGGCGGCAGGATCAGCGGCAGAAGGACGATGCCGTTCAGCAGCGATTTCCCGTAAAAGCGGCCACGCGCCAGCAGCCAGGCGACCGCGATCGCGAATGGCAGGCTGGCGAGCGTCCCCCATGTGGCAACGCGGAGGCTGAGCGAGAGCGCCTGAAGCTCAGCCTCCTGAAGTCCGAACATCATGGTTCAGTCCAGAACCGCGAAGCCCTGTTTTTCGAACGCTTCGACCGCGACCGGCGAGCGCAGGAATTTCAGATAGGCCTCGGCGTCGGCATTGGTCGAAGCCGCAATTGCCGCCGCCGGATAGACGATCGGGGGATGCGTGTCTTCCGGGAACGTATCGACGATCTTCACGTCGGGGTCGGACGCCGCATCCGTCTTGTAGACGATGCCGAACGGAGCCTCACCGCGCGAGACGAGCAGAAGCGCGGCGCGCACATTCTCGGCCTGCGCGACCTTGTCCTTCACGCCGTCCCACGAGCCGAGCTTCTCCAGCGCGGCCTTGCCGTACTTACCGGCCGGAACGCTGTCGGTATTGGCCATGGCCAGCTTGCCGTCGCCGATGGCCGCGCCGAGATCGACGCCGGGCGCCAATGTCACGCTCGCGGTGGTGTCCTTGGGCGCGATGAGCACGATGCGGTTGCCGAGCAGGCTGGAGCGCGTGCCCTCGCGCACGAGCTTTTTCTCCTCCACGTAATCCATCCAGGCAAGATCCGCGGAAATGAACACATCCGCCGGCGCGCCGGATTCGATCTGCTTGGCGAGCGCGTTCGAGCCTGCATAGGACGTAGCGGCGGTCTTGCCGCTTTCCTTGGTCCAGGCCGCGTTCACTTCGTCGAGCGCGTTTTTGAGGCTCGCTGCGGCGAACACGGTGAGATTCTGCGCGGCGGCGGGCGCCGAGATAAGGGTCAGCGCAAATAGCGCGGAAGCAATCGTCCGAAACATAGCATCCTCCCGAAACAGGTATCGCTATATCCCACCCAATACGACGGACAGCAAGCCCGAATCCGGCTAAACTTTGCCCTATGAGCGAACTGAGGCTGCGTCTTTATTTCGACGGCGAAAGCTGGATCGGGCCGGGCAAGGTGCAATTGCTCGAACTGATCGCCGAGCATGGCTCCATCTCGGCGGCGGGGCGGGCGATGAACATGTCCTACAAGCGGGCCTGGGATCTCGTCGCCGAACTGAACCGCATATTCGGTGCGCCGGTCGTGCATGCCCAGACGGGCGGTAAAGCGGGCGGCGGGGCCGAACTGACGCCGCTCGGGCGTGAGCTTATCGTGCAGTTTCGCGCGCTTCAGAAGGAAGCTGCCAAGGGGAGCAAGGCGCAGATCGCGGCGCTTACGAAAGCCGCGCGGGGCGTGCCGAAGGCTTAAGCGGCGTCCGATGCCTTCGAGGGCGGTGCGATGCGGTCCTTGTGGGTGTAGATTTCGAAGCTCTCGCCGCGCGCGATCGCGATCAGGGTGATGCCGGATTCCTCGGCCATCTTGACGGCCAGGGCGGTCGGCGCCGAGACGGCGGCAATGACCGGCGCCCCGATGGCGGCGGCCTTCTGCACCATCTCCACCGAGACGCGGCTGGTCAGGACGACCACGCCCTCGGCGGCCGAGCGGCCGGAGCGGACGATATGGCCGACGAGCTTGTCGAGCGCGTTGTGGCGGCCGACATCCTCGCGCGCGGCAATGAGGCCGTCCGCGCGGGTCCAGAAGCCCGCCGCATGGATGGCTTTGGCTTCGGCGTTCAGAATCTGGGCCTCGGGCAGGGCGTTCATGGCGGCGACGATGTCGGCCGGCACGAGAGGTGTGCCCTCGGCAACCTTGGCCGGCGGCTTGACCGCCTCGGTCAGGCTTTCGATGCCGCACAGCCCGCACCCGGTCGGCCCGGCGAGCAGGCGGCGGCGGCGCGAATAGGTCTCGGCGAGTTCAGACACCAGCCACATGCGCAGCTCGACGCCTTCCGTCTCCTCGACCACATCGAGCGAGGTGATGTCGGCGGGCGTGCGGATCAGGCCTTCGGTGATGCTGAAACCGACCGCGAAATCCTCGAGATCGTTCGGGGTCGCCATCATCACGGCCTGGGTTGACCCGCCATAGGTGATGGCGATTGCGACTTCGTTCGGAATGGTGCGTTCGGAGGTGACGAAGCCTTCCCCGGTCCAGATCGTACGGGTGACGCGCTTGACGGGATCAGGCATGGCCGACCTCCTTCTTGGCCACCGCCAGGCGGTCAGCCACATCGGTCAGGGCGGCGGCAAGCGTGCGTAGTTCATGCTCGTTGAAAGCGACCTGTACGGCCGCGACCGGCTGCCCAGCCTTGGGCGGCTGGCCGACTTCGAGCCGCAATCCGCCGCGTTCATTGGCAAACACGGCAGTCGAAAAACCGAGAAAGGGCCACAGTTTAAGGTGGCCCTGCTCGTTCTTGTCCCAATCGTCGAAATCCGACATCCGGCCTCCGCTGCGGATCAGCCCGCGTCGCTCGCCATCTCGCCCTGGACGCCAGGGTCCGGCACACCTTTCTGGGCCGGATTGGGCGCCTGCGCCAAGCGTCGAAAGGCTTCCATCACCGGAGGGCTTACACCTTCTCCGCCTTTCTCGATATGTGCCGCAAGATCGCGGCGCATCACGGGAGACCAGAACTTCTTGATGTGGTTCTGCACGCCCGAAACCGCCTGTTCGCCGGAATAGGGCTCGAAGAACTTGGCGATCTGGTTCGCCATGCGAACCAGGGTCTTGATGTTGTTGCTCGCCATCTCTTACTCCGCCGCGTCCAGGATACGGGTCAGGGAGATGTCCTCTTCCATGAACTTCTCCTGCCAGTAGGACGGGCCGTTGGTCTTGCGGACCTGAACGGCGGTGACCTTGTACTCCGGGCAGTTCGTTGCCCAGTCGGAGTAATCGGTCGTGATCACGTTCGCGCCCGTCACCGGGTGATGGAAGGTGGTGTAGACCACGCCCGGCTGCATGCGCTCGGTGATCTTCGCACGGAGCGAAACCTCGCCGACACGGCTCTGGATCGCGATCAGGTCGCCATCGCGCAGGCCGCGGTTTTCCGCGTCGAACGGATGGATTTCCAGAACGTCTTCCGGATGCCAGGCCACGTTGTCGGTACGGCGTGTCTGCGCGCCGACATTGTAATGGGCGAGGATACGGCCCGTCGTCAGGATCAGCGGGAACTTCGACGAAGTCCGCTCGTCCGTCGGGACATATTCCGTCAGCATGAACTTGCCCTTGCCGCGCACGAAGCGGTCGACGTGCATGGTCGGGGTGCCGAGCGGGGCCTTTTCGTTACACGGCCACTGCACCGAGCCCATTTTGTCGAGCAGGTCGAACGAGACATTGGCGAAGGTCGGCGTCAGGCGCGCGATCTCGTCCATGATCTCGGACGGATGATCGTAACTCATCTCGTAGCCGAGGGCCTTGGCGAGCATGATCGTGACTTCCCAGTCCGCATAGCCCGCCATCGGCGCCATCACCCGGCGAACGCGGCTGATGCGGCGCTCGGCATTGGTGAAGGTGCCGTCCTTTTCGAGGAAGGACGAGCCCGGCAGGAAGACGTGCGCGTATTTCGCCGTCTCGCAGATGAACAGATCCTGCACGACCACGCATTCCATGGCCGTCAGGCCGGCCGCGACGTGCTGGGCATTCGGGTCGGACTGAACGATGTCTTCGCCCTGGATGTAGATGCCCTTGAAGCGGCCGCCGACTGCCTCGTCGAGCATGTTCGGAATGCGCAGGCCGGGCTCCGCAGAGAGCGTGCGGCCCCACAGGCTTTCGAACATTTCGCGGGTGGCGTCGTCGGCAACGTGGCGATAGCCCGGCAGTTCGTGCGGGAACGAGCCCATATCGCACGAGCCCTGAACGTTGTTCTGGCCGCGCAGCGGGTTCACGCCCACGCCTTCCTTGCCGATATTGCCGGTGACCATGGCAAGGTTCGCCATGCCCATGACCATGGTCGAGCCCTGCGAGTGCTCGGTGACGCCGAGGCCGTAATAGATGGCCGCGTTGCCGCCGGTCGCGTACAGACGGGCCGCGCCGCGGATCTGATCCGCCGGCACGCCGGTGTATTGCTCGACGCTTTCCGGCGAGTGCTTCTCGTCGGCGATGAAACGCGCCCAGCTTTCGAAATCGGGGAGCTCGCAGCGCTCGCGCACGTAAGCTTCATCGATCAGGCCTTCCGTCACGATGACGTGGGCCATCGCGTTGATGAAGGCGACATTGGTGCCGGGCTTCAGCTGCAGGTGATAGTCGGCCTGGACGTGCGGCGACTTCACGAGATCGATGCGGCGCGGATCGGCGACGATCAGCTTCGCGCCCTGGCGCAGGCGATGCTTCATGCGCGAACCGAACACGGGATGGCCGTCGGTCGGGTTGGCGCCGATCACCATGATGACGTCGGCCTCTTCGACCGATTTGAAGTCCTGCGTGCCGGCCGAGGTGCCGAGCGTCACGTTCAGGCCGTAGCCCGTCGGCGAATGGCAGACGCGGGCGCAGGTGTCGACATTGTTGTTGCCGAACGCCGCGCGGATGAGCTTCTGAACGAGATAGGTCTCTTCGTTCGTGCAGCGCGAGGAGGTGATGCCGCCGACCGAGTCGCGGCCATACTTCGCCTGGATGCGCTTGAACTCGGAAGCCGCGTGGTTGATCGCCTCTTCCCAGGACACTTCCTTCCAGGGATCGGTGATCTTGGCGCGGATCATCGGCTTCAGGATGCGGTCCTTGTGCGTCGAATAGCCGAATGCGAAACGGCCCTTCACGCAGGAATGGCCCTCATTGGCCTTGCCGTCCTTCCACGGAACCATGCGCACCAGCTTGGAGCCGGACATTTCCGCCTTGAAGGCACAGCCGACGCCGCAATAGGCGCAGGTCGTCACGACGGAATGCTCCGGCGTGCCGATCTCGATGACGGCCTTCTCGTTCAGCGTGGCGGTGGGGCAGGCCTGTACGCAGGCGCCGCAGGAGACGCATTCGGACTGCAGGAAAGGCTCCTGCATGCCGGGCGAAACGCGGGAATCGAAGCCGCGACCGGAAATCGTCAGCGCGAACGTGCCCTGCACCTCCTCGCAGGCGCGGACGCAGCGGTTGCAGACGATGCACTTCGAGGGCTCGTACGTGAAGTACGGGTTCGACTCGTCGTTATCCATCCACTGGTCGGAATTCCTGTCGAAATGGCTGTAGCCATCCATGCCGAAGCGCACATCGCGCAGGCCGACCGCGCCGGCCATGTCCTGAAGCTCGCAATCGCCATTGGCAGAGCAGGTCAGGCAGTCCAGCGGATGGTCCGAGATGTAAAGCTCCATCACGCCCTTGCGCAGGCGGTGGAGGCGGTCGGACATCGTAATGACGTTGATGCCGGGAGCGACCGGCGTCGTGCACGATGCCGGCGTGCCGGCACGGCCTTCGATTTCAACGAGGCAGAGGCGGCAGGAGCCGAAGCTCTCCAGCATGTCGGTGGCGCAGAGTTTCGGAATCTGCGTTCCCGCCTCCATGGCGGCGCGCATGATGGACGTACCCTCGGGAACCGTGATCTCGAGGCCGTCAATGGTCAACGTGACCATGTTTTCGGACTTTGACCGGGGCGTGCCGTAGTCGATTTCCTCAACGAGCGACATGGCCTTCCTCTCCTTATTCCGCGGCCTGAAGCGACGGACGGGGTCCGAAGTCTTCAGGGAAATGTTTGAGCGCGCTTTCGACCGGGTAGGGCGTCATGCCGCCCAGGGCGCAGAGGGAGCCGAGACGCATCGTCTCGCAGAGGTCCCAGATAAGCGCGATGTTCTTGTCGACCTCGATACCGGCCCGGATCTTGTCGAAGGTCTCGCCGCCGCGGATCGATCCGATCCGGCATGGCGTGCACTTGCCGCAGCTTTCGATGGCGCAGAACTCCATCGCGAACCGTGCCATCTTCCACATATCGACAGTGTCATCGAACAATACAATGCCGCCATGGCCGACGCCGGCGCCGATCTTGGCGAACTCTTCGTAGTCGAACAGCGTGTCCCACTGGTGGACCGGCACATAGGCGCCCAGCGGGCCGCCGACCTGGACCGCGCGCGCCGGACGGCCCGAAGCCGTGCCGCCGCCGAAATCATTGACTAGCGAGCCGAGCGTGCAGCCGAAGGCGATCTCGACCAGGCCGCCATATTTCAGATTGCCCGCGAGCTGGACCGGCATCGTGCCGCGCGAGCGGCCCATGCCGAAATCGGCGTAATATTTGCCGCCCTCGGCCAGGATGATCGGCACCGAGGCCGTCGACATCACATTGTTTATGACGGTCGGCTTGCCGAAGGCGCCGACAAGGGCCGGAAGCGGCGGCTTGGCGCGGACGAGGCCGCGCTTGCCTTCCAGCGATTCCAGGAGCGAGGTCTCCTCGCCGCAGACATAGGCGCCTGCGCCCATGCGTACTTCCATGTCGAACTCATAGGGCGAGCCCATGACGTTCTTGCCGAGCAGGCCGGCCTTGCGCGCAATCGCGATCGCGTCGTTCAGGGCCTTCTGGGCGTGCGGATATTCGGAACGCAGATAGATGTAGCCGTAGGTCGCGCCCACGGCCATGCCGGAGATCGTCATGCCCTCGATGAGCACGAAGGGGTCGCCCTCCATGATCATGCGGTCCGAGAACGTGCCTGAATCGCCCTCGTCGGCATTGATGACGACGTATTTACGGTCGGCCTGGGCCGCCGCCACCGTGCGCCATTTGATGCCGGTCGGGAAACCGGCGCCGCCGCGGCCGCGCAGGCCCGAATTGAAGACTTCCTCGACCGTCTCCTTAGGGCCGAGCAAGATCGCCTTTTCGAGGCCCTTATAGCCGCCGAGCGCCCTGTAGGCCTCGAGCGAACGCGGATCGGTGATGCCGCAGCGCGCGAAGGTGAGGCGCTGCTGCTTCTTGAGATAGGGGTGTTCCTCGATCAGGCCGATATGGAGCCTGTGCTTGCCCTTGCCCTCATGGAAGCCGTCGTCGAACAGCGCGGGGACATCGGTCTCTTCGACCGGCCCATAGGCCACGCGGCCGTCCGGTGTTTCCACCTCGACCATGGGTTCAAGCCACAGCAGGCCGCGCGAGCCGTTGCGGATGAGCTGCACCGGCAGGCCGCGCTTCAGCGCCTCGGTCTGGATTGCAAGCGCCACTTCGTCGGCGCCGCAGGCAAGCGCCGCGACATCGATGGGGACGTAGATCTTGATCGCGTCCTTGCTCATGCCTGGGCCTCCGTGAGGATCTTGTCGAGCTTCTCCTCGGTCAGCCGGCCGACCATGCGGTCATCGACCTGACAGGATGGGCCGGTGGCGCACAGTCCAAGGCAATAGATAGGTTCAATGGTGACACGGCGATCCGCCGTGGTTTCACCGAGTTTCACGCCAAGGCGTTTTTCGGCATGTGCCGTCAGGGCGTCGACGCCGTTTGACTGGCAGGCCTCGGCCTGACAGATCTTGATGACGTGGCGACCCGGAAGCTCGCGCCGGAACTCGTGATAGAACGTGACCGTTCCGAAGACTTCGGCACGGGAAAGATTCAGGAAATCCGCGATCATCGGAATCACGGCATTCGGAATGAACCCGAAAGCATGCTGGATCTCATGCAGAATTGGCAGTGTGGCGCCGTCCACACCCTTGAATTCCGCGAGAATGGTGGCCGCTCTCTCGGCGGACCACGGTTCGTACTGAGACATCGCAGTTCCTGACTCTTTTGATCTGCTCCAAACAATGGAGCTTCTTTTAGAAGAGTTCAATAAAGCGGTCTCGTTCTACGATAGAGTTTCTCTATCGTTTAGCCCTTCGCCGCCGCGATCGCGGGGGCAAGAAGGCGCGCATCGCTGACAAAGGCAGCGATCAAGGGCGTCAGCGGATCGCGCTCGATGACCACTATACCAACGTCCTGAGAGGCTTCCGGTTCGGCGAGCGGCAGGGTCATCACATTCGACATGTCGAACAGGGTGGCAAACTGGCGTGGTACGATCGAAGACCAGCCCCCCGATTGCACATGGGCCACCAGGGCGGTCGCGGAATCCGATTCCATGGTCGGGGCCATGGGCTCTCCGGCCTGGGTCAGAAGCCGGTCGATGATCCGGCGGTTCTGCATGTCGGGTGACATCAGGCAGAGTGGCAATTGGGTGGCTTCGTGCCAGCTCGCCTTCTGCTTTTTGGCCATGGGGCCGTTGCGCGGCGTCAGCAGCAGATACTCCTCTTTATAGAGGGGGAAGCTCTTCACCCGGCCCAAGGGCTCATTGCCGGTATAGGTGATGCCGACATCGACATCGAGATTCTCGATCTGGGTCAGGATGGAGATCGAGGTCCGCGAGACGATGGTGAAGTTCACATTCGGGTGACGGGCGCGAAACGGCGTCGTCAGCGCTGCCACCATGGCCAGAGCCGTCGGAATGGCGGCGATCCGGAGATGGCCGGACAGGCCTTTTTTGAGGGCGTTGATCTCCTCGCGCATGGCGCGGCTGTCGCCGACGATCCGCCGTGCCCAGTCCAGCACGCGCTCGCCCTCAGCGGTGAAGCCCTGAAAGCGCGATCCGCGGTCGACCAGGCGCACGCCCAGCATGTCCTCCATCTGTTTCAGCCCGGCCGAAAGGGTGGGCTGAGTGACGCCGCAGACTTCGGCCGCACGGCCAAAATGGCGCTCTCGGGCAAGGGCGAGGAGGAATTCCAGTTTGTCGATCAAGTTCCGCTTCTCCGGCAGGGCAGGCGCGCTGGCACATTAGCATGTGCTTGCTTGACTCCCGGTTGCCTTGAGTCAATATCGGAACAAAGCAGGAACATTCTCATGCCAGACGCCGACAGGCTTGCCCGGCTCAGGCGGCATCTCGCCGCCATCGAAGCCAGGGACGCCGGCTTTTCGGAACGCCCGCCGCCCATTCCGCTCGGCCCTCCCGAATTCGACCGCGATCTGGGCGGAGGGCTGCCGCGTGCCGCGCTCCATGAGGTTCTGGCCGCCGAGGGGCGCGATGCACTGGCGGCCACGGCCTTCACGCTCGCGCTTGCGCGCCGCGCCCTAGATCCGGGGCGCAAACTGGTCTGGGTGCGGCAGGACATGGCGACGCGCGAGACGGGCGCGCTCTATCCGCCGGGCATCGCCGAACTGGGTGCCGATCCGTCGGCGATCATTCTCGTGCGTGTGCGCGATCCTTTGTCCGTACTGCGCGCCGCGAACGAGGCCCTGCGCTGCGCCGCGCTCGGCGCGGTCGTCATCGACATCTGGGGCGAGCCGAAACCGCTCGATCTGACGGCGACGCGGCGTCTCGCCCGCGCGGCGGAAATGGCGGCGACGACGGCCTTTCTCATCCGCGTCGCCGCCACGCCCGTGCCGAGCGCCGCCTTCAGCCGCTGGCGCGTGCGCGCCGCGCCCTCGCGAGCCCTGGCCGCGAACGCCCCCGGCGCTCCCATGTTCGAGGTCGAACTGATGCGCCATCGCGCCGGCCTTGCACCACGGCGTCTGTGTCTTGAGTGGGATTGTCATGACAACATCTTCCGTGCGCCGCTATCTGAGCCTGTTCCTGCCCTTCCTGCCCGCCGACCGGCTGCATCGAATCGCATGCGGCTCCGGCGCGCCGGTTGAAAAGCCGCTCGTCATCGTCGCGAAGGTCAAGAGCGCGCTGCGGCTTGCGCATATCGACCGCCGCGCGCTGGCGCTCGGCCTTCAGCCGGGCCTCACGCTCGCCGATGCGCGGGCGCGCGTTCCCGATCTTGCCATTGCGGAGGAGGATGTGGACGCGGATGCTGCTCTGCTCGCGCGCATCGCGGACTGGTGCGACCGCTATACGCCTTTTGTTGGCGTGGAAGGGGCGGACGGCCTCGTGCTCGACATCACCGGCTGCACCCATCTGTTCGGCGGCGAGCCCATTCTGCGTCATGACATCATGCGCCGCCTCGGCGCGATGGGCTTTTTCGTGCGCTGTGCGATTGCCGGAACACCCGATGCTGCGTACGCGCTCGCGCGTTATGCCGAGGGCGGCGTCGTCAGGCCCGGCGGGGATGCCGATGCCGTGCGACCGCTGCCCATTGCCGCCCTCGGTCTCGATCCCGAACGCGTCACCGCGCTCGCGCGCGCCGGGCTGAAGCGCATCGCCGATCTTGCCGAGCGGCCGCGCGCGCCCCTTGCGGCGCGTTTCGGCGGTGAGGTTCTGGACCGTCTCGCCCGCACTCTGGGCGAGGTCGATCATCCTCTTTCACCGCGCCGCCCTTTGCCGGATTTTTCTGCCGAGCGCCGCTTCGCCGAACCCATCGGACGGGCCGAGGATGTTTCCGCGACCCTTTCAGACCTTGCTGGCGATCTTGCCGGCGTGCTGGGCGATGCCGGGCAGGGCGGGCGCCTGTTCGAGGCTAGCTTCTTCCGTGCGGACGGCGCGGTGCGCCGTATTGACGTCATGTCCGGGCGTCCGCTGCGCGAGCCGAAGACCATCGTCAGACTGTTTTCCGAAAAGCTCGACGCTTTGGCCGATCCGGTCGATCCCGGTTTCGGCTTCGACATGATCCGCCTGTCCGTGCTGCGCGCGCAGACTGTCCTGCCGGCCCAGTCCGGCCTCGACGGGCGCGCCAATGACGAGGAAGAGGTCGCCGGGCTGATCGACCGCCTCGGTGCGCGTTTCGGCCCGTCGCGCATCGTGCGGTTCGTGGCGCAGGACAGCCATCTGCCCGAACGCGCCGCGCGCATCGTGCCCGCGATCTCCCCCGCCGCATGGGACGGGCCATGGCCGCATGGCGCGCGGGGCGATCCGCCGCTTCGTCCCGTCAGCCTGTTCGATCCGCCGGAACCGGTCGAGGACACATTGTCCGAAATCCCGGACGGGCCGCCCGTGCGCTTCCGCTGGCGGCGGGTGATGCACGAAGTCGCGCGCGCCGAGGGGCCGGAGCGCATCGCCGACGAATGGTGGCGGCGCGATATGCCGGAGCGCGATTATTTCCGCGTCGAGGACCGCGAGGGCCGCCGCTTCTGGCTCTATCGCGAGGGCCTGTACGGGCAAAGCGCGCCGCGCTGGTTCATGCACGGGCTGTTTGCGTGATGTTCGCCGAACCCGTCGCGGCCACGAATTTTTCGTTCCTGCGCGGTGCCTCGCATCCGGCGGACATGACCCTGCGCGCCGCCGAACTCGGCCTTGCCGGCATCGGGATCGCCGACCGAAACACGGTTGCCGGCGTCGTGCGCGCCTTCGTTCCCGTGCGCGATGCGGCGCGCGATTATGCGCGCGAGAACAAAGGCGCCGCGCTGCCGTTCAAGCTGATGGTCGGCGCGCGGCTCGTTTTCGCCGATGGCACGCCCGACGTGGTCGTCTATCCCGAAAACCGCGCCGGATGGGGGCGGCTCTGCCGTCTGCTGACGACCGGCAACCGGCGCACGGAAAAGGGCGATTGCCTTCTCTATCTCTGCGACCTTCTTGCCGATACGCGCGATCTTCTGCTTATCCTGATGCCGGACCGTGATGTGCGGACATCGAAAGCCGCGCTCGCGCGTCTTGTCGGGGCTGCGTCCGGCTCGCTCTGGCTCGGTGCGGCCATGCACCGGCGCGGCGACGACCGCCGCCGTCTCGCCGCGCTGAAGGACATGGCGCGCGAACATGCCGTCCCGCTGATCGCGACCAACGACGCGCTTTACGCGACCCCTGAAGAACGCCCCTTGCAGGATGTCGTGACCTGCATCCGCGAAGGTTTGAAGATCGAAAATGCCGGCCGCATTCTCGAAGCCAATGCCGAGCGCCATCTGAAATCGCCGCAGGAAATGGCGCGCCTGTTCCGCGATGCGCCGGAAGCGGTCGAGGAAACGCTGCATCTTCTCGCCCGCATGAATTTCTCGCTCGCCGAACTGAAGCCGGATTATCCGGACGAGCCCGTTCCGCCCGGCAAGACCGCGCAAAGCCATCTCGAAGATCTGTGCTGGCGCCGCGCTTCTTTTCGTTATCCGGACGGCATTCCGCCGAAGGTCGAAAAGCTCCTGCGCGACGAACTCGCCTTCATCGCCGTCTCCGATTATGCGCGCTATTTCCTGACCATCCACGATGTCGTCCGCTTCGCGGAAGACCGGGGCATTCTCTGCCAGGGCCGCGGCTCGGCGGCGAATTCCGTCGTCTGCTTCATTCTGGGCATCACCAATGTCGATCCGGAGGAGATCGATGTTCTCTTCGCGCGCTTCCTGTCAAAGGAGCGCGAAGAGCCGCCGGACATCGATGTCGATTTCGAGCATGAGCGGCGCGAGGAAGTCATCCAGTATATGTACGGGCGTTATGGTCGCGAGCGGGCGGCCATCGCCGCGACCGTGATTTCGTATCGTCCGCGCAGCGCCATCCGCGAGGTCGGCAAGGTGCTCGGCCTGACGGAGGATGTCACCTCCGCTCTGGCCTCGACCGTGTGGGGCTCGTGGGGCGACGAGATGCCGGACGATCATGTCCGTCAGGCCGGCATGGTGCCCGGCAATCCCGAGATCGCCCGCGCGGTGCGCTTTGCCAACCGCCTGATCGGCTTTCCGCGCCATCTGTCGCAGCATGTCGGCGGCTTTATCCTGACGCGCGGCCGCCTCGACGAGATCGTGCCCATCGGCAATGCCGCGATGGAGGACCGCACCTTCATCGAATGGGACCGCGACGACATCGCCGTGCTCGGCCTGATGAAGGTCGACATCCTTGCGCTCGGAATGCTGACCTGTCTCAGGAAAGCCCTCGTCCTGCTGCGCGATCATGAGGGGCTGGATCACAACCTGTCCTCGATCCCGCGCGATGATGCCGCCACCTACGACATGCTCTGCAAGGGCGATTCCATCGGCGTCTTTCAGGTCGAAAGCCGCGCCCAGATCAATATGCTGCCGCGCCTGAAGCCGAGGAATTTCTACGATCTCGCCATTCAGGTGGCCATCGTCCGCCCTGGCCCGATCCAGGGCGATATGGTGCATCCGTATTTACGTCGGCGTGCCGGGAAGGAGCATCCGGAGTTTCCATCGCCCGCGCCGCCGCACAATCCTGACGAACTGAAGGACGTGCTCGGAAAGACGCTCGGCGTACCGCTCTTTCAGGAACAGGCCATGCGGCTCGCTATTGTCGCCGCTGATTTCACGGCCGATGAATCGAACCAGTTGCGCCGGGCCATGGCCACATTCCGTCATGTCGGTACGATCCACACGCTCAAGGTCAAGATGATCGAGGGCATGGTGCGCCGCGGCTATGAGCGCGCCTTCGCCGAACGCTGTTTCGCGCAGATCGAGGGTTTTGGCTCCTATGGTTTTCCGGAAAGCCACGCCGCCGCCTTCGCCCATCTCGTTTATGTCTCGTCATGGATCAAATGCCGTTATCCGGCGGTGTTCGCCGCGGCCCTTTTGAACTCGCAGCCCATGGGCTTTTACGCCCCGGCGCAGATCGTGCGCGATGCGCGCGAGCATGGCGTCGAGGTCCGTCCCGCCGATCTCAACCACAGTGTCTGGGATAATACTCTGGAGAAGTGTGCGGACGGCAGGACACTCGCGCTGCGCCTCGGCCTGCGTCAGATCGACGGCTTCCGCGAGGAATGGGCGGATATGCTGGCGACGCAACGCGGCGCGGGCTTTACCGATATCGAGATTTTCGCGCGCCGCACTTCGTTGCCGCGCCGCGCGCTGGAGCTTCTCGCCGATGCCGATGCCTGCCGTTCCATCGGGTTCGACCGGCGCGAGGCTTTATGGGCCGTGCGCCGCCTGCCGGGGCGGGAGGCACTGCCCCTGTTTGCCTATGCAGACGCCGCCGAACTTGCGCCGGAACCGGACGCGCAGCTCCCGGCCATGCATCTGTCCGAACATGTGGTGACGGATTACCAGACCATGCGTCTGTCGCTGAAGGCGCATCCGATGTCCTTCCTTCGCGCGCGTTATCGTGCGGAGGGCATAAGAAGCGCGGCGGAGGCGCTGGCGCTGAAGGATGGGGCGTTCTGCAAGGTCGCGGGCGTTGTCCTGGTCCGCCAGCGGCCGGGCGAGGGCAAGGCCATCTTCATGACGATCGAGGATGAGAGCGGCATCGTCAACACGGTCATGTGGCAGAACAGGTTCGCGCAGTTCCGGCGCGAGGTCATGGCCTCGCGCCTGATCGAGGCGCATGGCAGAATTCAGAAAAGCGAGGAAAATGTCGTGCATCTGATGGTGACACGGCTCATCGACCGCAGCGGCGATCTTGCCCGTTTGTCGGACGTCACCGATCCAGAATTCGATCTCGCCCGCGCCGATGCCGTGCGCAATCCGCATTATCCGCGGGCATCGAACCATCCACGCAATGTACGGATCGTTCCGAAATCGCGCGATTTCCACTGATCAGGGAACGAGGCGTTCGCCCGGCATAAGGTAGATGCCGCTCGCGCCCAGCATCCAGGCGGAGAGGGTTTCGCCCCGGAACAGGCCGTCGAAGGCCCGGTCGCGCACATTCAGCCCGCCGGCATAGACGCCGAAAGCCGGTAGAATCGCGCGGCGCCCGTCCGAAACCACGCAGCGCCGCCGGACGCTTTCGCCGCGCACCACGATCTTCGCCACCGGATGCAGATGGCCCGCGATCTCGCCGGGCGCATCGCCTGCCGCCGGTTCGTGCCGCATCACGCAAGGGCCAAGGCGGAACTCGCCGTGCCATTCGCCTGAAACGCAGCTCGGCGGATCGGGATCGTGATTGCCCTTCACCCACAGCCAGTCGCGTCCCGTCTGCAGCGCGCACAAGGTTTCGATATCGCGCTCGTGCATACGCTCGCCGGCGCGGCTGTCATGAAAACTGTCGCCGAGCGCGACCACGCATGCCGGATCGAGGCGGTCGATCAGCGTGGCGAGCAGCGCAAACGTCGCGCCGGTATCGTAGGGCGGCAACAGTCCGCGTCCCCGTTCGGCAAAAGCTGAGCCCTTTTCGAGATGCAGATCGGCAACGATCAGAACGCGCTCGTCCTCGTGCCAGAGCGCGC
This sequence comes from Pseudomonadota bacterium, assembly GCA_023388965.1. Classification (GTDB taxonomy): domain Bacteria; phylum Pseudomonadota; class Alphaproteobacteria; order Rhizobiales; family Methylopilaceae; genus Flaviflagellibacter. Next base: position 182,409 of record JAEWFF010000004.1, on the reverse strand, counting down.
CCTCCCGTTGCACGGTGAACATAGATCCATGTACGGACACGAGCGAGTCGGGCTCGGCCTGCCTCTCCCCGCTTGCGGGGAGAGGTCGGCGCGCAGCGCCGGGTGAGGGGCTGCGTGCGATTTCTTGCCCCTCACCCCGGCCCTCTCCCCGCAAGCGGGGAGAGGGAGCAGTCGCGCCGGTCATTCTTTCCATCACTCGTTCGCTTCCATCGCCTCGGCGGCGAGTTCCTCTTCCGCTTCGATCAAGAGCGCGTCGCGTTCCTCACCGGAAACCTGCTCGCGCCCGATTTCGAGAATGCCGGGCACGGCGAGCGGCGAAACGCGGTCCAGCGGCACATGCACGATCTTTCCCTTCACGCGCGCGAGCATGGACGAGATGCGCGAAATGTCGAGAAGGCCGCGTGCCGCATCCGCGCGCGCCGCGCGCAGCAGGATGTGGTCCGGCTCATGGCGGCGGAGAACGTCGTAGATCAGATCGGATGACATCGTCACCTGCCGCCCGGTCTTCCTCTGGCCGGGAAAGTTGCGCTCGATCAGTCCGGCGATGAGCGCGCAGTCGCGGAAGTTCCGCTTCATCAGGCTCGATTCGGCAAGCCATTCCTCGAGATCGTCGCCCAGCATGTCCTCGGAAAACAGGTCCTCGATGTGCAGCGTGTTGTTTTTCACGCGCGCGGCCGTGTCGCCAAGGCCCCAGACGGTGACGGCGTAATCGGTCGCGACGAAGCCGAGCGGCCGCAGCTTTGCGCGGTCCATACGCCGCGTCAGCAGCATTCCGAGAGTCTGGTGCGCGTTGCGCCCCTCGAACGGATAGCAGGTGAGAAAGAAGCGTCCGGCGCGCGGGAAGGTCTCGACCAGAAGCTCATCCGGCGCCGGCAGGCGCGAGCGCTGGCGCTGGATGTCCAGCCACTCGCGCACCTGTTCGGGAAATGCGCCCCATTGCTCCGGATGGGCGATCATCGTCCGCACGCGGGCTGCAACGCCCGAACTGAACGGCATGCGCGCGCCGGCATAGCTCGGCACTTTCGGATCGTTTGCATTCGAGCGCGTGCAAAAGGCGGAATCGTCCTGCACGGCGTGGAATTCCAGAATCTCGCCGCCGAAGACGAACGTGTCTCCCGGCGACAGCATGGCGACAAAGCTCTCTTCGAGTTCGCCGAGCACGCGTCCGCCGCGCCCGACCGGGCCGGTGAAGCCCGCGCCGCCGCGGCCGCCGCGCATCAGGCGTATCTTCACCATGTCCGCTTCGGTGATCGTGCCGACATTCATCCGGTATTGCTGCGCCATGCGCGGATTTGAAATGCGCCAGAGGCCGTCTTTCGTTCGCCTTATTTTTGCGAAGCGTTCGTATGTGCGTAGCGCATAGCCGCCGGTCGCAGCAAAATTCAGCGCCGCGTCGAAATCCGCGCGTGTGAGGGCGCAATAGGGCGCGGCGTCCGTCACTTCGGCGAACAGGTCGTCGGCGTCGAACGGCGCGGCCGTCGCCATTCCGAGAATGTGCTGCGCCAGCACGTCGAGCCCGCCGGTGCGCAGCATCTCGGCGTCCTGCTCGCCGGCAAGCGCGGCCATGCGCGTCGCCTCGCATTCCACGCGCTCGAAGCGCGAGCCCGGCACGATGATGGCCTTGGACGGTTCGTCCATGCGGTGATTGGCGCGGCCGATCCTTTGCAGAAGCCGCGACGAGCCCTTGGGCGAACCGAGATGCACGACGAGATCGATATCGCCCCAGTCAATGCCGAGATCGAGCGTCGAGGTGGCAACGACCGCGCGCAGTTTCCCGGCTGCCATTGCCGCTTCCACGCGCCGCCTCTGCATCACATCGAGCGAACCGTGATGCAGCGCGATCGGCAGATCGTCGGTGTTCAGTCGCCACAATTCCTGGAATGCGAATTCGGCGACGAATCTCGTATTGACGAAGATCAGGGTCATCCTGTGCCGCCTGATCTCGTCATAGACCGCGGGCAGCGCGTGTTTCGCCGCATGGCCCGACCAGGGCAGATGCTCCTTCGTGTCGTGGATGAGGATGTCCGGCGCCGCCCCGCCTTCGACCATGACGAGATCGGCGAGTTCACCTCCCCCTGCCTCGGCACTCCCTTCCTGATAGGAAGAGGCGGGAACCAGCCACCGCCGCAGATCGTCCGGATCGGCCACCGTTGCGGACAGCCCGGTGATCGTCGCCTGCGGCGCGAGTTTCTTCAGCCGCGCCAGCGCGAGCGACAGGAGATCGCCGCGCTTGTCCGGCGCCAGCGCATGCGCCTCATCGACGATGATGCGGGAGAGGCCGGAAAACAGCAGCTCTGCCTCGCGGCTCGCGATCAGCAGCGACACCTGTTCCGGCGTCGTCAGCAGCAGATCGGGCGGGTCGGTTTTCTGTCTTTGTCTTTTCGATTGCGGCGTGTCGCCTGAGCGGCTCTCGACGCGGATCGCAAGGCCCATTTCGCGGATCGGCGTTTCGACATTGCGCGCGACATCGACGGCAAGGGCCTTCAGCGGCGAGATGTAGAGCGTATGGACGCCGCGTCTGCGTGTCCCGGAAGGCGCGGAACGTGCCTGTCCGGGACCCATAGTCCGTGACGTTTGTGGTTTGCTCGCAGATGATGCGGCGTATGGGTCCCGGGCTCCGCTCCGCGTCCCCGGGACATACATCTCCCCCAATTCCACCAGACTCGGCAGAAACCCCGCGAGCGTCTTGCCCGCTCCGGTCGGCGCGATCAGAAGCGTCGAGCGGCCCGCGCGGGCCTGCCGCAGCAGCGCGATCTGGTGTGGGCGCGCTATCCAGCCGCGCGCGGCGAACCAGCACGTGAAGGTCTCGGGCAGAAGGTCGTCGTCGGCGTCGGATGTCGTGGCGGGCGCTCGCTCGGTTCCGGGATCAGTCCAGCGCGCGCGTCATGAACACGGCGTCCGGCCCATAGGTTTTCAGCTTCGCCGCGAGATTCGGCACCTCACGCGCGGCGAAGCCCTGCCGTTCCCAGAACGGCGCGGAATTGTTGACCGCGACGAGAGACATGGTCGTGTAGCCGCAGGTGCCGGCGTGTTCGGCCAGATGCCGCACCAGCCGCGCGCCGAGTCCCTGTCCGTGCGCGGCCTTCAGCAGAGCCAGATCGTGCAGATAATAGGTGCCCGTCCGCTCCGGCAGCCGGCCGATCAAAGTGTCGAGCGGTGGCGGGTCATCAGTGTGCCAGGGATGGCTGAGAATATAGCCCAGCATCCCGTCCGGGCCATCGAGCGCGAGGCAGCCATGGGGATAGATCCGCATCCGGTCGAGAAACATGGCCGGCCCCTCCTGATGCCAGGGATAGGCCTCTTTCTGGACCTCCAGCAGGGCCGGAATATCCGCCTCGCCGAGTTGCCGCCAATTTGCCGTTGTCACCATCTGCTCTTCTCCGCCGCGTTCCCTACCATATCTCTTAGCGCGAATGCGCCCCGAAGACCTCCTTTGCCCGACACCGCAAGGTTTGTGCTGCCGACCTGCCGGAGTCCACATCGACCCGACGCGGCCGGTCGAGCGCGCCCTGATCACCCATGCTCATTCCGATCATGCCCGCGCGGGGCATGGCCATGTCATGGCGACGCCGGAGACATTGCGCATCATGGCGCTACGCTACGGGCCGGATTTCGCAGGCTCCGTTCAAGCGGTCGAATATGGCGAGATCGTCACGCTGAAAGGCGGCGTGCAGGTGTGCTTTCATCCGGCGGGCCATGTCCTGGGCTCGGCGCAGATCCTGTTCGAGTGGAAGGGTTTCCGCGCGGTCGTGTCCGGGGATTACAAGCGCGAGCGCGATCCGACCTGCGCGCCGTTTTCGCCGGTGCCGTGCCATCTGTTCGTCACCGAGGCGACGTTCGGCCTGCCGGTCTTCCGTCATCCGCCGGCCACCGGCGAGCTCGCCAAGCTGCTCGATTCCGCGCGGCTCTTTCCCGAGCGGGCCCATCTCGTCGGCGCCTATTCGCTCGGCAAGGCGCAGCGGCTGATGGCGCTGCTGCGCGAAGGCGGCTGGGACCGGCCGCTCTTCATGCACGGCGCCATGCAGAAGATCACCGAATTCTACATCGCCGAAGGCGTGCCGTTCGGCGAGGTGCGCCATGTCGCGCCGGATGAGCGGAAAAATCTCGGCGGCGAGATAATCATCTGCCCGCCCTCGGTGCTGCAGGAAATATGGTCGCGTAAATTCCCCGATCCGGTGAACGCGGTCGCTTCGGGCTGGATGCGCGTACGCGCCCGCGCCCGCCAGCAGGGTGCCGAACTGCCGCTCGTCATTTCCGATCACGCGGATTGGGACGATCTCGGCGCGACCATACACGAGACCGGCGCCGAGGAAATTTGGGTCACGCATGGCGCGGAAGAGGCGCTCGTCTATTGGTGCGAGTTGCAGGGGCTCAAGGCGCGGCCGCTGGACATCGTCGGCTATGGCGACGAGGAAGCGCAGGATATCGCCGATCCGGTGGAGGGGACGTGAACCGTTTCGCCGCCCTTCTCGACCGTCTCGCCTATGAGCCCCGGCGTAACGCCAAGCTGACGCTGATGGCCGATTATTTCCGCGATACGCCCGATCCGGAACGCGGCTGGGCGCTCGCGGCGCTGACCGGCGCGCTCTCGTTCAAACATGCCAAGCCCAATCTCGTACGCACATTGGTCGGCGAGCGTACCGATCCCTATCTGTTCCAGCTCTCGCGCGATTATGTCGGCGACATGGCGGAAACGGTCGCGCTGATGTGGCCGGCCACGCGCGGTACCGATCATGTGCCGACGCTGACGGAAATCGTCGCCGGACTTCACGAGACATCGAAACTCGATCTGCCGAACCGTCTTGCCTCCTGGCTCGATGCGCTCGACGAGACCGGGCGCTGGGCGCTGCTCAAGCTCATCACCGGTTCGCTGCGTGTCGGCGTCACGGCGCGCCTTGCGAAAACGGCGGTCGCCGGTATGGGCGAGAACATCGCGCCGAACGATATCGAGCATGTCTGGCCCGGCCTCGAACCGCCCTACGAGGAATTGTTCGCCTGGGTCGAAGGCCGGGCAGGAATTCCGGAAAACACAAATCCCGCGCCCTTCCATCCGCCCATGCTCTCGACCGCGATCGAGGACACGTCCAACTGGCGCGACAATCTCGATCCCTCCGATTTCACCGCCGAATGGAAATGGGACGGCATCCGCGTTCAGGCCGTCGGCGGCAAGGATGCCGATGGGCGCCACGCGGCGCGTCTGTACTCGCGCACCGGGGAGGACATTTCCGCCGCCTTTCCCGACGTGCTCGCCGCGATCCAATTCGACGGCGCGCTCGACGGCGAACTTCTCATCCTGCGCGAAGGCCGTGTGCAGAGCTTCAACGTCCTGCAGCAGCGCCTGAACCGCAAGACGATCACGCCGAAACTGGTGCAGGATTTTCCGGCCCATATCCGCGCCTACGATCTTCTGACGGAAAACGGCGAGGATCTGCGCACACTCATTTTCGACGAACGCCGCGCGCGGCTCGAATCCTTCATTCAGAAACTCGATTCCCCGGTCTTCGACCTGTCGCCGCAGATCGGCTTTGCGACCTGGCACGCACTCACCGAAGCGCGCGCCGATCCGGCCTCGCATGGCGCAGGTGTGGATGCGGAAGCGGTCGAGGGCGTCATGATCAAGCGCCGCGCCTCTGTTTACGTGCCCGGCCGTCCCAAAGGCGAATGGTTCAAATGGAAGCGCGATCCGTTCAATGTCGATGCCGTTCTGATGTATGCACAGAGAGGTTCGGGCCGCCGTTCGTCCTATTATTCGGATTTCACCTTCGGCGTCTGGACCGAGGGCGAGGAGGGCGAGGAACTCGTCCCGGTCGGCAAGGCCTATTTCGGTTTCACCGACGAGGAATTGCTGAAGCTCGACCGTTTTGTGCGCAACAACACGATCAATCGTTTCGGTCCGGTGCGCGAGGTCATGCATGACGCGGACGAAGGCCTCGTCCTGGAAATCGCATTCGAGGGCCTGTCGCGTTCGGCGCGGCACCGCTCCGGCGTCGCCATGCGTTTTCCGCGCATCGCGCGCATCCGCTGGGACAAGCCGCCGCGCGAGGCGGACCGGCTCGATCATCTCGAAGCCCTTCTGACGAAAGCTTGATCGCCTCTGCGCGCCGGTTCGATTGACACTCCGCTCCTCTTTGGAGTGATTTCAAACTGACGAAACCGCCGGAGTGAGAGAGAATGAAGCGTTGGGTTGTCTGTGCCGCGATGGCGGCTTTTTTTATGGCCGGATCTGCCGTCGCGCAGGACCCGATTGCCGCGCGTCAGGCGGCGATGAAGGAAGTGGGCAAGAACTTCGGCGCCGTGAATCGCATGAACAGAGGCCAGGCGCCTTTTGACGGCGCGGCCGCCGGCGCCGCCTTCGAGGCCATCGCCGCCGCGAGCTCCGGCTATGGCGATCTGTTTCCCGCGGGTACGGAAACAGGCGGCGAGACCGAGGCGCTTCCCGCCATCTGGGAAAACAAGGCGGATTTCGACGCAATGGTCGCAAAGCTGGAAGCCGATGCAGAGGCAGCGGTTCCGGAAGCCGCAAAGGACGAGGCTGCATTCAAGGCCGCCTTCGCCGCCGTCGCCAAGAACTGCTCCGCCTGCCACAGCAAATACCGCGAATAGCGCCGTCTTCCGCGCCCGCCGCGTTTGAGGCATCCTCGGATAAGGGGATTCCATGAGCGGGCCGGTTTACGACATCGCCGTCATCGGCGGCGGCATCAATGGCTGCGGCATCGCGCGCGATGCCGCCGGCCGTGGCCTGTCGGTCTATCTGTGCGAGAAGGGTGATCTCGCGTCGGGCACATCGTCGGCCTCGACCAAGCTCATTCATGGCGGCCTGCGCTATCTCGAGCAATACGAATTCCGCCTCGTGCGCGAGGCGCTGCACGAGCGCGAAGTCCTGCTCAACATCGCGCCGCATGTGGTGCGGCCGCTGCGCTTCGTCCTGCCGCATCACGAGGGCCTGCGTCCGCGCTGGATGCTGCGGCTCGGCCTTTTTCTGTACGACGCGCTCGGCGGCCGCAAACGCCTGCCGCCCTCGCGCCGTGTGAATCTTGCGCGCTCCAAGGTCGGGCGCGTGCTGAAGGACGAATTCCGCACCGGCTTCGAATATTCCGATTGTTGGGTCGAGGATGCGCGGCTCGTCGTGCTCAATGCGATGGATGCGCGCGCGAAAGGCGCCGTGATCGAGACGCGCACGCAATGCATCGGCGCCACACGACGGGATGGCGTGTGGAACATCACGGTCCGGCGCCAAGGGGGCAGAAAGCGCACCGTGCGCGCGCGCGTTCTCGTCAATGCAGCGGGGCCGTGGGTCGGCGATCTCGTCCAGTCGCTCGAAAAGCGTCCCGCGCCGCTCCGCCTCGTCAAGGGCAGCCATATCGTCGTGCCCAAACTGTTCGGCCATGACCGTGCCTACATTTTCCAGAACGCCGATGGCCGCGTGATCTTCGCCATTCCCTTCGAGCGCGATTTCACATTGATCGGCACGACGGACCGCGATTTTTCGGGCGATCCCGTTGATGCAAAATGTTCGGACGAGGAAATCGCCTATCTGTGCGCGGCAGCCAGTGAATATTTCGAGAAGCCCGTCCGGCCCGAGCACGTCGTCTGGACCTATGCCGGCGTGCGTCCGCTTTACGATGACGGATCGAAGAAGGCGCAGGATGCGACGCGCGATTACGTGCTCGATCTCGATGCACCGCCCGGCACGCCGCCGGTGCTGAACATCTATGGCGGCAAGATCACCACCTATCGTCGCCTCGCCGAGGAAGTGCTGGAAAAGCTCGAACCCTTTGTCGGTGCAACGCGCGTCTGGACGGCGAAGGCGCCGCTGCCGGGCGGTGGCTTCTCCCCCGGCCGCCGGGCGCTTGAAGCGCGCGCATTGCGGATGCATTATCCGTTTCTGACGCCGGGCGATGCGGCCCGCCTCATCGGCTCCTATGGCAGTTGTGCCTACGATCTTCTCGGCGCCGCTTCATCGGCGAAGGAACTAGGCCGCTCGTTCGGCGCCGGCCTCACCGAGCGGGAGGTGCGTTATCTGATCGAGAACGAATGGGCGCTCTCGGCCGCGGACATTCTGTGGCGCCGCTCGAAGCTCGGCCTTCACATGACGCAGAGACAGAAAAGGGCGCTCGACACCTATCTGACGAAGGCGCTCACGCCGGCACCGTCTCCATCATCGACGCCGCGATCGAAAAGCTCTTCTTCGCCGCTTCGTGGTCGTGGAACATCGCGGTCAGGATCAGTTCGTCCGCGCCCGTCTTCGCGATGAAATCCTCCGTCTGCTTCCTCACCGTCTCCGGTGCGCCGCAGGCGGTCGCGGACAGGGTCATGTCCAGCATTGCGCGCGCATTGGGATCGAGCGTCGCGCGGTAATTCTCGACAGGCGGTTTCAGAAGGCCCGGCGTGCCGGTTCTGAGCGCGACGAAGCTCTGGTCGCGGCTCGACATCAGAAATTGCGCCTCCTCGTCCGTGTCGGCGGCGTACATATTGAAGCCGAGCATGACATGCGGCGTGTCGAGCTGTTCGGACGGCTCGAACCTTTCGCGGTAAATCTCCATCGCCGGAAAAAGATCGCCCGGCGCGAAATGCGAGGCGAAGGCGAAGGGCAGGCCGAGATGGGCGGCGAGCTGCGCGCCGAACAGGCTCGAGCCGAGAATATAGACCGGCACATCCGCGCCATGGCCCGGCACGGCGGGCACCGGCCCCGCGCCGCGGAAATAGGACATCAGTTCGACGACGTCGTGCGGAAAGCGGTTCGGATCGCCGGCGAGATCGCGCCGCAGGGCCCGCGCCGTGACGGGATCGGAACCCGGTGCGCGGCCGAGGCCGAGATCGACGCGGCCTGGATAGAGCGCGGCAAGCGTGCCGAACTGCTCGGCGATGACGAGCGGCGAATGGTTCGGCAGCATGATGCCGCCGGCGCCGATGCGGATCGTTTTCGTGCCTTCCGCGACATGAGCGAGGGCGACCGAGGTCGCCGCGCTCGCAATACCGGGCATTCCGTGATGTTCGGCGAGCCAGAAGCGGGTGAAGCCGAGCTTTTCGGCGTGGCGGGCGAGATCGCGGCTGGCGTGGAGCGCATCGGAGACCGTGCCGCCCTCGCGCACGGGGGCGAGATCGAGGATCGAGAAAGGAATCATCGCCGCCATGTAGGCATCGCGCGCCGGTTCGCCAATGCTTCTCCTGCGCCGCAATATCGGTCATGCTCCCGGACCGGGCTGCCGTCAGGCTGCGGGGGAGGGCGCATGATCGGGCATCTTCTCGCCATCGACCAGGGAACGACGAGTTCCCGGGCCATCCTGTTTTCCAGCAGGCTCGACGTCATCGCGGTGGCCCAGCGCGAATTTCCGCAGCATTTCCCCCATCCCGGCTGGGTCGAGCACGATCCGGAGGACATCTGGGCGACGACGGTGGCGGTCGTCAGCGAAGTGCTCGCGCGCGCCGACGTCGAAGCGCGGGCCATCGCCGCGCTCGGCATCACCAATCAGCGCGAAACGACCGTGGTCTGGAACAGGAAGACCGGAAAGGCGATCCACAACGCCATTGTCTGGCAGGACCGGCGCACGGCCGATCTGTGCGCGCGCCTCAAGGCGGACGGGCTCGAGGAAGACGTACGGACGAAGACAGGCCTTGTCGTCGATCCCTATTTCTCCGCCACCAAGATCGCCTGGATTCTCGATCATGTGGAAGGCGCGCGGGCTGCGGCCGAGAAGGGCGATCTCGCCTTCGGCACGATCGACTGTTTTCTCCTCTGGCGTCTGACGGGCGGCAAGGTCCATGCGACGGACGCGACCAATGCCGCGCGCACCATGCTGTTCGATATCCGCAAGGGCAGATACGACAGTGATCTTCTAAAGGCGCTCGGCATTCCGAAAAAGATGCTGCCGGAGGTGCGCGATTCCTCCGGGAAGTTCGGCGAGAGTGAAGCGCGCCTGTTCGGCGCGCCGCTCTCCGTCTGCGGCATTGCCGGCGACCAGCAGGCCGCGACAATCGGCCAGGCCTGTTTCGAGCCGGGCATGATGAAGATCACCTACGGCACCGGCGCGTTTGCGGTGATGAACACGGGGGCGGAGCCGGTCGCCTCGCAGAACCGGCTTCTGACCACCATTGCCTATCAGTTCGGCGGCAAGCGCACCTATGCGCTGGAAGGCTCCATCTTCGTGGCCGGCGCCGCGGTGCAATGGCTGCGCGACGGGGTGAAGATTGTCCGCGCCGCGCCTGAAACGCAGGAACTCGCGGAAAAGGCCGATCCGGATTCGGGTGTCTATTTCGTGCCGGCCTTCACCGGCCTCGGCGCACCTTATTGGGACCCCGATGCGCGCGGCCTGATCTGCGGTATTTCGCGCGGCACCGGCCGCGCCGAGATCGCCCGCGCCGTGCTCGAAAGCATGGGCTATCAGACCAACGACCTCTACGAGGCCATGCAGGCCGATTGGCAGCGCGGCGAGGCTTCGGTGCTGAGGGTCGATGGCGGCATGGTCCGCGATTCCTGGACCATGCAATTCGTGGCCGACATTCTGGGCGTGCCGGTGGACCGGCCGAAAATCATCGAGACGACCGCGCTCGGCGCGGCCTATCTCGCCGGGCTCGCGGCAGGCGTCTGCCCGGAGCCGGCCGAATTCGCCAAGGCCTGGCGGCTCGACCGCCGCTTCGAGCCGGGCGATTCCGGCCCTTGGCGGGAGGAAAAGCTCAAGGGCTGGCGCGCCGCCGTGCGGCGCACGCGCTCCGATCTTTCTTCCTGAAGAACCGGCGGCGGAGCCGTTACCCCCTCTCCCGTTTACGGGAGAGGGCCGACTCGGCCGGAAGGCCGAGCAGGGTGAGGGCGTCTGCTGTGTGTCCCGGGGCCGCTTAACTCGGCTGTTGCCGAGTTAAGTCTCCTATCAATCGTAACTCGGGCAAGCCCGAGTTACGCGCGGATCCCGGGACCCATACGCCGCAGGCTTTGCGATAGGGCGCCAGCGCGAGAGGTTGTCACGAGAGAACACGGAGTATGGCGTCCCGGACAGCGGCTCCGCCGCTTCCGGGACATGCGATTCCCTCTCCGTAAGTAGATGGGAGAAGTGAGTCCGCGCCACGGGCGAGCGGCATATGAATCGGAATCCCCACAACCTTCCTTGGAAGGCAAAGGTCGCGAAGCGGCGGAGCGAGGGGGCTTGCCCCGCCGCATTCGCGTTTAGCCTCCCGGATGGGACAGGAGGTCAACCTGTGATTGAATACGCAAAGAGCGGCCCTGCGGCCGCTCCACACGATTCCAGTTCGCCGTGCTCGTGCCGGATCAGCGGACGAAGGCGCTCGCCGGAAGGTCGAGGATCTTGAGGTCCTTAGCGGACGGAACCTGACGATTGCGGGAAGCCTCGGCCACACGCTGGGCGGCGCCGACGAACTCAAGGAAATGAAGGACAAAAGCGATCATGGTGGTTACCCCTTTCTTCTGAAACGCAATATGATCCATTCACGCGCGTTTAGGTAGTGTCTTGGTATACCACCAGCCATGCATATGGCGCATGCCGAATTGTGTCAGGTATGCGACATATTAAAATCCATTAATTATAATCAAGGCCTATAGGACCTGAAAATCACGCCGAAAACCGACCTTCTCGCATGGAAGAAGGCCGAAAAGCGGCGGCCATGCGGTGGATCGGCGGCGGTCCGGCAGGGCAGCCGGAGCGGCCGACGAACGTCTGAAAGCCTGTTCGCGGGTGTGTGCGAGTTGCAGCGCGGCGGACCAATGCAAAGCCGCCCTGTCGGGCCGGTTCGATTCGCGTTCCGATCTCGACTCACCGCGACGCGATGAGCTGCGGCTAATAGGCGGCAGGAGAAGCGGGAGCGGCAGATGCGGCCGTGGCCGGAGCCTCACCGGAAGCCGGAGCGGCGGGCGCTGCCGCAACAGGAGCTTCGAGCGGCTGCTGCGTCACCGGCCGGTCGCGCTGGAATATCGGGAAAGGCGAGGGGGCGGAGTTGCCCGTGCCGCCGCGCGCACCGGCAATCGCCCGGATGACGATCTTCTGCACGCCGGCATCGGCAAGGAAAGTATCGTGACGCAGGAACCCGCCCATGCCCGAAGCATCGACGACTTCGATGCCGAGCTTCTGGAGGGCGGCCGTCTCGGCGCGGCCGACGCGCTTTCCGCCGGCAAGGCTTGCGGAGATCGCAAGCGCCCGGTCGTCTTTCGCGGTGATGACGGTCATCTGCCGGTGCAGTCCGCCCAGCCGGTGAACGGAAGCCGAGAAGCTGTCGACATCGATATCGGGCGAGGCGAACACGATGGCGCCGAAACGGCCCATATTGCCTCTGTTGCTGGCGTGCATCTGACGCAGCGCTTCCACGGTCAGCATGCTGCCCATGCTGTGGGCCACGATATGGATTCGTCCGACCGCCGGGTTCGAAACCATTGCGTGGAGCGTGTCTTCCAGTGCATCGCGCGACCAGATCGCGCTTTCCCGGTCGGCCAGATAATCGAAGACGCTGTCGCGCGAGGGCCAGCTGAACAGCGCGGTGTCGCCGCGGAATTTCAGCGCGTCCGACAGGCGCGCCGCATCGAGCGCCGCCCGCTCGAAGCTTGCGTTGAAGCCGTGGACATAGAGCAGCACATCGCGCGTGCCGCCGGAATTACCGGCAAGGTCGAACGCGGACATCGGTTCGACCCCGGTGATCGTCCAGTCGCGCAGCCCGGTGGCGGCGAGCGAAAAGCGGCCGGCCTGATAGGGCGAAGCGAGGCGCACCCGGACCATGCTCGCATCGGCGCGCTGCGTACCGAACCACGGCTTTGCCGGGCCGGCCGATTTGCGCGTGGTGACGGCCACGAGTCCCTGCCGGCTGGCGATGTCCGACGGATAATTCTGCGCCGATATGGAGCCGATATCGCTCGAGCAGCCGGCGAGCGCGATCGCGGCGAACAGGAGAGCGGACAGGCGTGAAACCGGGGCTGATGGCATGAACGCGGATCGGGCGCCGCGCGGGCGGAGCCAGCCTCGAGTGCGGGAAAATCGGATCGGCCCGGTGGATGCCAGCCAATCAAGGCGATGAGAGGGCCGGGATATGAAAAGAGCCCGGTTTTTCGACCGGGCCCTTTTGCTTGATGATTTTTCGTGCCGAAAGCGCGGCAGTTTCACTCCCAGCTCAGCGCGCCGCCGTTCTGGTATTCGATCACGCGCGTCTCGAAGAAGTTCTTCTCCTTCTTGAGGTCCATAACTTCCGACATCCACGGGAACGGGTTTTCCGTTTCCGGGAAGACCGGCGCAAGGCCGATCTGCGCGCAGCGCCGGTTGGCGATGAAGTGCATGTACTGCTCGCAGAGCTGGGCGTTGAGGCCGAGGAAGCCGTTCGGCATCGTGTCGCGGCCATAGGAGGCTTCGAGTTCCGCCGCTTCCTTCAGCATGCCGCGCACCTCTTCCTGGAACGCCTTCGTCCAGAGGTGCGGGTTTTCGATCTTGATCTGGTTGATGACGTCGATGCCGAAGTTCAGATGGATGCTCTCGTCGCGCAATATGTACTGATACTGCTCGGCGATGCCGACCATCTTGTTGCGGCGCCCGAGCGACAGGATCTGCGCGAAGCCGGTGTAGAACCACATGCCCTCGAACACAACGTAGAACGCCACGAGATCGCGCAGGAAGTCCTGATCGGCTTCCAGCGTGCCGGTCTTGAAGTTGGCGTCGTCCAGATTCTTGGTGTGCTTCAGCGCCCAGGCCGCCTTGTCGGTGATGCTTGGCACTTCGCGGTACATGTTGAACAGTTCGCCCTCGTCGAGGCCGAGCGATTCCACGATGTACTGGAAGGTGTGCGTGTGCACCGCCTCCTCGAAAGCCTGACGCAGCAGATACTGGCGGCATTCCGGGTTGGTCAGGTGGCGGTAGATCGCCAGCACGATATTGTTGGCGACGAGGGATTCGGAGGCCGCGAAGAAGCCGAGATTGCGCTTGATCGCGTGGCGCTCGTCGTCCGTCAGGCCGTCGCGCGATTTCCAGAGCGCGATATCGGCCTGCATGGACACTTCCGTCGGCATCCAGTGATTGTTGCAGCCGGCGAGATATTTCTCCCACGCCCATTTGTATTTCAGTGGCAGGAGCTGGTTCACGTCGGCGCGGCAATTGATCATCGCCTTGTCGTCGACCGAGACGCGGGCGGCGCCGCGCTCGATCTCACCGAGGCCGGTCGGATCCACGGCGGGTTCTCCCTTCTTGTCGAAGGCGGGATGAACCGCCTTTTTCGGGTCGCTGTTCGGCGTGGTTTCGGACCAATCAAGCATTTTCTCTCTATCTCCTAAATCATCGTGTCCGTACCGCTGTCAGTGATCGGCCAATCACTGACAGGCTTCGCATTCGGGGTCTTCGATCGAGCAGGCCTTGCCGATTTCGATGAATTCGGCCGCCGGGGCCGCCGTCACGGTGGCGGAAACCGCGTTCAGCTTGCCATCGGTGCCCTTAAGCGTCGATTTCTCGACATGCGTCGCCGAGCGCGAGCGCAGATAATAGGTCGTCTTCAGGCCGCGCTTCCACGCCAGACGGTAAAGCTGATCGAGCTTCTTGCCGTTGGGATTGGCGATGTAGAGGTTCAGCGACTGCGCCTGGTCGATCCATTTCTGGCGGCGCGCCGCCGCCTCGATCAGCCAGGACGAATCGATCTCGAACGCGGTCGCGTAGATCGCCTTCAGATCGTCGGGGATGCGGTCGATGGCACCGACCGAACCGTCGAAATATTTGAGATCCGACACCATCACCTCGTCCCACAGGCCGCGCGCCTTAAGGTCACGCACGAGATGCTCGTTCACGACGGTGAAATCGCCCGACATGTTCGATTTGACGAACAGGTTCTGGTAGGCGGGCTCGATCGACTGCATGACACCGCAGATGTTCGAGATCGTCGCGGTCGGCGCGATCGCCATCGTGTTGGAATTGCGCATGCCGGTCGTCTGTACGCGCTTGCGCAGCGCCTCCCAATCGAGCCGCGACGAGCGGTCGACATTGACCTCGGCGCCGCGCGCATCATCGACGATGCGGATGCTGTCGAGCGGCAGAATGCCCCGCGACCACAGCGAGCCCTCGAAGCTCGGATAGCGGCCGCGCTCGGCGGCAAGGTCCACCGAGGCGGAGATCGCGTGATAGGAGATCGCCTCCATGCTCTCGTCGGCGAAATCCACCGCCGCGTCGGAAGCGTAGGGCATGCGCATGATGTTCAGCGCGTCCTGGAAGCCCATCAGGCCGAGGCCGACCGGGCGGTGCTGCAGGTTGGAATTGCGCGCTTCCGGGATCGTGTAGAAATTCACGTCGATCACATTGTCGAGCATGCGCATCGCGGTCTTGACCGTACGCTCGAGCTGGGCGTAGTCGAGCTTGCCGTCATGAATGTGATTGGCAAGGTTGACCGAGCCGAGATTGCAGACCGCGACTTCCGTGTCGGAGGTGTTGAGCGTGATCTCGGTGCACAGATTGGAGGAATGCACGACGCCGATATGCTGCTGCGGCGAGCGCAGATTGCACGGGTCCTTGAACGTGATCCACGGATGGCCCGTCTCGAACAGCATGGTCAGCATTTTGCGCCACAGATCCTGCGCGCGCACTTCCTTGTGCACGCGCATCTCGCCGCGTCCGGCCTTGTCCTCGTAATAGGCATAGCGCTCGGCGAAGGCCTTGCCGGTCAGATCGTGCAGGTCCGGCGTCTCGTCCGGCGAGAACAGGGTCCACTGGCCGTCCTCGTCCACGCGCTGCATGAACAGATCCGGAACCCAGTTTGCGGTGTTCATGTCGTGCGTACGGCGGCGGTCGTCGCCGGTGTTCTTGCGCAGATCGAGGAATTCCTCCATGTCGATGTGCCAGGTTTCAAGGTACGCACAGACGGCGCCCTTGCGCTTGCCGCCCTGGTTCACCGCAATCGCGGTGTCGTTCGCGACTTTCAGGAACGGCACCACGCCCTGGCTTTCCCCGTTCGTGCCCTTGATATGGGCGCCGAGGCCGCGCACGCGCGTCCAGTCATTGCCGAGGCCGCCGGAATATTTGGCGAGCAGGGCATTGTCCTTGATCGACTTGAAGATGCCGTCGAGATCGTCCGGCACCGTGGTCAGGAAGCAGGAGGAGAGCTGCGGACGCGGCGTGCCCGAATTGAAGAGCGTCGGCGTCGAGCACATGAAGTCGAACGAGGAGATCAAATTGTAGAACTCGATCGCCTTGTCCTCACGCTGTATTTCGCGGACGGCGAGGCCCATCGCGACGCGCATGAAGAAGGCCTGAGGCAGTTCGAACCGCGTGCCGTCGGAATGCAGGAAATAGCGGTCGTAGAGGGTCTGCAGGCCGAGGAACTGGAATAGATGATCGCGTTCCGGCTTCAGCGCGGCGGCGAGCTTCTTGACGTCGAACAGCAGCAATTCCTTGTCGAGCAGATCGTGCTCGACGCCCTTCTTCACATAGGCTTCGAAATAGATCGCATAACCCTTCTCCATGTCCTTCTGCGTGGCCTGCGTCTCGCGGCCATGGACGAAGGTCAGGGCTTCGCGGCGCAGCTTGTCGAGCAGAAGGCGCGCGGAGACGTACGCATAATTCGGCTCCTGCTCGACGAGGGTGCGCGCCGCCATGATGCTCGCGAGCGCCAGTTCGTCCTGCGTGATGCCGTCGTAAAGATTGCGGCGGGTCTCGGCGAGAACCGGCTCGGCGCTCGTGCCTTCGAGGCCCGCGACCGCTTCCTTGACGAGGTTCTGCAGGCGCTTTTCGTCAAGCGGCTTCAGCGTGCCGTCGAGGCCTTTCACCTTCAGCTTCGGCGCAGCTTCGGCCTCGTTTTTGGCGGCCTGTTCCTCGCGGCGCTGACGGGCGCGCTCCTCGCGATAAAGAACATAGGCGCGCGCCACCTTGTGGTGCTCGCCGCGCATCAGAGCGAGTTCGACCTGGTCCTGGATGTCTTCGATATGGAAGGTGCGGCCTTCGCCGCCGCGCCGCGTCAGGCCCTGCCAGACACCGGCCGCGACCTCGTCGACCGCGTCGTGCACGCGCGCCGAGGCCGCCGCCGCCGATCCCTCGACGGCGAGGAACGCCTTGCGCACCGCGACCTTGATCTTGCCAAGGTCAAACGGCGTCACCGAGCCGTTGCGCCGGATGACCTGATAGCCGGGTTCGGCCGTAATCTGAGGCTGGGCACTCGGGCTCACCGACACCGGAACACGCTCCTGACCGTCATGGTCGACCTCGACATTAATGCCCATCTGTAAGACCCCATATATAGTGATTTCGTTGCGGGCCCACAGGCCCGCTGCCCCGGCGGACGCACCGCTTACCCACTCTTAGATTCAGCCATTGCGCCCTGAGTCGAAACCCCGTTTTGACGATCCTCACAGCGCACCTGTGGATCGGGGACCGCCTGTCACAAAAAGACAACAAATTGCGGTCCATGTGCGATCCATCGTCTATATATAGTGTGTTGAAGATATTAACGAGAGGTTAACGGCCTCATCTCCCGCTTCTGTTAATTGCGGGGATTTGCCTCGGATTGCAGGCGATAGAGGCACTGTGCGTAACCGGTGGATGGCCCGATTTTTGAGGGCTACATCTTGTGGGCAGGTTTGCGCGTCAAACGGGTGCTGCGCGGTTCGTTTTGCCCGCATCCTTCGAGACGGCGCTTCGCGCCTCCTCAGGATGAGGGAGGCTGTCCCCATCCCGCAAAACCCGTATAAAGCCGCCGATGGCGGTCATCCTGACAAATGCGCAGCTCGTCACCGGGCAGGGCGTCGTGCGTGGCACTCTGGTCTACGGGCCGGACGGACTCGCGGATATCCAGCCCGGCGCGAGCCGCGCTCCCGGTGCCGAGGATGCCGGGGGCGATTTCGTCGCGCCCGGCCTCATCGAGTGCCACACCGACAATCTCGAGCGCCATTTCATGCCGCGTCCGGGCGCGTTCTGGCCCGACGGCCTCGCCTCCGCGCTGGCCCATGACGCCCAGATCGTCGCGTCCGGCATCACCACCGTCTATGACGCGATCTGCGTCGGCGGCTATGACGACGGCAAGGATTACCGGCCGAAGATCATGAAGCCCATGGTGGATGCGGTGAACCATGGCATGGCCAAGGGCCTGTTCCGCGCTGATCATCGCCTGCATCTGCGCTGCGAAACCACCGATGCCGGAATGATGGCGCGGCTCGAACAGAGCTGCGTCGCCGACAATGCCGCGCTCGCCAGCCTGATGGACCACACGCCGGGCCAGCGCCAATGGCGCGATGTCGCGCATTATCGCCGCTTCGTGGCCGGCGAGGGCCGCACCGATGCGGAGATCGACCGCATTATCGCCGCCGAGATCGATCGCGGAACGTCGGCGGCCAAGGCGAATTTCGAGAGGGCCGTCGCCTTCTTCCGCGAGCGGGGCGTTCCGCTTGCGAGCCATGATGACACGACGATAGAGCACGTCGCCGAGGCTCATCGCGCCGGCTGCACGATTTCCGAATTCCCGACCACTCTGGAGGCCGCCCGTGCCGCACGCGATTGCGGCATGAAAACTGTCGGCGGCGCGCCCAATGTCGTGCGCGGCGGCTCGCATTCCGGCGGCGTCTCGGTCGTCGAACTTGCGGCGCAGGGGCTGCTCGACGTCCTGTCGTCCGATTATGTGCCGGCCAGCCTGCTGCAGGCGGTCAATGTTCTCGCGAGCAAGACCATGCCGCTGCACGAGGCGGTCGGCCTCGTCACATGGCGTGCGGCCGACATGCTCGGCCTGTCCGATCGCGGCCGCCTCGCGCCGGGCCTGCGCGCCGATCTGGTGCGCTTCAACATTATCGATGGCACGCCCGTCGTGCGCGCGGTCATCGCCGCCGGGCAAAGGGTATTCTGAGCCGATGCCGCGCTATGCGATTTACGCGGCGCCCGAGCGCGGCACCCGCCTCTGGCAATTCGGCAATCTCGTGCTCGGCCGCGACGCCGAAACCGGCGAAGAGGTGGCGCGGAAAGTGCCGCCGCAATTTTCGCCGGAAGAATGGACGGCCTTCACCGCATCCCCGCGTCGCTACGGTTTCCACGCGACCTTGAAGGCGCCGTTCACGCTTCACGAAGGCGCGACCGAGGAGGATCTGTTTGCCGCAGTCCGCCGGTTCGCTGCCGCCCGTCCGGCCATACATGACATTCCGCTGGTGCCGGAGCTCTCCGGCCGCTTCGTCTTCCTCACGCCGGCCTATGCCGAACCGCGCGTGCTGGAACTGGCCAATGCCTGTGTATCGGAATTCGATTCCTTCCGCGCGCCGCTGACGGAAGACGATCGCGCCAAACGTATCGCGTCCGGCCTTTCGGAGCGGCAGACCGCGCATCTCGACCGCTGGGGCTATCCCTATGTGTTCGAGGATTTCATGTTCCACCTCACGCTCGCCGGCCCCCTGCCGGAGGACAAACGCGATGCGGTGTTCGCGGCTCTTGCTGATGCGTTTGCCCGCGAGGTGAGCGGCGAGGCTCTGGACGTGCGCACATTATGCGTCTTCCGGGAGCCGGAACCCGGCGCGCCGTTCAGCCTCGTCCTGCGCGCGCCTTTGGGAGAGGCGGCGTGACGCCTTGTTTCAGCCGCACTCACCGGCTGTCTGGCCTCATGCTGCGCCGGGGCCTTCTCATATTTGCCGTGCTTGTCGGGCTCGCCGTTCCGGCGGCGGCGCATCCGCATGTCTTCGTGACGGTGCAGAGCACGCTTGTCTATGCCGGCGGCAAGCTCGCCGCGGTGAAGCATTCCTGGCGCTTCGACGACATGTTCTCGTCCTTCGCCACTCAGGGGCTCGATACGGATTCGAGCGGCCATCTCTCCCGCGAGGAATTGCAGGATCTGGCGGAAGTGAACGTCACCTCGCTGAGGGAGTTCGACTTCTTCACCTATGCGAAGGATGTCACGTTCAGCGAGCCGGTCGATTACTGGCTCGACCATGACGGCACGGCGCTGACGCTTCATTTCACGCTGCCGGTTGCCTCGGCCTCCGCGGCCGGCACGCTCAAACTCGATGTCTACGATCCGAGCTATTTCGTTGCCTTCGATCTCGCCACTGAGCAGCCCGCTTCGCTCGAAGGCGCGGCGGAGGACTGCCGGATCGATGTCGAAGGTCCGGGCACCAGCACGGAAGAAGCGAAAAAACTCACCGAGGATTTCTTCGCCAATCTCGATCCCGATGCGGGCTGGGGCAAGCAGTTCGCCAATACGATGGCCGTGCGCTGCGGTGCGGATGCGATCGCCTACGCCGAATCGCTCAAGCCGCCTCCGCCGCCCGAGCCCGATCCGCTGGCGCGTGTCGAACAGGCGCTCAGCATTGCCCAGTCCGATCCCCTGCAGCGTATGCCCGGAAACGCGCTGGGCGCCGCTGCGCCGGCTTCCTCGAACGCTGCGCTCGGTCCGTTCGGCATCGTGCAGCCCGACGGCAATTTCGGCGCGACATCCGCCTGGGCGCCCTTTGCCTGGATCGCGCAGAAACAGGCGGCGTTCTACGCAAAGATGTCCGATGCGGTGAAGGCGACGAAAGAGGGCGGCCATGGCTGGCTTCTGCTTGCCGCGCTCAGTTTCGCCTATGGCGTGTTCCATGCCGCCGGACCCGGCCACGGCAAGGCGGTCATCTCCTCCTATCTGCTCGCGACCGGCGAAACGCTCAGGCGCGGCATCGCCATTTCCTTCGCCGCGGCCTTCGTGCAGGCGATTGTCGCGGTTGCGATTGTCGGCACATTTGCCGTGGCTCTCGGTGCCACGTCGAAGGCCATGGGTGTGGCCGCGTGGTGGATGGAGGCGGCGAGCTATGGCCTCGTCGTCCTGCTCGGTGTTGCGCTCCTGTTCCGCCGCAGCCTCATTCCGGCGCGCGCCGGCCATGTCCATGACGAGAACTGCGATCATCGGCATGGGCCCGACCTGAAGGACCTCGACGGCGAATTCGGCTGGCGCCGTGCAGGCGCGGCCGTCATCGCGGTGGGGCTGCGGCCCTGTACCGGCGCGCTCATCGTTCTCGTCTTCGCGCTTGCCCAGGGGCTCTTGTGGGCCGGGGTAGCCGCAACCTTCGCCATGGCGTTCGGCACCGCGATCACCGTTGCCTGCATCGCGACGCTTGCCGTCGTCGCCAAGGACGTCGCGCTGAAACTCGCGGCAGGATCGTCGCGGCCCCGGACCCGAAACCTCCTGCGCGTGATCGAGATCGCAGCCGGCTTCGCCGTTCTCGCTCTCGGCCTGATCCTCATCGGCGGCCTTCTGGCAACCGGCGTGCCCGCGGCTTGATCGGCATCATTGGCACGCATGGCAAATGCGTCCTATGAGTGGAGCATGACCAAAAAGCCTGCCCCTCGCCCCAAACCCGCTCCTGCCCGCACCCGCAAACCGCCGGCAACACCGAAGGCGGAAACCGGCAGGATCGGCGTCCTGCTCGTCAATCTCGGCACGCCTGAGGGCACGTCCTATTGGCCCATGCGGGCCTATCTCAAGGAATTCCTGTCGGACCGCCGGGTCATCGAGGAACCGCGCTGGAAATGGCTGCCGGTTCTCAATCTCTTCGTCCTGTCGGTACGCCCGCAGAAGAAGGGCAAGGATTACGAGACGGTCTGGAACCGCGACAGGGACGAAGGCCCGCTGAAGACCTTCACCCGTTCGCAGGCGGAGAAGCTTCAGGCCCGTCTCGGGCAATTCGGCGACGCGATCCTTGTCGACTGGGCCATGCGCTACGGCTTCCCGTCGATTTCGGAGCGTATCGATGCGCTTCACGCGGCGGGCTGCGACCGACTCGTCGTTATTCCGCTCTATCCGCAATATGCGGCGGCAACGACCGCAACCGTCGGCGACAAGGTGTTCGACAAGCTCAAGACCATGCGCTGGCAGCCGGCCCTGCGCATCGCGCCGCCCTGGCAGCGCGACCCCGCATATATCGGTGCGCTGGTGGCCTCGACGAAAGCCCATCTCAAGACGCTCGATTGGGTGCCGGACACGATCATCGCGTCCTTCCACGGCATCCCGAAAAGCTATGCCGACAAGGGCGATCCCTATCGCAGGCACTGCGAGGAAACGGCCAGTCTCTACCGCGCCGCGCTCGGCATGAAGGACACCGAAGTCATCATGACCTTCCAGTCGCGCTTCGGGCCGGAGGAATGGCTGCAGCCTTACACCGACAAGACCGTCGAGAAGCTGGCCAAGGCCGGTGTCGGCAATATCGCCGTCATTACGCCGGGCTTCACCGCCGATTGCCTTGAGACGATCGAGGAGATCGGCATCGAGAACGCCGACATCTTCCGCGCCAATGGCGGCAGGAACTTCACGGCCATCCCATGCCTCAACGATTCGAAAGAGGGCATGGACGTGATCGAGGCGGTGGTCCGCCGCGAGCTTATGGGCTGGATTTAGCTTTCAGCGTACCCGCGAGCGCGATGGAACTGCGCCGCAGCGACCGCAAGGCGTGAACCGCCGCAAGCACGGCGCGCGCATGCGCATCCGGCGCGTAATCGAATTCGTGCGGGACGATCACGAGCTTGCCGCGCTTGCCGATGAGCCCCTCCTTCACCCGCTGCATGCCGGGATTTTCGGAAGAAATCCCGAGATCGTACCAACGCGCCCGGCCGCGAATGCGTTCGAGCGTTTCCCAATGCAGGCGATAGCCGGCGCGGACGGGAAGGGCGTCGCGGCTCGTTGCGCCGTAGAGATAATAGGCCGTGTCGCCGAGAATTCCGTAGATATGCGCCGCGACCGGTTTGCCTTCGTGCCAGGCGACGAGGCCGTAAGGACGAAGGGGGACGGGAAGTGCCTGCGTGAGCGCGGGCAACACATCCTGCGGACGGAAGATGACGATTCCCTTGCGGCCCTTCATCTCGGCATCGAGCCGGTCGAAGATCGTGAAATCGTCGAGTTCCGTGACCGTGACGCCGGTGCCGAGCGCTTTGCGCATATTGGCGCGGCATGGCGCCGTGAAGCTGGCCATCTGCTCCTCGGCCGAAAGCGTCGCGTCCACGATGTAATGATCGCCGTTGAGGCAGGGGCGGGCACGCAAACCGAGCGCGGCAAGTTCCGCGGCCTCCAGTTCCGTGTAGACGGGATGCGCGCGCGGCACGATGGTCAGGGCAAGGCCGGTATCTCCGGCATGGTCGAGAAGCGTCTGCACGATACGGCGATATTGGTGCGGGTCCGCGGACCCGCCCTTCACCCGCCATACCGGCCCGTATTTGCAGAAGCCGATTTTGCCCAGCAGCGGAACGCGGATCAGCCCGTGGCAGGCGGCGCCGACAAGCGCGCCGCGTTCGCGAACAAGCAGGCAGATCACATGTTCACTGCCCCAGCGCCGTTCTGCATAGGCGGCCGTCTGCTCGTAATTAACGTCGTCGAACGCTTCGAGGGCGGCATCCCATGTCGCGGCATCGACCTGTTCGACGCGCAGCGCGTCGGGCGTCTCGGCCGTTGCCGAGGTCCATGGACCGTCGGCCACGATGTGCGCGTGAGAACTAGCCATTGCCGCTGCCTTTTGGATGGAAAATATTGGCCCGAGCGAACTGGTCGGGATGGGCTGACGCAAGAGGTGCAAGAAAGTCGGCCAGATCGCGGACCACGGCCTCGTCGTCGTTTTGAGATTGGCTGCCGCGCGCCATCAGGCAGGCACCGATCCGGGTCGTGATGCTGCCATCGGGCATGCGGACCGAGGCAACGGGCAGAAGGTCGGCGTCCGTTTCGCGCGCGAGTGCAATCGGGCGGGTGGCAATGCGCAGGCGGCCCGACAGGAACGGAACAGCGATTGTCCGGTTGGCCTGATCGCCCATCGTGATCGAGACTATCCGGCCGGCTGCCAGAAGCTTCGATAACTGCGCGAGCGCGCGGCTCGCCCCCTCATCGCCGAAGACGACGCGGCTCGCGAGATAGCGAGCCTCGACAAGGGTACGCAACGGATTGAGGACGGCCTTGCCATAGCGCGTCGGCGAGAAGCCATGCGTGTCGCGGCTCAGATGGTGCGCCCGGATATTCTCGCGAAACAGCGAGAGCTTGGTTTCGGAACGGCTGTGCGAGGTTGCGGTCACCCACAAGAGAACGCCCCGTCCGGCGGCGAGTGCCGCGTGGACATGGTGGGCGCCTTCGACATGCGTCACCGGCTCGTCCGCGAAAGGGCCGTGCAGGGCGAAGAGGCTCAGCCGTTCGAGCTGGCCCTGCGCCAGAACGTCGAGATAGAACGCGTCGGTGTCCGTTATCCCGAACGGCGCGGCGAGGCGCGCCGCTTCTTTCGTGGTGCGCGATTGTTTGATGGCCTTCATCGCCCGCGCCATGCCCCAGGCGAGTCTTTCGCGCACGGCGCGTGGCGCGAGCCAGGCGGTCAGCATCATGGGCACGAGGCCGGCCGTCACGACGATGTCGCTGATGGAAATCAGCGGCTCGCTCCGGTGCGGCTGGTCTTTGCCTGCGCTCTGCCCTGAAATGGCGCGCCCGATCTGCGGCATTGGGTGGAATCTCCGACCGCAACCCTATTACCGGTTGCAGGTTGTGGAAGATTGAACGAGACCGCCGGATTTTGCAGCAAGAAGGCTTTGTTAAGGTAACCGCGACGAAGGGGCGGCGCGATCCCACGGCCAGTCCTGTAAAGGCCGAAATGGTCGCTTAAGGGTTTCTGGAGCATGAATAGGCGCGGTTCGACCGGCGGCCGGACCAGGAGTATCACGTGCCTATCTGGGCTCGCCTTTTTTCAACATCGGCTTTTCTCACCGCGGCCCGTCTGGGCGGCGCGGTCGCCGGCTTTCTGACGCAGATACTGCTGGCGCGGATGCTGTCGGCGCACGATCTCGGCGTGTTCTATTCTATATCGAGCATCGCGGTCGTCGGGGCGCTGATGGTGACGCTCGGCTATCCGAACATCGCCAGCCGCTTCGTCTCCCGCTATGAGACCCAGGGCCGTAGCGAGCGCGTCTCGGCCTTCATCCGCGTGTCCCGCCGCGAATCCCTTTTCTGGGGCGTGCTCGCCGCGACCGGCATCGTCATCTGCGCGTTCGTCGTGCCGAACATTCCGGATGCTCTGCGCTATTCGATCGTCGTCACCGCGATCACGATCATCCCGGTGGCCTCGCAGCGCATCTATACGGCGGTGGCCATGGCCTACCGGCGGTTCAGCGTTTCGCATGTTCCGCCGATGCTCATCCGCCCGGCTTTGTTTCTCGTCATCGTTGCCGGTTTCTGGCTGTTCTCGGTGCCGGTCTCCGTGCTTGTGCTGATCGTCGCGACCTTCCTCACCTGCGTCGCCTCCTATCTGATGCAGTATTTCGGGCTGCGCGATATTCTGAGGAAGAAATCGCCGACGCCGCCGCGGCGTCTGGTCCGGCGCTGGAAGCAGGAAGCGTGGCCGCTCGTCATCGTCGCCGGTTTTGTCGGGATGCTTTCCGAACTGGCGATCCTGCTGGTCTCACCCTTCATGCCGTCCGCCGATGTCGCGTCATTCGGCATCTGCCTGAAGGTCGCGTTCATGATCGGATTCACCGTCCAGGCCGCGCATCAGGTGCTGCTGCCTGAAATGGGTGAGGCGGTCGCGCGCCGCGAGAGCCATGCGATCGGATCGAAGATTCTCGGCGCCAGCATTTTTCCCGTTGTCGTCACGGGCGTCGCCATCCTCGCGAGCATGGCCGCAGGGCAGTATTTTCTCGCTCTGTTCGGCCCGCAGTTCAGCGCGGCGAAGAACACGCTGACGATCCTGCTCGTCGTCCAGTTCGTGCGTGCGCTTGCCGGCCCCGGCCCTCAATTGATGACGATGAAGGGCGCGCAGCGCGAGAGCGCGATCATCTGCCTCGTCTCGCTCGGCGTCCTCGTGCTCGGCAATGCCGTTCTTGCCCCGCGTTACGGAGCGGAAGGGGCCGCAATCTCCGTTCTTGTCACGACAATCGTCTGGCTGCTTGCGACGGCGATTGCGCTCTATCGTCGGGATCGCTCGCGCGCGGATGTCGTCGGACTTGGCCAGAGGGCGCTGGCCGGGCGCCGACGCGGCGCGGCGCCTAGAGATTCAGCAATCCGGGATCGCCGCCCTGCGCGGCGATATTGATGCTGCGTGCGCGTTCCACACTGTAGCGTGTCAGGGAATGCGGCCCGCCGGCCTTCGGCCCTGTGCCCGACAGACCTTCCCCGCCGAACGGCTGAACGCCGACCACCGCGCCGATCATCGAGCGATTGACGTACATATTGCCGGCAGGGACCAGCCGGGCGATACGCTCGGCAAAGGCGTCGATGCGCGAATGCACGCCGAGCGTCAGCCCGTAGCGCGAGGCGGCGAGATCGGCCGCCGCCTGTTCGAGCCGGTCCGCCGGATAGCGCACGACGTGCAGGATGGGGCCGAACACTTCGCGCTCCAGAAAGCGCGCGGATTGTATTTCGGCGAGGACCGGCCCGAAGAATGTTCCGTCGTCCGGCATGCTCAATCGATGAAGTATGTGCGCCTCGCGTTCCAGCCGCTCGCGATGCCGCTCCAGTGCCTCGCGCGCTTCGGCGTCGATCACCGGGCCGATATCGGTCGCCGGATCGGCGGGGTCGCCGATGACGAGCATGTCCATCGCGCCCTTGAGGCTTGCGATGATCTCGTCCGCCGTCTCCTCCGGCAGAAACAGCACGCGCAGCGCCGAGCAGCGCTGGCCCGCCGAGCCGAAGGCGGAGAGGATGACATCGTCGAGCAATTGCTCGCGCAGTGCGGTCGTGTCCGCGAACATCGCGTTGAGGCCGCCGGTCTCGGCGATGAAGGGAATGATCGGGCCGTCGCGTGCCGCGAGCGCGCGGTTGATCGCCCATGCCGTTTCGGTGCCGCCTGTAAAGGCAATTCCATCCATGCCGGGATGGGCGACGAGCGCGGCGCCGATCTCGCTGCCCGGTCCGGGCATCAGCGAGAGAAGGGCGGGGTCGAGGCCGGCGTCATGGAACAGCGTGACGGTGGCGTGTGACATCAAAGGCGTCTGCTCGGCGGGTTTCGCGATCACCGCATTGCCGGCCGCGAGGGCTGCTGCGATCTGGCCTGTGAAGATGGCGAGCGGGAAGTTCCACGGGCTGATGCAGGCGAACACGCCACGTCCGTGCAATGTGAGTTCGTTGCGCTCTCCGGCCGGGCCGGGGAGGGCGGTTGTGACGAACTGCGTTTCCGCGAGCCGCGCGTAATAACGGCAGAAATCCACGGCCTCGCGCACTTCGGCGATGCCGTCCGCCAAGGTCTTGCCGCCCTCGCGCGCCGCGATGGCGATCAGCCTGTCTCTGTTGTCCTCGAGCGCATCGGCCATGCGCCGCAGAATGTCCGCACGCGCCGGGCCTCCGGCGCGGTCCCAATCCGGCTGCACGGCGCGGGCACGGACGATGGCGGTGTCGATATCGGCCCGGTCCGCATCGGTAACGCGGCCGATTATCTTCCCGTCCGAAGGGGAGATTGCATCGCGCGCATTTGCGCTTCGCTTGACCTCTCCGCCCACGATGGGAGCGGCGGAAAGCAGGGGCAGACTGTTCGCGGCTTCGCGCAGGCGAGTGCGTTCGGATGCCATCGTCAGGTCGATGCCCGACGAGTTCAGGCGCTCTTCGCCATAGAGTTCGGGCGGCGGCGCGATCTTCGGATGGCGGTCCGGCGCGCGCATGACGGCCGCCACCGGATCGTCCACGACGGTTTCGACTGCGATTTTCTCGTCGAGAAAGGTATGCACGAAGCTGGTGTTCGCGCCGTTCTCCAGCAGCCGCCGCACAAGATAGGGCAGGAGGTCTTCGTGCCGCCCGACCGGCGCATAGGTCCGCGGCGTGAGGCCGGGAATATGCTCCGAGGCGGCCGCATAAAGTTCGCGGCCCATTCCGTGCAGGCGCTGATATTCGACGGACACGCTCTTGCGCCCCGCCATATGCCGGACGGCGGCCAGAGTATGGGCGTTGTGGGTGGCGAACTGCGCGAACAGGTAAGGCGCCGCATTCAGCAGGCGCTCGGTGCAGACGAGATAGGAGAGATCGGTTGCCGCTTTGGTGGTGAAGACCGGATAATCCGGCCGGCCCGCGATCTGCGCGCGCTTGATTTCCGTGTCCCAATACGCGCCCTTGACGAGGCGCACCATCAGCCGCCGTCCGCTGGTTCGCGCGAGCGTGGCAAGCGCATTCGCTACATCCGGCGCTCGCTTCTGATAGGCCTGAACGGCAATGCCGAGCCCTGACCACGCGCCGAGTTCCGGCTCGCCGGCCAGACGTTCGAGAATTTTCAGCGACAGGACGAGCCGGTCCGCCTCCTCGGCGTCGAGCGTGAAATTGATGTTATGGCCTGCCGCCTGAACGGCCAGCCGCTTGAGGCGCGGATAAAGTTCATCCCAGACCGGCGAGGGCGTGCGGCCGGCCTGCACGGCGTCATAGCGTGCGGACAATGCCGACAGCTTGACCGAAACGCCGTGCCGCTCCTCGGGTCTGCCGCCCGCTGTATGGGCGCCGATTGCCTCCACGGCGTGCGCATAGGCCGCCTCGTAGCGGCCGGCATCGGCTTTCGTGCGCGCGCCTTCGCCGAGCATGTCGAAGGAACACAGCAAATCTTCATCGTCGGCGCGGGCGAGCGCGTCCCCGATCGTGCGGCCGAGCACGAACTGCTCGCTCATGATGCGGACGGCCTGGGCGATTGCGCTTCGGATCACAGGCTCGCCGAGCCGCCCGGCCATGCGGCGGAGGAAGCCGGCGACATCGTTCCGCGCACTCTCGTCCACATCGACGATCTGGCCCGTCAGCATCAGCCCCCAGGTCGAGGCGTTGACGAACAGATTGTCGGAACGGCCGAGATGGCTCGCCCAATCCGCGGAGCCGACCTTTTCCGCGATCAGCCGGTCGCGCGTGTCGGCATCCGGCGTGCGCAGCAGCGCTTCCGCCAGACACATCAGAACGAGGCCTTCGCGCGTGGCGAGGCTGAATTCCTGCAGGAAGCTCTCGACAACGCCGCCATGGCCGAGATGCCGCGCGCCGCGCACGAGATCTTCCGCGGCGAGTTCGATATCGGACCGCTCAGCGGGATCGAGCGGCACATCCGCCAGAAGCGCGCTTACGGCGTCCGCCTCGTTGCGGTATTTTCCGGCGTCGAGACCGTCCCAGTTCATGGCCGAAGATTAGCGCGCGCCGCGCAAACGAAAAGCGCCCCGGGAGAGCCGGGGCGCTTCAATTTACGGCAGGAGGCAATCAGGCCGCCCTGTTCTCGATCACCTTGGCGGCGGGAGAGCCGCCGGTCGTGATCGCGATGGTGCGGGGTTTCTTGGCCTCCGGCACTTCGCGCACGAGATCGATATGGAGCAGGCCGTTTTCGAGGCTCGCGCCCTTCACCTGCACATAATCGGCAAGCTGGAAGCGGCGCTCGAAGGCCCGGGCGGCGATGCCCTGATGCAGGACCTCGCCCTTGGCCTCGTCCGGTTTCTTGTCGCCCTTCACGGTCAGCGCGTTTTCCTTGACCTCGATGTTGAGATCCTGGTCGGCGAAGCCCGCCACCGCGATGGAAATGCGATAATCGTTCTCGCCGGTGCGCTCGATATTGTAGGGGGGATAGCCGTTGGCTGGCGCCGTCTCGGCAAACTGGTCGAGCAGCGAGAAAAGCCGGTCGAAGCCGACCGTGGAGCGGTAGAGAAGATTGGGATCGAAAGCACGCATTGGTCACATCCTCCTTGAAGCGATGTTCACACGGCCCGCCGCCATGGCCGGGCCGGATTTCAGTTGCGCAGCCCGGTTGAGCCTGCGCATGTCGGATGTGGTAAGCTCGAATCTGGCCGTCAAGACCCTCGAATGACCTCCGCTTTCGTTTCCATTCCCGAAAATCCTGTCCCCGCCAATGCCGAGGTTTTCGACCTGAAGACCGCGGACGGCATCGCCCTGCGCGCGGGACGCTTCAAGGCGCCCTCGGACCGTCCGTTCAAGGGCACGGTCTGCCTGTTTCAGGGGCGGGCGGAATTCATCGAGAAATATTTCGAGACCATCGCCGATCTGAACGAGCGCGGCTTCACGGTCGCCGCGCTCGACTGGCGGGGGCAGGGCGGCTCGCAGCGCCTGCTGAAGAATGCCCGCCATGGCCATGCGTCGAGCTTCGCCGATTTCCAGAACGATCTCGACGTCTTCATGGAATATTTTGCGCGGCCGGAATGCCCGCCGCCGTTCTTCGCGCTTGCCCATTCCATGGGCGGCCCCATCGTGCTGGAAGCGGCGCGCCGGCGCGCGACCTGGTGGGACCGTATCGTCCTCAGCGCGCCGATGATCGGTCTGCCGGGCCTTGCCGCCGATCCTCTGGTCCGCAAGCTCGCCGCCTTCCTCGGCACATTCGGTTTCGGCCGTCTGTCCGTGCTGGGCAAGGGGGTGCAGAGCACCTATGCCGGCAAGCCGTTCGAGGGCAATGTGCTGACAAGCGACCGCGCGCGTTTCGAGCGGACGGCGAGATTGTGCGCCGAGGCGCCGCAGCTTGCCGTCGGCGCGCCGACCGTGGGCTGGCTGCGCGCCGCCCACCGCGCCATGGAGCTTCTGACCTATCCCGAGCGCATTTCGCAGATCCGCACGCCGACGCTCTTCATCGCCGCCTCGGACGACAAGGTGATCGCCAACCGGCCGATGGAATTGCTGGCCGCGCAGATGCGCACCGCCGATGTCGTGACATTGCCGACCGCGCGGCATGAAATCCTGATGGAGCGCGACGCGATCCGGGACGCCTTCTGGGCGGCGTTCGACGCCTTCATCCCGGGCAGTCCGACTTTTCCGGATTGAGAGAGCCTCTCTCGCCTGCGGGAGAGGGAGCTGTCGCCACATCGCATATCCCGGAAGCGGCGGAGCCGCTGTCCGGGATCCATACGCCGTGACTTTGCGGGATGATTTCGGGCGCTGCGGTTCCTGTCGCCAACACCGGGCGTATGGGTCCCGGATCGCGCCGCGCGAGCGCGGCTTGTCCGGGACATGCGGATGCGGAGAGATCGCGCACCGCCGTCCGTACGCCTACTGCCCCTCGCCCTCGGCGAGCAGTTTCAGCAGCCCTTCGCGGTAGGTCGGATAGATGAGATCGACGCCGAGTTCGCGGCCGATCCGCTTCGAGGACACGCGTTTGCTTTCCAGCCAGAAACTGCGCGCCATGTCCGACAGTTCGGCATCGGCGAACGCAATGAGGGGCGGCGGGTCATGGCCCAGCAGGCGGGCGGCGAAGGCCACGACCTCCTCGTTTGCGGCCGGCTCCTCGTCGGAGAGATTGAACACCGGGCCCGCCTGCGGCCGGCGGATGGCGGTGGCGAGCACGGCGGCGATGTCGTCGACATGGATGCGGTTGAAGATCTGGCCGGGCTTGGCGAGGCGTTTTGCGGTTCCGTTGCGCACATCCAGCAGCGAATTGCGGCCCGGGCCGTAAATACCCGACAGCCGGAAGACCTGCACCGCGCGGCGCTCCGTCGCCAATTCCCGCCAGCCGTCCTCGGCTTCGAGGCGTGCTTTGGTGCGGTCGCTGCGCGGCTCGGGCGGCGTGTCCTCATCCACCCATTTGCCGTGATGATCGCCGTAGATCCCGGTTGTCGACAGATAGCCGATCCAGCGCAGATTTTCGCTTTCGCGCAGCAGCGGGCCGAGCGCCGACAGGGCCGGATCGCCGTTCTCGCGCGGCGGTATGGACACCAGAACATGGCTTGCGGCGGCCGCGGCGCGCAGAAGATCGGACGAGGGCTCGCCGCCGTCGAAGGGAATGCCCCAGATGCTGCCTGCCGACAGCGCCTTGGCCTTTTCGGGCTGGCGCGCGGTCGCCGCGATGCGCGTGAACATGTTGCGGTGGCTCTGCACGAACCGCGAGGCCGTGTAGCCCATGCCCAGAACGAGCAGCAGCGGATGGGGGTCAGAAGTCGAGGTCGGCATAGACTTGCGAAGGCGCCATACCCGGCACACGGTCATCGAGAAGGGAACGGAAGCTCGGACGCGACTTGATGCGCGCATACCAGTCGCGCGCCGTCTTGTCCTCATCCCACGGAACGTCGCCGAAATAATCGGCGACCGACAGATGCGCGGCGGCCATCAGATCGGCATAGGTAAGCACATTGCCGACCAGCCAGTTCCGCTGGCGGATCAGGAAACCGATATAGCGCATGTGATAGCGGATGTTCGAGCGCGCGATGCGGATCGACTCGACATCGGGCGGGCCGCCGCCGGCATTGGACGGCATGAAGCGCTTGTAGATCTTCTCGCGCGCGAGGGGCGTGGACACTTCCTCGGCGAATTTTTCGCCGAACCACGCCGTCAGCCGCCGCACCTCGACGCGCGTTTTCGGATTGTCGGGCAGAAGCCGCCGGTCGCCGAGCGCAAGGCCGCGCGTCTCGTCCAGCCATTCGGCGATGATCGAGGCGCCGGGCACCGAATCGATCTGTTCCTCGACCAGAACCGGCGTCGTCCCGGCCGGGTTGAGAACCAGAAATTCCTCCCGCCGTTCCCAGAACCGTTCCTCGACCAGTTCCGGCTGCATATCCATCTCGGCCAGCACAAGGCGCGCGAACCGGGAGAAGGGACAGAACGGGTGGTGATACAGAACCGCCATGAGCCGCCTGATTTGAGAGGTGTGGAGGCCCGCGACTCGGGCCTCTCGGGTCGAAGTGGCGTGGCGCGTGGCCTCCGTATAGAACCCCATCCTGCCCCGGGGCAACAGATTCGGGGAAATGGCGGGAGCGCTTTTGGATGGATACGGGCACATTTCTGGACGCGCTTCTGCTCGGCCTGGTCGAAGGCGCGACCGAGTTCATTCCCGTCTCCTCGACCGGCCACATCCTGCTGCTCGGCCATTTCCTCGGCTTCTCGTCGACCGGCAAGGCCTTCGAGGTCCTGATCCAGCTCGGCGCGATCCTCGCCATCCTGTCGGTCTATTCGGCGCGCCTGTTCAACATCGCGCTCGCACTGCCGAGCGATCCCTCGGCGCGGCGCTTCGTCTTCGGCGTCCTGATCGCGTTCCTGCCGGCGGCCGTGATCGGCGCCTCCGCGCACGGCTTCATCAAGGGCGTGCTGTTCGAAACGCCGATGGTGATCTGCATCGCGCTGATTCTCGGCGGCATCGTCCTGCTCTGGGTCGACCGGCTCGATCTGACCGTGCGCCACACTGATGCGACGCGCTTTCCGCTGACGACCTATCTCGCGATCGGCTTCTTCCAGTGCCTTGCCATGGTGCCCGGCGTCTCGCGCTCGGGCTCGACAATCGTCGGCGCGCTCCTGCTCGGCGCCAGCAAGCGCGCGGCGGCGGAATTTTCGTTCTTCCTCGCAATGCCGACCATGGCCGGCGCGTTCGCCTACGATCTTTACAAGAACCGCGATGTGCTGACGGCCGACGATCTCGTCATCACGGCGGTCGGGTTCGTCGCCGCCTTCATCGCGGCGGTGATCGTCGTGCGCGCCGTGCTCGATTACATCACGCGGCACGGCTATGCGCTGTTCGGCTGGTGGCGGATTATCGTCGGAACGGCCGGGCTGATCGGCCTGTTCGCATTCGGCTGATTCAGAATGCCGGCATGTCGGTGAACTCGCCCGCTTTGCGGAAGCGGTAGAGATAGCTCGGCACCACGGCCTCCATCGCCGTCGGGCGCACGCCGAAATGATCGAGCGTGCGGCCTTCCTTCACGGCGGCCTCGGACACGACATTGTCGCTCTGCAGCAGCTTGACCTGATCGACGGTCAGGAGCGGTTTGGGCAGAAGTTCGAGCAGAGAAGCCTGGAGTTTCGCCACCGGGAACGGCAGCGGCACCAGAAAGCGCGAACGGCCCGTGACCTTGAGTATGTATTCCAGAATTTCGCGGAAGTTCAGCACGTCCGGTCCGCCGAGTTCGTAGACCGTGCCGGGAGCGGCCTTGCCCGCGAGCGCGGCCGCCGCCGCATCCGCGACATCGCCGGCAAAGACCGGCTGGAAGCGCGTCGTGCCGCCGCCGATCAGCGGCAGAGCCGGGGTGAAGCGCGCCAGCGAGGCGAAGCGGTTGAGGAAACCGTCTTGCGGGCCGAACACGACGGACGGGCGCAGGATAATTGCGCCGGGAATGGCCTTGAGCACTTCCTGCTCACCCAGCGCCTTGGTGCGGGCGTAAGCGGAGGGCGAGGCGGTGTCGGCGCCGATGGCCGAGATATGGACAAAATTTTCCACACCCGCGCGGGCGGCCGCTTCGGCGATGCGGCGGGCGCCTTCGACATGGACGTCCTCGAAGGTCTGCCGGCCGCTCTCACGGAGAATCGCGACGAGGTTTACGACCGCGTCCGCGCCCGCAATGGCAGCTTCGACCGAGGCCTGATCGCGGATATTGGCCTGAACCGAAACGATCTGGCCGACGGCGCCGAGCGGCTGCAGATGCTGGGCGAGATCGGGGCGGCGGCAGGCATTGCGGACCAGCCAGCCCTCTTCGGCCAGAGCGCGCACCACATGGCGGCCGATGAATCCGGAGCCCCCGAAAACGGTGACCAGCCGGTTCGACACCAGATCGCGCGCCATATTTCGACCTCTTCAAAACAACAAATGCGGCGTTTACCTAGGACAACCGTGCCGGGCCGTAAAGCGCGCCGTTGACCCGGCCTCTCGCGGCCTCTATGAAGCGCCCCGTGCCCAGATGGCGGAATTGGTAGACGCACCAGCTTCAGGTGCTGGCGCTCGCAAGGGCGTGGAGGTTCGAGTCCTCTTCTGGGCACCATTTCCCTTCATTCCTGTCGTTGATCGCGCGCAATAAAGCGCGGTTTTGCGCTCGGCCTGTCCTGGCCTCGGGCGGCTGATTCTATCCGGCGATGCCGCGCGCGTCCGAACAGCGCGGCGCATCGGCCCGCGCCTCAGCGGCGCTATATGCTATGCCGCTATCCAACCAGACCCGCCGTCACCCGGAGCCGCCATGTCCGCCGTAAATCCGCTTCTCGCCCCCTGGACCGCGCCGTTCGAATGCCCGCCTTTCGGCGATATCCGCCCGGAGCATTTCCGCCCGGCTTTCGAGGAGGCGCTGGTGAAGCATATGGCGGAGATCGAGGCCATCGCCGCGTCCGGTGAGGAGCCGGACTTTGCCAATGTCATCGAGGCGATGGAGCGGGCAGGGGCGCCGCTCGACCGCGTGTCGTCGGTCTTCCACAATCTCGCGGGCGCGGACACGAACGACGAGATCGAGGCTATCGAGCGCGACATGGCGCCGGTCATGGCCCGGCATTTCAGCGCGATCTCGCTCAACGAAAACCTGTTCCGCCGCATCGCCGCCGTCTACGCCAGACGCGACAGCCTCGACCTGACGGACGAGCAGAAGCGCGTTCTGGAGCGCTATCACACTAATTTCGTGCGCTCGGGCGGCGGCCTGCCGGACGACAGAAAGAAGCGCCTCGCGGAGATCAACGAGCGGCTGGCGACGCTCTCGACGCAGTTCGGCCAGAACGTTCTGGCCGATGAGCGCGAGTGGAAGCTCGTTCTCGAGGAAAACGATCTCGCCGGAATGTCCGAGGCCGAGATCGCGGCGGCGCGGAAGGCGGCGGAGGATCGCGGTCTTGCCGGCAAATATGTCGTTACGCTGTCGCGCTCGTCGATCGAGCCGTTCCTGCAAAGCTCGACGCGGCGCGATTTGCGCGAGACGGCATGGCGTGCCTGGACCTCGCGCGGCGAGCATGACGGCAAGTCCGACAACCGCCCGCTTGTCGCCGAAATGCTGAAGCTGCGGGCGGAACGTTCGAAGCTGCTCGGTTATCCGAGCTTCGCGCATTTCAAGCTCGACGATGTGATGGCGAAAACGCCGGATGCCGTGCGCGGCCTGCTCGAATCCGTCTGGACGCCGGCCAAGGCGCGCGCGAGGCGCGAGGAGGTCGATCTCCAGGATCTGGCCGCGCGGCGCGGCGAGAACATAAAGATCGCGCCATGGGACTGGCGCTTCTATGCCGAAAAGCTGCGCGCCGAACGTTTCTCCGTGGATGAGGACGAGCTTAAGCAATATCTCCAGCTCGACCGCATGATCGCGGCGGCGTTCGATTGCGCGACGCGCCTGTTCGGCCTGAATTTCAGGGAACGTACCGACATCGCGCTCTATCATCCTGATGTGCGCGCATGGGAAGTGACGGACGGGTCAGGCAGACATGTCGGCCTGTTCCTCGGCGATTATTTCGCGCGGCCCTCTAAACATTCCGGCGCGTGGATGTCGGCCTTCCGCAGCCAGGAAAAGCTTGCCGGCGATATCCGCCCGATTATCGTCAATGTCATGAATTTCGCGAAACCGCCGGAAGGCAAGCCGGCGCTCCTGACGATGGACGATGCGCGCACTCTGTTCCACGAATTCGGCCACGGGCTGCACGGCCTGTTGTCGGACGTGACCTATCCCCTGATCTCCGGCACATCCGTCGCGCGCGATTTCGTCGAGCTTCCCTCGCAGCTTTACGAACACTGGCTGGAACAGCCCGAAGTGTTGCGCCGCTTCGCGGTGCATTGCGAGACCGGCGAGCCCATGCCGGAGGCCATGCTGGAAAAGCTGCTGGCCGCGCGGCGTTTCAACCAGGGTTTCGCGACGGTGGAATACACCGCATCGGCGCTGGTCGATCTCGAATTCCATCTCCTGCAGGACGCCGACAATCTCGATCCCGTCGGTTTCGAGAAAGACGTATTGACGCGGATCGGCATGCCGGACGCGATTTCCATGCGCCATCGCACGCCGCATTTCGCCCATGTGTTCTCAGGTGGCTATTCGGCCGGTTATTACTCGTATCTGTGGTCGGAAGTGCTCGATGCCGACGCGTTCCAGGCGTTCCGCGACGCGGGCGATATTTTCGATCCCGAGACGGCGCGGCGGCTGAAGGACTTCGTCTATTCCGCCGGCGGACGGCAGGACCCGCATGAGGCCTATCGCGCGTTCCGGGGGCACGATCCGTCGCCTGAGGCGCTGCTGAAGAAACGCGGGCTGGACGAGGTGGAGCTTCTGGCCGGCGAGGTCTAGTTCTTCAGCCGGTAGCCGGTGCGGAAGATCCAGATCACGACGCCGAGGCACAGCGCGAGAAACACCGCGGTCATCGCAAGGCTGACGCCGACATGCACGTCGGAGGTTCCGAAGAAGCTCCAGCGGAAGCCGTTGATGAGATAGACGACCGGATTGAAGAGACTGACCCCGCGCCAGAACGGCGGCAGCATGTCGATGGAATAGAAGCTGCCGCCGAGGAAAGTGAGCGGCGTCACGACAAGCAGCGGAATGAATTGCAGCTTCTCGAAACCGTCGGCCCAGATGCCGATGACGAAGCCGAACAGGCTGAACGTGATCGCGGTCAGGACGAGGAACAGCACCATCACGAACGGATGAGCGATGGAGAAATCCACGAACAGACGCGCGGTCGCGAGCGTGATGAGGCCGATCACGATGGATTTCGTGGCAGCCGCGCCGACATAGCCGGTCACGATCTCGAAGGCCGAGACCGGCGCTGACAGGATTTCATAGATCGTACCGACGAATTTCGGGAAGTAGATCCCGAAGCTGGCATTGGCGATGGAGGTCGTCAGCAAGGTCAGCATGATGAGGCCGGGCACGATGAACGCGCCGTAGGACACGCCGCCCATCTCGCCCATATGCGCGCCGATGGCCGCGCCGAACACCACGAAATAGAGCGAGGTCGAGATGACCGGCGAGACGATGGTCTGCCACACCGTGCGCAGCGCACGCGCCATTTCGAATTTGTAGATCGCAAGGACAGCGCGCAGATTCATGCCGTGCGCCTCGTAAGATCGACGAAAATGTCCTCGAGCGAGGAGCGGTGCATGTCGAGATCGGTGAAGGCGACTCCCGCCTCGTCCAGCCGCCGCAGGAGTTCGGGGATGTTCGCGGATTGTTTCTCGCTATCGAATGTATAGACGAGTTCGGTTCCCTCACTCACGAGTTCGAGGCCGAAGCCGGACAGCGCGTCCGGCACTGCGGCGATGGGGCCCTGCAGGGACAAAGTGAGCTGTTTCTTGCCGAGCTTTTCCATCAGCGCGGCCTTTTCCTCGACCAGAACGATCTCGCCGTGATTGATGATGCCGATGCGGTCGGCCATTTCCTCGGCTTCCTGAATGTAATGCGTCGTCAGGATGACGGTGACGCCGCCTTCGCGCAGCGTACGCACGACATCCCACATGCCGCGCCTCAGTTCGACATCGACGCCCGCCGTCGGCTCGTCGAGAAAAAGAATCTGGGGCTCATGCGCGAGCGCCTTGGCGATCATCACGCGCCGCTTCATGCCGCCCGAAAGCGTCATGATCTTCGAGTCCTTCTTGTCCCAGAGCGACAGGTCGCGCAGCACCTTCTCGATATGCGCGTCGTTGCGGGGCTTGCCGAACAGTCCGCGGCTGAAACTGGCTGTCGCCCACACCGTCTCGAACGAATCCGTCGTCAGTTCCTGCGGAACGAGGCCGATCTTGCGGCGGGCGGCGCGCCAGCCGATCGAGGTGTCGTGGCCGTCCACGGTGACGGTGCCGGACGAGGGCCGCACGACGCCGCAGATGATGTTGATGAGGGTCGATTTGCCGGCGCCGTTCGGCCCGAGCAAGGCGAATATCTCGCCGCGCTCGATGTCGAGGTCGATCGGCTTCAGCGCGGTAAAGCCCGTCGCATAGGTCTTGGTCAGTCGGGAAATGGACAGAATCGGCACGTGAAAAACCGTGTTGGCTGGGCGGGGCCATACCTATTCACCCGAGGTTCAGAAACAAGCTGATCTTCTGCAGGTTCTGGAACTCTCCCCGGGCTGGAGGGGTTTGCCGAGAGATCGGAGGAGGATCCCTTATGGACAGACGGCTGTTTTTGACAGGGCTTTTTGGCGTCGCCGGGGCGGCGGCGCTGACGGCGGCCATGCCGCGCCAGGCGCATGCGCTCGCCACCGGCCCGCTTGACGATACCGCGCCGGGCGGAACGCTTCTCGACGAGCTGAAGGACGGCGTGGCCGAGGCCCCGACCGTCGAAGGCGAGCAGAGCGCACAGAGAGGCGACGGACGTCGCGGGGACGGCCGACGGCGCCATGGCGGCCGCCATCGCGGAGGCCGCAGGCACTATCATGGTGGGCATCGCCGGGGCCGCCGCCGGCGGGTGCGGCGCTATCGCCGCGAGTGCTACCGCTACCGGAACCGCTGGGGCCATTGGCAGCGCCGCTGCCGTCGTGTGCCCTTCTGGGCCTGGATGTGGATCTGATCGCGGCCAATTAGCGATCCGGGGACGGGGCGGTCACGCCCCGTCCTTTTGCGCCCTTCCGCTGTCGCGCTTGCCGCACCGGCCCTGGCAGTGTACCCCCCGGGCTGCACTTTTCAGCAGGCGCGAACATCATGACCTTCCGGCTCCACCGCGGCGATCTTCCCGACGGCCTCACCTTTTCAGGCGCGGTTGCCGTCGACACCGAAACCATGGGGCTCAATCCCCATCGGGACCGGCTCTGCCTCGTTCAGCTGTCGAGCGGCGACGGCAATGCCGAACTCGTCCAGATTCTTCCCGGCCAGAACCGCGCCCCCAATCTCGAAGCCCTGTTCCGCGACCGGTCCGTGACCAAGCTGTTCCACTTCGCGCGGTTCGATCTCGCCGTGCTGTTCAAGACCTTCGGCATCATGCCCGAGCCGGTCTGGTGCACGAAGATCGCCTCGAAGCTGGTGCGCACCTACACCGACCGGCACGGCCTCAAGGACCTGACGCGCGAACTGCTCGGCATCGAAATCTCCAAGCAGCAGCAGAGCTCGGACTGGGGCGCCGAAACGCTGACCGAAAATCAGCTCAATTACGCCGCATCGGACGTGCTTTATCTGCACGCGCTGAAGGCACAACTGGAAGGTCTGCTCGCGCGCGAGGGCCGCACGGCCCTGGCCGACGCCTGCTACGCCTTTCTGCCGATCCGCT
Source organism: Pseudomonadota bacterium (assembly GCA_023388965.1). GTDB lineage: Bacteria > Pseudomonadota > Alphaproteobacteria > Rhizobiales > Methylopilaceae > Flaviflagellibacter. The sequence continues at coordinate 142,717 of JAEWFF010000004.1, read as the reverse complement.
CGGCACTCGACCTGACCGGATTCCCCGATCAGGATATTTTCGCGCATTCTTGACGGGCCGCGCCGGCCCCGGCACGGAGACCACAGGCGTTGGCAAGCACCGCGTTTCTCGGCAGCGCTCCCCGCTCACGCCAGAATGTGGAGAGGGCGGTGCGGCGCCATTCCCGCCTCGTGCGGGTTCTGCGCCTTGCCCTGCCGGCCATGACCGTTCTCGTCGTCGGCGCCATTGCCGCCATGCTCGCCTTCGACCCGCGCGTCATTCTGGCCGAGATCGACGCCGAGAGCATGGGCGTGACGGGCAGCACGATCATCATGCGCAATCCGCGTTTCACCGGCTACGAGATGACGCCCGAAGGAAAGCAGACGGGCTATGAAGTGAACGCCGCGCGCGCCGAGCAGAGCCTTGCCAATCCGCATGAGGTCGATCTGTTCGGCATCAAGGCGCGCATGGCCATACGCGAGGACGGCTGGGCCAAACTCGATGCCGGGCGCGGCCATCTCGACAACAAGCGCGAAACGCTCAAGCTCGACGGCAGCATCGCCATCGTTACCGATCTCGACGACCGGGCGAACCTTTCCGAAGCCGATGTCGATTTCCAGGCGGGCGAAATCGTCAGTTCGAAACCGGTGCGGATCGAATTTTCCAACGCCGAACTCGATGCCGCCAACATGCATCTGTTCAGCCATGGCGACCGCGCTTCCTTTGCCGGCGGCGTACGCATGCTTCTGAAGCCGGACACGGCCGCACCGCTCGCCGACTCGCCGGACCGTATGGGAAATCCGTAAATGCGCCGCTCCGCTTTTCTTCTCTTCGCCGCCCTCATGGCATTTCCCGCCGCCGCGCAGCAGGAAGTCACATCGGCATTCAAGGGCTTCAGCGGGCGCGGCGACGAGCCCGTCAATATCGAGGCCCAGCGGCTCGATGTGCATGAGGACAAGCAGACCGCGACCTTTTCCGGCGATGTCGTCGTCGTTCAGGGCGCATCCACGCTGCGCACGAACAAGCTGACGATCTTCTACGAGAAGAGGGCCGGCGAAGCGGGGCAACCCGCCGAGGACGATGTCGTGACAGGGCGCGATATCCGCCGGCTCGAAGCCGATGGGAACGTCATCGTGACATCGGGCGATCAGAAGGCGACGGGCAATCACGGCGTGTTCGACATGCCGTCGAACACGGTCGTGCTCATCGGCAATGTCGTCGTTACGCAGGGCGTCAACATCCTCAAGGGCGACCGGCTGGTCGTCGATCTGACGACGCAGAAATCGCGCGTGGAAAGCAATGAGGCCGGGGGCCGGGTGCAGGGCGTGTTCGGCTCGCAGAAGAAAAAGAGCGAACCTTGAATTTCTTCTGGAGGAAAAGAACGAAAAAGCCGCGCGGGGCGCAGGGGCAGCCGCCGATTGCCGGTGATGGCTGGCTAGTCGCGCACGGCCTGTCGAAGACCTATGGCGGCCGGCAGGTGGTCAAGAATGTCAGCGTCGCGGTAGGGCGCGGCGAATCCGTCGGCATTCTCGGCCCCAACGGGGCCGGCAAGACGACCGTCTTCTACATGCTGACCGGCCTTGTACCGGCCGATGGCGGACGCATCGAGCTGAACGGCCACGATGTCACCGATCTGCCCATGTATCAGCGCGCGCGGCTCGGCATCGGTTATCTGCCGCAGGAAGCCTCGATCTTCCGGGGCCTCTCGGTCGAGGACAATATCCGCGCCGTGCTCGATATCGTGGAGCCGGACCGCAAAAGGCGGGCGCGCGATCTCGAAAACCTGCTCGAGGAATTCGGCATCAAGAAGCTGCGCAAATCGCCCTCGATCGCGCTGTCAGGCGGCGAGCGGCGGCGCGTCGAGATCGCCCGGGCGCTGGCGAGCCGCCCCGATTTCATGCTGCTGGACGAGCCCTTTGCGGGCGTCGACCCCATCGCCGTCAACGATATCCGCCTGCTGGTCCGCTATCTGACCCAGCGCGGCATCGGCGTCCTCATCACCGATCACAATGTCCGCGAAACGCTCGGGCTGATCGACCGCGCCTATATCGTCCATTCCGGCCATGTGCTGATGCACGGCACGCCCGACGAAATCGTCGCCAATCCCGATGTGCGGCGGCTTTACCTCGGCGAAGAATTCAGGCTGTAAAACCGCGCCGGGACGCTATCATGCAAGAATCGTCCCAGTTTCCAGAAAGCGCGCCGGTTTTTCCCTGATGTCCCTCGGCCCCAAGCTCCTTCTGCGGCAAAGCCAGTCTCTGGTGATGACGCCGCAATTGATGCAGGCGATCAAGCTGCTGCAGCTTTCGAGCCTGGATCTGCAGGCCTATATCGCCCAGGAAATCGAGCAGAACCCGCTTCTGGAGCGCGCCGACACCGACGGCCCGGCCGTCGAAGGCGAGGACGCGCCGCCGCCGCCCGCCGAGGCATCCGATGCGCGCGACGGCGACTGGATGGACGAGAACCTCGCCGAGAGCCGCGCCGCCATCGAGGAGCGGCTCGACACCGATCTCGGCAATGTGTTCCAGGACGAGGCGCCGATGGCGATGTCGGGCGGGGAGGGCTACACCGCCTCCGCCTGGTCCGGCGTCGGCGGCGGGGGCGATCAGGACGGCGAGCACCCGCTCGACACCTTCGCCTCGGCCGAACTCAGCCTCGCCGATCATCTCGAAGCCCAGATCGCGCTGCTGACCTCCGATCCGGCCCTGCGCCTGATCGGGCGCGGCATCGTGGATTGCATCGACGAGACCGGCTACCTCACCGAGCCGCTGGCCGAACTCGCGGAGCGCCTTGGCGCGCCCATCGCACAGGCCGAGGAGGCGCTTGTCCTCATCCAGTCGATGGAGCCGGCGGGCGTCGGCGCGCGCAATCTGGAAGAATGCCTCGCGCTGCAATTGCGCGAGCGCGACCGCTTCGACCCGGCCATGGCGGCGCTGGTGAAGAATCTCGATCTTCTGGCCAAGCGCGACCTTCCGCAATTGCGCAAGATCTGCGGCGTCGATGCCGAGGACCTTGCCGACATGATCGCGGAAATCCGCCAGCTGACGCCCAAGCCCGGCCTCGCTTTCGGCGGCGCGCCCGTACAATCGGTCATTCCGGACGTGCTCGTGCGCGCCGCGCCGGACGGAACCTGGCTGATCGAGCTGAACGCCGAGACCATGCCGCGCGTTCTCGTCAACCAGTCCTATTACGCCAAGGTTGCACGTACGGCCAAAAATGCCGGCGAGAAGGCGTTTCTCACCGAATGCCTGCAAACCGCCAACTGGCTGACTCGCTCGCTCGAACAGCGCGCCCGGACGATCCTCAAGGTCGCCGCCGAGATCGTGCGCCAGCAGGATGCGTTCCTGACGCATGGCGTGCATTTCCTGCGCCCGATGAATCTGCGCGCGGTTGCCGACGCCATCGGCATGCACGAATCCACCGTCAGCCGCGTGACCGCCAATAAATACATCGCGACGCCGCGCGGCATGTTCGAGATGAAATATTTCTTCACCGCCGCCATCGCCTCGACCGGGCACGCCGAGGCGCATTCGGCGGAGGCGGTGCGCCACCGCATCCGGGAAATGATCGATGCCGAAAAGCCGGACGATGTGCTGTCCGACGATGCCCTGGTTCAGGCGCTGCGCGATTCGGGTGTGGATATCGCCCGCCGCACGGTCGCAAAATATCGCGAGGCCATGGGGATAGCCTCGTCGGTGCAGCGCCGTCGCGAGAAAGTGACGCCCCTGTGAGGAGGCCGCCGGGCGGCTGTCGTCCCCAATTCATCCATGTCAAGATTTGACTTCATACCGGGGTGTTCGTAGGTCTTGCCCCGGCGACCGGCGGTTATGGGGTCCGGGGGCCGGGGCATTCATGGGGTCGTGAATTTCATGAGCCGATGCCCTATTTCGGGGACTTCCGGCATGCCGGAAACAGCAAACGAGCCGTCCTCATGTTGAGTGATCTTCTGCCGCCCGATGCGGTCATCCCGACGCTCAAGGTCAATTCCAAGAAGCAGGCCATTCAGGAACTCTCTGCCCGCGCGGCCGAACTGGTCGGCCTGCCGGAGCGCGAGATTTTCGAGACGCTGCTGCAGCGCGAGCGCCTGGGATCGACCGGAGTGGGCAACGGCATCGCCATTCCCCACGGCAAGCTGCCGAAGATCGGCCGCCTGTTCGGCCTGTTCGCGCGTCTCGAGCGGCCGATCGATTTCGACTCGCTCGATTCCGAGCCGGTCGACCTGATTTTCCTGCTTCTGGCGCCAGAAGCCGCCGGCGCCGATCATCTGAAGGCGCTCGCCCGGGTCGCGCGCGTCCTGCGCGATACGCAGACGGCCGCGAAACTGCGCGCCACGCGCGATGCGGCCGGCCTTCATGCGCTGCTGACCCAGGCCGCCGCCAACGCCGCCTGAGCGGGCCAGTCTCCTGTTAGTAAACAGGAAACCACGATTGCGTGACATTTGTCGAAAATCCGCCGCAAGCGGAACTTCGTCCTGTCCGCCCCGTTCGCTTATTGACCGGTTGCACAAAAAACATCGGCCCGGTCAGGAGGTACGCGGCAATGCGCACGATTCTGGTTGTGGAGGACGAAGCCCTGATCGCCATGGATCTGGCCTGCTCCCTGGAAGCCCTCGGCTACCGGGTTCTCGGGCCGGCGGCGAGCGGAGCGGACGCACGGCGCATCGCGGCCAGCGAAACGCCCGACCTCCTGCTGATGGATATCAGCCTGCGCGGCCCCGATGACGGGATCGACACCGCCCATGCGATCACGCGCACCCATCCGGCCAAGGTCGTGTTCATGTCGGCGCACACCGATAAAACGACCCGCGCACGCGCGGCGACGCTGAACCCGGAGGCCTTTCTGCAAAAGCCCTGGACGACGCGCCAGATGCAGCAGGTGCTGAACGCCGTCTTCGCCTAATCGGCCGCAAGCGCCGCGACGGGATCGAGCTTCGCGGCCTTCAGCGCCGGCATGAAGCCGAAGGCAACCCCGGTCAGGACGGCGCAGGCGAACGCCATGACCGCCGGCAGGGCGGTGAATTTGAGCGGCAGGCCCGCGAAGCTGATCGCAAATCCGGCCGCAAATCCAAGCCCGACACCAAGCAGGCCGCCAAAGGCCGCGACCACCACCGCCTCGGTCAGGAATTGCTGCAGCACGTTGCGTGTCGAGGCGCCGGTCGCCATGCGGATGCCGATCTCGCGGGTGCGCTCGGTCACACTCATCAGCATGATGTTCATGATGCCGATGCCGCCGACGATCAGCGAGATCGAGGCGATGGAGGCCAGAAGTATGGACAGGGTCTGCTGCGTCGCCGACATGGTCTCGACGATAGAGGCCATGTTGCGGATCTGGAAATCCTCGGTGCCGTGATGGCGCTCGGTCACGAGCGCGCGTACCTGGGCCTCGGTCTGGTCGATGCGGGCGAGGTCTTCGACCGCGACCGTGATCGAGCGTACATGCTGCTCGCCGAACAGGCGCATTCCGCCGGTCGTGATCGGCACGAAGATGACATCGTCCTGATCGGTGCCGAAGCCGGTCGCGCCCTTGGCCGACAGAGTGCCGATGACCTGGAACGGCACATTGTTGACGAGCACGAAACTGCCGAGCGGATCGGACCTTCCGAACAGGTTCCTCTCGACGGTCTGGCCGATCACCGCGACGGTTGCCTGTTCGTCCACATCGGCTTTGGTGAAGAACACGCCCTTCTCGACCGGCCATACACGCACATCCGGCATGTCGGCCGAGGTCGCGGTGGCCTGCGTCGCGTAATCGCGATTGCCGATGCGCAAAGTCACATTGCCCTGACGCTCGGGCACCGCCGCAACCACGTTCGGAAGCTGCGCGATGGCATCCGCATCTTCCGGCACGAGCGTGCGCACGGAGGAGCCCGCGGTAAATCTCTGGTTCGGCGCGCCGGGCCGCACGACGAGGAGATTCGAGCCCATCGATCCGATGCGCTTCATCACATCCTCGTTCGCCCCTTCGCCGACCGCGAGCATGGCAACGACCGAGGCGACACCGATCATGATGCCGAGCAGCGTCAGGACGGTGCGGAACACATTCGTGCGCAGCGCGCGGAGCGCCATCTTCACGGCCTCGCGCACTTCGTCGAGGCGCGAGGGCGCGGCCGCAACCGGCGCCGCCATGGGTTCGGCGCGCGCTTTGGTGTCGGTACAGGTGTCGGACACGATCTCGCCGTCGCGGATTTCGATGACGCGGCGCGCGGCCTTGGCGACATCGCGGTCATGGGTGATGAGGATGACGGTGTGGCCCTCACGCGCGAGATCGGCCAGCAGGGCCATGACCTCCGCGCCGCTTTTGGAATCGAGCGCGCCGGTCGGCTCGTCGGCGAGGATGATGCGCCCGCCATTCATCAGCGCGCGGGCGATGGAGACGCGCTGCTGCTGGCCGCCCGACAACTGGCTGGGGCGATGATGGAGCCGGTCGCCGAGTCCGAGCGCGGTGAGGAGTTCGCTCGCGCGCTCATGCCGCGCCTGCGGCTCGAGGCCGGCATAGATCGCCGGCACTTCGACGTTCTCGAGAGCGGTTGCGGTCGCGATCAGATTGTAGCTCTGGAACACGAAACCGAATTCGTCGCGGCGCAGCCGCGCCAGCTCGTCGCGATCGAGACCGGAGACGTCGCGCCCCGCAAAGCGGTATGTGCCGCGCGTCGGCTTGTCCAGACAGCCGAGAATGTTCATCAGCGTGGATTTGCCGGAGCCGGATGCGCCCATGATGGCGACGAATTCGCCCGGCATGATCTTCAGCGAGACGCCGTGCAGAACCTCGACCGGCACCTCGCCGCCATAGGTCTTGCCGATGTTCTCGATCTCGATCAGCGGCTCGGCGAGCTTCGTTGCCGTGCCTCGGCGGAAGCTCTGGACGTTCACAGCCGCAGCCTCATATTGCGCGGGCCGCTCTGGCCGCCCTGCCGCCCCTGCGGCTGTTGCAGGACGATTGTCTCGCCGTCTTCAAGACCCGATTCGATCTCCGCGGCGATGCGCGTGCGCACGCCGACATCGACCTTGCGCATTTCCGTGCCGAACGAGGTCTGCACCTCGACGGAGAAATCCTCGCTGCCGGGCCGCGCCTCGATCAATGCGGAGGCCGGCACGGTCAGCACGTCTTTGGCTTCCGCGATGATGAAGAACACCTGCGCGCTCATCTGCGTCATCAGTTCGCGCTCGGGGTTCTCGACATCGAACAGGGCGGTGTAGAGCACGACATTGTTGACGACTTCGGGCGTCGGAAGAATCTGGCGCAGCGTGCCGCTCCAGCGCTGGCCGCCGGAACCGAGCGTCGTGAATTCCGCGCGCATGCCGAGCTTCAGCTTCGGCACGTCCGCCTCGGACACCTGCGTCCATACCGTCATGGTCGACAGATCGGCGATGCGCATGAGGATGGGCGCGGACTGGTTGGTGTTCAGCGTCTGGCCTTCGCGGGCGTCGATGCTCGCGACCGTGCCGTCCATCGGCGCGTAAATCTTGGTGTAGCCGAGCGTCGCCTCGTCGCCGCGAAGGGTCGATTCGGTCTGCTGAATCTGCGCCTCCAGCATGGCGACCTGCGCTTCGGCGGAGCGGGCGGAGGCTTCCGCGCTTTCGAAGGCGGCATCGGAGACGGCCTTGGTCGCGACCAGCCGGCGCTGGCGCTCGAGCGTCTGGTTGGCGAGATCGCGCTGGGCTTCCTTGTCGAGAAGCTGGGCCTTCTGGCTGGCGAGCGAGGCGCGGCCGGCTTCCACCTTCGCATTGAGGACGACCGGATCGATTGCGGCCAGAAGATCGCCCTTCTTCACCTCCTGTCCCGGCTGGACATGGATGGTCTTGAGCTGGCCGGAAACCTGGGCGCCGAGATCGACATAATCGCGCGGCTGGAGATTGCCGAGCGCGGAAACGGTCTCGGAAATGTCGCCGCGCGTGACCTTGGCCGTCTGCACCGCCGCAGCCCCGTCGGAGGAGCCCGCGAACTGCCAATAGGCCAGCCCGGCGCCGGCGAGCGCGAGAACCGCCAGCGGCACGAGCCAGCGCGGCCGGCGCGGTGCGGCGGCTTTGGTCTCGGCGGTCTTGGCTCGTGTCCCGGTCAGGCTCATTCGTCGGCATCTCTCAGGTCCGCGCGGCAATTGCGCGTGCCCCGACACATTGGCCCCGGGGCCTGAACCATAGCTGAACATGCCATGCGCGCCGGATTAAACTTTGGCAATCTCCGCCCGCCTTGAGGCGGCAAACACCCGGCGCCGCAAACAAAAAGGCCGGGCAGTGCGCCCGGCCTTCAAAGCAACTGAAAAAGCCTGCGCTTACGCCTTCGGCGCGGGCTTGGCCGAGGCCACCTCGTTTTCGAGCTTCCTGATGAAGGCTTCGAATGCGTCGCCGCCCTTCTCGAATGCCTGCACGACATCCGTCGACCAGGTGATGTTGCGCAGCGAATAGATCGAGAACTGGGTCGAGCCGAGCTTCGATACGAAATGATTCTGCACGCGGAACGGAAGCGCCTCGACCACGCCGAAATAGGCGGTCGGGTGTTCCTTTTCGAAGCCGGCAAAGGAATCGGCGGCTTCCTTCCAGCTTTCCGAATTGATGAGGCTCGTCAGCCTGTCGAGATATTCGACGGCCGGCGTATGTTTCCCTGTCTTCACGGCAAGGGTCATCCCTTCATCCCTTTTTTCAGTGTGGGTCGGTCGGAGGGGCCCTTGTCTCCGGGCCGCGTCTCCATGGATTAGCGGGAGTCGAGTTAGAAAACCCGGCTCCGCAGGTCAAGCCGGATCGGCTTGCTGTCCGGGCAGGGGGGAAAATGGTGGGCGATACTGGGATTGAACCAGTGACCCCTTCGATGTCAACGAAGTGCTCTCCCGCTGAGCTAATCGCCCATTTTCCCCGGAGACGGGCCGGATATACCGTCCTCTCTTGCCGCCTGCAAGCTGCCTCAGGCAGCCAGCATCTTTTGCACCTCGTTCACAAGGTCGCGGAGGTGGAACGGCTTGGACAGGACCTTGGCATCCTTCGGTGTCTGGCTGTCCGGGTTCAGCGCCACGGCGGCAAAGCCGGTGATGAACATGATCTTGATGTCGGGATCGAGTTCGGCCGCCCGGCGGGCAAGCTCGATGCCGTCCATTTCCGGCATGACGATATCGGTCAGAAGAAGCTCGAACGGCTCCTCGCGCAGCCGGTGATAGGCGGACATGCCGTTATCGAACGACACGACCTCATAGCCGGCATTCTCCAGCGCCTTGGCCAGAAAACGGCGCATATCGTTATCGTCTTCGGCCAGAATGATTTTATTCATGTCGGACATGGACTACTCAACCCCTCATTCATCACATAAGCCCGATGGCCGGTAAACACCCGGTTTCCGCCAAGAACATGGACAGAATGCCCCGGGCACGGCACCATCGCGCCTGTCGCGTATTCTGATAGACAGAGCGTCCACCTATTTGAAGCGAGCCCGCGTTTTCATGTCCGCCGCCCCCTCCGATCTCTCGTTCGAGATTGTCGAACCCGCCAGGATGACGGCCCCGGTCCTGTTCAACTCGCCGCATTCGGGCGCCTGCTATCCGGCGGATTTTCTGGCCTCGGCCCGGCTCGACCCGCACGCTCTCAGACGCTCCGAAGACGCCTTCGTCGACGAATTGTTCATGCCCGCGGTCGATTTCGGCGCGCCTTTGATGCGCGCGCATTTCCCGCGTGCCTATCTCGACGTCAATCGCGAACCCTATGAGCTGGACCCGCGCATGTTCGAGGGCAGGCTGCCGCCCTATGCCAATACGCGCTCGCTGCGGGTGGCCGGCGGGCTCGGCACGATCGCGCGCATTGTCGGCGATGCGCTGGAAATCTACGACCGCCGCCTGCCGGTCGAGGAAGCGATCCACCGCATCGAGCATATTTACAAGCCCTATCATCACGCGCTCGGCACCATGCTCTCCGCCATTCTCGGCACGTTCGGCGCGGCCGTGCTCATCGACTGCCATTCCATGCCCTCGTCCGGACTTGCCCGCGAGGAGCGCCAGCGCTCCGACATCATTCTCGGCGACCGGTACGGAACCTCGTGCTGCGGGAGTTTGACGGATCTCGCCGAAGTCACGCTGCGCGGCCTCGGCTTCACCGTCGCGCGCAACCGTCCTTACGCGGGCGGCTACATCACCGAGCATTACGGCGCGCCCGCCGCCAATGTCCATGCGCTGCAGATCGAGGTGAACCGCGCGCTGTATATGGACGAGCGGACGCATGAGCGGACGGCGGGATTTGCCATTCTCGCCGGCAAGCTCGCGGCCTTTACCGAGCAGCTCGTCCTGTTCGCCCAGAGCGAACTCGTCATACCGCGCGCAGCCGCCGAATGACCGCTGTCGATTTCGAAGCTTTCGTCGAACGGCTCGCCGATGTCGCGGGGGAATCCGTCATGCCGTTTTTCCGCACGACGATCGGCGTCGAGGACAAGAGCGGCGCCAAAGGCGGGTTCGATCCGGTGACGGCCGCCGACCATGCCGGCGAATCGGCGATGCGCCAGCTCATCAAATCCACATTCCCCTCGCACGGCATCGTCGGCGAGGAATTCGCCAACGAGAATCCGGACGCCGAATATGTCTGGGTGCTCGATCCCATCGACGGCACGCGCGGCTTCATCACCGGCCTGCCGACCTGGGGCACCTTGATCGGCCTCATGAAGGCGGGCTCGCCGGTGTACGGACTGATGAGCCAGCCCTTCGTGAAGGAAAGGTTCTGGGGCGATGGCGGCTCGGCGCGCTACCGGGGCGCGCTCGGCACCCGCAAATTGCGCGTGCGCTCCTGCGCGCGGATCGAGGATGCCGTCATGTCCTCGACCTCGCCGCGGCTTTTCGCCGGCGCGGAACTCGCCGCCTTCGAGGCGCTGGAGGGCGCGGTGCGCCACACGCGGTTCGGCGGCGATTGCTATGCCTATTGCCTGCTGGCGGCGGGGCAGATCGACCTCGTCGTGGAAACCGATCTGAAGCCCTACGACATCGTGGCTTTGATCCCGATCATCGAGGGCGCGGGCGGCATCATCACCGATTGGGAGGGCGGGCCCGTGACCCGGGGCGGGCGCGTCGTCGCCGCCGGCGACCGGCGGGCGCACGCCGCAGCCCTGGAGATTCTGACGAGGGGGTGAGGCGCGCCTTAGCCTTCAATCTTCGACCCCCATTCTGAGCCGGACTCGGCGCGTGCCCCCTCTCCCAAGGGGAGAGGGCCGACTCGACCCCGAGGATCGAGCGGGGTGAGGGCGTACGGTTTCTCCGCATCCCGTTGTCCCCCTCACCCGGCCATCGCTTCGCGACGTGCCGACCTCTCCCGCGAGCGGGAGAGGCGAAGGATGAGGATTCCAGCTCAAAATTATTTTCGGAACCGGTGGAACCGGGGTCAAAAGTGCACGTTGTTACTGCAGGATCAGGTCGTGGCGACTTCTCAGCCCCCCAGCCCCTCGCCACGGCAGGATCTTCTCTAAAGCCGGACAGTGCGAAAGCGCCGTCCGGCTTTTTTATTGTTTCTCCGGCTCCCGGACCTGCCGGAACCCGCCGCCGGGCCCGGCGTTGTCCGAGACCTTGCGTTCTGGAGGAAGCTGTCATGGCCCCGCGTGCGTCCTGGAAGGGCTATCTGAAACTCTCGCTCGTTTCGTGTTCCGTTGCCCTGTTTCCCGCCTCCAATGCCTCGGAGCGCATCTCCTTCAACACGCTGAACCGCGCGACCGGAAACCGCCTGAAACAGCAGATGATCGATTCGGAGACGGAGGACGTGGTCGAGCGCGAGGACCGGGTGCGCGGCTACCAGTTCGCCAAGGGCAATTACGTCTTCGTCGAGGACGAGGACATCGAAAAGGTGGAGATTGAATCCACCCATACGATCGACATCCAGCAATTCGTGCCCGCCGATCAGATCGATCAGGTCTATCTGGACGGCTCCCACTATCTCGCCCCGGACGACAAGGTGGCGACCGAAGCCTTCGCGGTCATCCGCGAGGCCATGCACAAGACCAAGACCGTCGGCATCGGCCGCCTCGTCCTGAACCGGCGCGAGCGCATCGTCGCGCTGCAGCCGCGCGGCAAGGGCATTCTCGTGACCACGGTGAACTACAAATACGAGGTGCGGGACGACGCCGCCTATTTCGACGATATCGAGGACATCGAGATTCCCGAGGAGATGATGGATCTTGCCGAGCACATCATTTCGAAGAAGAAGGCCAAGTTCGATCCCGACAAGTTCGAGGACCGCTACGAGAACGCGCTGATCGAGATGCTGAAGGCCAAGCAGCAGGGCCGCGAGATCAAGGCGCCGAAGGAGGAAAAACCCTCCAATGTCGTCAATCTCATGGACGCGCTGCGCCGCTCCATCGAGAGCGATAAGGGCGAAAAAGCCCCCGCGCGGAAGCCGGCGGCCAAAAGCAGGACGAGCGCGAAGAAGACGGCATCGCGGCCCGCCCGCAAACGGGCCGCTGGATAAGCCGCAAAAGGCTTCGCAAATTTTATCTTTTCTGCCGACACTCGGTTCAGCGGATGTGATTCGTTCCGGTTCTCGCATCCGTGATGGGTGGGGATGTACAAGCTCGACCGCGCATCGGTTTTCGTTCTGGGCCGCGTCCACGGTCTGACGCGGCGGGAACTCGGTGCCGTGATCGAGAAAGCCGGCGCCCGCCTCCACAAGCGCATCGAAAAGAAGGTCACGCTCGTTGCCGTCGGCTCGGGTGCGGCGCACGGGCTGCTGACCGGCTCGCGCATGATCGATGTGCTGGAGCGCATTCCCGACCACGCCGAACTCATCAGCGAATTGTCGTTCCAGCGCAGTCTGGGCCTCGCGCCGCCGCCCTCCGACGAGCCGCGCACGATGTCGGCCGCCGAGGTCTCGCGCCTGTCCGGGCTCGAGGAAGAATTGCTGTTCTGGCTGGCGCTGTTCGATGTCATCGAGCCGGTCGACGAGGCGTTCGGCTATCGCGATCTGGTCTGCGCGCGCGAGGCGGCGCGGCTTCTGAACGAGGGGTGCGATTTCGCCGCCCTCGTCACCGCCGCCGTCGGGCTGCGCCGCGACGGCTTCAAGCTGAGCGAAGTGCGCCTGATCGTCGGCGGGGACGGCGCGGTCTGCCGTGACATCGACGGCGTGGTCGCGCGCCTCGACGGGCAATTGCCGCTGCCGTTCGACGCGCCGCCCGAGCGGCTGGACGATGTGATCGAATGCGCGGAGGAGGCCGAATTTCTCGGCGATCTCGAAACCGCCGAACGCCTTTACGATCTCGCCATGAAGATCGACCGCGACGATCCGGTGACGGCCTTCAATCTCGGCAATGTGCTCGACGCGCAGGGCCGGGCTGCCGAAGCGCGCATTCTGTGGCGCAAGGCCATCGACCGGGCGCCGCAATTCCCTGAAGCCTGGTTCAATCTCGCGGTCGCCGCCGAGGAGGCCGGCCACAAGGACGAGGCCATCGCCCATTATTGCCGCGCTCTGGAGGATTCCGGCGGCTATGCCGATGCCGCCTACAATCTCGCTCTGCTGCTTCATGAAACCGCGCGTTATGCCGATGCGCTGCCCATCTGGGAGCATTTCATGGCGCTGGAGCAGGGCACGGCGGATGCCGAGCTTGCGCGCCGCAAGGCGATCGAATGCCGCTTCCGCGCCCGAGGCCTCGTCGCGGTCAACTGACCTTCCCGCTGGTTGGAACCTGTTGCCGCCCGCCGAATTGAGTCGGCGTGGCAAGATTGCTCGACGCCTATCGCGGCAAGCGCGATTTTTCGAAAACGCCCGAACCTGCCGCGAAGGCCGGGCGCACGAAGGGGCACGCCTTCGTCGTACAGAAGCACGACGCGACGCGCCTGCATTACGATTTCCGGCTCGAACTCGACGGCGTGATGAAAAGCTGGGCGGTGACGCGCGGGCCGAGCCTCGTGCCCGGCGACAAGCGTCTTGCCGTACAGACAGAGGATCATCCCATCGCCTATAACGACTTTGAGGGCGTGATCCCGAAAGGCCAATATGGCGGCGGCACCGTGATGATCTGGGACCGCGGAAGCTGGGAGCCGGAGGGCGATCCGCACAAGGGCCTGAAAAAGGGCCATCTCGAATTCTCGCTTGCCGGCGGGAAGCTCTCGGGCCGCTGGCATCTCGTGCGGATGAAGAAGAAGCGCGGCGAAAAGAGCGAGCCTTGGCTGCTCATCAAATCCGAGGACGAGGCTGCGCGAGCCGAAGGCGATCCCGACATACTGGAAGAGATGGACCGCTCTGCCGTGAGCGGCCGCACGATCCCCGAGATCGCGGCGGCGCAGGATCGTGTCTGGACATCGAACCGCGAGGATAAATCGAAATCCGTCGAGGAAATCCCGCCACCGGCTGCGAAGAAGCAGACGGGCAAGAAGGCGGAACAGACCACCGGGAAGATCGCGGACGCGGGGAAGAAGGCGAAGCTGCCGGATTTCGTGCCCCCGCAGCTTGCCACGCTCGTCGCCCATGCACGCAGCGGCACGAACTGGCTGCACGAGGTGAAGTTCGACGGCTATCGCCTGCAGGGCCGCATCGAGAACGGCAAGGTCCAACTCCTCACGCGCAACGGGCTCGACTGGTCGCACCGCTTTCCGAACATCTGCGAAGGTCTCGGCAAATTGCCCGTCACGTCCGCGCTGATCGACGGCGAGGCGGTGGTCGAGGACGAGACCGGCGTGTCGAGTTTTTCCGCGCTGCAGCAGGATCTCGGCGGACGCGGCGGCAAACTCGTATCCGGCAAGGCGCTCTATTACGCCTTCGATCTTCTGCATCTCGATGGGCGCGATCTCACCTCCCTGCCGCTGATCGAACGCAAGGCGGCGCTCGCCGCGCTTTTGTCAGATGCGCCGCGGGACAAACTGCGCCTGTCGGAGCATTTCGAGACGGATGGTGCGGCGATGGTGCAGCATGCGTGCCGGCTCGGGCTCGAAGGCATCATCTCCAAAAGGCGGGATGCGCCCTACCGGTCGGGACGTAACGACAACTGGCTCAAGGTCAAGTGCACTGCGACATCCGAATTCGTGATCGCGGGTTATGTGCCGTCCACCGTATCCGCCGGCATGATCGGCTCGCTCGTCATCGGCTATTATGAGGCCGGAAAGCTCGTTTATGCCGGGCGTGTCGGCACAGGCTACAGCCAGAAGACCGCGCGCGATCTGAAAAAGGCGCTGGACCAGGTTGCGGCGGATACGCCGCCTTTCGCGCGGCGGCTGAACGCGGCCGAGCGGCGCAATGTCGTCTGGGCGAAGCCCGTTCTCGTCACCGAGGTGGAATATCGCGGCTGGACGCATGAGGGCGTGCTGCGCCATGCGAGCTTCCAGGGGCTGCGCGAGGACAAGGAGGCGAAGACGGTCGTGCGTGAGATCGCCAAAGACGAGCCGGCGCCGCCGAAATCCAGAGCGGCGGCGGTCGTGAAGAAAGGCGTCAGCGTCGCCGGCGTTCCGCTGACCAATCCCGAGCGTGTGTATTGGCCGGAGAGCGGCGTCACCAAACAGGGCGTCGCCGAATTCTATGCCGAGATCGCGGACTGGATTCTGCCCCATGTCGTGGGGCGCCCATTGGCGCTGGTGCGCTGTCCGGACGGCATTGCCAAGAAGTGCTTCTTCCAGAAACATGCCTGGGCCGGGCTGGGCAAGGGCATAGACGAGATCGATGTGCCGGGCGACGACGAGAAGATGCTCGCGGTGCGCGATATCGGCGGCGTGGTTTCGCTGGTGCAGGCGGGCGTGCTCGAAATCCACACCTGGGGCGCGACGCTGCCGGAGCTTTCCGCGCCCGACCAGATCATTTTCGACATGGACCCCGGGGACGATGTGGGCTGGAACCAGATCGTGGGTGCGGCGCGCGAGGCGCGCGAAAGGCTGCAGGAACTGAAACTCGAAAGTTTCGTGAAGGCCACCGGCGGCAAGGGCCTGCATGTGGTCGTGCCGGTGAAGCCGGACGTGGGCTGGGCCGAGGCCAAGGCTTTCGCGCGCGCCTTCGCGGAGGCCATGGCCGCCGACAGCCCTGACCTCTATGTCGCGACCATGGCCAAGAAGGCCCGCAAGGGCCGCGTCTATGTCGATTATCTGCGCAACGGGCAGGGCGCGACCGCGATTGCCGCTTTTTCGACCCGCGCGCGCGAAGGCGCGCCGGTTGCAACGCCGCTGACCTGGGACGAACTCGGGCCGGACGTAAAAGGCAATCATTTCAACGTGACGAATCTGGTCCGCCGCCTGCAACATCTGCCCGGCGATCCGTGGGAAGGGTACTTCGCCACCCGCCAGTCGCTGAAGCCGCTGCTCGCGCGTATCCGTGGTTAGTTACGGATGGCGATGGGCGAAGAAGAACGGATGTCACGCCGCATGTCCTCGACCCGCGATTTCGCCCGCGCCATCGGCGCCACCGCGCGCAGTATCGCGACCGGATTTGCGCGCGGCGGCAGCGGGCACCGCCTGCAGGAGGGCGCGCCCTTTCCGCTGGGCGCGACCTATGACGGACGCGGCGTCAATTTCGCGCTGTTCTCACGCCATGCCGAGGCGGTCGAACTGTGCCTGTTCGTGCGCAGCGGCGAACGCGAAAGCATCAGGATCGCCGTGCCGAACCGCACGGAGGATGTGTGGCATGTCTATGTCGAGGGCCTCGCGCCGGGTCAATTGTATGGCTATCGCGTGCACGGTCCCTACGATCCGGAAAACGGCCATCGCTTCAATCCGCACAAGCTGCTGATCGACCCCTATGCGCGCCTGTTGTCCGGACGTCTGCGCTGGCACGACGCGATGTGGGGCTATCGCATCGGATCGCAGCGTGGCGATCTGACCATGGACCGGCGCGACAGCGCGCGCTTCATGCCCAAAAGCGTGGTGCAGGAGCCCGAACTGTTCTGGGGCGAGGACCGGCATCCGAATATTCCGTGGCGCGAGACTTTGATCTACGAGGCGCATGTCAAAGGGCTGACGCAGCTTCATCCCGATATTCCGGCGGCGGCGCGCGGCACCTATGCCGCGCTCGGTCATCCGAAAGTCATCGAGCACCTGAAGAAGATCGGCATCACCGCCATCGAGCTTTTGCCGATCCATGCTTTTGCCGACGACCGTTTCCTTGTCGAGAAGGGGCTGAAGAATTACTGGGGCTATTCCACGCTCGCCTTTTTCGCGCCCGAGCCGCGCTATCTCGGGGAGGCCGGCGTCAACGGTTTCCGGACCGCAATCCGCGCGCTGCACGATGCCGGTATCGAAGTGCTGATGGATGTCGTCTACAACCACACCTGCGAGGGCAGCCATCTGGGGCCGACCCTCTCATTCCGCGGCATCGACAATGCGGTCTATTACAAGGCGCCAGAAGACGACCGGCGGCATGTGTGGGATTCGACCGGCACCGGTAATACGCTCGATCTCGCCCATCCGCGCGTCCTGCGCATGGTTCTGGATTCGCTGCGCCACTGGGTCGAGACCTATCATATCGACGGCTTCCGCTTCGATCTCGCGCCGGCGCTTGCGCGCAATCCGTACGATTTCGACCAGCGCTCCGGTTTTCTTCAGGCGGTCGCGCAGGATCCCGTCCTGTCGCGCGTCAAGCTGATCGCCGAGCCATGGGATGTGGGTGAAGGCGGCTATCGCCTAGGTCACTTCCCGACCGGGTGGAGCGAATGGAACGATCAGTTCCGCGACAGCGTGCGCGGTTTCTGGCGCGGCGACGAGGGGCAGCTTCCCTCGCTCGGGCGTGTATTGACGGGATCGCGCGAGACGTTCGAACCCTCTGGCCGCCATCCCTGGGCCTCGATCAATTACGTCACTTCCCATGACGGTTTCACGCTTGACGATCTCGTTTCCTACGACGAGCGCCACAACGAGGCGAACGGCGAGGACAATCAGGACGGCCACAGCCACAATATAAGCTGGAACCACGGCGCGGAGGGACCGACGGACGATCCCGACATCAAGGCGCTGCGCGCGCGCCAGAAGCGCAATCTTCTTGCGACGCTCATGTTCGCGCAGGGCGTGCCGATGATGCTGATGGGCGACGAGCTGTCGCGCTCGCAGAACGGCAACAACAATGCCTATGCGCAGGACAATGAAACGAGCTGGCTGGACTGGACCCGGGGACTGGAACACGATCCCGCGCTTGAAGTGTTCGTCGCAAATCTCGCCGCCGTGCGCGGGCGTTTCGACGCCTTCCGCCGCAAGACGTTCATGACCGGCGCCCATTGCGGCACCGCGGGGCTGCGCGATGTCTATTGGCTCGTGCCCGAAGGCCGCGAGATGACGGACGCCGATTGGCAGGATGCCGGCCGCCGCACGATCGGCATGCAGTTCGGCAACGACACGCCCGACGGTCAGCGCTTTCTGATGCTGATGAATGCGTGGCACGAGGCTGTGGAATTCCGCCTGCCCGAGGATCTGCCCGGCCGCAATTGGGTCGAGTTTGTCGATACAGGTGTCGCGGAGGGAATCGTCCGCGATTATCCGGCGATCCTCGCGGCGGGCCAGACTTACGAAATCCCGGGGCGGACGCTCGTCCTGTTCCGGCATGAAGGGCAAGACAAAGACGCATGAGCGAGCACGACGAACTGATCGGCAGGCTTGCCGATGCCGCGGGCGTTGCGGCGGGCTTTCGCGATCAGGGCGGCCAATGGGTGGAGACGCCGCTTCAGGCGCGCCGCGCCGTCCTCGACGGTTTCGGGCTGACATCGTCCTCGCTTGATGAGGCGCGCACCAGCCTGTTCGAGATCGACCGGCTGCGTCACGGCCTCGTACCGCGCCTCATCGTTGCGCGCGCCGATGCACCGACCATGGTCGCGACCGGCGCAAGCGGCGAGGGGGCCGACTGGCGGCTGACGAACGAAGCGGGCGTCGTGCGCGAGGGCCGCGCGCCGGTCGGGGACGGACAGGTTCTGCTGCCGCCGCTCGGCGCGGGCTATTACGAGTTGGTTCTCTCCTGCGAGGGCGTGACCGCTGAGGCGACGATCATCTCCGCGCCGACGCGCTGCTATCTGCCGAACGAACTGGAACATGGTGCGCGCATGTGGGGCGCGGCGGTCCAGGTGTACGGACTGCGGACGCCGTGGAATTTCGGCATCGGGGAATATTCCGATGTCGCCGAAGCCGCGACCGGCACCGGAAAGCTCGGCGGCGATTTTCTCGGCCTCAGCCCGCTGCACGCTCTGTTCGCCGCCGACCGGAGCAAATATTCGCCCTATTCGCCGTCCTCGCGCCTGTTTCTGGAAAGCCTGCATGTGGACGTGACGGCGGTGCCGTATTTCGCGGGCAGCCGCGCCGCGGGGCTGATGGACAGCGCGGATTTCAAGGAGGAACTTGCCGCGCTGCGGGCGCAGCCTCTCGTCGATCATGCGCAAAGCTGGGCGCACAAGCTCAGGATTCTCGATCTTCTGTTCGCGGACATGATTGCGCGGGGCGGCGACACGCAATTCGAGGTCTGGCGGGCGGCGGCCGGCGAGCCGCTCGAACATCACGCCACTTTCGAGGCCCTGTCCGAGCATTTCTTCAAGGAAGGCCGACGCTGGCCGGGCGAATGGCCGACCGATTTTCGCCATCCGCGTTCGGAGGTCGTGGGATGGTTCCGCGAGGAAAAGGCCGCGCGCGTGACCTTCCATGCCTGGCTGCAATATCTCGGCGACAGCCAGCTTGCGCTGGCGTCCGACCATGCGCGCGAGAGCGGAATGCGGATCGGTCTTTACCGCGATCTCGCCGTGGGGCCGGATCGCGGAGGCTCCGAAGTCTGGACGCAGCCCGACGAATTCTCGCCGACGCTTTCGGTCGGCGCGCCGCCCGATCCGCTCGGCCCGCAGGGGCAGAACTGGGGCCTGCCGCCGCTCGATCCGTTCGCGCTCGAACGCTCGGGGCTGAAGGCGTTCCGCGCGCTCGTTGCCGCCAATATGCGCCATGCCGGTGCGATCCGCATCGACCATGCGTTCCAGCTCCGCCGCCTGTTCCTCATCCCCGAAGGCGGCAGCGGGGCGGACGGTGCATACATACATTATCCGTTCGACGCCATGCTGGCGGTGCTGCGCCTCGAAAGCCATCGCCATCATTGCGTGGTCATCGCGGAAGACCTCGGCACCGCGCCCGAAGGCTTCTCCGACGCGATCATGCAATGCGGGCTCCTGTCCTACCGCGTGATGTATTTCGAGCGCGGCGAACACGGACGCTTCAAGCGCCCCGGCGAATATCCGTGCAATGCGATGTCGGTCTTCACCACCCACGATCTGCCGACCCTGCGCGGCTGGTGGCGCGGGCTCGATGTCGACCTGCGCGAACAACTCGGCATTTTCGACTATGAGCGCGCCCGCAATGAGCGCAACGGGCGGAACCATGCCCGGCACACATTCTGCGAGGCGCTGCGCGACGAGGGGCTCGGCGACGGCATGGTGCCGGACGAGCCGCCGCTCGATGCCGCCGTGCGGTTCATCGCCCGCGCGCCCTCGGCGCTGACCGCCATCCAGTTCGAGGATGCGGCGGACGAGGTCGAACAGGCCAATCTGCCGGGGGTGGAGGAGGGCCATCCGAACTGGCGGCGGCGGCTGGGGAAGACGGTCGACGAGATCGTCTCGCCGGAAAGTCAGCTTGCGCGCTGGGCACAAGTGATGCGGGATGAGGGGCGAGGGCGTTAGACTGCCTTCATGAGGCCGGTGCTAATCTTGAAGGGGAACTCTTTGCCGTTCTTCCCATTGACGCTTTAAGGATAGTTCATGAACGAGCCCGGCCATCTCCGTCTCAAGCCCGCGACCGGGACCGAGCCCGATGGGCAGGGCCGCGTCATCATCGAAAATGTCTGGCCGGAGATCGACGGCGGCCGCACGCCCGTCAAACGGGTGATGGGCGAAGAGGTCGAGGTCTGGGCCGACATCTTTTGCGACGGCCACGACATCATCCGCGCCGAAATCCTGTACCGCGCCGAAAGCGAGACGGCGTGGCGCCGCGCGCCCATGGCCTTCATCGACAACGACCGCTGGAAGGGCTTTTTCCGGGTCGAGAAGAACCGCCGCTATCTGTTCACCATCGAGGCCTGGCGCGATGTGTTCGGCTCGTGGGTCGCGGAAATTGAGAAGAAGAAAAGAGCCGGCCAGATCGTGGCGAGCGAGCTTGCCGAGGGCATGGGCCTGCTCGAAAAGGCCGCAACGCGCGAGACGGCGCTTGAGAAGATCGCCGTGCGGGCGCGCAGGGCGGAGCCCGGCTCCGACGAGCAGTTCAAGACCCTGACCGATCCGTTTGCCGCCCGCGCCATCGGCGATGCGTTCGAGCGCGGCGATCTTTCACGCTACGACCGCGAACTCGTCGTGATCTGCGACCGCGTGGCCGCGCGCTATTCGAGCTGGTACGAACTGTTCCCGCGCTCGATGTCGGACGATCCGGCGCGGCACGGCACGTTCGACGATGTCATCGCCAAATTGCCCTACGTTCAGGGCATGGGCTTCGACGTTCTCTACTTCCCGCCCATACATCCCATCGGCAGGACCAACCGCAAGGGCCGCAACAATTCGCTGAAGGCGGAGCGCGGCGATCCTGGCTCGGTCTATGCCATCGGCTCGGAAGAGGGCGGGCACGATGCGGTGCATCCCGAACTTGGCACGATCGAGGATTTCCGGCGGCTCGTTGCGGCGGCGAAGGAGTACGGGCTGGAGATCGCGCTCGATTTCGCCATCCAGTGCTCGCCCGACCATCCCTGGATCAAACAGCATCCGCAATGGTTCGACTGGCGTCCGGACGGCACGCTGAAATATGCCGAGAACCCGCCGAAGAAATACGAGGACATCGTCAACGTCGATTTCTACAATGACGGCGCGTTCCCGTCGCTGTGGTACGCGCTGCGCGATGTCGTGCTGTTCTGGGTCAGGAACGGCGTGCGCATTTTCCGCGTCGACAATCCGCACACCAAGCCGCTGCCGTTCTGGAAATGGATGATCGGCGAGGTGAACCGCGATCATCCCGATGTCATCTTCCTCGCCGAAGCCTTTACGCGGCCGAAGATGATGCGCGCTCTGGCCAAGATCGGCTTCCAGCAGAGCTACACCTATTTCACCTGGCGCAACACCAAGGCCGAACTGACGGAATATGTCACCGAACTCGGCGGTCTGATGGGCGAATATTACCGGCCCAATTTCTTCGTCAATACGCCGGACATCAATCCCGTGCCGCTCCAGACATCGGGCCGCGCCGGCTTCATCGCGCGCGCCACCCTGGCCGCGACATTGTCGGGCGCCTGGGGCCTCTATTCCGGCTTCGAACTCTGCGAAGCGCGCCCGCTGCCCGGCAAGGAAGAATATCTCGACAGCGAGAAATACGAGATCAAGGCCTGGGACTGGAACCGGCCGGGCAATATCCGCGCCCATATCGCCGCGCTCAACCGCATACGCCGCGAAAACCCGGCGCTTCAGGATTTCCGCAACGTCCAGTTCCTCAATTGCTGGAACGACAATGTCATCGCCTATGCGAAGCTGACGCCCGAGCGCGATAATTGCGTCGTCGTCATCGTCAATCTCGATCCGCGCAACAGGCAGGATGCGAGCCTCGAAATTCCGCTTTGGGAGTTCGGTCTCCCCGACAATGCCCAAATCGAAGCGCAGGATCTCGTGCATGGCGGACGGTTCACGATTCACGGCAAGATTCAGACCGTCGGCCTCGACCCCATCGACCGCCCTGTCCTCATCTGGCGGCTCACGCCGCCCACTCCATAGAGCGCCATCATGATCGATCGCAGCGACCCGCAATGGTTCCGGGACGCGATTTTCTACCAGATACATGTCAAGTCGTTCTTCGACTCGAACAATGACGGGGTGGGCGATTTCGAGGGCGTCACCCAGAAACTCGATTACATCAAGGATCTCGGCGTCACGGCGCTGTGGGTCATGCCGTTCTATCCGTCGCCCCTGCGCGATGACGGCTACGACATCGCCGATTACAAGGACATCAATCCGCAATACGGCACGATGCGCGATTTCCGCAGATTCGTGCGCGAGGCCCATGCGCGGGGCCTGCGTGTCGTTACCGAACTCGTCATCAACCACACAAGCGACCAGCATCCCTGGTTCCAGCGCGCGCGGCGCGCCAAGAAGGGTTCGCCCGCCCGCGATTTCTATGTCTGGTCGGACACCGGCACGGAATATGCCGATACGCGCATCATCTTCCTCGACACCGAGAAATCGAACTGGACCTGGGACGAGGAGGCGAAAGCCTTCTTCTGGCACCGCTTCTATTCGCACCAGCCGGACCTGAACTTCGACAATCCGCGCGTCATCGCGTCCGTCATCCAGACCATGCGCTACTGGCTGGACATGGGCGTCGACGGCCTGCGTCTGGACGCGATCCCCTATCTGATCGAGCGCGACGGCACGAACTGCGAGAATCTCGACGAGACGCATGGCGTCATCAAGCGCATCCGCCAGGCGCTCGACCGCTCCTATTCCGACCGCATGCTGCTGGCCGAGGCCAATCAATGGCCCGAGGACACCGCGCCCTATTTCGGCGAGGGCGACGAATGCCATATGGCGTTCCACTTCCCGCTGATGCCGCGTATGTATATGGGCATCGCGCAGGAGGACCGGCACCCGATCACCGATATCATGCGCCAGACGCCGGACATTCCCGACGGCTGCCAATGGGCGATCTTCCTGCGCAATCACGACGAACTGACGCTCGAAATGGTGACGGAAACCGAGCGCGATTATCTGTGGAGCTTTTATGCCGGAGACCGGCGCGCGCGCATCAATCTCGGTATCCGACGCCGCCTCGCGCCGCTTCTGGAAAACGACCGCCGCAAGATCGAGCTTCTGAATTCGCTTCTGTTCTCCATGCCGGGCACGCCGTTCCTCTATTACGGCGACGAAATCGGCATGGGCGACAACATCTATCTCGGCGACCGCGACGGCGTGCGTACGCCGATGCAATGGTCGCCGGACCGCAATGGCGGCTTCTCGCGCGTCGATCCGGCGCGGCTTTTCCTGCCCGCGATTCAGGACCCGATCTACGGCTATGAGGCCGTGAACGTCGAGGCGCAGCTTCGCTCGCCGTCGAGCCTGCTCAACTGGCTGCGCCGCATGATCGCGGTGCGGCGCAATTTCCGCGCATTCGGGCGCGGCACGCAGCGCTTCCTTTATCCCGCAAACCGCAAAGTGCTCGCTTATCTGCGTGAATACGACGGCGAGAAGATCCTGTGCGTCGCCAATCTGTCGCGCGCGCCGCAGGCGGTTGAACTCGATATGTCGGAACACAATGGCAGCGTGCCGGTCGAACTGACCGGCGGCACCGAATTTCCGCGCATCGGCGAGCTTCCTTATCTGCTCACGCTGCCGGCCTATGGGTTCTACTGGTTCGCGCTCAGCGAAGCGCGGCAGGAGCAGGCGCCGGCTCTGGCCGCGCCGGAACTGTTCACGCTCGTCATTCAGGGAACGCCGGACAGCCTGTTCCGCGCGCGCGAACAGATCGCGTTCGAGAAAACGGCGGCGCCCGCTTTCCTGCCGCGCCAGCGCTGGTTCGGCGGCAAGAGCGACACGATTGCGCGCGTCGAAGTGATCGACCATGCCGTGATGCGCGACAGCGCCGGTGCGGACACATTCACCTGGCCGCGCGTGCGCGTGGATTTTGCAAGCGGCGCCAGCCATGTCTATTCGCTGCCGCTGGCCATCGAGGAGCGCGAAAACGAGGCGCTGGTGCCGTGCGCGCTCGCGCGGGTGCGGCGCGGCCCGCGCGTCGGACTGCTTTACGATGCCGCCGCATCGCCCGAATTCGGCCTTGCCATTCTCAACGCGCTGAAGAACGGTGCGAACTTCGCAACGCGCGACGGCGGCCGCCTTCTGTTCGAAACCACCGCGCAATTCGCGCAGGCGCTCGCGGAGCTTGGCGATCCGCGCGAAGGCGACAATGTTCCGCGCCGCTATCAGGGCGAGCAGTCGAACACCTCGATCATCTTCGGCGGCAAGATCATGCTGAAGCTCTATCGCCGCGTGCAGAACGGGCTGCATCCCGAGATCGAGGTCGGCCGTTTCCTCACCGAGGTCGGCTATGAGAACACGCCGACCATGCTCGGTTCTGTCGAATATATCGGGCAGGACGGCACGCCCGCCGCGCTCGCCATCATGCAGAGCTATGTTCCGCATCAGGGCGATGCGTGGGGGCAGACGCTGGAAGCGCTGCGGCGCGAACTCGAAACCTATGCGCTCGTTCCCGAAAAGGACGCGCCGCCCGTCGATGAAGTGTTCGAAGGGTTCATGCGTTACAGCGATCTTCTCGGCGTCCGTACGGC
The DNA here is from genome assembly GCA_023388965.1 of Pseudomonadota bacterium. GTDB lineage: Bacteria > Pseudomonadota > Alphaproteobacteria > Rhizobiales > Methylopilaceae > Flaviflagellibacter. Next base: position 117,560 of record JAEWFF010000004.1, on the reverse strand, counting down.
CGAACTGCACCGCGCGCTTGGCACCCCGACGGAGAATTCCGCCTTCACTGTCGAGCCCCTGACGCGGGAGGATGTCGAGGCCGCCGCTGCCGATTGCCGGCTGCGCGCGGAAGCGGCGTTCGACAAGCTCGGCAGGATCGCGCTTGCGCATTTGACGCCGGACATGGAGCGCCTGTTCGACCGGCGCGAGGAAATCATGGCGGCGATCGACAAGCTCGTCTTCACGCCGCGCGAGGCGGTGAAAGCGCGTATTCACGGCGATTTCCATCTTGGCCAGGTTCTGGTGGCCGACAGCGATCTTTACATCGTCGATTTCGAGGGCGAGCCGTCGCGTTCCGCCGAGGAGCGGCGCGGCAAATTCTCGCCCATCCGCGATATAGCGGGCATGCTGCGCAGCTATGCCTACGCGACGGAAACGGCGAGCCGCGAAGTCAGCGCGCGGCTGTCGCATGTTGCTTCGCGCGTCGAAAGCGTTGCTGCCGAGTTCAAGAGGCTCGTCTCCGATGCGTTTCTCGCCGGCTATGAGCGCGCGGCGCGCGGCAGCGCGATCTGGACCGACGATCCCGAAACCCGCCGGAACCTTCTGCGCCTCCATCTGTTGGCGAAGGCCTTCTACGAGGTTTCCTACGAGGCCGATAACCGGCCGGACTGGATAGAGACGCCGGTGCGCGGCGTTCTGTCCGTGCTCGACGAGGACAACGCCTAGTGCAGCATGTCATCCCCGATCACGAATTGTGGCGCATTACACAGATCGGTTCCGATGGGCCCTATCGCGTGCTCGGCGCGCACGAAGCCTGGCGCGGCGAAGAAGCGGGCTTCGTCTTTTCGGTCTGGGCGCCCAATGCGCGGCGCGTCAGCGTGGTCGGCGATTTCAATCATTGGGACGGCCGCACGCATATCATGACCCATCGCGGGGATTGCGGCGTCTGGGAGCTTTTCATTCCGGGCCTGACCCGCGGCGAGCATTACAAATTCGAGATCGAGGGGCCGGACGGGCACCTTCTGCCGCTGAAGTCCGATCCCGTGGCGTTTTCGGCGCAGGTCCGCCCCGAAACGGCATCCATACTCTACGGCGAGCCGGATTTCGCGTGGAACGATTCGGACTGGATGAAAGCGCGTGCCGAGGGCGATCCGCGCAGGAAACCGATGTCGATCTATGAAGTGCATCTGGCTTCGTGGATGCGTGTTGCGGACGAAGGCAATCGCCCGCTGACCTATCGCGAGCTAGCCGAAAAGCTGATCCCGTATGTGCAGGATATGGGCTTCAGCCATATCGAGCTTCTGCCGATCATGGAATATCCGTTCGACGGTTCGTGGGGCTATCAGCCGGTTTCCCTGTTCGCGCCGACGAGCCGCCACGGCTCGCCCGAGGATTTCCAGTATTTCATGGAAGCCGCGCACGCGGCGGGCATCGGCGTCCTGCTCGATTGGGTGCCCGGCCATTTCCCGATCGACGGGCACGGGCTCGGCCGGTTCGACGGAACGCATCTTTACGAACACGCCGATCCGCGGCAGGGATTCCATCAGGATTGGGGTACCTACATATACAATTTCGGCCGGGCGGAGGTCGCGGCGTTCCTCGTGGCCAATGCGCGTTTCTGGCTGGAGAAATATCACCTCGACGGCCTGCGCGTGGATGCGGTCGCTTCCATGCTGTACCTCGATTATTCGCGCAAAGCCGGCGAGTGGATTCCCAACCGCTACGGCGGCAATGAAAACCTCGAAGCCATCGATTTCCTGCGTCGCATGAACGAGACCGCCTATGCGAGCGCGCCGGGCGTCATGACGATTGCCGAGGAATCGACGGCATGGCCGGGCGTCTCGCACCCCACCTATGCCGGCGGGCTCGGCTTCGGCTTCAAATGGAATATGGGCTGGATGCACGACACGCTGCGCTTCATGCAGCAGGACCCGATCCATCGCCGCTATCATCACAACGACCTGACATTCGGCCTGCTTTACGCCTTCACCGAGAATTTCATCCTTCCGATCAGCCATGACGAGGTGGTGCACGGCAAGGGCTCGCTGCTCGGCCGCATGCCCGGCGACGAATGGCAGCGTTTCGCTAATCTGCGTGCCTATCTCGGCTTCATGTACGGGCATCCCGGCAAGAAGCTTCTGTTCATGGGCTGCGAATTCGGCCAGGTCGGGGAATGGAACCACGATGCCAGCCTCGATTGGCATGTTCTGCAATATCCCGTCCATGACGGCGTGCGCAGGCTGGTGCGCGATCTCAACCGTCTGTACCGCGAGATTCCGGCGCTGCATGAGCGCGATTGCGAGCAGGCGGGCTTTGAATGGATCTGCTCGGACGACAGCGACAACAGCGTCATCGCCTGGCTGCGCAGGGGCGAGACGGAGGACGACATCGCCGTCGTCGTATCCAACTTCACGCCGGTGCCGCGCCACGAATACCGCATCGGCGTTCCCTATCCGGGCTTCTATCGCGAGGCGCTGAACACCGATGCCGGTATCTACAACGGCGCCAATATCGGCAATCAGGGCGGCGTGTTCGCCGATCCTATCGGCAGCCATGCGCGGCCCCATTCGCTCAGTCTGACCCTGCCGCCGCTCTCGACCATGATTTTCGAGCGGCGCGGCCAGACCTGACCGCTCGCGCGGTGGCATGGTATCAATCGCTTATGTCCGAGAACGCCAGCCGCTCTTTGCTCGGCGCCGCATCGCTCGCGGTGCTGCTCGTCCTGCCGGGCGGTTTCTTCGCTCTGATCGGGCTTGGCGTCATCGCTCCCGAACCCGGTTCGCTGCCTGTGCCGCTCTGGGCGATCGGCCTCGGCGGGCTGGTGCTCCTGTGCGCGGGCCTCGGGCTTCTTATTGCGGCTCTGGCGCAGGCCGGCCGTGCCGGTCCGCGGCGGCAGCCGTCCTTGCTTTTCAGGGTGGTGCGGTATTTCGCCGGTCTTCTGACGACCACGATATTGGCCGGATCGGCGAGCTGGGTCGCCTTTTACACCGGGCCCGTCCGGCCGGTCTTCGCGGCGGGGGCAGCTCTATGCTGGCTCGTACTGGCCGCTCAGGCAGTTGTCGGGTGGCGCGATCTGAGGAACAGTCGCCGTCCAAATATACATCATATTAAAGTATAAATATTATTTTCCCATATATTGCATGTGGAGAGGCGGTGGCGTAAATTCGCTCACCCAGCTCGGAAAGCCGCCCACATTGCACGCTCATCTGAAACGCCTTGAAGCCGAATCCATCGCCATCATGCGCGAGGTGGCGGCCGAATTCGCCAATCCGGTGATGCTCTATTCGATCGGTAAGGATTCGAGCGTCATGGTCCATCTGGCCATGAAGGCGTTCTATCCGGGCAAGCCGCCGTTTCCGTTCCTGCATGTCGATACGACGTGGAAGTTCCGCGAAATGATCGCCTTCCGCGACGAGATGGCCAGACGATATGGGTTCGATCTCATCGTGCATATCAACGAAGACGGCGTGCGCCGGGGCATCAATCCCATCGCCTCCGGCTCGCAGGTCCATACGAATGTGATGAAGACCGAGGGGCTGAAGCAGGCGCTCGACAAATACGGCTTCGATGCGGCCTTCGGCGGCGCGCGGCGCGACGAGGAGAAAAGCCGCGCCAAGGAGCGCATCTTCTCGTTCCGCAACGCCAACCATGCCTGGGACCCGCGCGGCCAGCGCCCGGAACTGTGGAGCCTGTTCAACACGCGCATCCGGCAGGGTGAATCGATCCGCGTCTTCCCGCTGTCGAACTGGACCGAGCTCGATATCTGGAAATACATACAGACCGAGAACATCCCCATCGTGCCGCTCTATTTCGCCAAGGAGCGGCCGGTGGTGAAGCGCTCCGGCACGTGGATTCTGGTCGATGACGAGCGTCTGCCGATGGAGCCGGGCGAGACGCCCGCAATGAAGCTCGTGCGGTTCCGCACGCTCGGCTGCTATCCCCTGACCGGCGCCATCGAAAGCGGCGCCGACACGCTGGAAGCGATCGTCGAGGAGATGACGATTGCACGTACCTCCGAGCGTCAGGGCCGCCTGATCGACAGCGACGAAAGCGGCTCGATGGAAAAGAAAAAGCGCGAGGGCTATTTCTGATGGACACCGCGCTCGCCACCCGTACCGCGCCGGAGGCCGCCCGCAAGGCCGGCGACGGCAATCTTCTGCGCTTCATCACCTGCGGCTCGGTGGATGACGGGAAATCGACCCTGATCGGCCGCCTCCTGTTCGAATCCAAGACCATCTTCGAGGACCAGCTCACCACGCTGGAAAAGGATTCGAAGAAGCACGGCACGACCGGCGAGGAGATCGACTTCGCGCTCTTGGTGGACGGCCTGGAAGCCGAGCGCGAGCAGGGCATCACCATCGATGTCGCCTACCGCTTCTTCGCGACGCCGCGGCGCAGCTTCATCGTCGCCGACACGCCCGGACACGAACAATATACGCGCAATATGGCGACCGGCGCCTCGACCGCCGATCTCGCCATCATCCTGATCGACGCGCGCAAGGGCGTTCTCGTACAGACGAAGCGACATGCCTTCATCTGCTCGCTGCTCGGCGTGCGCAATGTCGTGCTGGCGATCAACAAGATCGATCTTGTCGATTACGACGAGGCCGTGTTCCGGCGCATCGTCGCCGAGTTCTCCGCTTTCGCGACCGATCTCGGTTTTACATCGGTCCTGCCGATACCGCTGTCGGCGCGCTATGGCGACAACGTGACGGCCCTGTCCGCCAATACGCCCTGGTATCGCGGGCCGAGCCTGATCGCGCATCTCGAATCCGTCGAGGTCGGCAGCGGGCTGGCGGATGCGGCGTTCCGTTTCCCGGTCCAATGGGTCAACCGGCCCGATCTCGATTTCCGCGGCTTTTCGGGAACCGTCGCGTCCGGCCGCGTGCGTCCCGGCGACGAGATCACGGTCGCGGGTTCCGGCCGCACGACGAAGGTGACGCGCATCGTCACCGCCGATGGCGATCTCGATGAGGCCGGCGCGCAGGATGCCGTTACCCTCGTTCTTGCTGAGGAACTCGACATCGCACGCGGCGATGTGCTGACCGATCCGAAAAGCCGGCCCGATGTGGCGGACGGCATTTTAGCGCATGTCATCTGGATGAGCGAAACGAGGCTGACGCCCGGGCGTTCCTACATGATGCGGATCGGCACGCGCTGGGTTCCGGCCGCCATATCCGCCATCACCCATCGGATCGACGTCAATACTCTGGCGCAGGAGCCCGGCAAGGATGTCGGCCTCAACGAGATCGCGCTGTGCGAAATCCAGACCGCGATTCCCGTCGCCTTCGATTCGTACGCGGACAATCGCGGCACCGGCGCCTTCATCCTGGTCGACCGTTCGACCAATGAGACGGCGGCGGCGGGCATGGTCGTCCGCTCGCTGCGCCGCGCCACCAATGTCCATCGCGAGGATCTTGCCGTCGACAAGGCGACGCGCGCGGGCAACAAATATCAGAAGCCGGTCATTTTGTGGTTCACCGGCCTGTCGGGCTCCGGCAAATCGTCGATTGCGCGCCATATCGAGCGCAAGCTCAACGCCGCCGGCCACCATACCTACATGCTCGACGGCGACAATCTGCGCCACGGTCTCAACCGCGATCTCGGATTTTCCGCCACCGACCGGCAGGAGAATATCCGCCGCGTCGGCGAGGTCGCGAAACTGTTCGTCGATGCCGGGCTGATCGTCCTGTGCTCGTTCATCTCGCCCTATCGCCGCGAGCGCGATTTCATCCGCTCCATTGTCGATGAGGGCGAGTTCATCGAGGTCTTTGTCGATACGCCTCTGGAAGAGTGCATCAGGCGCGATCCGAAAGGGTTGTATGCGCGCGCGCTGGCCGGGGAGGTCGAGAATTTCACCGGCATATCGGCGCCCTATGAAGCGCCGCTCGATCCCGATCTGCATCTGAAGACGCTCGAAGCCGATGCCGGGGCGCTCGCCGACCGCGTGCTGGATTATCTGCGCGCGCAGGCCATCGCCGGCGAGAACTGGGCGAGCCCCTGACCGAGCCTCAGACCGGGGCGATGAAACCGCAAGGCGGGCCGTGGGGTTTCTCCCGTGAAGGAGAACCTCACAATGGCAAATCCCACCAGGACTGAAACGAGCCACGGCCAGAGCGGCGCGGGCAAGGCCAAGCCCGTGCCGGAGCACAAAAGCTATGGCGGCGGCGGGCGCGACGAGGTCGGCGGCGGCCCGGCAGGCCGTGGCAATACGGGCGCATCGACAGCCGATACCGGACGCGATTGGGGCCGTGGCGACGAGCAGGAAGGCGCCGACGGCATCGCCGAGAAGGACAAGCCCGTGAAGGGCGGCACGGACGCGAAGAATCCCTTTTCGAAATGAACGCAGGCTGTGCGGGCCGGAACCGTCGGCAGAGGCTCGCGTTCAACACAGGAGAGGGCGGCTGCAATTCGTGCGCCGTCCCATCCAGACAGCAATGAGGGAGGTTTCCAATGGCGGATCGCGATTATCGCTGGCGCGACGAACGCAGCTATCGTCAACCCGGCGGCGAACGGGATTTCTATGATCGGGATATTGTCGGCGAGGACGATTACGGCCTCGGCTATGGCGAATCCGGCATGACGAATTACCGGCTTCTGCGTTCGCGTTCTCCCTCGACCTACGGTTATGGCGATCGCGAACGCGGCTGGCGCGGAGGCTATGAAAGCGCGCCGCGCCCGGCCGTACCGCGCAGCGCACGCCGGGATCTCGAGGGCGATTTCTCGTCCGATTATGCGTATGGACAGCGCCATCTCTACGGCCGCGGCGACGGCGCGGGCGATCTTCGCCGCGCGCGCCGCGATTGGGACGACGACCGCCGCTGGGCGGGGCGCGACGGCGAGCGCGGCTTCTGGGATCGCGCCGGCGACGAGGTCGCGTCCTGGTTCGGCGATGACGACGCCGAGCGGCGCCGCGAAATGGATGCGCGCCATCAGGGGCGCGGGCCGAAAGGCTATCGCCGTTCCGACGAGCGCATCCGCGAGGACATCTCCGACAAGTTGACGGACGATCCCTATATCGACGCGACCGAGATCGAGATCGAGGTCTCCGGCAGCGAAGTGACCCTGACGGGCACGGTCGACAGCCGCAGCGCCCGCCGCCGGGTCGAGGATCTGGCCGAACGCTGCTCGGGCGTCTCGCATGTGCAGAACAATCTGCGTGTCGCCTCGGGCGCCGAGGAAACGCGCGAGGAGCGCGAAGGCCGGAAGAAAGGCGCGTTTTTCGGGACGTGATCCCAACAGCCCGTTCTGAAATCGCACCGGGCGGCGGCCTCAAAAGGCCGCCGTTCTGCTATCTGGGAAAAGGGCCGGGAAGGAATCGGGGAAAGCGTCGGGGTGCGCGAGGGACGCGGAACCAGCCCCGGCGCGGCTGCGCCGATGAGGCGGCAGCAAAAAGGTCCCCGAAAAGAAAGAGGCCGTCCGCAGAAGCGAACGGCCAAGTCTAGGGAGGAAACGCCCAAAGAGGGCAGTAGCAACAAATCGTCGCTACCAGTTCATATAGAGCATCTGCCGCATGACGAACAGACCGAGCTATGCATTAGAGACATGCGTATACTGCATACCATGGCCGCTGCTGCATCCTCAGATATCATGGCCGAATTCATGCAATGAACGGGCCAGAGAACGGTTTAGCCTATGATCAGAGTGGGGATCGGCGGGTGGACATTCGAGCCCTGGCGGGGTGTGTTCTACCCGGACAAGTTGCCGCATGCGCGCGAGCTGAGCTATGCAGCCGGGCGGCTGACCTCGATCGAAATCAACGGCACCTATTACGGCAGCCAGAAGCCGGCGAGCTTCCGCAAATGGGCGGATGAGACGCCAGAGGATTTCGTGTTCTCGCTGAAGGGGCCGCGCTTCGCCACCAATCGCCGCGTTCTGGCTGAGGCCGGACCGAGCGTCGAGAAATTCCTGACCAGCGGCCTGACGGAGCTCGGCGCCAAGCTCGGCCCGCTCCTGTGGCAGTTCATGCCGACCAAGAAATTCGATCCTGAGGATTTCGAGGCCTTTCTCGGGCTTCTGCCGGCGGAGCTGGAAGGCCGCCCGCTTCGCCATGTCGTCGAGGTCCGCCACGACAGCTTCCGCAGCGCTGATTTCATTGCGCTGGCCCGCAGGCACAAAGTGGCGGTGGTCTACGCCCATTCGGAAAACTTCCCGGAAATCGCCGATCCGACGGCTGATTTCGTCTATGCGCGCCTGCAAAAGACGCGGGAGACGGAAGATACCGGCTACAGCGCGGACGAACTCGACGCATGGGCGGAGCGCGCGCGGATATGGGCATCGGGCGCAACGCCCAGGGATCTCGATTTGCTCGTCGGACCGCCGCCGAAGACGCCGCGCGACGTGTTCATCTATTTCATCTCCGGCGCCAAGGTCCGGGCTCCGGCCGCCGCCATGGCACTGATCGAGCGTCTGGACGGCTGAGAGGGGCAGGGCGGGCAGGCGCGCGCTTTCGCCCGGATTGTCAAACCTCCGTCGCCCATTACCTTCAATTCTGGCTCTGGAAGCCGATTTTGGAGGTTCTATGAGGAAGTTCGCCGTCACCGCCGCGTTTGCCGCGATGCTCGCCACCGCAATGCCCGCGCTCGCGCAATCGCCGCTTCCGGGCGCGCCGGACGTATCGCGTGTCGCCGCCGGGAATTACGAGGTCGATACCGACCACACCTTCGTGGCCTGGACGATCAATCATATGGGCATCACGCCCCTCAGCGGGGCCATTGCCGCGAGCGGCGGTACGCTGGAACTCGATCCTTCCAGGCCGGAGGCGGCGAAGGTGACGGTGACGTTCAAGATCGCGGATATGAGCACGACCGTGCCGGCCTTCACCGAACATCTCCTGGGCGGCGATTTCTTCGAAGCGGAGAAGCATCCCACCGCCAGCTTCAGCTCGACCGCGGTGGAGGCGAGCGGCGAGAAGGCGAAGATCACGGGCGATCTGACGATCAAGGGGATCACCAGGCCGGTCACTCTGGATGCCGAATTCTTCGGAGCCGGGACGAACCCGATGAGCAAGAAGCAGCAGATTGGCTTCTCGGCCACGGGGCGGATCGAGCGCAGCGAATTCGGACTCGATTTCGGCGTGCCTGCGGTTACGCCCGATCATGTGGACCTGCATATCTCGGGCGCGTTTACGCTCGCCGAATGATCCGGTCGGCAAGGCCGAACGTGACGGGCGGGGCCGCAGCTGTAAGGGCGCGCCCCTGCCGGCTCGTCATGAAATGTCGTCGTCAGGCCTGTTCCCGGACGAAGCGTTCGCCTTCAGGCGCTTCATGAAGTCGACAAAATGAGGATGGAGCTCCGCGAACAGAGGTTCGCGGCGGTGGGCCATATGGACTCCGCCGAACAGCTTCAGACCGATCGTGAACTGCGCCAGTTCCTCCTCCGGCAAAACGTTCAAGGCCCTGATGCAGTCGATCAGCGGCACGATGTCGTCGTGATTGGTGACTTCGAAGACGCAGCGGACGGGCTCGCTGCCTTCGGGCACGTCCAGCTTCTCGGCGGTGATGCGGTAGGTATAGGGCATGGGATTTCGACCTGTCTGGCTATCGGTTGACTCTATCAATTGTCATTGATTGGTTGACGTTGTCAACTGATGGCGCGTTGTGGTATTTCCCGGCGCATGGAGGATGAGCTGATCGATTTGCTGCGAGCCGTGTCACACGACTTTCAGGCGCGCAAGCAGGAGCGCATCGGCGCGGACTGTCCGGGCCTGACGGCCTTCCAGGCGCGGCTCGTCAATCTTATCGGGCGCCATGAAGGCATTTCCCAGTTGACGCTGGGATCGTTCACGGATCGGGACAAGGCGCAAATCGCGCGTGCGGTCAAAGAGTTGGAGGCTCGCGGATTGGTGACGCGCGCGGCGCATGCCGACGACTGGCGCACCAAAAGTCTCGTACTGACGGCGGAGGGCCAGCGCATTCATGCCCGCCTTAACGGCATAAGCGGGCAACTTGCTGCGGACGTGCTGGGTCGCCTTTCCGATGGCGAGAAGCGCGCTCTGCGGTCGTGCCTGGGGAAGATGGAAGCCGCGCTTCGCGATTAGCCGCGCGCGGGAAAATGCCGGGACGGACAAGGGCGTTTCATGATTGCGATTACACGAACGCTCAGCATCGACGAGCGGGAGATCGAAGAAAGCTTCATCCGGGCCTCCGGTCCCGGCGGGCAGCACGTCAACAAGACGTCCTCGGCAGTCCAGTTGCGGTTCGACGTCCGCCGGTCGCAATCGCTTCCCGAAGATGTCGCCCTGCGCCTTATGAAACTGGCCGGCAGCCGCCTTACGCAGGACGGGGTCATCGTCATCACAGCCGAGGGCCATCGCAGCCAGCGCCGGAACCGCGAAGAGGCGCTTTCACGGCTGGTCGAACTGATCCGCAGCGCCACCATCCGCAAGAAGGTCAGGCGTCCGACAAAGCCGACCAAGGGATCGAATGAGCGGCGGCTGGCCTCGAAAGCCCGGAGGTCCTCCATAAAGACGGGCCGCCGCAGCGGCGGTGCGGACGACTGAGGAGATCAGCCGGGCGGCGCTGAAAGGCTGTACGGCCAGCTGCCTCCGCCCCTCCAAACGGAGCGGAAAAGGCCGTACGCCCCCGGCCGCAAAGCGCAAATGTATGGAAGCCAAGGGCCGCCCGCGCCCGGGCAAAAGCCCTCCGACACGGCCCGCCGGGCAGGATTGGGGCAAAAAATTCACGTTCGGCGGCCTTTTCACCCCTCCGGCATGAAGAATCAGCTTCATCCCCGGCCAAGTCCAAGTTATGCTTTCGTTGGAAGAGTGCAGATTAGGACCAGTGGATGTTTGACTATCGGCTGCCGCCGAAGCGCGCATATGCGGCAGAAAACATGATCATGACGGCGGTGCAGCGCGCGGCCGGAACCAAGGGGGCCGGTACCCCGAATGCCGGGGGACAGGCAAATGGGTAGAGGTAAGGACTTCAGGCCGCGCGGTGGCGGCCGTCGTGGTTTCGATGACGATTTTCCGCCGCAGGATTTCGCGCCTCCGCCGCGTTCGCCTTACGGCGGCGGCGCACCGCGCGACAGCTTCGGCAGCAGCCGCCCGGCCATGCCGGAGCCGACCGGCGATCCGGTCGGGGCGACGGTGAAATGGTTCAATGCCGAAAAGGGTTATGGCTTCGCCGAAGTGGCCGATGGGTCGGGCGATGCCTTCCTTCACATCGCGGCGTTGCAGGCCGTCGGGCGCGAAAGCGTACCGCCGGGTGCGACCATGCAGGTGCATGTCGGGCAGGGCCATAAGGGCCGGCAGATCACCAAGGTCGTGTCCGTCGACGATTCGACGGCGACGGCCGAGGCCCCGCGCGCTCCCCGCCCCGGCGGTTTCGGCGGCGGTGGCGGCGGTGGTTACGGTGGCGGCGGCGGTGGTGGTTTCGGCGGCGGCGCTCCGCGCCGCGGCCCGCCGGATCTCGGCCCCTCCACCGAAATGGAGGGAACCGTCAAATGGTTCTCCGCCGACAAGGGCATGGGCTTCGTCGAGACCGGTGACGGCGGCAAGGACGTCTTCGTCCATGTCTCCGCCGTGCAGCGCTCGGGCCTTCAGGGCCTGTTCGAGGGCCAGCGTGTCACCATGCAGGTCGTCGAAACGCCCAAGGGCCGTCAGGCCACCTCGGTGAAAAGCGCCGAGTGAGGCATATGTCGTGACATGAAAAGGCCGGGCTTTCGCCCGGCCTTTTTCATTGGCGCATGTATGTGCGTCAGGCAGCGCGCAGGCTCGCCAGCAGGCGGTCGACATGCGTCCGCAATTCGCTCGACTGCGTCGACAGTTCCTGCGCGAATTCCAGCACATGGGCGGCCTCGTCGTCGGTGAGGTCGGAGGCTTCCTTCACGCCCACGACATTCTTCGAGACTTCGCCGGTGCCGGTCGCAGCTTCCGAGACATTGCGCGCGATCTCCTGCGAAACCGTGCCCTGTTCTTCGGTCGCGCCGGCGATGACGGTCGCGACCTCGTTGAGTTCGCGCACCTGCGCACCGATCCCCTGAATGGAATCGACCGTGCGTTCGGTCGCCTGCTGGATCGAGCCGATATGGACCTCGATGTCCTGCGTGGCCTTGGCCGTCTGGTTGGCCAGCGCCTTCACCTCCGAGGCGACGACGGCGAAGCCGCGCCCCGCTTCGCCCGCGCGGGCGGCTTCGATGGTGGCGTTCAGCGCCAGAAGATTGGTCTGCTCGGCGATGTCGCGGATGATGCCGACAATGGCGGTGACGCGCTGCGCGCTCTGCGACAGGGCCTGAACCTCGGTGTCGGAATTGTCGATCTGGGCGGCGGTGCTGGAGATCAGTTTCGCCGCATGGCTGATCTGCATGCCGATCTCGCGGAACGAGGCCGACAATTCCTCGGAGGCCGAGGCGACGGACTGGACATTGGTGTAGGTCTGCTCGGCGGCGCCGGCGGCGCGTACCGACTTTTCCGTGGTGTCGGTGGCGTTGGCCATCAGCGCCTCGGACGCCCGGACAAGCCGTTCCGAGGTGCGCGAAACGCCCGAAATGATGCCGCCCGCCGCTTCCTCGAATTCGGCGGCCAGCGCCATCATGGCCTGGCGCTTGTGCTCGTCCTCGCTCCCGGATTGGGCGGCGCGTTCGGCATTGAGGCGCGCATTGTCGCCGCGCCAGTCGCGGAAGACCGCGACCGCCGTCCAGCAGTTTCCGATCTCGTCCTCGCCGATCGCCTCCGGAAGGGGGAAGGAAAGATCGCTTTTCGCGGTGCGGTCGAGGGCATCTGCAAGCGCCGCGACCGGGCGCGCGATCGTGCGCAGGCCGAGAAGGGCCCCCGCGAGAAAACCGGCCAGGGCAATGGCGCCCGATACGGCCAGAACCATGTTCGGATCGGCGCTCTCGGCCTGCATCGCGGTTACGGCATAGGCTGCCGCGCATATGCCGGCGATGCCCGGAACGGCCGCCGCCGCCATCGTCTTGCCCTTGATACCCATCGAAGCCCCCAGCATTTCGCCCAGCCTTGAATAGTGGGGGAAGGCGGTTAACGCCGCGTTTGCTTTGTTGACCATGCGCCGGGGCAGGCGCAGGCTGATGCGGGTGAGGACCGCGCCCGTTAGTCAAGCGCGGCCCGCCGGATGCGGGCATGTCCGGCATCGCCTGTCCGATCCGTCCGTGGATGGCGCGCGAGCGCCGTGGTTCCGCCAGGAGGGGTGCCGGTGCGCGCTTCCTGAAAAGGATGCACTGAGGGGAAAATACCGCCCTAAACCGAAGCGCGGGAATGCCGGGGCGAACGACAGCCGGAGTGAATGCCGGCCTGCGGCCAGACAGGTATCAGCTCATGTCCCGCACAGGGAACGGCGGGGGTTTCGGATGCGTTCTTTGTCCAGAAACTCCCGTCGTGTTTTTCCAGTGCGTGTCATGATCCTTCGAAAAGGCAAACGGCCCAAAGGCTTCACTCCCGGCGACGAGCCCGGCGCTCCCGGCCCGGTGCCCAATCCCGACCATCACGTCGATATTCCGGCCGCGCCGGCCACCCATCCGCCCGAGGCGCCGCTGGTGCCCTCCGATTCGGCCATCGCCGATATGTGGAATTCCTACGGCCCGGCCATGGTGCTCGTTGCCGCCGGGCTTCTGATCGTCGTCGTGCTGCTCATCCGGTTCGAGACGTGAGGCTTGCCAAGGCCGGCCCGCTGGGCTCAATGCCCCGGTGCGTACATTCCCCGATCCTCTTCCCATCGACGAGGCGCTTCCGGCGCTGACCGCGGCGCTTGCGCGTGCACCGAACGCGGTGCTCGTCGCCCCGCCCGGCGCGGGCAAGACGACGCGGGTGCCGCTCGTTCTGCTCGATGAGGCATGGCGCGGCGACGGCAGGATCATCGTGCTCGAACCGCGCCGTCTCGCCGCGCGCGCGGCCGCCGACCGCATGGCATCGACTCTCGGCGAAAAGACGGGCGGGACGGTCGGCCTGCGCGTGCGCCTGGGCTCGCAATTGACCGCCCGAACGCGCGTCGAGGTCGTTACCGAGGGCGTGTTCGCGCGCATGGTGCTGGACGATCCGGAATTGTCGGGCATCGCCGCCGTGCTGTTCGACGAATTCCACGAGCGCTCGCTCGATGCCGATCTCGGCCTTGCGCTGGCGCTCGACGCGCAGGCGGGGCTGCGGCCCGATCTGCGTATCCTTGTAATGTCCGCGACGCTCGATGGCGCGCGGGTCGCAAAACTGCTCGGCGATGCGCCGGTGATCGAAAGCATGGGCCGCGCCTTTCCGGTCGAGACGCTTTATCGCGCGCGCGATCCACGTGCGCGGATCGAGGATGAAGTTGCGGATGCGGCGCGCCGCGTGCTGGGCGAGGAAAATGGCAGCGCGCTCGTCTTCCTGCCGGGGCAGGCGGAAATTCGCCGCACCGCAGAGCGCCTGCGCGAACGCGTGCCTCCCGGTACGGATGTTGTCGAACTGCATGGCGGGCTCGATGCCCGCGAGCAGGACAGAGCGATCCGCCCCGCGCCTTCCGGCACGCGCAAGATCGTGCTGGCGACCTCGATTGCCGAAACCTCGATCACCATAGACGGCGTACGTATCGTTATCGATTGCGGTCTTGCGCGCGTACCAGCGTTTGAGCCCGCGACCGGCCTGACGCGGCTCGAAACCGTGCGCGTTTCGCAGGCGCAGGCCGATCAGAGGCGCGGCCGCGCCGGGCGCACCGAGCCGGGCGTCTGCTACCGCCTCTGGGAAGAGGCGGCGACAGCTTCGCTGCCTGCGTTCCAGACGCCGGAAATTCTCGCTGCTGATCTTTCCTCGCTCGTGCTCGATCTTGCCGCCTGGGGCGTGACGGAGCCGGCGTCGCTGCAATGGCTCGACCCGCCGCCCGCGCCGGCGATCATTGAGGCGCGCAAGCATCTTGTCGAACTCGGTGCGCTCGACACCGATGGACGTGTCACTACGCGCGGCCGCAATATCCGCAGACTGCCGCTGCCGCCGCGGCTTGCCGCGATGCTGCTCGATGCGGGGGGCGAAGGGGCGGCGCAGCGCGCGGCGGACATCGCAGTCCTGCTCGTCGAACGGGGACTTGGCGGCGAGGATACGGACATTGCCCGGCGTCTGGATGTCTTCCGGCACGACCGTTCCCGCCGCGCCGAGGATGCGCGCCGCCTTGCCGGAAACTGGGCGCGCGAGGCGGAGAAACTCGATCCGCCTTCCGTTGTTACGGAGTATTCTGCCGGCGCGCTTCTGGCCCGTGCCTATCCCGACCGGATCGCGCAGGCGCGCGGAAAGCCCGGCGAATTCCGCCTCGCCAATGGGCGCGGCGCCAGGGTCGAGCCGCACGACGCTCTGGCGCGCGAACCCTATCTCGCCATCGCCGATCTTGCCGGCGCGGCCGGTTCCGCGCGCATACGTCTCGCCGCGGCTCTGTCGCGCGAGGAGATCGAGGATCTGTTCGCGGACCGCATTACGTCCGAGGACGAGGTTCTGTTCGATGCCCGGGCCGCCGCCGTGCGCGCGCGCTCGGTGAAGCGGCTCGGCGCGCTTGTCTTGTCGGATGCGCCGCTGCCCGCGCCGCGCGATGAGGCGACAGCGCTCGTTCTCGCCAGAGGGATCGCGGTCCTCGGCATTGCGCGCCTGCCCTGGACGAAGGCGATTTCGCAATGGCGCGAGCGCGTCGGTTTCCTGCGCCGTGCGGAAGGCGATCCATGGCCCGATCTGTCGGACGAGGCTTTGTCCGCGAACGCAGACGAATGGCTCGCGCCCTACATCGCCGGAAAGGCCGCGCTCTCCGAGATCGGGTCGGGCGATCTCGATGCCGCGTTGAAGGCGCATCTGCCATACGATCTGCAGCGCCGTCTGGACAGGGAAGCGCCGACCCATTTCACCGCGCCGACGGGCTCGAGCCTTGCGGTAGATTATTCCGGCGCCGAGCCTTTGATTGCCGTGCGCGTGCAGGAATTGTTCGGCCTTGCGGCGCATCCGTCGCTCGCGGGCGGAAAGGTGCCGCTCGTTCTCGAACTTCTGTCGCCCGCGCATCGCCCTATTCAGGTGACGCGCGACCTGCCGGGGTTCTGGGCCGGATCGTGGAAAGATGTGCGGGCGGAGATGCGCGGGCGTTATCCGCGCCATTCCTGGCCGGAAGACCCGCGTCTGGCCGAGGCGACGCGAAGGGCAAAGCCGAGGGGGATGTAGTTATAGGTTTCCATCCTGAGGGATGGGTGCCGCCACATCGTATATCCCGGAAGCGGCGGAGCCGCTGTCCGGGATCCATACGTCGTGACGCTGCGGGATGATTTAGGGCGCTGCAGCACTATCGCCGGTACCGGGAGTATGGGTCCCGGATCGCGCCGCGCTGACGCGCGGCTTGTCCGGGACGTGCGGCTGCGGAAAGATCGTAGGGCTGCGTACTACTTCGGCGGTTTGATCCGATGCTGCGGGATGCCCTCGCCGCGGGCGCGGCTTTCGGCGATCAGCGCATTGCTGGCCGTCTCGATGGCTTCCTCGATCCGCAGCTTGAACGCCTCGCCGTCGAGGCCCGGCTCGATCGGCGGCAGGAATTGCAGCACGGCGGTTCCCGGATAGCGCATGAAGCTGCGGCGCGGCCAGTAGAGGCCCGTATTGACGGCAACGGGCACACAGACGGTATCGAGCTCGTTGTACAGATGCACCGCGCCGTATTTGTAGGACGGCGGTGCGCCGGGCGGGCGGCGCGTGCCTTCGGGATAGATGATGATCTGGCGCCCCTCGGCTATCTTCTCCTTTGCCTGCACCGTCATCTCGCGCAGAGCCGCCGAGCGCGCACCGCGATTGACGCCGATCATGCCGGCGCGCAGCGTGTACCAGCCGAACAGCGGCAGCCAGTTCAGCTCGCGCTTCAGGATGAAGGCGAAATCGCCGACGAACGGCACGATGCCGAATGTGTCGAGGGCCGATTGGTGCTTGGCCGCGATCAGGCAGGCGCCGTGCGGCAGGTTTTCGAGCCCGCGCACATCGAGGCGGATGCCGGCGAGATGCTCGCAGAGCCACAGATTCATCCTCGACCAGACCTTCGCCACCCTGAGCGCGCCCTTCTCCGAAACGAGGAAGGGCGTGCCGAGCACGGCCACGACAAGGAAGCTCAGATAGAAGATCGTGTTGAACACGATCGAGCGCAGCATCATCATTTCTGGGGATTTTCGGCGGGATCTTCGTCGGCGACACGCGGTGCTATCCGCACTTCGACAAGGGCCGCAAGATATTTGATGTATTCGGCGGTGAGAAGGCGCAGCGTGCGCGGATCGGTCCACCAGGCCTCGGCGGCGGTGGTGCCGGCCTCGACCGGGTAGGGCACGAGCGTCACTTCGGGGATGGAGCGCTGCAGTTCCAGTAGCGCGCGGCGCATATGCCAGCCCGAGGTCACGACGATCACGGACTGGAAGCCGTGCTTGCGCACCCATTGGCGAGTCTCGACCGCATTGCCGGCGGTGTTGAGCGCGCGGCGGCCGAGATCCACGCAGCAATCGAGCCAGAGCCGGGAATCCGGATAGAGCTGGGCAAGCTGCGCCCTGGTCGTGTCGCGGTTGACGCCGGAAATCAGCAGCCGCTTTCCGCGCCCGTTGGCCAAAAGGTTGAGGGCGTCGTTCAGCCGTTCCGGGCCGCCGGTCAGAGCCACGATGCTGTCGCCCGAAACGTTGAAGCGGGGTTCGGCGCGCGGAATGGTCGACAGGAAGATGAAGAAGCCGCCGATCAGAAAGCCGGCGGCCAGCACGAACAGCACGCCGAACAGGCGCATCAGCCGCGCGCCCAGAGGCGGCGGCCGGTAGCGGCGGCGCGGGAACTCCGGTTCGTTTCCGGTCAATCGAGACGTCTCAGATGGGACATGACGGTCAGCCGCGAGGTCGCCGCCGTAAGCCCGGCAATGAACAGCGCGACCAGCACAATGCCCAGATAGATGGGCGCTGTCATGTCGAGCGTGCCGAGAAGGGCATCGGCGCCGGGATCGCCGGCGCTCCCGCCGGTCCAGTCGGCGATGGCGAACAGGACGATGGCCGTGAAACCGCCGATCAGGCCGCCGCGTAGCCCGATCATCAGGAAGCGGCGGCCGAAGGCGCGGGCGATATAGCCGTCGCGCGCGCCGACCACATGCAGAACCTCGACCACATTGCTGTTGCTGGCGACGGCGCCGCGCGTTGCGAACAGGACCGAAAGCGCGGTCGCGAACAGGACGAGGCCGAGTATGGAAAATCCGAAGCCCGACAGCGCATTGCCCGTGACCTGCAGCCGTTCCAGCCAGGCGCGGTGATCGTCGAGGCTCGCGCCCGGCACTTCGAGCGCAAGGCGCGCCGACAGCGCGCCGAGATCGGGCGTCTTGCCTTCGGAGACGCGCACGACGATCAGGCGCGGCGCGGGCAGTTCCTCCAGCGCGATGTCGTGGCCAAGCCAGGGTTCCAGCAGGCGCTTCAGATCGCCTTCGGAATAGGGGGTCGCGCCGGCAATGCCCGGCGTCGAGCGCGCGATCTCGACCGCCTTCTTGATCGCGGCGTCGATGTCGCGGCCTTCGGCGGGCAGGATCTGGATCGTCACCTCGCGCAGAACCTGGCTCTGCCAGTCCTCGGCGGCCGTGCGTACAAGGCCGACGGCGCCGAAGGTCAGCGAGGCAAGGAAGCTCATGATCGCGATGATGATAGTCAGCGCATTGCCGGCGAGCGAAGCGCGCGGCACGAGCGAGGGCGCGCGCCGGCCGTCGGATGCGCCGGGCGGTTTGAGTTGGGGCAGGCGCTGTTTGAGCCCTGCCGGCTGCCGTGGATATTTCGCCATCGCCATCAGTCGTAAATGTGCAGCCGGCCGTCGGACAGAACGAGGCGCCGCGCGTCGTAGAGGTCCATCAGGCCGATATCGTGGGTCGCGATCAGGACCGCGGTGCCCGATTTGTGCAGTTCGATGAAAAGCCGCAGCAGGCGCTTGGCGAGATGCGGGTCGACATTGCCCGTGGGTTCGTCGGCCAGCAGGAATTCCGGGCGCGAGATCACCGCGCGCGCGATCGCCGCGCGCTGCTTCTCGCCGCCCGACAGAACCTGCGGAAAGGCGTTGATGCGTTCGCCGAGCCCAACCCAGCGCAGAAGCTCCGTCACCTCGGCGCGGTAATTGACCTCCTCGCGGCCGAGAACCCGCAGCGGCAGCGCGACATTCTCATAGGTCGTCAGATGGTCGAGCAGCCGGAAGTCCTGAAAGACGATGCCGATGCGGCGGCGGATATCGGGCAGATCGGCGCGCGTCAGCGCCGCCGTGTCGCGGCCGAAAATGCTGATGAGGCCGCGGGTCGGCTTCAGCGCCAGAAACAGAAGACGCAACAGCGAGGTCTTGCCGGCGCCCGAGGGGCCGGTCAGGAACTGGAAGCTGTTGGAGTCGATCTGGAAGCTCATATCCTTGAGCACTTCGGGCCCGGGACCGTAGCGCAGACCGACATTTTCAAAGCGAACCAAACTTTTCCGTCCCCTTCGCGGTAATTGCCGCCGCCGTCACCTTAACCGGTATTTAACTGTGCGTGCCGAGGGATGGGTGGCTGCGGTGCCGCAGCATCGCATGGTTTCATCGGCAAGGTGATTCGCGGCAAGCATGCTTATCATTTGTCCCGACTGCGAGACCTCATATGAGGTCGATTCCGCCGATCTCGGTGCGGAGGGCCGCAAGGTCCGCTGCAACCAGTGCGGCGCGCTCTGGCATGCAAAGCCCGATCAGGGCGAGGAGAATGCTGCGGCGGCCGCGCCCGTGGCCGCGGCGGAGCTTCTCGAGGACGAGGATATCGCCGTTCCCGCGCCTCTGGTTGCCGAGGATGACGAGATCGAGGATATCGGCCCGCCCGCCGAGTCGCTCCGCCGGCACAAAACCGGGAGCATGGCGCGCCGCGCCGCACCAAAGCCGCGTTTGATGACCATTCTGGCGGCTGCCGGGCTTGTGATTCTGGCGGCGCTCGGTATCTGGCGCGAGGCCGTCGTCAGCGTGGTGCCCGATCTTGCGGGGCTCTATGCGCTCGCGGGAATGCCGGTCAATCTGAGGGGGCTCGAATTCCGCGACATGAGCACGGTGGAAACGACGGATAACGGCGTTCCGCAACTGGTCGTTCGCGGTACGATCGCCAATGTGAGCGGCGGCACGGCCGAAGTGCCGAGGCTGCGCCTTTCGGTGCGCGGCACGTCGGGCCGGGAAATTTTCGTGTGGACGGCCATGCCCGGCCGTGCCGAACTGGCAGCGGGTGAAACGGCGCCGTTCTATGCACAGCTTGCCTCGCCGCCGGCCGAGGGCCGCGAGGTCGCCGTCCGGTTCCTGTCGGCGCGCGATGCGGTACAGGGAACGAGGTTGCAATGAATGTGAAGGTTCTGTTCGACGCCAACGCGATTTCAGCGCGCAACGGGGAACTTGCGAAGGCAATCGCCGGCACAAGCTTCGACAATCTGCTCGTGGTCGCGGTGCTGCGCGGGTCCTTCGTGTTCGCCGCCGATCTCATCCGCGCGCTGCACCATGCCGGTATGGCGCCGCAGATCGAGTTCATCCAGCTCGCCAGCTACCGCAAGGCGACCACGAGTTCCGGCCAGGTCGATATCGTGCGCGACATCGATTCCGACGTGGATGGCCGCGACGTCATCCTGATCGACGACATTCTCGAATCCGGGCGCACTCTGGCGTTCGCGAAGGACCTTCTGATGGCGCGCGGCGCCAAAAGCGTGCGCACCTGCGTTCTTCTGGACAAGAAGGACAAGCGCGCGGTGAATTTCGAGGCCGATTGGGTGGGCTTCGACTGTCCGGACGTTTTCGTCGTCGGTTACGGCATGGATGTCGCGCATGCGCTGCGCGAGCTTCCGTTCGTCGGAATCGTCGAACATGCGAGTTCCAAGCCATCGGACGATCCCGGGAGGCTGTGAGCCATGGCCCGCATTCTTGTTGTCGACGATGAGGATTCGATCCGCGCCTTCGTGCAGCGCGCGCTGGCGATGGACGGCCACGATGTCCTGACGGCCGGCGACGGCGCCGAGGCGCTGGAGCGGCTGATCGAGCAGGAATTCGACCTGATGCTGTCGGACATAAGGATGCCGCTCATGGACGGTATCGCCCTTGCGCTGACGGCGGGCCGCGATTGTCCGGGCATGACGATCCTGCTGATGACCGGCTATGCCGACCAGCGCGAACGTACGTCCGATCTCGAGACGCTGATCCACGATGTCGTGACGAAGCCGTTCAGCCTTGCGCAGATCCGCGAGGCGGTGGCGGACGCGCTGTCGAGCCGCAAGGCGGCGTAGGGACGCTCTCCCCCCTTGCGGGGGAGAGCCGACTCATCGCGCTACGCGATGAGCGGAGAGAGGGGGCTTCCAGAGCCTCGCGGCCTGATTCACTCACCCTCTCTCGGCTCGTGCTTCGCACGAGTCCGCTCTCTCCCGTCTAGGGAGAGAGCAAGCCCTCAATTCCTCAGCAACCTCTCCAGATAATCCAGTTCGATCTGCGGCCGGCTGGGATCGCTGAGGCGGCGGCGCAGTTCTTCAAGCACGCGGCGCGCGCGCTGGGCCTCGATCTCGCCCGGCACGCGGACATTTGAGCCCGGATCGTAACGACGCGCGCGCGTCGGCCGTCCCAGCGGATCGACATCCTCATTGCCCGCGCGCTGGCCGGGGCGCGGCGTGCCGGCCTGTCCGGGCTGCTGCCCGGCCTGTCCCTGTCCCTGCGCCATCTGTTCGGCCATGCCCTGCGCGCCCTTGCGCAGCGCTTCGAGCGCGCGGCCCTGCGCGTTGAAGGCGCGATTGGCGTCGCCGGCGCCGAGATGGCCTTCCGCCGAGCCCATTTCCTCGCCGGCATCGCCGAGCGACGGATCGCTCTGAAGGCCCATGCCGTCGAGATCGCTCAGCAATTGGTTCAGCCGTTCGCGCAGCGCGTTCTGCTCCTGCCCGAGCGCGCCGAGCGCATTCTGTTCCTGGCCTTCGCCGCTTTGTCCCTGTTCTCCGCTGCTCTGCCGCTGCCTCTGTCCGGCGCCCGGCTCGCGCTCGCGGAATGTACGGTCGCGCAGATCGCTCTGCTCGCGCACCATGCGGCCGAGTTCGTCCATCGCGCGGGCCGCCGCTTCCGAACCCTCGTCCATCTGGCCGGGGCGTGCGGATTGCAGGCTGTTCAGCATGTCGCGCAGTTCAGACAAGAGATCGCGGGCGGCATCGCGGTTTCCGCCGCGCGCGAGATCCTCCATGCGGTCGAGCATCCGGTTGAGATCCTCCTGCGACAGGAGCTGCGCGCCCGGCGGAATCTCGGCCTGCATGTTCGGCGAACGCTCCATCTGGCGCGCCATTTCCTGTATGTATTTGTCGATGGCCTCGCGCAGTTCCTCCATCAGCTTGGCGATTTCCTCGTCCGGTGCGTCGCGGTCGAGCGCATCGCGCAGATTCTGTTCGGCCTGCTGCAATTCCTGGGACAGGCGCGGCAGATCGCCGTCCTCCAGCTTGAGCGCCATCTCCCACATCAGATCGGCCGCGCCGCGCAGATCGTCGTCCGAGCGCGCGTAAAACAGGCGCGCATGGATCGCGCGCAGTCCGAGATAGATCGAGGCTTCGGGCGTGAAGCGTTCGGGAAACAGGGACAGGGCGTCAATGGCGTTCATGACGCGCGGGCGTGCCGCGCCATCGAGTGCAAGTACGCGCCGCTGCTCGACCAGTGCCCGCGCCAGAGGCACCGCGAACGGACGTTCGGGAAGCAGGGTTTCGATGGGTTCGCTGCGGCCTTCCTGCCCCGGCTCGTCCTTCGCGCGCAATGTAATGACGACGCGCGAGCCGGCCCAGGGATGGTCGGCGGTCTGGGCATTGGTCACAGCATCGCCCGGGCCCGACCTCGTCTGGGGCAGTGCAAGCCGGATTTCAGGCGGGCCGTAAAGCGGCCGGGCGGCGGCGGGTTTGCCGCGCGCCTCGCGCATATCGGGCACCGCGCCGATCAGCGCATCGGCGCTGACGATGCCGTAATCGTCGTTCGCCGTGTAATCGAGGCTCAGCGTGTTGTTGGGCCCGATGCGCGGCGGCGCGCGAAACGCGATCGAGGGAGGGGCATCGGGCGTCACCTCGAAATGCCATTGATGGCTGGTGCGCGTGCCCTCGACGCTCACATCCGTGCTGCGGTCGAGCGTGAAGCGGCTTTCGTTCGTGCCCTCGGCAGCGGATGCGGCCTTGGTGTCGGGCGGCAGTTCGTTCGCATCCGGTGCCTCGATGCTGACGCGGCCGCCCGAGGCCCGCACGACGAGCACGCTGCCCGCCGGGACCGTATGGACATTTGCATCCGCCGCCGACGGAGCGGCGTCGCGGTCGGGATCGGATGAAGCGGTCAGGAAGATCGGCGCACGGGCGGTGTAGGGCGGCGGCGTCACCCATGCATCCAGACGCGGCGGCGTGCCGCCCGCCGGCGAGCGCCAGTCGAACGCGGAGAATGTCAGCGGGCCGCGATCATCGCCCGCGACGACGAAGGCGATCAGCGCCGCAAGTACGGCGGCAAAACGCAAGGCCCGCGGATCGCGCGCGGCGAGTTGCGGGTGTGCCGTGCCCGCGCGCAGGCCGCTGGCCCGCTCCGCCGCCCGCTCGCGGTGCACGCTCCACAGAGCGCGCGTTACCGGGTCGTCGGCAGGCGAGGCCAGCCGGTCGCTGAGCGCGGTCGCCGGGCGGTGCGTGCCGCCGCTGGCGCGGTCGATGCGCGCAAGGGCCGTGCCGTCGGCCGGTAGTGTCAGGCGCACGAGCGGATAGAGCGCCACGAACAGAGCGATGCCGAGCGCGGCCACGCAGGCGGCCCGCGCAAACGGCGGCATCAGTTCGAACAGGCCGAGCCACGACAGCGCCAGAAAGACGAGCATGACCGAGCCGGCCGCCGCCAGAGGCGGCCAGACGCGCTCCCACAACAGGGCGGCCCGCGCACGCCGCACAAGCCGGCGCAAGGCCGGGGCGGGGGTGTCGTCGGGCGATGGTCCGGTCACGGATAAAACATCCTCATCCGGGGGATTTTAGCATTCCGAATGCGGCGCGGGAGGGGCCGTGGCGCCCTTGTGAACGTGAGCCTCAGAGCCAGTCCGGAACCTGATCGAGCGCAATCAGCGCCGCGGCATCGAGGCGCGGCCGCACCAGTGCCGCCCGCTCGCCCCTGACCAGCACTTCAGGCACGAGGGCGCGGGTATTGTAGGTCGAGGATTGCGTCGCGCCATAGGCGCCTGCCGTCATGACGGCGACGAGATCGCCGGCCTTCAGGAGCGGCAGCGAACGGTCGAGCGCGAGATAATCGCCCGTCTCGCAGACCGGGCCCACGACATCGGCAGTCATGCGCCCGTCCGATGTAATCTCGTTCACCGGCCAGATGTCGTGATGCGCCTCGTAAAGCGTCGGGCGGATGAGATCGTTCATCGCCGCGTCGACGATGACGAAATTCTTGGCCGCCCCTTCCTTCACGTAGAGAACGCGGGTGAGCAGGATGCCGGCATTGCCGGCGATCAGGCGGCCGGGCTCGAGCACGAGCCTGACGCCCAGCGGAGCGATATGCTTGCGCACGATCTGCGCATAGGCGTCGGGCAGAGGCGGGGGCTCGTTGTCGAGCCTGTAGGGAATGCCGAGCCCGCCGCCGACATCGGCGTGATCGATCGTATGGCCGTCGGCGCACAATGTAGCGACAAGTTCAGCCAGAAGCGCAAAGGCGGCGTCGAACGGGCCGACCTCCGTGATCTGGCTGCCGATATGCATGTCGACGCCCGTCACCTCGATGCCGGGCAAAGTGGCGGCGTGCGCATAGACCGCGCGTGCGCGCGCGAACGGGATGCCGAATTTGTTCTCCGACTTGCCGGTCGAAATCTTGGCGTGCGTCTTCGCATCGACATCGGGGTTCACGCGCAGCGCGATCTTCGCGACGGCGTTCCGCCCGGCCGCGACCTTCGACAGAAGGTCGAGCTCGGGTTCGGATTCCACGTTGAAGCACAGAATGCCGGCATCAAGCGCCGCCGCCATCTCGTCCGCCGTCTTGCCGACGCCGGAAAAGGTGATGCGGCTTGCCGGGACGCCGGCCGCGAGCGCGCGCATGAGTTCGCCGCCCGAGACGACATCCATGCCCGAGCCGAGCCTTGCGAGCGTCGTCAGCACGGCCTGGTTGGAATTGGCCTTCACCGCATAGCAGACGAGCGCGTCCATGCCTTCGAAGGCCTCGGAAAAGACGTGGTAATGCCGCTCAAGGGTCGCGGTCGAATAGACGTAGACGGGCGTGCCGACCTCGTCCGCGATTGCGGCGAGGCTGACATCCTCGGCGTGAAGCATGCCGTCACGATAGGCGAAATGATGCATGGCGAGCCGTCCGGCTCACTTCACGAGCGGGTCGAGGAAGAAGGATTTCTTCGGCTTGTTCGGATCGACCGGAGCCGGGGCAACCTCGACGGCCCTGGTCCGGCCTTCGGTGCGCGGTGAATCGTCGACCAGAAGGTCCGGATTGGTGTCGAGATCGCCGAAATCGGACGTCGTTACCTCGGCCACGGGCGCGACGAGGCGCTGCGGCTGGGCCGTTGTGGGCGCCACGGTCGCCCCGGGCGGGGCTTCGAGCGCACCGCGCCGTCCGCAGCCGGCGGCGGCGACCAGCACGGCCGTCAGCACGACGCCCATTGCGAGGCGGCGGCGCGCGGTCGGCGTAAGAAGGAAGGTCGGAACCATGGGGCGGCACTCTCTCGGATAGGGGCGCATTGCGCAAGTGCTCTCAGGCCACGGTCCGGCCGAGGGTTTCGAGCCAGCGCGTGGCCTCGCGCCGCACATTGTCGGGGGCCGTGCCGCCGAACGAGGTCCGGCTTGTCACCGATCTGTCGGCCCCAAGCACACCGAACACGGCTTCGGTGATCCGGGGTTCGACGGCCTGCATGTCGGCGAGGGTGAGTTCCTCCAGCGGCAGGCCGGCATCGGATGCCTTGCCGACGATGCGGCCCGAGACATGGTGCGCTTCGCGGAAGGGCAGTTTCAGTTCGCGCACCAGATAGTCCGCAAGATCGGTCGCGGTCGAATAGCCGGCGCCTGCGGCCTTCTTCATGGCCTCGGGATCGGCGGTCATGTCGGCGATCATGCCGGCCATGGCCGCGACGGACACGGCGAGCGTGTCGAGCGCGTCGAACGTGCCTTCCTTGTCCTCCTGCATGTCCTTGGAATAGGCGAGCGGCAGGCCCTTCATCACGGTCAGCAGGCCGACCAGTGCGCCGATCACGCGGCCGGTCTTGCCGCGCACGAGTTCGGCGGCGTCCGGATTGCGCTTCTGCGGCATGATCGAGGAGCCGGTCGTGAATTTGTCGGACAGGCGGATGAAGCCGAATTGCGGCGTCGTCCAGATCACGATCTCCTCGGCCAGCCGCGACAGATGCGTCGCGCAGATGGCGGCGGCGGACAAGGTCTCCAGCACGAAATCGCGCGCGGAGACGGCATCGAGCGAATTGGCCATGGGCCGCGTAAAGCCGAGCGCTTCCGCGGTCATGTGGCGGTCGATGGGAAAGCCCGTACCGGCAAGCGCCGCCGCGCCGAGCGGGCTTTCGTTCAGCCGCGCCCGTGCATCGGCGAAGCGGCCGCGGTCGCGCGCCGTCATTTCGACATAAGCGAGCAGATGATGGCCGAACGTGACCGGCTGGGCGCTTTGCAGATGCGTGAAGCCGGGCATTACGGTCGCGGCATGTTCCAGCGCCCGCTCCGCCAGCTTTGTCTGCAGATCGGCGAGCGCGGCATCGAGCGCGTCGATCACATCGCGCACATACAGCCGGAAATCGGTCGCCACCTGGTCGTTGCGCGAGCGCGCCGTGTGCAGGCGCCCGGCCGCCGCGCCGATCAGTTCGGCAAGGCGCGATTCCACGTTCAGATGGATGTCCTCGAGCGCCCGCGAGAATGTGAACGTGCCGTCCTCGATCTCCGCGAGAACCTTCGAAAGCCCTTCGGAAATGGCCTCCGCGTCTTCCTTCGCGACGATGCCCGTCTGCGCCAGCATGGCCACATGGGCTTGCGAGCCGCGGATATCCTGAGCATAGAAGCGGCGGTCGAAGTCGATCGACACATTGATGGCTTCGAGCACCTCGTCGGGACTCTGGCTGAACCGCCCGCCCCACATTTTGTTGCTCATTGGTACGGCCTCTTCGCAGTGCACAGGGTTTCTTGACATGAACGACACGAAAGCGCCGGTCCGGCCGGCGCGGATTATTGCGACGGCCGCCGTGCTCGGCGTCATTGTCGGCGTGGCCGGGATTTACATGACAAGCCCCGCCACGCGCAATGAAAGCGCCGCGCTATGCTCAACCGATAGCACCGTTACCGACCGGCTGAAGCCTTTTGCCAGGGGGGAAGTGGCCGGCGTGCTGGTGCCGGACCTGCCGCGCAAACTGCCCGAACTGCGCTTTCAGGATGGCGAGGGCAAGGATCTGACCCTGGCCGATTTCGCCGGAAAGACGGTTCTCCTGAACATCTGGGCGACCTGGTGTGCGCCGTGCCGCGAGGAAATGCCCGCACTGAACGCGCTGCAGAGCGAGATGGGCGGCGATGCCTTCACGGTGGTCGCGGTCTCCATAGATACGCAAGGCCTTGATAAGCCGCGTAATTTTCTGGAGGAGCTGAAGATCGGCGATCTCGGCTTCTATGCCGATCCGAGCGCCAATCTGTTCCAGGAGCTGAAGGTCGCGGGCCGGGGCGTCGGGCTTCCGACCACGCTTATCGTCGATGGCGAGGGCTGTGAGATCGGCTATCTGCCGGGACCGGCGGACTGGGCGTCGGAGGATGCCAAGGCGCTGATCGGCGCGGCGCTCGGAAGTTAAGTCCGGACGGCTAGATCTTTACGTCGAGGCCGGCTTTGGCCTGTTCGAGCTTTGTGGCGAACTGATCCTGTAGGCGCTTGGTCACCATCTGGGTGGTCAGCTCGATCATGCCCGCGCTCATATCGGCCGTTGCGCTGAGAAGATTGCCGCCGAGCGCGGTGAAATTGGCGTGATAGCTGTCGCTGGCGGCGCGGTTCATCTGCTTCATCCGCGCGCCCGGGTCCTTCTGCCAGCTCGGCTTGTACATGAAATAGCCGGATTTGCTGACCTCGAAGCTCATCTCACGCGCTCCGGTCCAGTGTATTGCCGATGCCGGGCGCAACCAGCGCCTTCCCGGCCTCCGCCGCATTGGCCAAAAGACTTACCGCCGCCTGCGCCATTTCATGCGCCTGCCTGACCGCGACGAGCGACATCTGCTGTGCGGTGGCAGCGCTGTTCATTCCGGCAAGACTGGCGGCCAGTGCGGACGTATCCATGTGTGGACTTTGGGCCGCACCTCGTAAAGGCAGAGTTAATTTTCCCTTGTAAATCAGGCCGTACGGTCGAGACGTTCGCCCGTACCCGGCAGGCGCGGCGGCAGGCCCTGCGCACGCTCCGTCGCCTGTTCGACGATCTCCGTCAGGCCGATCCGGCCGTCCGGACGGCTCGCAAGCGGCGTGTATTCCGACATTGCGCGGCGATAGCCTTCCAGAATGGCGGCAGCAGAGCTGTTGGCGGCGACCGGGTTCATGCACGTACTCTCAATCCCGACCATAGAATGCCAAACTTTGGCCTTCGGTTGCGGAAGCTCTTGCGCGAGAGTCAACAATTGGTTAGGGGTAGCCCCCGCGCTATCAACAGAAAGCGCTTGCATTTTGGTATGTACATACCTATAAGGGGTTCCTTCCCCTCCTGAAAGGATTAACGAAATGGCCAAGAAGGCAACCAAGTCCCGCGCAGCCAAGCCTGCGAAACCCGCTGCCCGCAAGACCGCCGCCGCCAAGAAGCCCGCCGCCCGCAAGCCGGCCGTCAAGAAGGTTGTTGCCCGCAAGCCCGCCGCTGCCGCTCCGGCGCGCGGCAAGAAGACCGCTGCGGGTACGTTCAAGCCCGTCAAGCAGTCCGTCACGATCCGCCTCGATTCCGATGTCGTGGCCTGGTTCAAGAAGAAGGCCGACAAGTACCAGACCGAGATCAACAGCGTTCTGCGCAGCTACATGGTGAAGCGCAGCTGATTTGAATCTTGCGCCGGGGCCGGTCGACGGCCTCGGCGTTCCCTTTGTCCGGGCAAGCCCGATACGCGCCGCAACGGCGCTTTTTTTATGCGTAATTCCCGGGCAGGGTGCGGCTAGAGCGTCTTCGGCGGACGGCCGAACCACGGCACGTCCGGCCGTTTCAGGAGCGCCGTCAGCGCCGCGCCGGCGACGAAGCCGCCGATATGCGCCCACCAGCCTACGGATGCGTCGTTACCGACGACGGTGCTGGCGATCTGCACGACGGCCCATGCGCCGATGATCCAGAAGGCGGTGACTTTCAGCGGAATGCGGCCGAACAGCAGGATCCACATTTTCACGCGTGGATGCAGCAGCAGATAGGAGGCGACGATGCCCGCAATCGCCCCCGACGCGCCGATCAGCGGCGCCTCGGAGTAGGGCACGACAAGGATATGCGCGCCCGCGCCGGCAGCGCCGCACAGGAAATAGAACAAGGCGAACCGCGCATGGCCCATCGAGTCCTCGATATTGTCGCCGAAGACGAACAGGAAAAGCATGTTGCCGATCAGGTGCAGCGGATCGCCGTGCAGGAACGGCGAGGTCAGCAAGGTCCAGCCCGCCGGCAGGAGATGGAGTTCGGCGGGCAGCTGCGCGCTTCCGGTGATGACGGCGGGAATGACGCCCAGTCCGTAGATCGCGGCCTCATTCGCGTCGAAGGCGAGCCCGGACTGGAAGAGGATGTAGATGCCGAGATTGAGGGCGATCAGCGTCCACGCGACGTAGGGATAGCGCACGACGAGCCGCGGATTCTCGTCGCTGAGCGGCACGAAGACCACATGCGCCCCCTTGTCCCGGGGCTAGCGCCCCACGGCCCACAGGGTAATGAGGATCACCGCGATCGCAACCGCCTGCAACAGGACGCGCCAGCGCATCAGGTTCTGCGACCGGCTGGGGGAGCCGCCGCTCATCATGTTCCAGAGGCCCATGCCGAGCACGACAGTGACGGCCCCGATGGCGATGATGACGAATATCTTGTCCATGAAGCTCACGCGTTCAGCCGCCAGATCGCGGCGTTGAGAATGGCGGCATAAGTCACCCAAAGCAGGTAGGGCGCAAGCAGCCATGCGGCGACTTTATCGCGCAGGTGGAAGGTCCGCATCGTCCAGACGATGGCCGGGATCAGGAAGCAGATCACGATGAATCCGGCGGCCGGATTGCGGGCGTCGAAGAAGGCGAACGACCAGGCGACGTTCAGAACGAGCTGCACGGAGAACGGAAAAAGCGCCTTGTTGCCGATCACCCATCCGCTCGATGCCCTGACGATGCGCCAGAGCGAAATCGCCATCAGCGCGTATAGGATTGTCCATGCGACGGGGAACATCCAGTTCGGCGGTGTAAAGGCGGGCTTCGCAAGGCCCGCATACCAGTCGAGATTGGGAGTCGTGGCCGAAGCGCCGAGGCGCGCGGCGGTGAAACATACAAGCAGCGCCATCGCCAGCATGATCGGCGAGCGCAGGCGCGCAATGTAGAAGCTCTTGGTTATGTTCATGAATCGATCCGGCGCTGTAGGGCCATGGATGTCATTGCAGTAAAATCACCTCGAAAATGAACGTGTTCGGAACCTAGCGGCAACCGTCTGTTAAGCCAAATCGCCCTAATTTTCCTCCGCGAAGGCGGGGCAAACCCGCATTGGGGCATTTGGGGGACTCGCTTATGGCATTTCGTGTCCGCATTCCGATTCCGCGTTTTCCGCGGATCAGGGTTCCTGCCGCGTTGGCATCCGTACGGGTCCGAATTGCACTCCTGTCCATCGCGCCCCTGATTGCGCTTCTGATCGTGGCCGCGACCTATTTCATCGGCCAGCGCGAGGTGAACGAGGCGATCCTGCGTGCGGACCGCTACTCGCAAATCTCCACCGAGGTCGAACGGTTCCGCGGCCAGCTTGCGACCATGGCCGCCGCGGTCGCCAATTTCCGCATGCAGCCGGGCGACAGCGCCAAGGGCAATTTCACGCAGGCGCACCGGGAAGCCGGCCGCGCAATGGACGCCATCCGCGTCAATGCGGACGATGAGAATTTCCTCGCCGTTGTCGAGACGCTCTCCGACGGCCTGAAGCAGACCGAGGAAGCCTTCGCGCGCATCGTCGCCGCGCAGGATGTGCTCGGCACGCAAAGTGCGCCGGGCGTCGATGCGCGTCTGCAATCCACCGGCGACGATCTCGAAGTCCTGCTGGATCAGGAACTGAACATTCTCGGCGAGGAGGCCTACGCCATCGCCAAGACGGTTCAGGAAGTCCGTAAGGACGAGAAGACCTTCATCATCACCGGCGACCGCGAGCTTGCCGCTGCGTTCACGGCGAAGTCGGCGCTCATCATCGAACAGATCAAGAGCAGCTTCCTCGGCAATGCCAGCAAGGAAATGCTCGTCAAGGCCATCGGAGATTATCAGGCCCTGTTCAACGAATGGCGCGCCGCCAAAAACGAGCAGGCATCCGCCGCCCTCGTGACCGGCGACGTGCTCGATTCCGTGTCGATGAATACAAGTTCGCTGCTCGCCTTTGCGCGCGACGGCCGCAACGACACCGTCGCGCAGCGTCAGGCCGCGGAGAAGAACACAAACATGATCGCGCTGGCGATCATTGCGATCGCGGTGCTCGTCTGCTCGACCATGGGCTTCCTCATCGGCCGTGCAGTGACACGCCCCATCAGCCAGCTCACCGATGCGATGCGCCGCCTTGCCGATGGCGACACCAACATCAAGGTGCAGGCCGATGGCCGCGACGAACTCGCCGCCATGGCGCGCGCGGTTCTCGTGTTCCGCGACAACGCCATCGAACGCGAGCGCCTCGCCAACGAACAGGCGGATTCGCAGACCCAGCGCGAGGCGCGCGCCCGCGCGGTCGAGGAACTGGTGCGCGGCTTCGAGGCCCGTGCGGACGCCGCCATCGCCGGTGTACGTGCCGCCGCGACCCAGCTCGAAGGCACCGCCACCAATCTCGTCGATGCGTCGAGCAAGGTGTCGGAAGAAGCGCGTTCGGCCGGCACGGCCGCATCCAGCGCCTCCGCCAATGTCACCGCCGCCGCCGGCGGCGCCGAAGAGCTGGCCCTCTCCATCCAGGAGATCGACCAGCAGGCATCGAAATCGACCGAAGTGTCTTCGCGCGCGGTCACCGAAGCCAACAGGACGGTCGAGACCATGTCCTCGCTCGCCAGCGCCGCGACGCGTATCGGCGAAGTCGTCAACCTCATCCAGGCGATTGCCGCCCAGACCAATCTTCTCGCGCTCAACGCCACCATCGAGGCGGCACGCGCGGGTGAGGCCGGCAAGGGATTTGCGGTCGTCGCTCAGGAAGTGAAGAGCCTCGCCTCGCAGACCGCCAACGCCACCGAGGAGATCGCCCGCCAGATCGGCGCGATCCAGGAAGCGACCGGCGAAGCCGGGGTCGCCATGGAGCGTGTGTCGGGCATCATCGAGGAGATGTCGCAGATCTCGGCCGCCGTCGCCGGCGCCGTCGAGGAACAGAATGCCGCCGTGCGTTCGATTGCAGGCAATGTCGCCCGCGCCTCCGGCGAGGCGCAGAGCGGCGCCGCGGCGATGGAGACGGTCGAAGGAGCCGCCGAAAGCGCCCGCGCGGTTGCCGACGATGTGGCCGAGCTTGCCTCCGGCCTCTCGCGCGAGGCGCAGCAGCTCGAAGAGGCCGTCCGCGGCTTCCTCGAAGGCGTGCAGGCGGCCTGATCCTTAAAAAGGGGTCGATCCGGCGCGCCGGAACGGCTATCTCCGAATCATGTTGACGGACGGGCGCCCTGCGTCCGTCCGTTCGTGCATCGAGGGATGAACTTCTTGGCTGTGCCGCTGCTGAAAACCGTCTGGTCCATCGGCTACGATCTCTATCTTCGTTTCGCCGCCCATGACGGCTGGGCGATTGCGAGCCATGTCGCTCTGTCGGTCCTGCTGGCGCTGTTCCCGTTCCTGATCGTCGTCACATCCATCGCCTCGCTGGTCGGCACCGACGAGATTGCCTCGCAGATCGTCACGCTCGCCTTCGAGGGCTGGCCGCCGGGGCTCGCGGCGCCTCTGTCCTACGAGATCACGCGCGTCCTGACGGGACGCCGCCTCGATCTTCTGACCATCGGCGTGCTGCTGCTGCTCTGGACGTCGTCCTCCGCCGTCGAGGCGATGCGGGTCGCGCTCGTGCGCGCTTACGGCGTGCCCGATATGCGCTGGTGGTACTGGACCCGCCTTCAGAGCATCGGGTTCATGCTGCTCGGCGCGGCCGGCATGTTCCTCCTGTCTTTCGCCGTGGTGCTCTGGACGCCGTTGTGGAACTTCGCCACTTCGCTCATGCCCCAGCTCGGGGTCGCGACCTGGAGCGGGCTCGCCTTCCGCTATACGGCGACGGGCCTGTTTCTGATGGTCGGCCTCATCCTCGCCCATCTGTGGCTGCCGCCGCAGCGCATCGCCATCTTCGCGACCCTGCCGGGCACGATATTGACGATGCTGTTGTGGCTGACGGGGGCTGCCGTGTTCGGCTGGTGGCTGTCGCATTTCGCGACCTATGCCTCCACCTATGCCGGCCTCGGCGGCATCATGGCCATCATCTTTTTCCTCTACATCAATTCCGTGGCCTTCATCCTCGGCGGCGAACTGAATGCCGTACTGGCCGCGCGCAAGCGCGTGCGCGAGGCGCGGGACGAGGAGCCGGAACCTGCCGCATAGAAGAACGTTGTTCTCCCAAACGAGGGAGATTCAGCGTGACACACCACGATCCAGACGGCCCGCTCATCGAAACCGCACAGGAGGTCCGGCAGGGGCCAAAGGGCCGCAGGGTTCTGTGGGTGCTGATCGCCGGCCTGATCCTGGCCGTCATCGCATTGGCCTTCTTCATGATGACGAATGTCGAGAACCCGCCGCCCTCGATCGGGGTCACGCCGGATCAGGGCCAGGGATCGGTCTCGACGCCGGCCACGACCGAACCGGCGCCTGCCGATCCGGCCACGCCCGTACAGCCGCCGAACTGACCGCCAAGCGGATCAGCGGTGCTCGTCGCGTTCCGGAAGGACTTCGTAATCGGCCGTAATGACCGTTTCGTGCGGCGGGGAGGGCGCCATATTGCGCTGCTTGCGCCGACGCCAGCGGTAGATCCAGTCGAGCACGATCATGGCCGGGAAGACCAACAGGAAGACGGCCGTCGCGAACACCGCAAGGGTGATGACGAGCGTCGCCGCCAGCGCGCCGAAGATCGCGACCTGCCAGCGCGGCAGCCGCACCGCGCGCGCCCGGAAAGTGCCGTAGGGTGATTGCTCGTTCATCTCGGCTCCGAATATCGGTCCAGATCAAGGCTACTCCAAGACGGAACCCGAAGACTCCCCAGGAGCGTTAATAAAGCGGGGGCCGGACAGGAGCAGCGCCATGCCGTCCACGGCCATCGGGCGTATCGCGTATCTCGCCGCCGACCGCGAACTCGACGTGACCTTTGTCGGCTCGGGGCGGACCTATACCTATATCGGCGTCGAGCCGGAGGTTCACGAGGCCTTTTTGCGAGCGGGGTCGAAGGGCCAGTTTTTCAACGCGCGAATCCGCAATCGGTATCCATTCCGCAAATGGGGAATTACGGGCTCTTCGCCTCGATCGCGAGCGCATGCACCCGCTCGGACAGCTCGGAACTGAGTATCTGATTGATGGCGCGATGGATATCGACGCGGCTTTTATCCACGAAGGCCCCGGCGACGATCCTTATCCGGAAATGGGTCTCGCCGCCCTCGCGCCAGCCGGAATGGCCGTGATGTTTCTCGCTTTCGTCGAGGACTTCGAGATGCTCCGGCGAAAAAGCCGCCTTCAGCTTGCTTTCGATGCGGTCCTTGTAGGTCGTCGTCATCATTTCCCCTCGCGTGCTGGCCGTGTCCGCCCTATATAGGAAACCGTCGTCAACCCCTTCAATCGAGACCGAATGGCGCGCCAGCTTTGCTTGTCGCAAAGCGGCTATACGCCCATAATTGCCCGATGAAACTGGATTCACCCTGGTTCGACCGCATCCGTGCGGCCAAGAAGCCCGGCCCGGCCGAAGCGGCCGCGCGCCATGGCGGCTGCCAGCATCCCGGCTGCGCCGAGAAGGGCGAATTCCGTGCGCCGAAGGGCCGGAACAGGGAAGGGGAGTATTTCCATTTCTGCTTCGACCATGTGCGGCAATATAACCAGTCCTACAATTACTTCCGGGACATGCCGGACGAGGCGGTCCGGGCCTGGGAGAAGGACAATCTCACGGGCCATCGCCCGACCTGGACCATGGGCGTCAACAAGGCGGCGGATGGCAGTCCGCGGCCGCATTCCGCCCATCCGCGCTATGCGAACTGGGACTTCGCCGACCCCTATAATCTGTTCGGGGGCGATGGGGGGCAGGAACGGCCCGAGCCGATCCGGTCGCAGCGGACCCTGCGCAAGGTCGAGCGCAGCGCCCTCATGGAACTGGGCGTCGAGGAAACGGCCACGGCCGAGGAAATCAAGGTGCGGTTCAAGACGCTCGTCAAAAGGCTCCACCCGGATGCCAATGGCGGGGACCGCGGCACCGAGGAAAAATTGCGCGCCGTGATCCAGGCGTATAATTACCTGAAACAAGCCGGCCTCGCCTGAGGCCATGTCGCCCGTGCGGGGCGATCCGCGAACATGCGGTTCGCGGTCGAGGAGAAGATAATGGCAGTTCAAGCTGAGACAGTGCCCGGGCTCCCGGACATGAAAGTGTCCGTGCGTCAGGTGTTCGGGATCGACAGTGACATGGAAGTCCCGGCCTATTCGGAGAAGGACGATCATGTGCCGGACTTCGATCCGGACTATCTGTTCGACCGGACGACCACGCTCGCAATCCTTGCCGGTTTCGCCAAGAACCGCCGCGTCATGGTCACGGGCTATCACGGCACCGGCAAATCGACGCATATCGAGCAGGTCGCCGCGCGCCTCAACTGGCCGTGCGTGCGCGTCAACCTCGACAGCCATGTCTCGCGTATCGACCTTGTCGGCAAGGACGCGATCGTCGTGCGCGACGGCCATCAGGTCACGGAATTCAAGGACGGCATGCTGCCCTGGGCGCTGCAGAACAACATCGCGCTCGTCTTCGACGAATACGATGCCGGCCGCCCGGACGTGATGTTCGTCATTCAGCGCGTGCTGGAACAGTCCGGCCGCCTGACGCTGCTCGACCAGAACCGCGTCATCCGCCCGCATCCCGCCTTCCGCCTGTTCTCGACCACGAATACGGTCGGCCTCGGCGACACGACGGGCCTCTATCACGGCACCCAGCAGATCAACCAGGGCCAGATGGACCGCTGGTCGATCGTCACCACGCTGAACTATCTGCCGCACGACAACGAGGTCGAGATCATTCTGGCGAAATCGCCGCATTATCGCGACAAGGCGGACGGCCGCGACACCGTTTCGAAGATGGTGCGCCTTGCCGATCTGACGCGTCAGGCCTTCATCAACGGCGATCTGTCGACCGTCATGTCTCCGCGTACGGTCATTACATGGTCGGAGAACACGGAGATCTTCGGCGATATCGGCTTCGCCTTCCGCCTGACCTTCCTGAACAAATGCGACGAGCTCGAGCGCGTGCTCGTGGCCGAGTTCTATCAGCGCTGCTTCGGGCAGGAATTGCCCGAGAGCGCGGTCAACGTCTCAATGAGCTGACATGGCCTCCAACACCGGCCCCGCCAAAGCGAACAAGGAGCCGCCGGGCGAGCCTCTGAAGCGGGCGGTGTCGGGTGTCGTGCGCGCCATTTCCGGCGTGCCGGAACTCGACATCACCTTCTCGGCGGACCGCCCGCAGGTTGTCTCCGGCTCGGTGAAGCTGCCCGAGCCGCCGCGCCGCATGTCGAAGCGCGATGCCGCGATCTTTCGCGGGCAGGCGGATTCGCTTGCGCTGAAGCTCGCCTGTCACGACCCCAAAGTGCATGCCTGGCTGATGCCGAAAAGCACCGAGGCGCGTGCGGTGTTCGAGGCGGTGGAGCAGGCGCGTGTCGAGGCCATCGGTGCGCGCCGGATGCCGGGTGTCGCGCACAATCTCACGGCCATGCTCGACGACCGCTATACAAAAGCGAGCTATTCCGACATCAGCGCGCGCGAGGATGCGCCCATCGAAGATGCGCTGGCGCTGATGATCCGCGAAAAGCTGACGGGCATGGTTCCGCCGGCAAGCGGACAGAAGATCGTCGATGTCTGGCGTGGCTGGATCGAGGAGCGTGCGGGCGGTCAGCTCGAACATCTCGACAGGCTGGTCAACGATCAGAAGGCCTTCGCGCGCACGATCCACGATCTTCTGAGCGCGCTCGATATGGGCGATGAACTCGCCGGCTATCTTGACGACGAACTGACCGATCAGAGCGATCCGGATTCCGAACAGGAGCCGGGTGAGGAAGACGGCGGCGAGCGCGGCGAGGACACGCAGGACGCCTCGCAGGCCTCCGAGGCCGAAGCCTCCGACGATGAGCCGGATTTCGGCGAAATGGAAAAGGCCGATGCGCCGGCCGGCGAAATGCAGGAAGATGAGGGCGCCGAGGAAGCCAGCGACAAGAGCGAGCCGCCGCGCCGCGCCCTCTCGAACAATGAGGGCCGCGCGGTCGATTACCGCTATTTCACCGGCAAGTTCGACGAGATTCTGAGCGCCGAGGAATTGTGCGAGCCGGAAGAGCTGGCGCGTCTGCGCTCCTATCTCGACAAGCAGCTCACCAATCTTCAGGGCGTTGTCGGGCGCCTCGCCAACCGCCTGCAGCGCCGCCTCCTCGCGCAGCTGAGCCGGGCCTGGGACTTCGACCTCGAAGAGGGCATGCTCGATCCGGCGCGCCTGTCGCGCGTCGTGACCGATCCGATGCAGCCGCTGTCCTTCATGCGCGAGCGCGACACCGATTTCCGCGATACCGTGGTGACTTTGCTGCTCGACAATTCGGGCTCCATGCGCGGGCGCCCGATCACGGTCGCCGCGACCTGTGCGGACATTCTCGCGCGCACGCTGGAGCGGTGCGGCGTGAAGGTCGAAATCCTCGGCTTCACCACGCGCGCCTGGAAGGGCGGCGCCTCGCGCGAAGCCTGGCTTCAGGCCGGCAAGCCGCCGAACCCCGGACGGCTCAACGATCTGCGCCACATCATCTACAAATCCGCCGACGCGCCCTGGCGCCGTGCGCGGAAAAATCTCGGCCTGATGATGCGCGAAGGGCTGCTGAAGGAGAACATCGACGGCGAGGCGCTGGAATGGGCGCATGACCGCCTGATGGCGCGGCCGGAGAACCGCAGAATCATGATGGTCATTTCGGATGGCGCGCCGGTCGACGATTCCACCTTGTCGGTCAATCCCGGCAATTATCTCGAACGCCATCTGCGCACCGTCATCGAGCGGATCGAGAACCGTTCGCCGGTCGAACTGATCGCCATCGGCATCGGCCACGACGTGACGCGTTATTACCGCCGCGCGGTGACCATCGTGGATGCCGAGGAACTCGGCGGCGTAATGACGGAGAAACTCGCCGAACTGTTCGACGAGGAAAGCCGCACGGCCAAGGCGGCGAGCCGCCTGCTGCATTGAGGCGGCTTCTTCTCGGTCTTGCCGTTCTGTGTGTTGCGGCCGGCCCGGTGCGGGCCGAGCCGATCGACGTGACGGCCCATCCCGTCCGCTTCTTCTCGCGCGCGCAGCCCGACCGTACGGAGTTCGGGCCGCTGACCTTTCGCGGCGGTCTTGTCCTGTCCTCG
This sequence comes from Pseudomonadota bacterium, assembly GCA_023388965.1. Taxonomy (GTDB): domain Bacteria; phylum Pseudomonadota; class Alphaproteobacteria; order Rhizobiales; family Methylopilaceae; genus Flaviflagellibacter. The sequence goes on along the minus strand of JAEWFF010000004.1, from coordinate 78,951 downwards.
AAAGCAAAACCGTTCGGCGGCTTTTCCGGCCTGCGCGTGCGTGCGGACGGGCGCTTCGTGGCCTTGTCGGATCGTGCGCACTGGCTGACGGGCGAGATCGCCTATGACGGCGATGCGCCGTCCGCCATTCGCGATGCGGAGATATTTCCCGTGCTCGGCAATAGCGGGAGGCCGCTTGCCGGAACGCGCCTTGGCGATACCGAAGGTCTCGAGATCGACGGTTCCACGGCCTATGTCGGCATCGAGGGCGCGCATCAGGTCGTCAGTTTCGATGTGAGCAAGGGGTTCGAGCATGCGCGCGCCGCGCCGGTACGCGGGGCGAAGGATTTCGCCACCCTGCCGGGCAATGAAGGGCTGGAAGCGCTCGGGATTGTGCCCGCCGGACCGGAAAAAGGCACGCTGCTTGTCGTGTCCGAAGCGGGGCTGGATGCGGAGGGTAATCACAAGGCCTGGCTTCTCGGCGGCCGTACGGGCAGACCGGTGCGGGCGCTGTCGGTGAAACGGCGCGACGATTTCGCCATTACAGACCTCGATTTCCTGCCGGGCGGCGATCTCGTCCTGCTGGAGCGGCGCTACCGTCCGCCGCTCGGCCTGCATATGCGGCTCCGGCGCGTGCCTGCCGGGACGATTGCGGCGGGGGCGGTGCTTGACGGCGAGATCCTGATCGAGGCGTCTCTCAACGACGAGATCGACAATATGGAAGGCCTGTCCATCCATCGTGCGGACAATGGCGATGCCGTATTGACGCTGATCTCGGACAACAATTTCAGCGGCTGGCAGAGGACGGTGTTGCTGCAGTTCGGGATGGGGGAATAATCCCTGAACCTCATCCTGAGCCACATCGAAGGATGGCCGAGAGGCCGGTGTTTGCCTCTCCCGTTCACGGGAGAGGCCGAGAGCGCGCAGCGCTCCGGGTGAGGGGGAAATAGAGCGGGCGGAGTTTTGGGCTTTCCCCTCACCTCGCTCGCGGGCCTCAGCCCGCGAGTCGTCCTCTCCCGCAGGCGGGAGAGGAGAGAGGTTAACTGCGCACCGCCTCGAACGGACGGATAATGCTCATCAGTGCGCCGTAGGGCATCAGCAATACAAGCGCGGCGAGCAGCTTGACGCTGAGATCGCCGAGCGCCCACGACATCCAGCGCGGAACGTCGGGCGCGAACGCGCCGAGCAGGGGCGCATATTCGATGGCGAACGCATCGCTCGCGCCGATCAGTGCGGCGGCCGGCGCAAAGGCGAGGGTGAAGAACAAGGCCGTGTCGAGCACCGAACCGAGCACCGAGCCCGCCAGCGGCGCGCGCCACCAGGCCTGACGGCGCAGCCAGTTGAAGACGGTCACATCGAGAAGCTGCCCCGCCAGAAAGGCCGAGCCGGAGGCGATGGCGATGCGGGGCGTCGCCAGCCAGACGGACAGCACGACGGCAACGGCAAAGCCGACGCAGACGACGCGGCGCGTCGCGGCAACGCCGAAGCGCCGATTGGTCAGATCGTTGACGAGGAAGGCAAGCGGATAGGTGAATGCGCCCCAGGTCAGGAGATCGGCGAGATCCACCGGGCCGATGCGGCCCTGAACCGGATACTGGACGGCAAAATTCGACAGCACGACGACCGCGGTCATCGCGAGGACGGGAACGGCGAGCGGGCCGAAGCCCGCTCCGCGGCGGTCCGTCATGACCTCAGGCCGCCTTGGCCTCGGTCGTGGCCTTGACGATCTTGCGGCGCAGTTCCAGGGCCTTCTGCGACAGGTCGCTCTCGGAAGCCTTCAGAAGGAAGGCGTCGAGGCCGCCGCGATGCTCGACCGAGCGCAGGGCATGGGCCGAAATGCGCAGGCGCACCGACTGGCCGAGCACGTCGGAGAGCAGGCTCACCTGAACGAGATTCGGGAGAAACCGCGTCTTGGTCTTACGGTTGGAATGGCTGACGAGATGGCCCGTCTGGGGGGCCTTGCCGGTCAGTTCGCAGCGCCGCGACATCGCAGGCTCCTGTTCAAAAAGAATAACGGGTGCGAGCACGGGCCTGACGCCGGATCATTCTTTTCCGCGAAGGAGGAATGGCCCGAGTGCGTTCGCGCGCTCGAAGGTTGGGGTGTATAGGCGCGGAGCAGCGGAAACGTCAAGGAAAAGGCCGGGGGAGAGGCTCAAAAGTGAGTCTCCCGCGCAACGCCCGCCGGCATTCGCCATTGCCCCGCTCGACGCGGGGCCATTCCTGCCGCATTGTCGTACCATATTGAATCGTCTCCGTCGGGCGATCGAGGGGCCATGCAGGAGTTTCCGACCCGGCTGCCGCTGAGCGGCGCCCTCCGCGCCATGCGGGCGGGCGGTCTTGCGCTCGCGCTCCTTGCCGGGGCCGCAGGCCAGGCCGGCGCCGCCAGCGATACCCAGTTCACCGTCCGCTATACGGTGCGTCTCGCCATTCTGCCTTTCACCTTCGCGACCGGCACGGTCACGGGCACGCTTCCGGGCGACAAGGGGCGCTATTCGCTCGATTTCGACGCCAAGGGGCCGAGCTTCACGATGAACGGCAAATCCTCCGGCGTGATACAGGCCGGAGCGGTCTGGCCGGTCAGCTCGGTCATCGCCTCTGCCGACAGTTCGGAAAAGCGGCGCATCTCCATCGCCATGTCGCGCGGCAAGGTCCGCCACGAGGCCATCGACCCGCCGCTGCCCTACCGGCCCGACCGGGTGCCGCTGACGCAGGAGCACAGAAAGGGCGTCATCGACCCCATTTCCGCGCTTCTGATGCCGGTGCTCAGCAAAGGCGGGCCGCAGGAGGCCGGCAATTGCGACCGCACTCTGCCGATCTTCGAGGGCACGGAGCGGTTCGATATCCGCCTGTCCTATCTGCGGACCGAAATGGTCAAGACGCCCAAGGGCTATGAAGGGCCGGCCGTCGTCTGCCGCGCGAGCTACAAGGCCATCGCCGGGCATCGGCCCAAGGGGTCGGCGCAGTATATGGAGCAGAACCGCACCATCGAGGCCTGGCTCGTGCCCATCGGCGACAGCAATATGATGGCGCCGTGGAAAGTGACGATGGGCACCAAGATCGGCACGCTGATTCTGGAAGCCGCCGAATTCTCGACGTCGGACGACACGACCCGCCAGGCCAAGGCCGGCGGCGAGTCCGAAAACGGGACGGCCCGTTAACCGGGCGATTCAAGTTTTCCACAAATGCGGAATGTTCGGGGCCTGCATCCTGTATGCGGCTATCGCCCGGCCACCATATATCGGCGGGGCATAACGGGAACATCGCCCATGAGCCGATTCGGTCAGGCTCCGTTCCCGTTACGGCCTGAGGTTAACGCCGGCGCCGAAAGAACAGAACGGGATTCTCATGCGAGTCAGCGATTCGGGCGCGGTTTGTTCGGGGCGTGTTCACGTCGGCGGCGCGTTAACATAAATAAACGGGTAGGCCGCGCCCTTTCGTGGTAAAGAGGCGCTTCTCCCATCACCTCAACATGCGCGACGCGCGCATTTCCAGATCGCCATGGCGCGCAGCCGAACCCTCTCGTCCGCCGAGCGCGGGCGTAACGTCACAGCCGTTCTCGGGCCGACCAATACCGGCAAGACCCATCTCGCCATCGAGCGCATGGTGGCGCATTCGTCCGGCCTGATCGGCCTGCCGCTGCGCCTGCTCGCGCGCGAGGTTTATGGCCGCGTGGTCGAGAAGGTCGGCAAGGACAAGGTCGCGCTGATCACCGGCGAGGAGAAGATCAAGCCGCCGAATGCGCGCTTCTGGGTCTCGACCATCGAGGCGATGCCGCAGGATATCGAGGTCGATTTCGTCGCCGTCGACGAAATCCAGATCGCCTCCGATCTCGACCGCGGCCATGTCTTTACGGACCGCATTCTCAACCGGCGCGGCCGCAGCGAGACCCTGCTGCTCGGCGCGGCGACCATGCGCCCGCTCGTGGAGCGGCTCCTGCCGGGCGTGAACATTCTCGGCCGCCCGCGGCTCTCGCACCTTACCTTTGCGGGCGAGAAGAAGATCACGCGCCTGCCGCGCCGCTCCGCCGTCGTCGCGTTCTCCGCCGACGAGGTCTACGCCATCGCGGAACTGATCCGCCGCCAGCGCGGCGGTGCGGCGGTCGTGCTCGGCGCGCTGTCGCCGCGCACGAGAAACGCGCAGGTCGAGCTCTACCAGAACGGCGATGTCGAATATCTCGTGGCGACGGACGCCATCGGCATGGGCCTCAATCTCGATGTCGATCACATCGCGTTCGCCGGCGACCGCAAATTCGATGGCTTCCAGTTCCGCCGCCTCAACCCGTCCGAATTCGGCCAGATCGCGGGCCGCGCGGGACGGCATCTGCGCGACGGCACATTCGGCACGACGGGCCGCTGTCCGCCTTTCGAGCACGAACTGGTGGAGCGGCTGGAGAGCCACAATTTCGAGTCCGTACGTCTCATGCAATGGCGCAATACGGCGCTCGATTATTCCTCGCTCGAAATGCTGGGGCTCAGCCTCGCCGTCTCGCCGACCGAAGCGGGACTGACGCGCGCGCCGACCGGCGAGGACATGCAGGCGCTGGAACACGCGGTGCGCGATCCGGATGTGCGGGCGCTCGCAAAAGGGGCGGCGGCCGTGGAGCGGTTGTGGGAGGTCTGCCAGATTCCGGACTACCGGAAGACCTCGCCGCAGGCCCATGCCGAGATTGTCTCGTCCCTCTATGGTTTTTTGATGCGAGAGGGTAAAATCCCCGAGGACTGGATCGCCAGGCAGGTCGCCCAAAGCGACCGGACCGACGGGGATATCGACACACTCTCGGCACGGATAGCGCATATCCGTACCTGGACATTCGTTGCCAACCGGCCGGACTGGCTTGCCGATCCGGATCATTGGCAGCAGCGCACACGCGGCGTTGAAGACAAATTGTCGGATGCGCTGCACGAACAGCTTACCCAGCGTTTCGTGGACCGCCGGTCGTCGGTCCTGATGCGCCGTCTCAGGGACAAGGACATGTTGGACGCGGAAATAACCGATACGGGGGACGTGCTGGTCGAAGGCCAGCATGTCGGACATCTGTCTGCGTTCCGTTTCACCGCCGATTCAAGCGCCGAGGGCGAGGACGGGCGCGCGCTGCGCGCCGCCGCGCAGAAAGCCCTGAGCGGAGAATTCACGCGCCGTGCCGACAAGCTCGCCGCCGCGCCGGATGCGGATGTGGTTCTGTCCTCGGACGGCACTTTGCGCTGGCTCGGCGAGCCGACCGGCAAGCTCTCGCCCGGAGACCGCGCGCTTTCGCCGCGCGCGCTGATCATCGCCGACGACACGCTTCAGGGGCCGGACCGCGAGAAAGCCGAAGCGCGTCTGCAGACCTGGATCGACCACCACATCAACCGCCTGCTCGGGCCGCTGCTGGCGCTGGAGAAGACCGAGAGCCTCACCGGCATTGCGCGGGGCCTCGCATTCCAGATCGTCGAGGCGCTGGGCGTGCTCGATCGCGGGCGCGTCGCGGCCGAGGTGAAAGGGCTCGAACAGGATGCGCGGGCGAGCCTGCGCACGCTCGGTGTGCGGTTCGGCGCCTATCATCTGTACCTACCCGCTCTCATGAAGCCCGCGCCGCGCGCCCTTGCCGCGCAGCTCTGGGCGCTGCACGGCAATGTGGACGTGTCGGCGCTCGACGACATTCCGGCTCTGGCCGCCAGCGGCCGCACCAGCTTCAAGGCGGATACCGCCGTTCCCGTCGATCTCTATCGCGTGCTCGGCTACCGGCTGTGTCAGGACCGTGCGGTGCGCGTCGATATTCTGGAACGTCTCGCCGATCTGATCCGGCCGGCGATCGGCTATCGTCCGGGCGTGACGCCCGGTGAGCCGCCGCCCGGCGCCGCCGACGGCAATGGCTTCACAGTGACCGTTGCCATGACGTCGCTGACCGGCTGCGCGGGCGAGGATTTCAACGCCATTTTGCGCGCGCTCGGCTATCGCATGGAACGTCGTCCCGCGCCGCCGCCTGTCGCCGATAGCGCGCCGGACGCGGTGCCGTCAGAGGCTGAGGTTGATGTTGAAGCGGCGCCGTCCGTACATTCGGAGGACGTTGCGGCACCAGCCGAATCCGCGCCCGCCGAGACGGCGAGTGAAGCCGAGGCCGAGCCCGAACCCGCGCTCGACACTGTGGAAGAGGGTGCGGAGCAGCCCGCCGATGCTGCGCCGGCGGAATCCGGTGCGGATGCAGCGCAAGCCGAAGCGGAGGCCGTCGCCGATCCTGCGGCCGATGCGTCTTCTGTCGAAGCGTCTTCCGCCGAAGCTTCCGCCGAAGCTTCCGCCGATGCGCCTGCCGAGCCGGCCATGATCGAGATCTGGCGTCCCGGCCGCGCGGATTATCGTCGTACGGACAACCGGAAACAGGGCCGTCCGGAACGCGGCGACCAGCCCCGGCGCGAACGGCCCGAAGGCGGCGCGCCGCGCACGGGCGCGAAGGGCAAGGACCGCGCGAAGGGGAAGGAGCACGGGGGCCGGCCGGACCGGGGCAAATGGGAGCGGGGCAAGGGCGAGAAGGGGCAGCGTCCGTTTGCCGGGCCGAAGCCCGACCGCAGGCCGCCCGAGCGGCGCGAGCGTCCGCTGGACCCCAATTCGCCCTTCGCCGCTCTGGCCGGGCTCAAGGCCCAGCTCGAAGGCGACAAGCCCAAATCCTGAATGGACACGCGCCAGCGCGTCGACAAATGGCTCTGGCATGCGCGGGTGACGCGCACGCGCACGGCGGCGCAGAAACTGGTCGAAGCCGGCTATGTGCGCCTCAACGGCACCCGCCTGACGGCCGCAAGCCATGCGGTCAAGGTGGGGGACGTGCTCACCATCGCGCTCGATGAGCGGGTGAAAGTGCTCGAAATCCGGGCTTTTGCGGACAGGAGAGGCGGATTTCCGGCCGCCCAGACCCTATATGAGGATCGCAGCCCGCCGCCCGCCGCGCGGGAGGCGCCGCCCGCGCCGGGCCTCGTGCGCGATGCGGGAGCAGGGCGCCCGACCAAACGGGACCGGCGGCTCATTGACCAAATCAAGGGGCGCGACTAGACGGCGGCTTGCGCCGTCCGGCCGCCTCGACTAGGCAAAAGATCACACTCGTTCCAGGACACTCCCCGCATGCCCTACGTCGTCACGGAAAATTGCATCAAATGCAAATATATGGACTGCGTCGAGGTGTGCCCCGTCGATTGCTTCTATGAAGGCGAGAACATGCTCGTCATCCATCCCGACGAGTGCATCGATTGCGGCGTGTGCGAACCCGAATGCCCGGCCGAGGCCATCAAGCCCGATACGGTCGGCGGTCTCGAAAGCTGGCTGGAACTGAACGCCCAATATTCCAAAACATGGCCGAATATCAGCGAGAAGGGCACGCCCCCCGCCGACAGCAAGGAATGGGACGGCAAGCCCGGCAAGCTGGAACTGCTTTCGCCGGAACCCGGCGACGGAAGCTGACGGCAGGCTTTTCCCGCCGAGGGCATGGGCCGGAGCGCCCGGCGTTTACGGTGCTGTCACCGCGATGTGTGGCATATTTGCCATAAGCCCAGCGTTCATTTGCTGAAATGACAATTTTGTGGTAGGGTCTTTTCCGCGTCAGACATCCCCCTGACGGGGGCGGGGGCTCCGTAGAATACGGAGCCTTTTTTCACGACCGGCTTTCAGGATTCAAGTCCGGCCGTCGCCGTCCCTCTCCGGGGCCCCGGCCATTCGTTCCGCCTTTCGGGGCGGGCAGAAAGGACCGCACCATGCCGGCAAAACCGGCCAAGAAGGCAGCGGCCGCGAAGACGGCCAAGAAACCGGCCATGAAGGCGTCCAAACCGGTCGCCAAAGCCACGGTGCAGACCAAGAAACCGGCGCCTGCAAAGGCGGCCCCGCGCCCTTCTGCCAAACAGGCGTCCTCCGCGGGCAAGGCGAAAGCCGCGGCGGCCGAGAACGTCAAGGCAAAGGCACCGGCCAAGGCCGCGACCGCACCCAAGGCCAGGCCGGCGGCTTCGAAGCCCGCCACGGCCAAGGCGAGCGCCGAAAACAAGGCGGCGGCCGAGAAGACGCCCGTTACACCGGCTGTTGCAGCCAAACCCGCCGTCGAGGCGGCTCCTCCGCCGGCCCAGGGCCGTGCGGCTCCCGAAGTGCACAAGGATATTATGACAAAAGAAGCGGCAACGAAGAAGACGAGCAACAAACAGGGTTTCAAGACCGGCGAGTACATCGTGTACCCGGCGCATGGCGTCGGCCAGATCGCGGCGATCGAGGAACAGGAAATCGCGGGCTACAAGCTCGAACTGTTCGTCATCACCTTCGCCAAGGACAAGATGACGCTTCGCGTTCCGGTGTCCAAGGTCGAGAGCGTCGGCATGCGCAAGCTGTCGTCGGGCGACATCATGGGCAAGGCGCTCGAAACGCTGAAGGGCCGCGCCCGTGTGAAGCGCACGATGTGGTCGCGCCGCGCCCAGGAATATGAGGCCAAGATCAATTCGGGCGATCTGATCGCCATCGCCGAGGTCGTTCGCGACCTGCACCGCGCCGAGACGCAGCCGGAGCAGTCCTATTCCGAGCGCCAGCTTTACGAGGCCGCTCTGGACCGCATGGCACGCGAACTCTCCGCCGTCGAGAAGCTGACGGATTCGGAAGCGGTCAAGAAGATCGAGGCCATGCTGGCCAAGGGCCCCAAGCGCGGCCAGGCCAAGGCCGAAGCCGCCGAGGGCGACGAGGCCGAGGACGGCGACGAGGCCGAAGCGGCCTGATCCGCCTGACGGATGAATGCAAAAGCCCGGCCTTCGCGCCGGGCTTTTTTGTTGCCTAGGGCGTGCGCTGAACTCTTCAAGCCCTCGCGCGTTGACGAATGCGGCTTTGCCGCCACCCCCGTCAGCCAAGGGAGAATTGCGCGATGGCTCAGAGTAACGGCATACGCCATGGCCTGATGCGGGCGGCGATGAACGCGCCCTTTCTTGAGCGCGATGAAGAACGCGAACTCGCGCAATTGTGGAAATACGAGCGCGACGAGGCGGCGCTGCACCGGCTGGCGGCCGCGCATATGCGTCTCGTCATCTCCATCGCCGCGCGCTTTCGTCATTACGGGCTTCCCGTCGCCGATCTGATTCAGGAAGGCCATGTCGGGCTGCTGGAAGCGGCGGCGCGGTTCGAGCCGGAACGCGAAGTGCGCTTTTCGACCTATGCGACATGGTGGATACGCGCCTCGATCCAGGATCACATCCTGCGCAACTGGTCCATCGTGCGCGGTGGAACGTCCTCGAACCAGAAGGCGCTGTTCTTCAGCCTGCGGCGGCTGCGCTGGCGGCTCGGCCGCGATGAGGATCTGTCGCCCACCGAAGTGCATCGCCGCATCGCGCGCGCCGTCGGCGTTTCGGAAAAGGATGTGGCGCTGATGGATTCGCGCCTGTCCGGTCCGGACATGTCTCTGAACGCGCCGGTCTCGGAAAGCGAGGACAATGTCGCCGAGCGTATGGACTTCCTCGTCGACGACGCGCCTCTGCCGGACGAGACCGTGTCGGTGAGAATTGACGACGAGCGGCGTGCGCAATGGATACGCCAGGCGCTGCGCGTTCTGAGCGAGCGCGAACTGAAGATCATCAAGGCGCGCAAATTGAGCGAAAGCACGGTGACTTTGGAAGCGCTCGGCGCCACGCTGGGCATTTCCAAGGAGCGCGTACGGCAGATCGAGAACCGCGCTCTGCACAAGCTCAAGCTCGCTTTGCGCGATGCGCGGCCCGATGCCGAACTCGGCGCCGCCTGAGCGCCGTTACTCGACGATCAGCTTTACGCGATCTCCGGCCTTGAGGCTTCCTTCGGGCGAAATTCCGTTCAGGACGAGAAAGCGCTCGACGGCGCGGTCGGGCACGCTCATGCGCGCGGCCAGCGAAGCAATCGTATCTCCCGGTCTGACCTTGACGACGGCGATCCGCTGCGGCTTCACGGCGGCGGCCTCGCCCGCGGTCAGGCGGCGGAAGCTGAGTATGGACGACTGGAAGCGGGCATCGGTTTCGGGCGTCAGATTGCGCGCGGCATAGACGATCCGGTAGACGGTCGCGCCGAGGCGGATGCCGGCGATGCGGAAGCTCCAATCGGTGCCCCTGGCCAGCGCGGTCGCGGCCGGAAGCCCGTTGATCTCGGTCTCCTCGACATTGCTGATCGTCACGCCCGCCATCAGATCGCCGGCCAGATGCGCGCCAAGCGGCTGATCGGCCGGAACATTGACGCTGTCCAGACGCAGGGCCGTCTCGCCGGGCCCGACGCCGACAATGCTTTCGGCAGCGTTCTCCAGCGAAAATCCGTCGGGCGCCGTGAAGGAAAAGCCGATCACCGGATGGATGAAGCGGTTGCCGCGGACATATCCCTGCGAAGGATCGTCGCCGTAGATCATGCCGTGAATGGCGTTCAGGAAACTCTCGCGGTCGTGCTCGCCCTTGCCCGGCGCGGCCAGCTTACGCGCCTCGGCTTCGGCAAGGCCGACACGCTCGGCGGTCGCCGGATGTGTGGACATGAAATCGGCGGCCTCGCCCGTTCCGCCGAAGCCGGAGGCGCGCATCTGCGCGGTCTTGCCCATGGCGGCGAGAAAGCGCGAGGCGCCATAGGGGTCGTATCCGGCGAGGCCGAGCGTCGCAACGCCGATCCGGTCGGCCTCGAGTTCCTGCTCGCGCGAGAAGCGCGCGAGCGCGATCCGGCTCTTGGCAAGCGACATCGCACCCGCCTCGGCATCGCCGAGCGCTTCGGTCACGACACGCGAGACGAGCGCCGCCTGGCGTTCCTTGTCGGCGCGGTCGAAGGCGTGGCGGGCGGTGACATGCGCCATTTCGTGCGCGAGCACGGCGGCAACTTCGGCGGTGTCGCTCGCAAGCGCCAGCAGGCCGCGCGTGACGTACAGATCGCCGGTCGGCAGCGCAAAGGCGTTGATCGAGGGCGAGTTCAGGACGGTGATGCGATAGGCGACATTCGAGCCTTGCGCCGCTTTCGACAGCCGCGCCGATATCGCGGAGAGCAATATATCGAGCGCGGGGTCGGAATAGGCGCCGCCATAGGCGGTGAGGATGCGGCGGTGTTCGCGGCGCGCGGGCGTGTCGGCGCCGACGATGCGCGGCGCGGCGACCGGCCCGACGCCCGGGCCGGTATTGGTGGCCTTCTCGAAACCGGCGCAGCCGGCAAGCAGGAGCGCGCCGGCGAAAAGAGCGGCGCGGCGCAGAGCGGGGCCGCGGCGTTTCACCCGCACGAGAAAGCTGGCCCTTGATTCCGTCATGGTGTCACAAACTCGATCCGGTCATCCGGCCCGGCCAATATGGCGGGCCCCACGCGATGCTCAAGCCGCCCGCGAACGCGCAGCCTGCGGCCGACGAGACTCTCCGCCGATGCGCCGCCGGCAAACATCGGCCAGTTATTTTCGGCAATGATGAGGCTAAGGCCCGATTTCCAGTATCGCGCAAAATTCAGATAGACGCGACCGCGGCTCTCTCCGACCGAGACGACCTCGCCCTCGACGATCACGGAATGGCCGCGCCGCGCCGTCAGTGCCTCGCCATCGATGGCGGCGAGCACATATCCGGGCCGGGACCAGAGGCCGATGCCGGCGTCTCGGGCGCGGGCTTCGGCGGCGAGAAGCGGCGCGATGCAGGCGCCGGGCACGAGAGAGGCCGCATGGCCGAGCCCCTCCGCGATGAGCTTTTCCTCAACGCCGTCGACATGCGCGCTCTGCCGCCCCCAGCGGTCCGGTTTGCCGAGGGGGCGGATCGTCAGCGTCTGCCCTTCGGCCAGCGCGGCGAGCGCTCCTGTTGCGTCCGGCCCGAGAACGGTTCCGGCAAGCAGGATATTCCGGCCATCGCTCAGGAGAATGGTTCCGTCCGCGCGGATGGCGGCGGCCGTCACCGTCTCGGCCGGCGGCGGGCAGACGGACTGCGCGGAGGCGCCCGGCACGGGGGTGGCCAGAACGGAGGCGGCGGTCAGCAAAGCCGCGAGCAGGACCGGCGCCCCGGATTTCATCATGATCCGGTTTTAAAGAACGGCCGGGGCGGCTGCAAAGCCGGGCCGTTCTGTGTTAGCACCTGCGCCGGACGGTCCCGTAGCTCAGCTGGACAGAGCGGCGGTTTCCTAAACCGTAGGTCGGAGGTTCGAGCCCTCCCGGGATCGCCATGGACTTTTATGTTGCGGAGAGAGGGCTCGCTTCGACTTCGTGCTAGTCGATCACAGCGATCATATCCACTTCAACGGCAGCGCCGCCCGGAAGTCCGCGCACCCCAACTGCCGTACGTGCGTGACGCCCATTCTCACCGAACAGATCGATGAACAGATCCGAGGCTCCGTTTATCGCCGCCGGCGAGTCTTTGAAATTGTCCGGACAATTGACGAATCCGCCGACTCTTACGATTTCCGAGACGCGCCCAAGATCGCCTTCACAAGCCGTTCGCAGGTGAAACAGCAAATTCAGAGCGCATATCTGTGCCGCAGCGATGATGAGCGAGTAATAGCCGCGCGTGCCGTCGCGCTTGGTCGTCTGTACGAACACTTCGCCGTTGGCGCGGTCGACCGCTTCCATGGCCGATTTGTTGCCGTACCAGGCCAGATCGACCTTCTTGAAGCGCATGCCTTCGATGACGCCGGCATAATCCTGCGCGAAGAACGCCTTGACCGGAATGCCGATGGCCTTTTCGAGATCCTTCAGCATCGGCTCGAAGCTCTTGGAGAGAGCCGCCGAGGATTCGGTCGAGATGATGCCGAAATTGAGCTCCTTGACCTCCTGGGCCGAAGCCGTACCGGCGAGCAGAAGGGCGGCGAGACCGCCCATAATAAACTTCTTCATGTTCGTCTCCGTGTCAGATGTTCAATCGACCCGGGCCAACTCGGCCGGGGTTTCCATACGCATGGGCGTTTGGGGAACCTGCTCGGCCGCGTTCTGGCCGGGCAGGATCAGCTCTTCGGCGGATGCGCCATAGAGTTCGGTGAGAAATGCGGGCGTCAGCTTCGTGGCCGGTCCGTCGAAGACGATTGCGCCGGCATCCATCGCGATCACGCGGTCGAAATAGGCGCGTGCGTAATCGACCTGATGCAGCGAGACGAGGAGGGTGATGCCCTGCGTCCGGTTCAGTTCGGACAGGAGGTCCATCACGCGCTTGGCGGATTTGGGATCGAGCGAGGCGATGGGTTCGTCCGCGATCACGATCTTCGCGCGCTGCACCAGAGCGCGGGCGATGGCGCAGCGCTGCTGCTGGCCGCCCGAAAGGGCCTCGGCGCGCTTGTGCGCATGTTTCTCGATGCCGACCTGCGTGAGCGCGGCGAACGCCGCCTCGCGGTCGGCGCGGGAATAGAAACCGAGCGTGCCGCGCAGGGGCGAGACGCGGCCCAGCGCGCCGATCAGCACATTGGTCGTTACCGACAGGCGGTTCACGAGGTGAAGATGAGGCCGATGCGGCAGCGGATGCGGCGCGCCTCGCCCGTCAGCTTGCCGTCGCGCTGGATGGCCTCGCCGAACACCTTCACCTCGCCCTCTTCCCCGGTGAGAAGGCCGGAGGCGAGGCGGATCAAGGTCGATTTGCCGGAACCGGACGCGCCGATCAACGCGACGCGCTCGCCGGGAGCGATGCGCAGATTGAGCCCGGACACCGCGCGCACCGTGCCGTAGGTCTTGGAAATCCCGTCTATCGAGAGCGCATAGGACATCGGCCGCCTCCAACTGCCGGAGTCCTAGGGGGCGTCAATGACGCTCGGATGACGCGGGGAATGACGGCGCGATGACCGGCCTTCGCAGGGCGAAGGCCGGTCCGGGGTTCAGGGTGTCGCGGCCGGGGGCAGGGGCTGCAGCGCGACCGTCGGGGCGTCCGGCGTGCCGCCAAGATTGAGCGCGTCGAACGGCACTTCGGCATCCGTCGTCCCGGTGCGGGCAATGACGGCGGTGCTCGCGGTGTTCGCGGAGAACCGCACATCCTTGAGGCTGTAGCCGTCGCGGTCGCCATGGACCGTCGCGCCGACGATCTTGCCCACGCGCCATTGCGCCGTGGATTCTTCCGCGACCTCGCTCGGCGGTGCGGCCTTTATCTCTTCCGGATCGGCGCTGGCTTCGGCGGAGCGGGCATCTTTCGTCGCGCGCTCGGCGCCGCTGTCCGGCATGGGCTGGTTTTCGGGCACGCGGTCGCGTGCGTACAAGGGATTGTCCTGTCCGCCTGCACCGGCAACGCCCTCGTCCCGGCCGCCGCCTTCATTGGCGGAAGGCGAAACCTGCGTCGCCCCGGTGCCCGTGCCCTGTTGCGGGGCCATGCCGCTGCTGCCGGAGCCGGCCGCGCTCTCTTCCTCCTTGGCCGGATCGGGTTTCGGCTGGGGAAGGACATCCGATTGCGAGGATTCCGCGGAAGGAACTGCCGACGGCAGTTCGACGGGCGTCGGCGCGGCGGCGGGCGGCGGAGGCTCGGCCGCCGCGGGCGTAACGGGAATATCCGCCGACGCGCTTTGTGGCGCCTGCTGATTTGCGCCGGAGATCGGCGGCGATCCGCTGTCGGCCTGAGCGGCGGGTTCGGCTTCGGCATATTCCGGCAGCGCCGCAACGTTGTCGGCCGACAGATTGTCCATATGAATCTTGCCGTCGGCGAGAGCGGGCAGCGCCTCTGTGTCGACGACACGCAAGGTCTCGCCCATACCGAGCACGCCGCCCGAGCCGATGAGAAGCTGTTTCACGCGCCCGTCGGCACTTACGATGACATCGCGCAGCGTGCCGATGGATGCACCGCCCTGATCGACGATTTCGGCGCCGTCCAGATCGGTAAAGCTGACGCTTTCCTGCGCGGCCGCACTGCCGAACGGAAGCGCCGCAGCAAACACAAAGGTCAGAAAACGAGCGTTCATGAGCCATCCTCCCGTTGCGCCCCGGACCGAGGACAGGCTCTTGCGGAACGCGGAAAGGGCGGACCGGTTCCTTTCTGAAGCTTCGCAAAACCTGCGCAGGATTTCGCACGCAGCGATGCAGCTTTGATCGCGCCGTTTTTGTGTATCAGTGATGCACATTTACCCTACGGCCTCGGACTTCCAGCCGCGGGCAGTGGATGTCTCTGAAATTCGTAGATGTTCTTATCAAATACACATTGCCGCAAACCAAATTATACTTGGTTCAGATGGGTGCCGTACTCGTTTGCTGTATTGTTTTTATCAAAATGATTTCTTCATCTATGCTCTGCGACCGGTTCTCAATACATAACTTTACACCGATATATCCGTTCAAATATATCGAACTAAATGACGATACGGTGAGGGGGGCGTAATCAACTTGACGACAACAAGGCACTCTCGCATTATTCTAAATGAAAAATGCAGCTTGAGATGGAGGTCCGTCGAATGCTTCACGATGTTTCCCGCCGGCAGTTCCTGCGCGGCGCGACGATCGGAGCGGGGGGGACGGCCATCGCCGCCCTCGGCTTCGGCGGGGCGGAGGAGGCGCACGCACAGGCGGTGCGCCCATACAGGCTGGCAAGTACGACCGAGACGCGGAACACCTGTCCCTACTGCTCGGTGGCCTGCGGCCTCATCATGTACAGCCTGGGCGACCGGTCGAAGAACGCCCAGTCCGAAATCATCCATATCGAAGGCGATCCGGACCATCCGACCAATCGCGGTACTCTGTGCCCGAAGGGCGCGGCGCTGCTGAACTTCATTCACTCCGAGACGCGCACGAAGCATCCGATGTATCGCGGCCCGGGCGAGAAGGAGTTCCGCCGCATAAGCTGGAACGATGCGCTCGACCGCATCGCCCGGCTCATGAAGGACGATCGCGACCAGAACTTCATCGTCAAGAACGATGAGGGCCAGACGGTCAATCGCTGGATATCGACGGGTTTCCTCGCCGCTTCCGCGACGACCAACGAAACCGCGTTCATGACCTACAAGGTGGTGCGAAGCGCCGGAATAGTCGGGTTCGATAACCAGGCGAGATTCTGACACGGACCGACGGTGGCCAGTCTGGCCCCAACATTCGGTCGCGGTGCGATGACCAACTCCTGGACTGACATCAAGAACACCGACCTCGTCATCATCATGGGCGGCAATGCCGCCGAGGCGCATCCATGCGGCTTCAAATGGGTCACCGAGGCGAAAGCCCAGCGTGGCGCCAAGCTCATCGTCGTCGATCCGCGCTTCACGCGCTCGGCCTCGGTCGCGGATTATTACGCGCCGATCCGCCAGGGTACGGACATCGCGTTCCTGCTCGGCGTCATCAGCTATTGCATCGAGAACGACAAGATCCAGCACGATTATGTGCGCGCCTTCACCAACGCGCCCTATCTCGTGAAGGACGGCTTCAGCTATCAGGACGGCCTGTTCTCGGGCTATGACGAGAGCAAGCGCGATTACGACCGCTCGAGCTGGGAATACGAGTTCGGGCCGGACGGCTTTGTCCAGGTGGACGAGACGCTCCAGCATCCGCGCTCGGTCTATCAGCTGCTGAAAACCCATGCCGCGATCTACACGCCGGAAATGGTGGAGCGCATCTGCGGAACGCCGAAGGAGAAGTTCCTCGAAATCTGCAAGATGATTTCGGAGACGTCCACGCGCGACAAGTACATGACAAGCATGTACGCACTCGGCTGGACGCAGCATTCCAAGGGTTCGCAAAACATCCGCACCATGGCGATGCTGCAGCTTCTGCTCGGCAATATCGGCGTGCGCGGCGGCGGCATGAACGCCTTGCGCGGGCATTCGAACATTCAGGGCCTCACCGATATCGGCCTGATGTCGAATCTCCTGCCCGGCTATCTCACGCTCGCAACCGACCGCGAGACCGACTTCGAGACCTATATGAGCACGCGCGGCTTCAAGCCGCTCCGGCCCAACCAGATGAGCTACTGGCAGAATTACCGGAAGTTCATGGTCAGCTTCATGAAGTCGATGTGGGGCAAGGCGGCGACCGAAGCCAATGATTATGCGTACGATTATCTGCCCAAGCTCGACCTGCCGGCCTACGACATGCTGCGCGTGTTCGACCTCATGTATGAGGGCAAGATCAACGGCTACTTCTGCCAGGGCTTCAATCCGCTGCTGTCGGCCCCCGACCGCGGCAAGGTAACGTCGGGGCTTTCGAAGCTGAAATACCTCGTCGTGATGGACCCGCTGGAAACCGAAACCGCGCGGTTCTGGAAGGATGAGGGCGTCTTCAACGACGTGAACCCCGAGGACATCCAGACCGAGGTGTTCGAGCTTCCGACGACCTGTTTCGCGGAAGACGAGGGCGCGCTCGTGAATTCGAGCCGCTGGCTGCAATGGCACTGGCCGGCGGCGCAGCCTCCGGGCGAAGCCAAGCACGATGTATGGATCATGGCGCAGCTTCATCTGCGCCTGAAGGAGCTGTACCAGAAGGAAGGCGGCGTCTTCCCCGATCCGATCGTCAATCTGCATTGGCCATACAGGGTGGCGGACGAGCCGCAACCCGACGAACTGGCCAAGGAGATCAACGGCTACGTCATCTCCGATGTGCTCGATCCGCTCGACCCGACCAAGAAGGTGCTCGAAAAGGGCAAGCAGGTCGACGGGTTCGCGCAATTGCGCGACGACGGCTCGACCGCGTGCGGCTGCTGGATCTATTCCGGCTGCTTCACCGAGAAGGGCAATATGATGGCCCGCCGGGACACGAACGATCCCGGCAATTCGGGCGCCTATTCCAACTGGGCGTTCTCGTGGCCCGCCAATCGGCGCATTCTTTACAACCGCGCCTCGGCCGACCTCGACGGCAATCCATGGGATCCCAAGCGCAAGCTGATCTCGTGGAACGGTGAGAGATGGAGCGGCTTCGACGTTCCGGACATCGCACCGACATCCAATCCGCGCGATGTCGGGCCGTTCATCATGAACCCCGAAGGATCGGCCCGCCTGTTCGCGCGCGGCATGATGAAGGAAGGGCCTTTCCCGGCGCATTACGAGCCGTTCGAAAGCCCGGTCGTGAACGTCGTCGCGCCGAATATCCGCGGCAATCCCGCCGCGCGTATCTTCAAGCACGACCTCGAAGCGCTCGGCTCGTCGGACAAGTTCCCGTACGCCGCGACATCCTACCGGCTGACGGAGCACTTCCACTTCTGGACGAAGCACGTCTGGGTCAATTCGGTGCTCCAGCCGGAATTCTTCGTCGAGATCAGCCATGAACTGGCGGCGGAGAAGAACATCCAGCCGGGCGGCTGGGTGAAGGTCTCGTCCAACCGCGGCGAGGTGCACGCCAAGGCCGTCGTTACGAAGCGCATCAAGCCGCTGACCTGCGACGGCAAGACCGTGCATGTCGTCGGCATCCCGCTCCATTGGGGCTTTACGGGTGCGGCGCGCAAGGGCTTCGGCCCGAACAGCCTCACCCCCTTCGTCGGTGACGCGAACACGGACACGCCGGAATACAAGGCGTTTCTCGTGAACGTCGAGCCCTCGAACGGCCCGGTCGTGGCATAGGGAGACGGAGATGGCAGGACTACAGAGTCAGGACTTCGCCCGCATCTCGGCCACGACATTCCGGCCGCCGGATGTGCGCCACGACCTCGAGGTGGCGAAGCTCATCGATGTGTCGAAGTGCATCGGCTGCAAGGCATGCCAGGCGGCATGCCTTGAGTGGAACAACCTCAAGGAGGAGATCGGCTTCAACACAGGTGTCTACGACAATCCGCACGATCTGACGGAAAACACCTGGACGCTGATGCGGTTCACCGAATGGGACAATCCGGACACCGGAAATCTCGAATGGCTGATCCGTAAGGACGGCTGCATGCATTGCGCCGATCCGGGCTGCCTGAAGGCGTGCCCGGCGCCCGGCGCCATCGTGCAGTACAATAACGGCATCGTCGATTTCGTCTCGGAGAACTGCATCGGCTGCGGCTATTGCGTGAAGGGCTGCCCCTTCAACATTCCGCGCATCAGCCAGGCCGACAACAAGGCCTATAAATGCACGTTGTGCTCGGACCGCGTGGCCGTCGGCCAGGCGCCGGCCTGCGCCAAGGCCTGCCCCACCGGGGCCATCGTGTTCGGCTCCAAGCAGGACATGCTGACCCATGCCGATGCCCGCGTGACCGATCTGAAATCGCGCGGCTTCGCCAATGCCGGCATCTACGATCCTCCGGGCGTCGGCGGCACGCATGTCTTCTACGTGCTGCACCATGCCGACCGGCCGCAGCTCTACGCCAATCTTCCCAAGGACCCGACGATCTCGCCGATCGTCGAAGTCTGGAAGGGCATGACCAAAGTGGCCGGGCTTGCAACCCTTGGCTTTGCGGCGGCGTTTGCCTTCGTGCACGCGACCCTCGCACGCCGCAACGAGGTCAGCCGCGCCGAGCATCGCGAAGCCGAACATCTGATCGACGAGGAGGCTGACCGTGGCCGACAAGTCTAAAGAGGTGCGCACCGTCCGCCGTTCGGAAGAACGCACGACCGTGGACCGCAACGAAGGACGCATCCGCGTCAATCACTGGATCACCGCCATCACACTGATCCTGCTCGCGCTCAGCGGGCTGGCCCTGTTCCATCCGAGCATGTACTGGCTCACCGGCCTGCTCGGCGGCGGCTCCATGACGCGGATGCTGCATCCGTGGATCGGCGTGGTGCTGATGATCAGCTTCACGATCCTGTTCCTGCAGGTCGTCCGCCACAATTTCTGGAACCGCAGCGACACGGCGTGGATACGCAATGTCGATCAGGCCATGAGCGGGCGGGAAGAGAACCTGCCGGAGGTCGGCCGCTACAACGCCGCGCAGAAGCTGATCTTCTGGACGATGACCCTGGTCATCCTGTTCCTGTTCGGATCGGGCCTGGTCATCTGGTGGGAGTATTTCGGCGGCACATTCACCATCGAGCAGCAGCGGCTCGGACATATCGTCCATGCCGTCGCGGCGGTCGCCATCATGCTCGTCGTCATCGTGCATATCTACGCCGCCTTCTATGTGCGCGGCACGATCAATGCGATGACGGAAGGCCGGGTGACCGGCGGCTGGGCGTTCCGCCATCATCGCCGCTGGCTGCGCGAGGAGGCCCGCAAGGGCGTCATCGACGAGCGGCAGAAAGAACAGGCCCGCGTGCGCCCCAAGATGAGGCCCGCGGAGTAGGATAGTGATATCGGCGGGCCGGCCTCCACCGGCCTGCCGCGCGTGGCCCGTGCGGTTCGTGAGGAGCGGTTGTGAGTCATCTGGATCTCGAGGATTTTGAACAGACCGGCATTCCGGAACGCGACAAGCCGCCTTTCGTCCTTCTGCCTGACCCGTCCTCCCTGTTCGGCCTGCGCGCCATGCGCTTCGAGGCCTTGGCGAAGGACCACAAGCTCGAAACCTATCTGAGATTTCTCGGCGCGCTTTCGCGGCTTCAGGACGAGATCGCGCGCGATCTGCCCGATCCGGCGCTGCCCTCCGGCCCGGACATGAAAACGCGGGCCTCCGGCGCAATGCCCGTGATCCCGCGCGAGGAACTGGCGGATGAGCCGTCCGTCGCCCTTGCCGTGGAGCGCCTTCTGACGGGCGCATCCGGCGTCGATATGCCGGACGAGGCGCGCGCTGCGCTGGAGCGCGTCCGCGCGGCGGACGAGGATACCCGCCGCGAAATGATCGCCTCCGTTCTCGGCGATGCGATCCCGGTCGAGACGGTCGCCGATCACATTTTCATCGCCGCCGCCCTGCAGATCGTGGCGGCAAAGCGCGCCGCGCTCCTGCCGGCGCCTCTGCCGCAGGCGGTGGCCGATGGCGTCTGCCCGTGCTGCGGCGGCCCGCCGGTTACGAGCGCGGTCGTGTCCTTCGGCGAGATCGAGGGTGCGCGATATGTACAATGCGCGCTGTGCGCCACGCGGTGGAACCATGTGCGCGTGAAATGCGTCTCGTGCGGCTCGACCAAGGGCATCGGCTACAAGGCCATCGAGGGCGTGGCCGAGACGATCAAGGCCGAGACTTGCGATGAGTGCCGGACCTATGTGAAAATCCTCGACCGGCGCAAGGACCCGGAACTGGAACCCGTCGCCGACGATGTCGCCAGTCTCGGTCTGGATATTCTGGTCACCGAAGCGGGCTGGAAACGCGCCGGTGTGAACCCCTTTCTTCTAGGCTATTGATCGGCCGTCTCCCGGAGGGAGCCTGATGAACCGCCCCGAAACCTTCCGCCTTCCTCCCGTGGACGGAGTGCTGCGCCAAGAGGCGGCGCTCCCGCTTGTCGAACGATATGGACGCACGGCGCTCGCCGCGGCGGTGCGCACGGCGCTCGACGGGTTCCGCGCCGACCGCACGCAGGGTGTGGACGCACAGGCCGTGATCGCGCGCGCCGGGGACGTGCTCGAAGCGCGGGAACGCCCGTCGCAGCGTCCGGTGCTGAACCTCACCGGCACGGTGCTGCACACAAATCTCGGCCGCGCGCTGCTGCCGCCCGAGGCGGTCGATGCCGTCGTCGCCGTCATGACCGCGCCGACCAATCTCGAATACGATATCGCGGCGGGGAAACGCGGCGAGCGCGACGACCATGTGCGCGGCCTCATCCGCGAACTGACGGGCGCGGAAGACGCGGTGCTCGTCAACAACAATGCGGCGGCCGTGCTTCTCGTGCTCAACACGCTCGCAAAAGGAAGAGAGGCGATCGTCTCGCGCGGCGAGCTGATCGAGATCGGCGGCGCCTTCCGCATGCCGGACATCATGGCGCGGGCCGGGGCGAAACTGCGCGAGGTCGGCACGACCAACCGTACGCATCTGAAGGATTACACCGAAGCCATCGGGCCGAAGACCGGCCTTGTGATGAAGGTGCATACATCGAACTATCAGGTGCAGGGCTTCACCGCCGAAGTGGCGGCCGAAGAACTCGCGGCTCTCGCGCGCGGGCACAACGTGCCCTTCGTCGACGATCTCGGTTCGGGCACATTGATCGATCTCGCCCGCTACGGTCTGCGGCACGAAAAGACCGTGCAGGACGCGCTGAAGGCCGGCGCCGATCTCGTCACCTTTTCGGGCGACAAGATGCTGGGCGGGCCGCAGATCGGCATCGTCGCCGGACGCAAGGACCTGATCGCCAAACTCGCGAAAAATCCGCTGAAGCGCGCGCTGCGCCTCGACAAGATCCGTCTCGCTGCGCTGGAAGCCGTGCTGAAGCTCTATCGCGATCCGGATCGCCTGGCCGAGCGCCTGCCGACCTTGCGGCTCTTCACGCGCAAGGCGGACGATATCCGCGCGAGTGCGGAGCGTCTGCGCGCGCCTTTGGCCGCCGTCCTCGGTTCCGGCTGGACGATCGAGATCGTGGATTGCGCGAGCCAGATCGGTTCCGGCGCGCTGCCGCTCGAAACCATGCCGAGCGCAGGCATCGCCATGCGCCCGGCGGGCAAGGCCTCTGGCCGCGCGGTGGAGACGCTCGCGGCGCGTTTTCGTTCTTTGTCCGTACCGGTAATCGGGCGCATCGGAGATGGCGCGCTGATCTTCGATCTGCGTTGCCTCGAGGATGAGGACGCGTTCGCCGCCATGCTGCCGCAACTCGGAGGAGCCGGTGGGGCTGTTTGAACGCCTGTTCGGCGGGCGTGCGGCACCCGCTCCAGGTATGGACGATGCCCGGCAGGCGGCCGAGCGCGGCGATTATGCGGCGGCGCTCGCCATCTGGGGCCCGCTCGCCCATTCCGGCGATGCGCGCGCCGCCAACAATGTCGGGGCGTGTTTTGCCGAAGGCCTCGGCGTCGAGCGCAATATCGAGCTTGCGCTGAAATGGCTCGGCCTTGCCGCCGAGGCCGGCGATCCGTCCGGACAGCGCAATCTCGCCGCGCTCTATTTCAAGGGCGATGGCGTCGACAAGAGCGATGAGGAGGCACGGCGATGGTATCGCGCCGCCGCCGAACAGGGCGATCCGCCCGCTCAGGACATGCTGGCCTGGATGCTGCTGGAGCGCGACGATCCGGAGGATTACGCAGAGGCGCTTGCCCTGTCGCTCGCGGCCGCCGAAGCGGGCGTCGCGCCGAGCATGACGCGCATCGGCATGATCTATCACGACGCGCTGGGCGTCGAACGCGATGCCGCGATAGCCGCACAATGGTGGCGGCGCGGCGCCGACGCGGGCGATGCGGATTCCAAGGCCATGCTCGGCGCGGCGCATCTTCTGGGGCAGGGGGTGGAGCGCGACGGCGTGCGCGCCTTTGCCCTGCTCCTGATGGCGGACAAAGGCGGCAGTCAGCTTGCGCTGCGCTTTCTCAAACCGGCGCGCGATGCGCTGTCGGACGAGGAGCGGGCGCGCGCCGAGGAGATGGCGGCATGATCGTCGGCACGGCCGGCCATATCGATCATGGAAAAACCTCGCTCGTGCAGCGCCTGACGGGGGTCGATACCACCCATCTGAAGGAGGAAAAGGCACGCGGCATCACGATCGAACTCGGCTTCGCCTATTGGCCGCAGCCCGACGGATCGGTGATCGGCTTCATCGACGTGCCGGGCCACGAAAAGCTTGTCCATACCATGCTGGCGGGCGCATCCGGTATCGACGTTCTTCTGCTTGTCGTCGCCGCCGATGACGGCGTGATGCCGCAGACGCGCGAACATTTGGCCATTGCACGCCTTCTCGACATCGGCATGGGAGTGGTCGCGATTACCAAATCCGACCTCGTGGACGATGAGCGCATCGCCGAAGTCCGTACAGAGGTCGCAAATCTCCTGGCCGGAACGCGTTTCGAGAATGCGCCCGTGGTTCCGGTGTCGGCGGCGACGGGCGCGGGGATCGAGGAGCTTTCCGGTCTTGTCACGCAATGTGCGTCCGGCCTTGCGGGGCGCGCCGCCGATCACGGCTTCCGTCTCGCGGTCGACCGCAGTTTCACGCTGCCCGGTATCGGCACCGTCGTGACGGGCACGATCCTGTCCGGCACGGTCCGCACGGGTGACGAGGTCGTGGTTTCGCCCTCCGGCCTGGCTGCGCGCGTGCGTTCCATCCATGCGCAGAACCGCGCCGCCGATCTCGGTCGCGCGGGCGACCGCTGCGCGCTCAACCTCGCTGGTCCGGCCATCGCCAAGGACGCCATCGGGCGCGGCGACATGGTGCTCGCGCCCTATCTGCACGCGCCGACCTCGCGTCTGGACGCCGAACTGACGCTTCTGGAATCCGAACCGCGCCCGGTCAAGATGTGGATGCCGGTGCGGCTGCATCATGCCTCCGCCGAGGTCGGGGCGCGTGTCGTTCTCCTCGGCGACGATCCGGTTCCGCCCGGCGGCAGCGCCGTCGTGCAATTGGTGCTGGAAGCGCCCATCGCCGCGGGCGCGCATGATCGTTTCGTCCTGCGCGATACGACGTCCTCGCGCACGATCGGCGGCGGGCGTTTCCTCGATCTGCGCGCGCCCGAGCGCCACCGTCGCTCGCCGCAGCGGCTGGCCCAGCTTCAGGCGCTGACGAACGGCGATGCCGCCGCTGCGTTCGATGCATTGCTGCGTGCCCCGCCGCATTTTGCGGATTTCAAGGTCTTCGCGCGCGACCGCGTGCTCGCCCCGCCGCAATCCGAAGACCTCGCCACGCGGCTCGGCCTTGTACGTATCGTAATCGGCGACAGGCAGCCGGGTTTCCTGCCGGATATGTGGGAGGCGTTCGCGCGCTCGGTCACGGAAACGCTGAAACTCTATCATGAGGAAGCGCCCGATATGCAGGGCATGGGGCTGGAGCGGCTGCGCCTTGCCGTTACGGCGCGCCTGCCGGCGCTGATCTTCCGCGCAGCCCTCGCACGCCTTTCCTCGGAACGGCAGGTCGTCGTCGAAGGCTCGTGGATCAGGCGGCCGGAACATGAGGTGCGCCTGACGCCGGAAGACGAACGGCTCTGGGCACGAATCGCGCCGCTGATCGGGCATGGCGAACGCTTCCGCCCGCCGCGTGTGCGCGATCTTGCCCATGCGCTCGGCCTCCCCGAAGAAAAGGTGCGCGCGCTGTTTCGCCTCGTCGCGCGGCGCGGCGATGTGCACGAAGTCGCGCTCGATCATTTTTTCCTGCGCCCGACGGTCGCGGAAATGGCGGATATCGCGGCACAGCTTGCGGCCGAGCACCCGGACGGGTTCAATGCCGCGCAGTTTCGCGACCGGCTCGACAATGGCCGCAAGGTCGCGATCCAGATACTTGAGTTTTTCGACCGCCATGGTGTTACGATCCGGCGCGGCGATCTTCGGCGTATCAACCGGCTGCGCATCGACATGTTCGGTGCGGGGCCGGACAGCAATGGAAGGGATGCGTCCCCGGTGGGGCGTCCGGACTTCAAATCCGGGAGGGGCCGTCAGACGGTCTCTGGTGGGTTCGACTCCCATTCTCTTCCGCCAGTTCGGGAGCGCGGGCTGTGACGGCGTGTCGTGACGCCATCACGGCCCGCGTGCGGATCTAGACCGTGTCGGCGGCGCGAGGCTTCGGCACCGATTTCGACGCCTGGATCGGCAAGGCGTTCCGCAAGGGGCCGTTCACGGCCTTCATCGTGCTCGTGCGGATATCCGAACCGAAGATCGAGCCGCTGCGCTCGACCTTCGCCCATGTCATCGGCGACGAGATGGATTGGGGCGACATGACCCTGATGCTGCGCGGCGCGGGCGTGAACTGGGACGGCGTAGCCTTCTTTGTCCGGCGCGCGGAGGAGGGGGGCCCGCTCGACAATATTGCGGCGCGCAAGGATCTGCGCGCGCTCGAAGCGCGTATTGACGACGACCGCCTCGTCCTGAACGAAAGCGAGTTCTTCGATGTCTGGGGCCGCCGGATGCGGGTCGACGAGACGGGCTAGACGATCCTGACGCGCGACGGACCGTTCTCGACCGTGCCGATCAGGCGCGCCGAGGGATAGCCGGCATCGACAATCCGCTTGAGCACGCGGTCCGCTTCATCCGGCCCGCAGGAAATGAGGAGGCCGCCCGATGTCTGCGGATCGGTCAGCAACCCGCGCTGCCAGTCCGCAAGGCCCTCGGGCAGATCGACATATGTACCATAGCTCTGCCAGTTGCGGCCCGATGCGCCGGTGATGCGGCCTTCGCGCGCGAAGCGTTCGGCCTCTTTCAGGAAAGGCAGATCGGCCAGCTTGATGCGCAAGCCAGCATCGGAGCCGCGCGCCATTTCCACGCTGTGCCCGAGAATGCCGAAGCCCGTCACATCCGTGATCGCATGTACGGCGGAATCTTCCGCCAGTTCCGCGCCGATGCGGTTGAGCAATGTCGTCGAGGCGATCATCTCGTCATAGGCCGGCTTCGGCAGCATCTCCTTCTTGAAGGCCGCCGAATAGACGCCGATTCCGAGCGCCTTGGTCAGGATCAGCGCGTCGCCGGGTTTCGCACCGTTGTTGCGGCGGATGTTCTTCGTCTTGACGAGCCCGATCACCGCCAGTCCGTAGATCGGCTCCGGCGCGTCGATGGAATGGCCGCCGGCGACCGGAATTCCGGCCTCCGCACAGACGGATGCGCCGCCCTGCAGGATTTCGCGCGTCACCTCGATCGGCATCTTGTCGAGCGGCATGCCCAGAATGGCGAGCGCCATGATCGGCCTGCCCCCCATCGCATAGACGTCCGAGATGGCGTTGGCGGCAGCGATGCGGCCGAAATCGCGCGGATCGTCCACCACCGGCATGAAGAAATCGGTGGTCGCGATCACGCAGGTTTCGTCGTCGATCTGCCAGACCGCCGCATCGTCACCGGTCTCGGTGCCGACCAGAAGCTGTTTGTAGGGCGCCGCTGCCGGCTGATCGGCAAGCAGTTCCTGAAGTACGGACGGCGCGAGCTTGCAGCCGCAGCCGCCGCCATGCGCCAGAGCGGTGAGGCGGAAGGGCGCCTCGTCCGTGCGCGTGGAAGGATCGAGTGTGGTCGTGCTCATCGGTTGGCCTCGCCGTCATGGAAACAGGAGGGAGCGGGTTCGTACCCGCTCCCCGTAATGCCGTCGATCTTACGCCGTCAGTTCGGCGGCGCGGATCGCGTATCTGAAATTGTCCGGATCGAGGCAGTCGAGCAGTGCGCCCGCGACCTCGGCCTGGGGATACATAAGGAACGCGACCTTGTGCGTCGAGCCGGGCAGGACAACGTCATGCGCGGTGTTGTAGCCGAGCCAGTTGCCTTCCCAGGCGCCGAACAGTTTGGCGCGCGCTGCCGTCACCTTCGGCGCGTCGGGCGCGTTGTCGCCGGGCGGCTCTTCCAGAATGACCTTGCGCACATCGGCCGGATCGACCGCGACCCAGCCATGGCCGTCGAGCCAGACCTCGGCGCGGCAGTGCTGCGCCTTGGTGATGGTCGCCGAGCCGGCGCCGAGGCTCTTGTAGCCGAACTTCGACGGCGCGACGCGGATGCCGTACACATCGCGCGCGGGCACGCCGGCGGCGCGCGTCAGAGCGACATAGAGCGCGTTGAGATCGGCGCATTTGCCGCCGAGATTGCCGCTTTTCAGCATGGAGGCGACATCGCCGGTTCCGCAGCCGGCCGTCTTGGCGTTGCGGAATGTATTGTCGACGACCCATTGATAGATCGCCTCGGCCTTCTCCCGGTCGCTCGCCTTTCCGGCGACGATCCTGTCGGAGGTTTCCTTGACGATGCCGTCGAGCGGCATCAGTTCGGTCGCTTCGAGGTTCAGAGCGCGGGTCGCATCGTCGAGCGCCGGGGCGGAGCCGCCCGCGGAAAGATCGGCCGCGCGGTCGCGCAGCGAGAACGTGCTCCTGACCTCGACCACGGGCGCCGTCTCATTTTCCTTGAACACGACATGCAGCATCTGCGCGCCGTATTTCGGATCGCTGACCACTTCGGCGGAAGCGGCGTTCGTTTCCCATCCGTTCTTGCCGGCCTTGATCCATTCATCCTCCTGCACGGAGGGCAGCGGTATCCAGGCCTGAACCTTGCCGCCCGGCGCCGGAACGTCGATGCGGGTCGTGACCTCGAATTCGCGCCACGCGCCGGGCGTGGGTGCAAATACCGCATCCTCGGCGGCGAAGGACAGGCGCGGCAGCGCGAGCGCGGCGGCTGTGCAGGCCGTGCCGCCCAACAGAATATCGCGACGGTTCATCATGTGTGCGTACTCCTCTGCCTAATTGCTGGCGGCGGGCGCGTCCCGCGTGCCGGTTTGTGCGATAAGGGAATTAAGCCTGGCGTCGATCTGCGGATCGTCCCAGGCGACATCGCCGCCGGCGGCGAATACCGGAACGTGATCGGCGTCGAGGACGAAACTGGTCGGCAGGCCCTCGACCTGCCAGGCCTTCATGGCGCTCTTGTCGCGGTCGAGAAGGATCGGGAAGGCGACCTCGTTCTCGCGCGCGAATGTACGCACGCGCGCGTCGATCTCTCCGACATCGACGGCAAGTATGGTGAACGGCTTGCCGGAATGACGTTCGGCAAGGCGGTTGAGCGCGGCCGTTTCCGCGATGCAGGGCTCGCACCATGTAGCGAAGAAATGCACCAGCACGACCTGGCCGCGCCAGGTTTCGAGGTCGGTTCTGGGGCCGTCGAGACGGTCGAGAACGAGTGCGGGCTTTGCGCCGCCGGTCCAGGCTTCGAGTTCCGCGGCCGCAACGGCATATGCACCGGCCGCGAGCGAGGCCAGAGCGAAAACGCCTATCGCAGCACGGGGCCGCCAACGGTTGGTGAAGTGTCCGAATGTGCCCCGAAACTCGGGAGCAACTTTTGAGGTCACGCCGTCAATGTGGCATGAAAAAAGCTGGCGTCAATCGCTCCGGAGACGATGTGCATCTTTGCCGCGGCGTACACGCATTCGTGTCCGGCGCGGGCCTCACGATCCGGCCCGCTTGACGAGTCCTTCCCCGCACTCGCACAATCGCGCCGCGGCCGGCAGACCTCCAAGCGGTTTGAAAATCATCGCTTTCCTGAGATGCAGGATCTCGTGCCGGGGGCAGGAGCAGCGGAACTTATGTCACGGAACAAGAGCGCGGACACGCAGCGGGACATGCTGTCGGCGACGGGCTATGAGGCGCTTGCCGCGTTCCGCTATCGCCTGCGGCGCTATCTGGCGTTCACGGAAGAGGTCGCGCGTTCGGTCGGCCTCACCTCGCAGCAGCATCAGGCGCTGCTGGCCATTCGCGCGCGCAGCTTTTCCGCCCCGATGACGATCGGCGATCTGGCCGCCGAGATGATGGTCCGCCATCACAGCGCCGTGGAGCTTGTGGGACGCCTGGAAAAGGCCGGCCTGACCACGCGCACCAACGATCCGGATGACCGCCGCAAGGTTCTCGTATCGCTGACGGCAAAGGGAGAGCGCGTCCTGGCGCGGCTGTCCGCGCGCAATCTCAAGGAATTGCGCGCGATCGGCCCCGATCTACCGGAACTGCTCGATCAGCTGCGGGCCGGCGCTCCCCCACGCCGTCCGCGCTGATTCTTGCTTCTTATTCCGCCGCCGCGAAGCGGGTGAGGGAGAGGTCGTCTTCCCCGAACGTCTGCTGCCGAGATGCGGTCCGTTTGCGGATCTGAACGTCCGTCACCCGTCGAGGGAAGGCAGCGTCCCTGAAAATATGTATATCCTATACCGATATTATCGGAGGCCGATATATCCGGTCAATATGGCGGCGCAGAGCGTGGCGGAAGCGTGCCGGGCCAATGAAAAACCCGCCGGGCGGAACCCGGCGGGGAAAAAGTCGGGTTGTCCCGGCGGGTCTAATTCTTGGTGAAGCCTGCCTTGTCCATCAGCGTCTTGTGATAGTCGGACGTCTTGGAGACCCAGGCCTTGTAATCGTCGCCGGCCATGAAGGTCTGGTTGAACGCGCCCTTCTGCATGAAGGACTTCCATTCGGCGGTCTCGCGGACCTTTTTCAGGAGGTCGACATAATAGGCGACGGCGTCCGCCGGAACATCGGCGGGCATGAAGATGCCGCGCAGCATCAGATAGTCCATATCGATGCCTTCCGACTTGCAGGTCGGAATGTCGGACCATTTCTTGCCGGACGCGATGTCGTCGTCATAGGGCATGGTTTCGGTGTCGAACACGCAGAGCGGACGAAGTTTGCCCGCACGCCATTGCGCGACGGCCTCGATCGGATTGTTGACCGATGAATCGATGTGGCCGCCGACGAGCTGTGTAACGACACTGCCGCCGCCCTTGAACGGGACGTAGGTGAACTTCGTGCCGGACGCTTCTTCGACCGCCGCCGTGATGATCTGGTCTTCCTGCTTGGTTCCGGTGCCGCCCATCTTGAACTTGTTGGGGCCGGCTTCCTTCACGGCCGCCAGATAATCCTTGACGGATTTGTAGGGCGATTCCGCGTTCACCCAGAACACGAATTCATCGAGCGCAAGCATCGCGACCGGGGTGATGTCCTGCCACGAGAACGGAATGCCCGTCGAAAGCGGTGTCGTGAACAGGTTCGACAGTGTAATGATGATCTTGTGCGGATTGCCCGCATCTCCCTTGACGTCGAGGAAGCCCTCGCCGCCCGCGCCACCAGATTTGTTGAGCACCACCAGGGACTGCGGCATCAGTTCATGCTTCTGGATGACGCCCTGGATCGTACGCGCCATCTGGTCCGCGCCGCCGCCCGAACCCGCCGGAACGATGAACTCGACCGTCTTGGTCGGTTCCCAGGCGGACGCGCCGGAGGGCGCGAAGGCGAAAGCGGCAGCCGTCGCGGCCAACAATGCTTTCTTCATTACGTTTTCTCCCTGCATATTGTTGGTTTTTCTTGACGGGTTCTAACCGAACAGTTGGGGGCACAGAGGTCAATCGACCGAGGGCCGCGCTGTGTCCGGTAGCGAACACATTACTGCCGCATGTACGGCAACGCCGTAAATATACGTGGTTTATGCGCGGATTGTGCGGAGGTGCTCTCGCGGCATGCCGGCCGGGGATGGAGAGAGAAAAGATATCCGCGGGTGCCGGCGCGCTGCGAGAGCAGAGCTAGACAAGACAGCGATTGCGGATAATGCCAGCCCCGGCGCACGACGTTATGTGCGCAAGAAGACCAAGCGCGGAGCGAATGCACATCGTATGTGCGTGCAATAATGCGCTATGCGGCGTTGCCGCATGCCTCGTCGGACGATGTCAGTTCCAGCAGGCGTTCATATTCGGTTTCGATGCGGTGCGCACAGCGGCAGGCGCTGCGGTCGAGCGCGCGTGGCCGCGCAATATGGATATTGCCGCGTGTGAGCCGGATTATGCCGTTTTTCTCGAGATTCCCGAGAGCCGCCGTCACGCCCGGCCGGCGGACGCCGAGCATGCGCGCGATCAGATCGTGCGTTGCAGGTATCGCATCGCTCTGCATGCGATGTCGCGCCATCAGAAGCCAGCGGCAGATGCGTTCCGGCACGGTGTGGCCGGCATTGCAGACATTCAGCATCGCCTCCTGAACGAGGCTGCCCTGGATGTGTGCGTGCAATATTTTGCGCAGGGACACGCATTCATCCAGCAGCCGTTCGAAATCGGCGGCGGGGATGCGCCAGGCATGACCCTTGAGCTGGACGACCACCCGCATGGGTGAGCGGCCCGTGCCGAGCACGATCGGGATGCCGACAAAGCCCCGGCACCCGACCGCGCACACCTCCATCGGCTTGCGCGATCCCGTCCCGGCAAGCACGGATGCGATGCCGGTTTCCGGGAAATAGGCGTGCAGGACGGAAAGGTTAGCTTCGATAAGAGTTTGGCGGGATTTGAGAGGTACGTATTCGGCCGCGTCGATCACGCGCATGCGCTCATCGACGGGCAGAGCGCGCAACAACTCGTTCTGGACGTGCCCGGAAGGCGCAACCGCCCCCGCTTCGAGCCTTGTCTTTTTATCTGCTTCGAGAACGAAAGATTCGTTGTCGGCGGAGCGCAACGGCGGCATGGGTGTCTCCGTGAGCGTCGTAGACTTTTGTCTACCCATCGGACCGATGAGTCAACCCTTCGTTGCAGCGTATTTCCCGCGGGAGTATGTACGTTGTATAAGCATGCGGCCGGGGTGCGTTCTGTCTCGAGGCAGGATCGCACCCCGCCGGGCGTTCAGGCGCGCGTCGTGGTCTTGACGTCGACGCTGGCCTTGATGGCGTTGGAATAGGGGCAGATGCCGTGCGCCGTCTCGGTCAGCTTGCGGGCATCGGCTTCCGCAAGGCCCGGAAGATAGACGTCGAGTGCGGCGGTGATGCCGAACCCGCCTTCCGAGCGCGGCCCGATGCCGATGGTCGCGGTGACGGTGCTGCCGTCGGGCACTTTCACGCCGGCGGGTTTGGACGCGACGCGCAGCGCGCCGAGATAGCAGGCCGAATAGCCGAGCGCGAACAGCTTTTCCGGGTTGGCGCCGTCGCCGCCCGGTCCGCCGAGTTCCTTCGGAACGACGAGATCGAGCGAGAGCGTGCCGTCTTCCAGCGCGGTCTTGCCGTCGCGGCCACCGCCGCTGGCTGTTGCTGTCGTGGTGTATTTCGCGTCAACGGGCATATCCGGACTCCTTGTCATGGCCTCCCAGCCTTGCCGTCATGGTGCATGTTCCGGCCGCGGGCGGCAAGCATGGGCCCGCGCTCAGGAAATCTCGTCGCGGACGATGCGGACCGCTTCGGGCGTCAACAATCCCGCGCCCCAGCCGAGCGAAGGAAGGATGCGCGCCGTGCCGGGATGCAGCAATACGGCGAAGGCGGTCATGCCGACCGGCACCGCCGCCATCCAGTCGAGCTTGACGGGCGTGAATTCCTCGACGCTGCCCTCATAAGGGCCGCTGCCGGTCAGGAAACGGTATATTTCGCGGACGATCTCGACGCGCGAATGCGTCGTCAGCGCCTTGCCGAGAAGGGCCTGCAGGGACAGGCGTGTGCGTACGCCGGTCTTCGGCGGCGGCGCTTCCTCCAGATGCTCGCCGAGCGACAGGCGCACCAGCATTCCGGCAAGATCGAGCCCGGCGAAATGCGCCGACATCGGCTCGACGAGGCGAGGGTTTGAATCGACGAAATACGGAATGTCGTTCTTCCAGAGATAATCGACCGAAAGCGCGCCATGCCAGTTCAGCGCGGCGCCGATTGTGCGCATGTCGTCGGCGACGCGCGGCCGCCAGATGCTTTCCTTCAAAGCCTCGCCGCCGCCCGCGCCGCGTATGATCTGGCGATAGCCCATCATGGCGACGAAACGGCCATGGTCGAACAGCGCCTGCGCGTGCTCGACATCGCCATGGATCAGTTCCTGGACAAGAAACTCACCTGGCGCGCCGGCGGTCGCCGCGCGTGCGGCGGCAATATCGGCGTCGCTGTGCACGATATGTACGCTGCGGCTCGCCGTGCTCATCGCCTGCTTGACGATGAGCGGATAGGGCTCGGGCAGGGGGCCGTCGAGCGTACCGACGATGTGCGTGCGCGGCTGGGAGACGCCGATGCGCGTCAGAAGCTGGGAGAATGTCGCCTTGCCGTGGGCGGTGAGATAGGCGTCGAAATCCGGCAATGCGATCCCGACGCCCGCAGGTATCCGCGCGCGGGCCTTGGCGAACACCATGCCCTGTTCGTGGATCGGCAGGAGGACGTCGAAGCGCCCCGTTTCGAGAAGGCCGAGCGCGAATTCCAGATAGGCCTTGGGATCGGTCGCAAGCGGCGGGCAGCGGTGGACCTTGTCCACGAACCGCGAAAACCGGCAGATGCAATGGGCATCTGGGTCCATGATCTCGATGGAATGGCCGTCGAGTCCGAGGGCCGTCACGGCCTCGCGTGCGGAGGTCGAGGCACCCTCGGTCAGGAGGATGCGCAGGGGTCGGGATCGGGCCATTGCCGCTAATGTGTCCGGAATACGGGAAAAGTCACGCCCCGGCGGGTCTGCGGCTGGACGCCCCGCAGCGGGCCACGCTATGCGGCAAAGGGGGGTGTTTCTGCGGGATGGCCATGCAGCGCGACGCACAGCAATTCCCTGAGGCCGCCATATTTCTGGGCGAGGGACGTGGCTGGCTCCCTCGCCGCCTCGCGGCGCTTTCCCAGGTCTTCATGCTTTTCCGACTGAATCGTCTGGCCTTTGCCGCGCGCGCCTTTCTGATCGCCGCCGCCGTTCTGGCCCTGTCGGCGCTCGTGGTCTCGGCGCAGGAGGCGGAAAACCGCAAGCTCGATACGATCAAGGCCGATCTGACCCAGATCGAGCAGGAACTCGGCACCGGCAATTTCGACGATGCGGCCCTGACCGCGATCCTGACGCGCATCGAGCGGGAGCGGGCAAATCTCGCCGAAGTGACGGGGCCGCTCTCCCCGCGCGCCAAGGCCATTCAGACCCGGCTCGACCAGCTTGGGTCCGCACCGGCAGAGGGACAGCCTCCGGAAAGCCCGGAACTCGCACAGGAGCGGCAGGCCCAGCTCGATGCCCAGGCGCCCATTGCCGAAGTGCTGAAGCGCGCCAGTTCGCTGAACGTTCAGGCCAACCAGCTTCAGGATGTCGTCGGCGAAAAGCGCCGGGCGCTGTTCGCCAGCCGGTTCCTCGCCCGCACCCGCTCGCTGGCCGATCCCGTGCTCTGGATCGCCGTCGTCAACGAGGCCCCGCGCCGCCTGACGGTCGCAAGCCGCCTCATGACGCAATGGGGCGGCCTGTTCGCCGAACGCATGGGCGATCGCCGCGGCGCGTTCCTGATCGGCGCGCTGGCTCTGGCATTCGTCGTGGTCTGGCCGCTGCGCAAATGGGTGCAACGGCTGGGCCGTATGTATTTTGCCGAAGCGACGCCGGCGACGCGGGTGCGCCGTTCCGCCGGCGCGGCCTGGGTGCTGCTCGTCACCACCGCGGCTCCCGTCCTTGCCGTCTATATCCTCTATGCCGGGCTGGTCTGGCAGGGCTTCGTGCCCGAGCGCGCCATTCCCTTCGTCGGCTCGCTTGTATGGCTGACGGGCTTCGTCGCCTTCGTCGCCGGGCTCAGCCGGGCCATCCTGTCGCCGGCATGGCCGAGCTGGCGCCTTCCGGCGCTTGCCGACGAATCCGCCGCGCGCCTTGCGCCCTATCCGATCCTGATCGCGATGATCGCGGCGGTCGCTCATGCTCTGCTGGCGTTCTACGACGTCATCGGGATCGGGCTCGCGCCGGTCATGGTCACGCATGGCGTGGCGGCGATCGCAATCGCCATCGCCTTTGCGCTTGCGCTGCGTCCCATCCGTGCGGTCGCCGAGGCCGGGAGCGACGCCTCCACGCGCGAGGAGAGCTGGATTTACGGCCTTGTGCGCCTGTGCGCATGGGGTGCGATCGCGGTCATCTTCGCGGCGGCGCTTGTCGGCTACATCGCGTTTGCCTTCTTCCTCGCCAATCAGATGGTGTGGATCGCGGTTCTCGGCGCGGTGCTGTATCTGCTGCTCGTCGTCGTCGACGACATGATCTGCGGCTGGTGGCCGGCGAGCCGTATCGGGCGGCTGACGCACGACACGGTCGGCCTGCGCCAGAGCAGCATGGAGCAGATTGCCGTACTGACATCCGGCGTGCTGCGGCTTGCGCTTGTCGTCATCGCCGCGCTGCTCGTCGTCGCGCCCTGGGGCGTGCAGTCGGGCGATGTGCTGGGCTGGGTCCGCCGTGCTTTCGGCGGCGTTTCCATTCCCGGCTTCTCGCTCTCGCTCGAAACGGTGTTCGGCGCGCTGACGATCCTCATCCTCGGCATCGCGCTGACGCGGATCGTGCAGTCCTGGCTCGATCAGTCCTATCTGCCGCGCACGCGCCTCGACGACGGCATCAAGAATTCGGTGCGCACCGCGACCGGCTATGCCGGCGTGCTGCTGGCCATCGGCCTTGCCTTCTCGACATTGGGTTTCGGGCTCGACCGCATCGCGCTCGTCGCCGGTGCGCTGTCGGTCGGTATCGGTTTCGGCCTTCAGGCCGTGGTGTCGAACTTCGTCTCCGGCCTCATCCTTCTGGCCGAGCGCCCGATCAAGGTCGGCGATTGGGTGTCGGTCGGCGACAATGAGGGCGATGTGCGGCGCATATCGGTGCGCTCGACCGTGATCGAACTGTTCGACCATTCGACCCTGATCGTTCCGAATTCGGATCTCATCACCAAGCCGGTGCGCAACTGGACGCTCCGGCGCCCGCTCGGCCGGGTGGTTCTCGCCATCGGCACCTCGCACACCGCCGATGTGGAACAGGTGCGGTCCATACTTCTGGAAGCGGCCGCCGGTGTGCCGGCGCTGATGAAGAATCCGCCGCCGCAGCTTCTGATCGTCGCCACGACCGATACCGGCGTCCAGTGGACGCTGAGCGGCAATGTGCCGAGCCCCCGCCATGTCGGTCCGGCGCGCAGCGAACTTTACTTCGCGGTTCTGAAAGAATTTCAGGCGAAAAAGATAGCCGTCACCGCCGCTCCCGCGATCTGACCTCCTCTTCTGTGCAAGGAAAAAGCCCCGTGCCCCGCTCGTTTGCCTCAAATCTGTCCGGTGCGTTCAACTGCGCGGTGGTTGCCGGCGCCGCCCTCATCCTGTCGGCCTGCTCGACCGCGCCGATCCCGGACAAGCCGAGCTTCTACCTCAATCTTTCGGCCCCCGGCACGGAGGTCGATTCGGCTGCGGCGGCCTCGATGATTTCCGGCTATCGACACAATAACGGGCTCGGCCCGGTGTCGATCGATCCCGTGCTCACGAAGATCGCGAAGGCCCACGCCGTCGAAATGGCCCGCCGGACCAAGGTCGGCCACGATGTCGGAAAGGGCGGCCTCGACGTCCGCGCCAAGGCGGCGGGCTATGAATATGCTCGCATCGCCGAGAATGTGGCGGGCGGCTATCAGACCTTGGCGGAAGCCTTTTCGGGCTGGCGCGACAGCCCCGATCATAAAAAGAACATGCTGATGCCCCAGGCGACGCGCATCGGCATCGCCGTCGCCCAGGCGCCCGGCTACAAATACAAGGTCTTCTGGGCCATGGTGGTCGCCGAGCCCTATCTCGGTCCCACGCCCACAATGTCCGGTCCTGACGCAGGGGTGATCGTCCGCTGACTGGATAGGCTCGGGCCATGAGGGTATGAAGACCGGGCCGGACCATCGGATTATACGGGAAGCAGATGCTCCTGCGGTTTGTTCTTGCCATAGCCGTTTCCGCCGCCCTCGCAACGGGGGCCGAGGCGCGACCGGCCATCGTCATCGATGCCGATTCCGGCCGCGTGCTCCATGCGGAGGATGCGACCGCGCTCTGGTATCCGGCCTCGCTGACCAAGCTGATGACGACCTATGTGACGCTGTCGGCGGTGCGCGAGGGGCGCATCACGCTCGATACGCCGATCCTCTACAGCGCCAATGCGCAGAAGGAGCCGGCGAGCAAGATGGGCTTCCCGGTCAACACGATCCTGACCATCGACAACGCGCTGAAATTGCTGCTGGTGAAATCCGCCAACGATGTCGCGGTGGCGATCGCCGAAGGCGTGTCCGGCAGCGAGGCGGCCTTCGTTGCGGAAATGAACCGCCATGCCAAGGGCCTCGGCATGACGCAGAGCCGGTTCAAGAATCCCAATGGCTGGCACGACGACCAGCAGGTGACGTCCGCGCGCGACATGGCCATTCTCGGCCGTGCGCTCTTTCGCGATTTTCCGTCCTATTCCAATACGTACAGGATCGCGGCGCTCCAGCTCGGCAAGCGCACGATCCGCGGGCATAACCATCTGATCGGCCGCTTCAAGGGAGCCGACGGCATGAAGACCGGCTTCACCTGCCCGTCGGGTTTCAATCTCGTCGCCAGCGCGACGCGCGGCAAGCGCCACCTCATCGCGGTCGTGCTCGGCCATGCGAGCGCCAAGGAGCGCACCCAGCGTGCCGCCGAACTGCTCGATGCCGGCTTCGGCAAATGGACGTTCTGGCGGCGCGGTCAGGAAGTCGCAACATTGCCGGCGGTTGCCGGCGCCGCGCCCAATCTGCGGCCCGAGGTCTGCGACAGGAAGCGCACCGGCACAGCGCCCGAAGCCGTCGGTGAAACCGAGGATGACGGCGGCAATATCGCGACCCCGCACAACGAGGCGCTGTCCGGACTGCTGACGAGTTATGCGGCCGAACCGAAGGAGCTTCTGGCTCCGCAGCAGCAGAAGGCCGTGCCGGTGCCGATCTTCCTCGGCCCCAATCCCAACGGCCCGCGCGCCTATATCGACCTTGCCGCCAGGCTCGTGCCCAGCGCACCCGCCGCGCCCGAAGAGCCTGCTCCGGCGCCGAAGAAGAAGCAGAAGGCCGACACGAAAGCCAAACCCAAGGCCAGGAAGCCGGACGCGACGGCGGGAACCACGCCTGCGGTGCCAACGCCAAAACCTCGGCCGTGACATCTTCCGCCCATACACCGATTCCGCTGACGGTTCTGACCGGGTTTCTCGGCGCAGGCAAAACGACGCTTCTCAACAGGCTGCTGAAGCATGAGGCGCTGGCCGGCACGCTCGTTCTCGTCAACGAGATCGGCGAAGCGGGGCTCGATCATCTTCTCATCGAGGACGTGAAGGGCGATGTCGTCGCGCTTGCCGGCGGCTGCCTGTGCTGCACGGTGCGCAGCGATCTGATCGACACACTCGAAGACCTGCTTGCCCGCCGCGATGCCGGGGAACTCGGTTTTTCCCGCGTCGTGCTGGAGACGACCGGACTTGCCGATCCGGTTCCGGTGCTGCAATCGCTGATCGTGCATCCCTACATTTCGCTGCGTTTCGCGCTCGACGGCGTGATCGCGGTCGTCGATGCCGTGCTCGGCGCGCGCACGCTCAAAGCGCATGAGGAAGCGCGGCGTCAGGCGGCCGTCGCCGACCGCGTGGTGCTGACCAAGACCGATCTTCCCGAAGCTGAAGGCAAGCGCGCGGAACTCTGCGCCGCGCTGGACGATCTCGCGCCGGGCGCGGCCCGGATCGATGTGCGCGATCTCGTTCCTGCCGATCTGTTCGGCATCGCCCCGCTCGGCGGCGAGGAGCGCCTTGCCTCGCTCGGCCCATGGCTCGGCGCCGGCGGGGGAGGCGGCGCGCATAGCGGCGATATCCGCACGACGGTGCTGTGGAGCGAGGCCGCGCTGCCGCCGCAGGCGTTCGGCATGTTCATCGACCTCCTGCGCTCCGAGCACGGTTCCCGAATCCTGCGCCTGAAGGGCCTCGTGCGCGCCGCCGACGATCCGGAACGCCCGGTCGTCATCCACGGCGTGCAGCATATGTTCCATCCGCCGCGCCGGCTGTCGGCCTGGCCGGACGAGGACCGCCGCACACGCATCGTCGTCATCGCGCGCGATCTCGACGTGCATCTTCTGAAACGGCTCTACGACGCTCTGGCCGGCGTGCCGGGCGTGGATGCGCCCGACCGCGCGGTGCTGTTCGACAATCCCCTCGCACCTCCCGGAATGGCCCGCTGAGGCTTGCCTAACCGGCACGGCGCGGGTTCAACTGCGCCGGCAACAGAAAACGGGTCGAACGTGTTCCAACGCTTGCGGAAAGACTGGGCGCTGCTGTCGGGCGCTCTGCGCACCTTGCGCCGGATGAAACCCATCACGCAAAATCGCGGCCGCACCTTTCCGGATGTCGTTTCCGAGCTTGCCGCGCAGCATGGCGAGCGCGAGGCCCTGATCTCGGAACGCGAAATCTTCACCTATCGCGGGCTGGACGAACGCGCCAACCGCTATGCGCGCTGGGCCCGCGCGAACGGCGTCGGCAAGGGCGATGTCGTCGCGCTGATGATGACGAACCGGCCGGATTACATGGCGTTCTGGATCGGCGTCACGCGCATGGGCGGCGTGG
Organism: Pseudomonadota bacterium; assembly: GCA_023388965.1. Classification (GTDB taxonomy): domain Bacteria; phylum Pseudomonadota; class Alphaproteobacteria; order Rhizobiales; family Methylopilaceae; genus Flaviflagellibacter. The sequence continues at coordinate 39,510 of JAEWFF010000004.1, read as the reverse complement.
TCGCGCTGCTGAACACCAATCTGACCGCGCAGAGCCTTGCCCATTGTATCGACATCGTGGAGCCAAAGCATGTCGTCGTCGGCGCCGATCTGGCCGGGGGATTTGAAACTGCGCGCCCCCATCTGAAGACGCAGCCGAAAATCTGGTCGCATGGCGCGGCGGAAAACGGCGGCGAGCGGATCGACGAGGCGGTGGAAAGCTTTTCCGCCGATCCGCTGGCCGGGAGCGAGCGCCCGGACCTGACCATCGAGGACCGCGCGCTGTTCATCTACACATCCGGCACGACCGGATTGCCGAAGGCCGCGAACATCAATCACTACCGGCTGATGGCAATGACCATCGGCTTTTCCGGCGTCATGAACATCACGCCGTCCGACCGCATGTTCGACGTGCTGCCGATGTATCATTCGAACGGCGGTGTATTGGCGACCGGCGCGACGCTTGTCGGCGGCGGCTCGGTCATCATCCGCGAGAAATTCTCCGCGCGCGAATTCTGGGACGATGCGGTGCGCTCGAAGGCGACGGTCGTGTTCTATATCGGCGAACTCTGCCGCTATCTCCTGAACGCGCCGGAAAGCGCCTCAGAGCGTACGCACACTATCCGCCTGTTCTGCGGCAACGGCCTGCGCGCCGATGTCTGGCCCGCCTTTCAGGCGCGCTTCAACGTGCCGAAGATTGTGGAATGGTATGCCGCGACCGAAGGCAATGTCGCCATCTTCAACTGGGACGGCACGCCCGGCGCCATCGGCCGCATTCCGTGGTGGATCGCCAGCCGTTTCCCGATCAAGATCGTGCGGTTCGATGTCGAGCGTGAGGAGCCGGTGCGCGGGCCGGACGGCCTCGTCATCGAGGCGGAGCCGGACGAAGCGGGCGAGGTGATCGGCCTCATCACCAACGATCCCTCCAAGCCCGCCAACCGTTTCGAGGGCTATGCCGATCCCGAAGCGACGAAGACGAAAATTCTCGCCGATGTCGAGAAGAAGGGCGACCGCTGGTTCCGCACCGGCGATCTGATGAAGAAGGATGCGGACGGCTATTTCTATTTCGTCGACCGCATCGGCGACACGTTCCGCTGGAAGGGCGAGAATGTATCGACAATCGAGGTCGCCAATGCGCTGACGGAATTTCCCGGCATCGAGGATGCGATCGTCTACGGCGTCGCCGTTCCCGGTCAGGACGGGCGCGCCGGAATGGCGGCGCTCGTCACGAAGAAAGGCGCGTTCGATGTGGAGGGCTTTGCGCGCCATATCGCCGGGCGCCTGCCGGATTATGCGCGGCCGGTCTTCCTGCGTTTGCTGCCCGAGATCGACGTCACCGGCACGTTCAAGCAGCGGCGGCTGGAGCTTCAGAAAGAGGGCTTCGACCTCGACGCCGTGAAAGACCCGCTGTTCGTCCGCGATCCTTCCACGGGCAAGTTCAAGCCGTTCGGTCCGTCCTTACACAACAATCTGGCCGAAGGACGCCTGCGCCTGTGACCCAGTTCCGCGATCCGCAATCCGTCGATCCCCGCGCCGTCATCTCGTTCTGGCGTGCCGCCGGCCCGCCGCGCTGGTTCAGCAAGAGCGATCAGTTCGATGCGGAAGTCGGGCGCAGGCTGGGCTCGCTCCATTACTGGGCGGCGGCGGGCATGCTCGATCATCTGGCGGTCAAATCCGCCAATGGCGCGCTCGCACTTCTCATCCTGCTCGATCAGGTGCCGCGCAACATGTTCCGCGGATCGCCGCGCGCTTTCGCCACCGATGCCCATGCCCGCGAAGTGGCGCGCTACGCCATCTCGCGCGGGCTCGACAAGCGCGTGCCGCGCAAGATGCGTACGTTCTTCTATCTTCCGTTCATGCATTCGGAAGACGAGACCGATCAGGAATTGTGCCTCGCGCTCTACAAGGACATGAACGACGCGAACGGCGTGCATTGGGCGCAGGAGCATCTCGACATCATCCGCGAATTCGGCCGCTTCCCGCACCGCAATGCGGCGCTCGGGCGCGACACGACACCCGAAGAGGCGCAATTCCTCGCCGATGGCGGTTTCGCCGGCTAGCGGTCGAAGTCCGCGGTGTAGAGCGCGAGATTCGCGACATAGCCCGCCGCGGTCTGCATCGCGCCCTCGACCTCCTCATCGGTCATTTCGCGCAAGCGTCTGGCAGGCGAGCCGAGGATCAGCGAGCGGGGCGGGAACACCGCGCCCTGCGTGACGAGCGCATTTGCGCCAACAATAGAATGTTCGCCGATCACCGCGCCGTTCAGCACGGTCGCGCCCATGCCGATCACGGAGCCGCTGCCGATCGTGCAGCCATGGACGATGGCGCTATGGCCGATCGTGACATCGTGGCCGAGCGTGATCGGAAAACCGGGATCGACATGCAGAACGGCATTGTCCTGCACATTGCAGCGCTTGCCGATATGGATGCGGGCGAACTCCGCGCGCAGCACCGCGCCGAACATGATGCAGGTGTCGTCCTCGAGCACGACATCGCCGATCAGGCGCGCGCCGGGCGCGATGAAATGCGGGCCTTCGGGCAGGACCGGCTTCAGGTTTCCAAGCGTGTGAACGGGCATGCGATCTCCGGGCTCAGGCGGCCAGCGCGTCGGCGAGGAAATCGCGTGCGCTTTGCGGCGGCACGTCGGGCGCGACGAAACTGCGGCCGATGCCGCGCGCCAGAATGAAGGTCAGGCGGCCGGCCTTCACCTTCTTGTCCTGCGCCATCAGGTCGAGCAGCCGGTCTGCGGAACCGACCTCGCCGGGAATGTCCTGGATACGCGTCGGCAGCCCGACGGCTTTCAGATGCCCGGCTACCCGCTTTGCTTCCTCGTCCGAAGTCAGGCCGCGGCGGGCGGAGAATTCGAACGCCAGAGCCATGCCGATGGCGACGCCCTCGCCATGGACGAGCCGCGTCCCGTCATAACCGACGGCGGCTTCGAGCGCGTGGCCGAATGTATGGCCGAGATTGAGGAGCGCGCGGTCGCCGGTCTCGAACTCGTCGCGCGCGACGATCGCGGCCTTGGCGGTGCAACTCGTCGCAATGGCGCGCGTGCGCTCCGGCCCGCCGTCGAACACACCCTTCCAGTTCTTCTCCAGCCAGGAGAAGAAATCCGCATCGTCGATCAGTCCGTACTTGGCGACTTCCGCATAGCCCGCGCGGAATTCGCGTGCGGACAAAGTGTCGAGCGTGTTCGTGTCGGCGAGAACAAGGCTCGGCTGGTGGAACGAGCCGATGAGGTTCTTGCCGGCCGCCGTGTTGATGCCGGTCTTGCCGCCGACCGATGAATCGACCTGCGCCAGAAGGCTGGTCGGCACCTGCACGACGCGCACGCCGCGCCGCACGATGGCAGCTGCAAATCCTGCAAGATCGCCGACCACGCCGCCGCCGAGCGCGACGACCGCGTCCCCGCGCTCGATCTTCGCTTCGAGAATTCCGGCGCAGACCTTTTCGAGATGCGCAAAACTCTTGGTGGCCTCGCCGGCCGGCACGACGATGGCGCTGGCCGTGAGGCCGGCATGGGCAAGGCTCTCCAGCGCGCGTTCGAGATAGATGTCCGCGACATTGGAGTCCGTGACCACCGCGGCCTGCCGCGCGCCGAGCACCGCCACGCTGTGGCCGAGCCCGGACAGGATATCGCCGCCGATGCGGATTTCGTAGGTACGCTCGCCCAGCGAGACGGGGACGATGGTCGGCTCGGCACTCATCATGTTTCCTTCAGGAAGGCCTGCAATTGCGCCAGGGTCTCGCTGACCATGGTTTCGTGCGGCACTTCGCGTGTCATCACCGTCACGTCGGCGGTGGCGTAGACCGGCTCGCGCTTTGCCAGAAGGTCGCGCAAGATCTGTTCGGGGTCGCCGTCCTTCAGGAGCGGGCGGCCGCCGCGTTTCTTCACGCGCCGCAGCAGTACGTCGACATCGGCCTTCAGCCAGACCGAGATGCCGTGCGCGCGAATCTTCTCGCGGGTGGTTTCGTCCATGAAGGCGCCGCCGCCGGTCGCGATCACGGCCATCGGATTGTCGAGCAGGCGGGAGACGACGCGCCGTTCCCCGGCCCGGAATTCCGGCTCGCCGTGCTTGGCGAAAATATCGGTGATCGACATGCCTGCGGCTTTTTCGATTTCGGTGTCGGCATCGACGAAAGGCAGGCTGAGCGCCTTGGCGAGCCGCCGGCCGACCGAACTCTTGCCGGCGCCCATCATGCCGACCAGAACGACCGAGCGGCCATTGAGGGCTGCGCGCACCGCCGAACCCGCTGTGGCCAGCGTGTCATCGGTCGGCGGGGCGGATGCGGCATTGGGCGCGGAATTGGACATGGTCTTCCTCGGCGGCGTGGTTCCCACGAAAGCAGGGGTGCCCGCAAGGGCGTTGCATCCGCGCCCGGAGCGTGATTCCTAGTAGGAGTGAATCGCCGCCCACGGGCGAGGCGAGGGCCATGCCGAGCACATTCCGCCTTTTGCGTCATCTGGCGCTCATTTTCATCGTCCTGTTTGCGGCGGTGTGGGCGCTGGCGACCTTTGTCGAGCCGCAGCCGCGCGAAATGACGGTCGGCGTGCCGCTGGACGGCGGGCTATGAACGCCGGCCACGCAATCGACGGTTTTCTCGAAATGCTCTCGGCCGAGCGCGGCGCGGCGAAGAACACGCTCGACGCCTATCGCCGCGATCTCGAGGATTACACGAGCTTTCTCGGCAGGAAGGGGCGCGATCCCGCAACCGCGCACGCCGACGATATCCGCGCCTGGCTGACCGATCTGTCACGGCGCGGTTTCGCCGCCTCGTCCGCGGCGCGGCGGCTGTCGGCGGTCAAGCAGCTCCACCGTTTCCTCTATTCCGAGGGCATGCGCGCCGACGATCCCGGCGCGGCCCTCAGCGGTCCCAAACGCGGCCGGCCTTTGCCGAAAGTCCTCGGCGTCAAGGAAGTGGATGCTCTGCTCGCTGCGGCCGCCGAGGGCATCGAGGATGAGGAGCGGCCGCATATCGAGCGCCTGCGCGCCTCCCGCATGACGGCGCTGCTCGAAATCCTCTACGCGACGGGGATGCGTGTCTCCGAACTCGTCACTTTGCCGCGCAGCGCGGCGCGGGCCGGCACAAAGGTGCTGTCGATCCGCGGCAAGGGCGGGCGCGAGCGCCTCGTTCCGCTGACCGACGCCTCGCGCCGGGCCATGGCCCGCTATCTCGATTTTCTCGATATGCGCGAGGGCCCACGCAGCCCGTTCCTGTTTCCCTCGCTAAGTGAGGCCGGCCACCTGACGCGGCAGGCTTTCGCGCGCGATCTGAAGAATGTCGCCATTCGCGCCGGCATCGCGCCGGGCCGCGTCAGCCCCCACGTCCTGCGTCACGCTTTCGCCAGCCATCTCCTGCAGAACGGCGCCGATCTGAGGTCCGTGCAGCAGCTTCTCGGCCATGCCGATGTGGCGACGACCCAGATCTACACCCATGTCCTCGACGAACGGCTGGCGGGCATGGTGCGCGATCTGCATCCGCTTTCCGATCCTGAGTGACCTTGACTTAGCGTCGGCGTATCATCAGTTTCCCGCCGCTCGGCGGGCCAAGCCGCCATCACGGGCCCAGGGCCCAAATTCAGGGGCCCCATGCGCAGCTATCTCGACTTCGAAAAACACGTCGCCGAACTGGAAGCCAAGGTCGACGAGCTTCAGGCTCTCGGCACCGGGAGCGACGGCGTCGATGTCGAGGAAGAGGTCGGTCGCCTGCGCACCAAGGCCGACGAGGCGCTCGCGGACCTCTACACCAAGCTGACGCCCTGGCAGAAGACGCAGGTCGCGCGCCATCCGCAGCGGCCGCATTTCGGCGATTACGCGGCGGCTTTGTTCGAGGACTTCACCGAACTCGCCGGCGACCGCAAATTTGCCGACGATGCCGCCATTGTCGGCGGTTTCGCCCGGTTCCGCGGCGAGAGCGTCATGGTTCTCGGCCAGGAGCGCGGCTCGGACACCGAAAGCCGCCTCAAGCACAATTTCGGCATGGCGCGCCCGGAAGGCTACCGCAAGGCCGTGCGGCTGATGGAAATGGCCGACCGTTTTGACGTGCCGATCGTCGCGCTGGTCGATACGGCCGGCGCCTATCCGGGCATCGATGCCGAGGAGCGCGGTCAGGCCGAAGCCATAGCCCGCTCGACCGAGGCCTGCCTCAATCTCGGCGTGCCCAATGTCGCCGTCATCATCGGCGAAGGCGGATCGGGCGGGGCCATCGCGATTGCCACGGCCAACAATGTCCAGATGCTTGAGCATTCAGTCTACAGCGTTATTTCGCCCGAAGGCGCGGCCTCGATCCTGTGGCGCGATTCGGCGCGGGCCTCGGATGCCGCCGCCAATCTCAAGATTACGGCGCAGGACCTGCTTCGACTCGGCATCATCGACGGCATCATTCCCGAGCCGGTCGGCGGCGCCCATCGCGACCGCGAAGCGGTCATGGCGGCGGTTGGCGACACGATCGCGGATGCCCTGAAAGAGATGGCCGGAATGGACCGCGATGCGGTGAAAAAGCACCGGCGCGGGAAATTCCTCGCCATCGGCCGCCATATCCCTGCTTAACTTACTGTTTCTCAACCATACCTGGTCGCATTGTCGGCATTAGGATTGCAGTAACCCCGCCGGGGGGATAAACCTTTCCGGGTCTGGGGGGAGGCTGCGATTTCGTGGCCCAAGAGGGATTCCGGGGACCCATGACAATTCGTTCCTTGACTGCAATCGGTGTGATCGGCGCGGCGCTGCTTCTCGGCGGCTGCAACACGGCCGACCGCATGTCCAACACCAAGGCCATTCGCCCCATTCCGGCTAAGACGCTCGCCCTGATGGAAAAGAAGGGCATGACGCGGCGCGACCCCGTCCTCATCCGTATCTACAAGGAAGACAGCGAGCTCGAACTCTGGAAGAAGGACAGGAGCGGCCGCTACGCGCTTCTGAAGACCTACGAGATCTGCCGCTTTTCCGGCACGCTCGGCCCGAAGAAGGTCGAAGGCGACGGCCAGTCGCCGGAGGGCTTCTATTCGGTCTCGCCGGCACAGCTGAATCCCAATTCGCAATATTATCTCTCGTTCAATCTCGGCTATCCGAACGCGTTCGACCGCTCTCACGGCCGCACCGGCGCGCATCTGATGGTGCATGGCGACTGCCTGTCCAAGGGCTGCTATGCGATGACGGACGAGCAGATCGCCGAACTCTATGCGGTGGTGCGCGAGGCGCTTCACGCCGGGCAGCCGTCCTTCCAGGTCCAGGCGCTTCCGTTCCGCATGACGGCGGAAAACATGGCCCGCCGCCGTAACGACAATAATTTCGCCTTCTGGAAGAACCTGAAGGAAGGCGCGGACCATTTCGAGCTGACGAAGCTCGAGCCGAAGGTGAATGTCTGCGACCGGCGTTATGTGTTCGACGCGACGCCGAAGAACGGCAGTTTCAATCCGTCCGCGCCGTGCCCGGAATATGAAATTCATCCCTCGGTCGCGATGGCGATGGCCGCCAAGAAGCGTACCGACGACGAGAAGTTCAATACGCTCGTTTCCGGCGGCCTTGAGACGGCGCTGGCCTATACGCCGCAGAACGGCCGTCTGCGCCGTACGCTGTCCGACCCGATCAAGAAGCCGGACCCCGCGCCCGTGATGACGGCGAAGGCCAGCGAGCCGCCGCAGACCGGATCGGTCGCTCTGGCTCTTGCCGGTTCCGACAGCAGCGTACCGGTGCCTGCGCCGTCGCCCTACGCCTCGGCCCAGCCGAAATCGGGCGGCATGTTCTCATGGCTGCGCGGGGACGATGCCGCGCCGGCCGAAACGCCGCGGACCGCCGCCACCGAGGCGACGCCGCCCGCGCGCACTGCGCGCGCCGATCAGGCGCCGTCGGTGAACAGGCCGGTTGCAGCTTCCATGCCCGCGCCGGAGAAATCGCCGTTCTACAAGCGCTGGTTCAGCAAGGCCGATGAGGCAAAGCCCGCGGCTCCGCAGCCCGCTCCGGCGCCGCAATCCGCCGCCGCTCCGGCTGCTGCGTCTCCCGCGCCGGCCCCGGCGCCGCGTCCGCAGCCGGTGGTGGAACAGCGCGCATCCGTGCCGGCCGCCGCCGATGTCGATTCCGGCCCCAATCTGCCGCCGATCCCGCAGGATGCGATCGGCGCGACCATCATGCAGGGCGGCAGCTTCCGGTAGTTACGGGTCCGTTTCCTCATCCTGAGCCGCGCACGGAGTGCGCGTGTCGAAGGATGGTTCCCGCCTATCGGGCTCTGGGCATGGCTAAATCCCCGGTGCCCCACCGTCGCATTTCGGACAGCGGCGTTGATGGAAGTCGGAGCCGTTAGCACCATAAACGTGGCCACAGCCTTCACGCTCACATTGGAGCGCCCAAATATATTGAAGATGATCGGTGCCTTTGAACTTGGTTTTGACCAACAGGCGCTGGTTGTTTCGGTTCAAATCGCGTTCTTCGCCATCCGTTTCTCCCCATGCTTGGGTCCAGCATATAGAAGCGATGGCTATCGTGCGACGCTATCCGAAATCGGCGCCCGTCTCGAAGCTCGGGCCGCAAACTCCGAACCCGCCCGCTTCCCCTCACCCCGGTCGGCTCCGCCGACTCGGCCCTCTCCCGTGAACGGGAGAGGGGATAATCAGGCGAATCTGCCGTGGCAGTGCTTGTATTTCTTGCCCGAGCCGCACGGGCAGTCGGCGTTGCGCGCCACCTTGCCCCAGCTTGACGGATCGTTCGGATTGACGCCCGGAGGCGGGCCGGCGGTTTCGATCTCCTCCATCCCGGTGAAGGGATCGATGTGGCTCGCCTCCATCTCCGGCAGTTCCGGCACGCCGGGATCGGCCTGGACGAGTTCGACGCGCGCGATCTGGCCGGTCACGAGCTGGCGCAGGCGCCCGAGCAGGGCCTGGAACAGGTCGAACGCCTCGGTCTTGTATTCGTTGAGCGGATCGCGCTGGCCATAGCCGCGCAGGCCGATCACCTGACGCAGATGATCGAGCGTGGCCAGATGTTCGCGCCACAGGCTGTCGAGCGTCTGCAGCACGACCGCGCGCTCGATATGGCGCATGACGTCGGGCGTGAAGCGCTCGGTCTTCGCGGCCGTCATCTCGTCGCTGGCGGCCTTGATGCGCTCGCGGATTTCCTCGTCCGCGATGCCTTCTTCCTTGGCCCAGTCCGCAATGGGGAGCGGCAGGTTGAGATAATCGAGCGCATCCTGCGTCAGGCCCTCGGTGTCCCACTGCTCCGGATAGGCGTTTTCGGGAATGCGCGCGGTGACGATCTCGTCGATCACGTCATGACGCATGTCATGAACGGTGGTGGCGAGATCGGTCTCCTCGATCAGTTCGCGGCGCTGTTCGAAGATCACCTTGCGCTGATCGTTCATCACGTCGTCGAATTTGAGCAGGTTCTTGCGGATGTCGAAGTTGCGCGCCTCGACCTTCCTCTGCGAGCGCTCGACCGCCTTGTTGATCCAGGGATGGATGATCGCTTCGTCTTCCTTCAGGCCGAGCTTCTGCAGCATCCCGTCCATGCGGTCGGAGCCGAAGATGCGCATCAGGTCGTCCTGTATGGACAGGAAGAATTTCGAGCGGCCGGGGTCGCCCTGACGGCCGGAACGGCCGCGCAGCTGGTTGTCGATGCGGCGGCTTTCGTGGCGCTCGGTGCCCATGATGTAGAGCCCGCCCGGCGTTTCGACGGTGTGTCCCTTTTCGTCGGTCAGGGTTGCGCCCGAAGCGAGCACGATGTCGCGGAATTCGGCGGTTTCCTGCCGGATTTCCGCGATCTTCCTGTCGCGCGCCTCGCCCTCGAGGCCTGCGGCCTCGCGCTCGATGCGCATATCGGGATTGCCGCCGAGTTTGATGTCGGTGCCGCGGCCGGCCATGTTCGTCGCGATCGTGATCGCGCCCGGCACGCCCGCCTGCGCGACGATGAAGGCTTCCTGCTCGTGGAAGCGCGCATTCAGTACCGCGAACTGGCGCGACGGCTTCTTCGTCCGCGCCGAAGCGTACAGCTTCTCGATGGCCGCCGGATCGGTGAAATCGCTCTGCGTGAAGCCGGCCTTCTTCAGAAGCTCGGCGAGATATTCGGACTTTTCGATGGAGGCCGTACCGACGAGAACCGGCTGCATGCGCTCATGCGCGCGCCCGATCTCGGCGACGACGGCGCGGTATTTCTCCTCCATCGTGCGGTAGACCTCGTCGTCCTCGTCGGCGCGGGCAACCGGCAGATTGGTCGGGATTTCGATGACTTCGAGGCCGTAGATGTCGGCGAATTCGTCGGCTTCCGTCAGCGCCGTGCCGGTCATGCCGGCCAGCTTTTCGTACATGCGGAAGTAGTTCTGGAAGGTGATGGAGGCGAGCGTCTGGTTCTCGGGCTGGATCGCCACGTGCTCCTTGGCTTCCAGCGCCTGATGCAGGCCTTCCGAATAGCGGCGGCCGGGCATCATGCGGCCGGTGAATTCGTCGATGATGACGATCTCGCCATTGTGGACGATGTAGTCCTTGTCGCGCGTGAACATCTTGTGGGCGCGCAGCGCCTGGTTCACGTGATGCACGATCGAGACGTTCTCGGTGTCGTACAGACTTTCGCCCTTGAGCAGCTTGGCGTCCTTCAGAAGCTGTTCGAGATATTCGTTGCCGGCCTCCGTCAGCGAAACCGCGCGCTGCTTCTCGTCCAGCTCGAAATGTTCGGCCGAGAGCTTCGGAATGAAGGTATCGAGCGTGGTGTAGAGTTCGGAGCGGTCTTCCAGCGGGCCGGAAATGATGAGCGGCGTGCGCGCCTCGTCGACCAGGATGGAGTCGACTTCGTCGACGATGGCGAAGTTGTGCCCGCGCTGCACCATCTGCCCGACGTCATATTTCATGTTGTCGCGCAGATAGTCGAAGCCCAGCTCGTTATTGGTCGCGTAGGTGACGTCGCAGGCATAGGCCGCGCCGCGCTGCTCGTCGTCGAGACCGTGGATAATGACGCCGGTCGTCAGGCCGAGGAAGTTGTAGATCCGTCCCATCCATTCGGCGTCGCGGCTGGCGAGGTAATCGTTGACCGTGACGACGTGGACGCCCTTGCCGGTCAGGGCATTGAGGTAGACGGGCAGGGTGGCGACGAGCGTCTTGCCCTCGCCGGTCTTCATCTCGGAGATGCCGCCCTCATGCAGCACCATGCCGCCGATGAGCTGGACGTCGAAGGGGCGCAGGCCGAGCACGCGCTTGGCGGCCTCGCGGACCGTGGCGAAGGCCGGGACCAGAAGATCGTCCAGCGATGCCCCGTCGGCGATTTTCTTGCGGAATTCGTCAGTGCGCGCTCTCAGTTCGTCGTCGGAGAGCTTTTCCAGCTCGGCTTCCAGCGCATTGATCTGGGCGACGCGTGGCCGCTGGGTTTTGACCCGGCGGTCGTTAGCGGAGCCGAACAGTTTCGTGAGAGCGCCAAGCATCAAAGCCTCGTGAACAGGTGCGGACCGGCGAGGGAGGATGCGCCGGAAAAAGGCTTCCTGACCGCGGAGAGAAAAGGGAAGGTTAACTCCCCCAAGCCGGCGTCCCCGAAGGGCGACGGGGGACAATTAGGAATGGGTCTGAGGGTTGTCAATGCGACCCCTTTAGGCCAGTGTCCGCCGTCCGCGGCCGGGTGCCGCCGCACGAGGTATGTGTCTCTATGTCGACGGTTCTTTTCGGCGGGTTCGGCCGCCTTTTTCGAGTTTCCCTGGCGGCCGGTTTCCTGTCGGCGGCGGGGCCGGTTTTCGCACAGACTCCCGCGCCCGTCGATCCGTCGACCGTCGTCGCCACCGTCAATGGCGAGAGCCTGACGGAGCGCGAAGTCCAGCTCGCTCTCGATGAACTCGCCCCCGGCGCGGCCATCGACGAGCAGAAGCGCGAGCAGCTCATCGGCTTCCTCATCAATGTGAAGCTCGTCGCCCAGGCCGCGAAGGAAAAGAAGCTGCCCGACAGCCAGGACTTCCAGGACAAGCTCGCCTTCCTGCGCGACAAGGCGCTGATGCAGACCTATCTCGAGAATATCGGTGACGAGGCCGTGACCGACGAGGCCCTGAAGAAGGTCTATGACGAGACGGTCAAGGACGTGAAGCCGGAGCAGGAAGTGCGCGCCCGCCACATCCTTGTGGAAACCGAGGACGACGCCAAGAAAGTCGCCGAGCGCATCGCGAAGGGCGAGGACTTCGCCACCGTCGCCAAGGAAGCCTCGACCGATCCGGGCTCGGGCGCCGAGGGCGGCGATCTCGGCTTCTTCACCAAGGAACAGATGGTGCCGGAATTCGCCGACGCGGCCTTCAAGCTCGACGCCGGCCAGGTGTCGGCGCCGGTCAAATCGCAGTTCGGCTGGCACATCATCAAGGTCGAGGAAAAGCGCGAGCGCCCGATCCCGCAATTCGACGAGGTCCGCAGCCAGATTGAGGATTTCGTGCGCAAGCGCGCTCAGGAAGAGGCGGTGAAGAAGCTTCTCGATCAGGCCAAGATTGAGCGCGTGGGCGGCCCGAAGAAGGAAGAGCCGGCGGCCGAACCGCCTGCCAAGTAATCCCGATGGGGGGCAAGATTTCCCCGCTGGCGCCCGCCTCGTTTCCGGCCCTGCCGGAGATTGCGGGCGTGCGCATCGCGACCGCCGAAGCGGGCATCCGCTACAAGGGCCGCACCGACGTTCTCCTGATGCTCTTCGACAAGGGCACCTCGGTCGCCGGTGTCTTTACGAAATCCAAATGCCCCTCGGCGCCGGTGGACTGGTGCCGCAAGGCGCTGAAATCCGGCAAGGCCCGCGCCCTCGTCGTCAATTCCGGCAATGCCAATGCCTTCACCGGCAGGAAGGGACGCGCGGCGACGGTATTGACGGCAGAACTTGCCGCCAAGGCCGCCAAATGCACGGAGAACGAGGTCTTCCTCGCCTCGACGGGCGTGATCGGCGAACCGCTCGATGCGGGCAAATTCCGCGGCGTCCTTACCCGGCTCGCCAAATCGGCGGGAGCCGAGGACTGGGAAGAGGCCGCCCGCGCCATCATGACGACCGACACCTTTCCCAAGGGCGCGTCGGCCAGCCTTGATCTCGACGGCGTGCGGGTGACGATCGGCGGTATCGCCAAGGGCGCGGGCATGATCGCGCCCGATATGGCGACCATGCTGAGCTTCGTCGCAACCGATGCGCCGGTCTCGCCCAAAGTGCTGCAGGCGCTTCTGGCCGAGACGGCGGATACGAGCTTCAACTGCGTCACCGTGGATGGCGACACCTCGACCTCCGACACGCTGCTGGCGTTCGCAACCGGCGCGGCCGGCGGCAAGGTTATCCGGCGTCTCGACGACAAGCGCGTTCCGGCCCTGCGCAAGGCGCTGCGCGGCGTGCTTGAAAATCTGGCGCAGCAGGTCGCGCGCGACGGCGAGGGGGCGACCAAATTCGTCACCGTCACGGTCGAGGGTGCGAAGGGCAGGGCCTCGGCGCGCCGGATCGCGCTGTCGATTGCCAATTCGCCGCTGGTGAAGACCGCGATTGCCGGCGAGGACGCCAATTGGGGCCGCGTCGTCATGGCGGTGGGCAAGGCCGGCGAGCCGGCGGACCGCGACCGCCTCGCGATCTGGTTCGGCCCGATCCGCGTCGCGGTCGAGGGCGAGCGCGATGCGTCCTACGACGAGGCGAAGACCTCGGCCTATATGAAGGGACCGGAGATCGAGATCCGGGTCGATCTCGGCCTCGGGCGCGGCCGTGCCCGCGTCTGGACCTGCGATCTGACCTCCGAATACATCGCCATCAATGCCGATTATCGCTCCTGAGCCGGTATGCCCGGGCTTTCCGCGCCCGGCGCATCCAGTCGTTAACGATTGGGCCGCATGATGGAGACCGTGAACAAGCCGCTTCTGCTGGTCGCCGCCTGTGCGCTTGTCGATGCCGATGGCCGCGTGCTGCTCGCACAGCGTCCCGAAGGCAAGCCGCTGGCGGGCCTGTGGGAGTTTCCCGGCGGCAAGCTCGAAGCGGGTGAGACGCCGGAAGACACGCTCATCCGGGAATTGCGGGAGGAACTGGGAATAGAGGTCAAGGCCGATTGCCTCGCGCCGCTGTCGTTCGCGAGCTACGGCTACGAGCACCGCCATCTCCTGATGCCGCTCTATATCTGCCGGCGCTGGGGGGGAACGGTGCGCGCGATGGAGGGGCAGGAACTGGCCTGGGTCGCGCCGAAACGGATGCGGTCCTATCCGATGCCGCCCGCCGACGAGCCCCTGATCCCGATGCTGATCGATCTTTTATAGACGTAGGGACAAGACGATGATCTGGCTGCGGTCCTGTGTCGGCATTTTCCACGACTTCGTGCATGACCGGCGCGGCGCCACCGCAGTCGAATATGCGCTTCTCGCGGCCGTGGTCGGGCTCGGGCTGGTCCTTGCCCTGTCCGCCTTCCAGGACGATCTGTACAACGTCTATTCCGAGGATATCGCCGGCGCGCTCCGCAATGCGGGGAGCGGAAACTAGCCGCCGGGCTTCACGCCGCTCGGAATTTCGACGGTGCCGAGCGCGTCCGCCAGCCGCGCCTTTGCCGATCCCGGCCGCAGCGGTTTCTGCTGGCTCTCATGCGGCACCCAGCCCGACAGCCAGATGATCTCGACCGTGACACGCAATTTGCCGTCCGGATCGGCGAATTTCTCGCGGTAAATGGCATCGAGCCGCGCGAGCGTTTCGCGCCTGAGCGGCGTTCGGCTGCGCGCCAGCATCGGATTGGTCGCGCCGAGCGCGCGCAGATCGCGAAAAAGTCCGTACAGATCGGAATAGCGCACCGTGATGCGCTCGCTGTCGGCAACCGGCAGGGCGAACCCCGCGCGCTGCAGCAGGCCGCCGAAATCGTTCAGCGCGCCGAAGGGGATGACGCGCGGCGTCACGCCGCCGATGGTCTCCGATTCCGCCAGCGCGAAGGCCTCGCGCAGTTCGATCAGGGTGTCGCCGCCGGCAATGGCCGCCAGCAGCAGACCGTCCGGCTTCAGCGCGCGGCGAATCTGGACGAGGGTGCCCGGCACGTCCTCGATCCATTGCAGAGCGAGCGCGGAGATGGCGAGATCGAGCGAGTTTTCGGCAAAGGGCAGGGCCTCGCCGTCGAACACCACGTCGTTGTCGGGGCCTTCCCCCGCCCGCAGCACGCGGCCGACGCGCGGCAGCGTGCCGATCGTCTGCGCGATCTCCGGCCCCCGGCTGTGGATATCCACGGCGAGCGGAAAATCGCGCAGCACATAGGACAGGCGCTCGGCCAGTTCCTCGGCGACGCGCGGCAGGAGCACATCGTCGGCAAGGCCGTTCCGGGCGGCGCGGGCAAGGCGCAGGCGGCGCAATGCGGTGTCGAACAGAGGGGGCGGAGACATGCCCCGGCATATGCGCCCGCCCGCCTCCGGCGTCAAATGAGGTTTGTGAGGTGGTTCCGCCTCTCCCGCCTGCGGGAGAGGCCGAGAGCGCGAAGCGCTCCGGGTGAGGGGAAGCAGCGCGTCCGACGTTTGCGACTCCCCCTCACCCCGCTCGGCTTTGCGGCCGAGTCGGCCCTCTCCCGTGAACGGGAGAGGGGCCACGCCCGCGAAAATCCCTCTCCCCTTGCAGGCGCCGGGGAAAGCCGTCCTAATCGGCGGGCCATGGTGACGATTGCTCCTGCGCCCGCCGATGCCTTTCGCCGTGCCCGGCGGGTGGCGGCGGGGCTGCTCGATCTCGTTCTGCCGCCGCTCTGCCTCGGCTGCGCCCGGCCGGCCGGCTCCGCGGGCACCTTGTGCCCGCACTGCTGGCGCGGGCTCGATCTGATCGCGCGGCCCTATTGCCAGCGCCTCGGCACGCCGTTCTCGGCCGATCCCGGCCATGGCCTGATCTCGCCGCGCGCCATCGCCGATCCGCCGGCTTTCGGCCGGGCGCGGGCCGTGGCGCGGTTCGAGGGCACCGGGCGCCTTCTGGTCCACCGGCTGAAATATGCCGACCGGCTCGATCTTGCCGGCGCCATGGGAGGATGGATGGCGCGCGCGGGCGCCGAAGTGTTGGAGGATGCCGATGTGCTCATTCCCGTGCCGCTGCACCGGATGCGCCTCTGGGGCCGCCGCTTCAACCAGGCCGGGGAACTCGCCAAGATCATCGGGCGGGAAAGCGGATTACCCATCGCCCATGAAGTCCTCGTCCGCCGCAAGGCCACCAAAAGCCAGGTCGGGCTCAGTTCGGCCGAGCGCACGCGCAATCTCAGCGGCGCGTTCCGCCTTGCCGCCGAGGGCAAGGCCGCCGTCTCAGGCAAACGGGTCGTGCTCATCGACGACGTGATGACCACGGGATCGACGCTGAACAGCGCCGCCCGGGTTCTGCGCCGCGCCGGGGCCGCCGAGGTCGATGCGCTCGTCTTTGCGCTTGTGGCGGAGCGGGTCTGACCGCATATCTCTGCGCGATGAACCGAGGATGAGATGGCCGCGCCTGTCACGATCTACACCAAGCCCTTCTGCCCCTATTGCGCGGACGCGCTCGCGCTGCTCGATGCGAAGGGCGTGGCCTATGACGAGATCGGCATCGGCGGAAATTCCGCCTTGCGCGCCGAGATGATCCAGAAGTCCGGCGGCCGCATGACCGTGCCGCAGATCTTCATCGGCGACCGCCATATCGGCGGCTGCGACGATATTTACGCTCTCGAACAGAGTGGCGAACTGGACGAGGTGCTCAGAGGATGAGCGCGGAAGGCTTCACCGCCGCCCTCGTGCAGACGCGCACGGGCAGGAACGTCGCCGCCAATGTGGCGGAGGTGTCGCGCCTTGTCCGCGAAGCGGCCGGGGCCGGCGCGCACTATGTCCAGACACCGGAAATGACCTCGCTTCTCGTGCGCTCGCGCGAGGAATTGTTCGCGGCCATCGGCAATGAGGAGCAGGACGAAGCGCTGAAGGCGTTTCGCGCGCTCGCGGCGGAACTGAAGATCTGGCTCCATATCGGCTCGATGGCGGTGCGCTTCGGCGATATGCGCGAACGGGTCGCCAATCGCGCCTTTCTCATTTCGCCCGAGGGCGAAATCACCGCGCGCTACGACAAGATCCACATGTTCGACGTCGATCTCGACCAGGGCGAGAGCTGGCGCGAATCGCGTACCTACCAGCCGGGCGAGGTTGCCGTGGTCGCCAATCTGCCGTGGATGCGGCTTGGCCTTTCGATCTGCTACGATCTGCGCTTTCCCGCGCTCTATCGTGCGCTGGCGGAAGCCGGTGCCGGCATGCTCGCCATTCCGGCCGCCTTCACGAAGCAGACGGGCGAGGCGCACTGGCATGTCCTGATCCGCGCCCGAGCCATCGAGACCGGAAGTTTCGTGCTGGCCGCCGCGCAGGCCGGCACGCATGAGGACGGCCGCGAAACCTTCGGCCACAGCCTGATCGTCGATCCCTGGGGCCGGGTGCTCGCGGAGGGCGGCACCGAGCCGGGTATCGTGACGGCGCGGATAGACCCCGGATTGTCGACTGAAGCGCGGGCGCGTATTCCCGCTTTACAGAACGGGCGGAGATTTTCCATATCCTCGCCGCAGCCGGTCCATCTCCACGAAGTCAGATCATGATCCGTTATTCCCTCATCTGTTCCGCCGAACATGCGTTCGACGGCTGGTTCCGCTCATCGGCCGATTACGATGCGCAGGCCGATCACGGCCTGCTGTCGTGCCCCGTCTGCGGTTCGCCCGAAGTGGACAAGGCGCTGATGGCGCCGGCGGTGCCCTCGCGTGAGCAGCAGGCGCCGAGCGAGCAGATGATGCTGATCGGCGACCGCGAAACGGAAATACGCGGCATGATCCGCAAACTGCGCGAGGAAGTGACGCGCAATGCCGAGGATGTCGGGCCGCGCTTTGCCGAGGTCGCGCGCCAGATGCACGAGGGCGAGGTCGAGAAGAACTCGGTCTATGGCGTCGCCACGCCCGACGAAGTGCGCTCGCTGCGCGATGACGGCATCGAATTCCATCCGCTGCCTCGCCTTCCCGACGACGGAAACTGATGCTGCCGCTTCCCGTTTTCAGCGAACGGGACATCGGCGAACTGCGCCGCGCCAATACATGGCTTGCGCGTCTGCCGCGCGTGCGCATGGAGACGCGGATCGAGCGCGCCATTGCGCACGGCACCGTGATTGCGCTGGAGGCCGCGTTGCTGCCGTTCAGGCGCGGCGCGGGACTTGCCATCGAAACGCGGCCGGTCATTTCGCACGGACGCCGCATCCGGCTTCGCATCCTGCGCCCGCCGGGCCGGTTGCGCGGCGTGCATTTCGACATTCACGGCGGTGCCTGGTGCGCCGGCAATGCGCGTATGAACGATCTGCCAAATGCGGCGCTCGCGCGGGCCTGCGATGTCGCGGTCGTCAGCATCGACTATGGCCGCGCACCGCGGACGCCGCTGCACACGATCATCGCGGAATGCGAGGCCGGCGCGCTGTGGCTGGCGGAGAATGCAAAGCGCGAATTCGGCGCGACCGTCATGACGATCGGCGGCGAAAGCGCGGGCGCGCATCTTGCGCTGTGCACGCTGCTGAAGCGGCGTTCGCTGTTCAGTGCGGCTCTGCTCCATTACGGTATTTACGATCTGTCGGGTTCGGCGGCGTTGCGCGCCGCGCCGCGCGATGTGCTCGTCTTCCACCAGCCGACCATGCTGTCCTCGCTGCGCCAACTCACGCCGGGCATGAGCGATGAGGAGCGCCGTGCGCCGGACATTTCACCGGCCTTCGCCGATCTGTCCGGCCTGCCGCCCGTACTGCTGATCGCGGGAACGCGCGATCCGCTGTTGGCCGAGAGCGAGGAATTGCGGGCGCGCTGGAAGGCCGCCAATTGCAATGCCGATATCCTGATCGTTCCGGAAGGCGCTCATGCCTTCAACCGTCTGCCGGTCGCCATCGCGCGCAAGACGGCGGATTATGCGAATGCCTGGCTGTCCGGTCACTTCTCGGCGGTCAGCCAGTAATTGACGGCGCTGTCGCGCCCGAGCCGCCAGCGGGCGCGCAGGGGATCGTAGATCGCGCCGGTCACGTCCGTCACGTCCAGCCCCGCCGCGTTGCAATGATCCTTCAACTCGTCGGGCGTGACGAATTTCTTCCAGTCATGCGTGCCGGCCGGAATCCAGCGCAAGACGTACTCCGCGCCGAGGATAGCGAGCCCGAAGCTCCTGAGTGTGCGGTTCAGCGTCGAGATGAGGACGAGCCCGCCGGGCTTCGCCAGCCCCGCTAAAGTCGCCACGAACGAGGCGGGATCGGTGACGTGTTCGATCACCTCGGAGGCGATCACGGCGTCGAAAGTCCTGCCTTCGGCCAGAAGGTCCTCGGCCGCCGCCGCCCGATAGGCGATGTCGAGGCCGGCCTCGGCAGCGTGCAGCTTTGCCGCCTCGATGCTTTCGGTGGCCGGTTCGACGCCCGTGACCTCGGCGCCGAGCCGCGCCAGAGGTTCGGCGAGGATGCCGCCGCCGCAGCCGACATCGAGGACGGAGAGGCCCTTGAGGCTTTTCAGGCTGTTTGTGTCGCGGTCGAAACGCTCCGCCAGCCGGTCCCGGACATATTCGACCCGCACGGGCGTGAAGGCGTGCAGCGGCGCATAGGGCCCTTTGGGGTTCCACCATTCATGGGCCAGAGCCGCGAACCGCGCCACTTCGTCCCGGTCGACCGAACCTGTCACCTGTATTCCCTTGCCTGTTCGCTTCTCCCGCGCACGGGGAGAGGCGGGAGCCGATTGCTCTCGACGGATGCCGCCGTTATGTATACGCGCCTTTTTCGAGGCGTCACCCATCTCCGGGCGGCGCCGGACACCCTTTCCGAACCCGCCGGACCCCGATGGCCCGCATTGTCATGAAATTCGGCGGCACTTCCGTCGCCAATATCGAGCGAATCCAGAACGTCGCGCGCCATGTGGAGCGCGAGGTGAAGGCCGGGCACGAGGTCGCGGTCGTGGTCTCGGCCATGGCCGGCGTCACCAACCAGCTCGTCGCCTGGTGCAAGGAGGCGATGCCCCGCTACGACCAGAAGGAATACGACACGGTCGTCGCCTCGGGCGAGCAGGTCACGTCGGGCCTTCTGGCCATCGCGCTGCAGGCGCTCGGCATCAAGGCGCGCTCATTCCAGGGCTGGCAGATTCCGCTCAAGACCGATTCCAGCCACGGTTCGGCACGTATCGTCGGCATCGAGGGCGATGCGCTGGCATCCGTCCTGTCGTCGGGCACGGTCGCGACCATTGCCGGCTTCCAGGGCGTGTCGCCGGAAGGCCGCATCGCGACCTTGGGGCGCGGCGGCTCCGACACTTCGGCGGTTGCGATCGCAGCCGGAATCGGCGCCGACCGCTGTGACATCTATACGGATGTCGACGGCGTCTACACGACCGATCCCCGCATCGTTCCGCAGGCGCGCCGGCAGGAAAAGATAGCGTTCGAGGAAATGCTCGAAATGGCGTCGCTCGGCGCCAAAGTGCTTCAGGTGCGTTCGGTCGAACTGGCCATGGTGCACAATGTGCGGGTCTTCGTGCGTTCGTCCTTCGACGCGCCCGACGCGCCGCAGACCGGCGCCAACGGATTGCCGCCGGGAACCCTCATTTGCAGCGAGGAAGAGATCGTGGAACAGCAGGTCGTCACCGGCATCGCCTATTCCAAGGACGAGGCGCAGGTCACCTTGCGCGGCGTGCAGGACAAGCCCGGCGTGGCGGCGGGCGTTTTCGGCCCGCTTGCCGAGAACAACATCAATGTCGACATGATCGTCCAGAACATCTCGGACGACGGTACCGCGACCGACCTGACCTTCACGGTCCCGGTCGCCGATTACGAGCGCGCGATGAGCGTGCTGCAGAGCAACAGGGCCGAGATCGGCTATGCCAAGCTCGACGGCGCGACCGATGTCGTGAAGGTGTCGGTCGTCGGCATCGGCATGCGCTCGCATGCGGGCGTTGCGGCCCGGGCGTTCGCCGCTCTGGCCGGGAAGGGCATCAATATCCGCGTCATCGCGACCTCCGAGATCAAGATTTCGGTTCTCATCGACGCCGCCCACACCGAGCTTGCGGTCCGGACCTTGCATTCCATCTACGGGCTGGATCAGGCTTAGACTCTCCTGGAGCCTCCTGGTGTTCCGGAAGGCGCACGGCGCCTTTTCGGGACTCACAAGCCCCGCTTTGATTATGGAGCCGTGACGTCACGGCATATGGGTTCCGGGTCCGGCCTTGCCGCCCCGGGACACACGGCAACGGAGTTCTGAATCATGCGAGGTGCTTACGGCGGGCCACGCGTGCTGTTACGCCGACTTCGCGAGGTCATGGCGGAGCCGGTCACCGCCCAGGACAAGCTGGACCGGATCGTGGTTCTCATCGCGGCGAACATGGTCGCCGAGGTATGCTCGACCTATGTGCTGCGCGCCGACGGCGAACTCGAACTCTACGCCACCGAGGGCCTCAACCCGCAGGCCGTCCACCAGACGACGCTCGGGCGCGGCGAGGGCCTTGTCGGCCTTGTCGCCTCCGCCGGCGAGCCGCTGAACATTTCCGACGCCCAGCGCCATCCGTCATTCTCCTACAAGCCGGAGACGGGCGAGGAAATCTACCATTCCTTCCTCGGCGTGCCGATCCTGCGCGCGGGCAACACGCTCGGCGTGCTCGTCGTCCAGAACAAGGCGCACCGTACCTACATGGACGAGGAGGTCGAGGCGCTTCAGACCACCGCGATGGTGCTGGCGGAAATGATCGCTTCGGGCGAGCTTTCCTCGACCGCCGCGCCCGGCACCGAACTTGTCTCGCGCCGCCCGTTGCAGGCGACCGGCGTTCCGCTCTCCGAAGGCATCGGCCTCGGCTATGCGGTGCTGCACGAGCCGCGCACGGTCGCGACCGAGAACCTGATCGCGGGCGATGTGACGAAGGAGGCCAATCGCCTCGATGCCGCGGTCGAGACCTTGCGCGTACAGCTCGACCAGCTTCTTTCTCCCGACAATGTCGCGCCGGCCGGCGAGCACCGCGACGTGCTCGAAGCCTATCGCATGCTCGCCAACGATCGCGGCTGGGCGCGCCGCCTGCGCGAGGCCGTGGTGCAGGGCCTGACCGCGGAAGCGGCGGTCGAGCGCGTACAATCCGACAACCGCGCCCGCATGATGCGCGCGACCGACAGCTATATCCGCGAACGTCTGCACGATCTGGACGACCTCGCGAACCGCCTGCTGCGCATTCTCACCGGCCGCGAACACGGCCCGGTCGAGGAAGTGCCCGAAAACGCCATCCTCGTCGCGCGCACTCTGGCGCCCGCGGCCCTGCTCGATTACGACCGCACCAAGCTGCGCGGCCTCATCATCGAGGAGGCCGGGCCGACGTCTCATGCGACCATCGTCGCGCGCGCGCTCGGCATTCCGACCGTCGCGCAGATTTCGAACATCGTCAGCCAGGTCGAGCCCGGCGATGCGCTGATCGTCAATGGCGATGCCGGCGATGTGCATGTACGCCCGCCGGCCGATGTCCAGAAAAACTACGCCGACAAGGTCAAGCTCCGCGCCCGCCGTCAGGCGCAGTACAAGAAGCTGCGCGACAAGCCGGCGGTTACGAAAGACGGCGTCCATATCAATCTCATGATGAATGGCGGCCTTCTCGTCGATCTGCCCTTCGTCGAGGAAACGGGCGCCGCCGGCATCGGCCTGTTCCGCACCGAATTGCAGTTCATGGTCTCGCCGACCCTGCCGCGCGCCGGCGAGCAGGAGGAGCTTTACCGCCGCGTGATGGATTCCGCCGGCGACAAGCCCGTCATCTTCCGTACGCTCGATATCGGCGGGGACAAGGTTCTTCCCTATCTGCGCGCCATCGACGAGGAAAATCCGGCGCTCGGCTGGCGCGCCATCCGGTTCGGGCTCGACCGTCCGGGCCTTCTGCGTTCGCAGATCCGCGCGCTTGCGCGCGCTGCTGCCGGACGCACGCTTTATGTGATGTTTCCGATGATCGCCGCCTGCGAGGAATTCGACGCGGCGCGCGAGATTCTGGAACGCGAGCTGACGCATCTGCGCAAATGGGGGCATCAGCTTCCCGAGCGCCTGATGCTCGGCGCCATGCTCGAGGTTCCGTCGCTTCTGTTCGAACTGGATGAATTGTTCGAGCGCGCCGATTTCGTTTGCATCGGATCGAACGATCTTCTCCAGTTCCTGTATGCGGCCGATCGCGGCAATTCGCGTGTCGCCGAGCGTTTCGATCCTCTGGCGCCGAGCATGCTGCGCATGTTCCGCTCGATCGTCGAGGCGGCCGAGCGCGCCGGAAAGCCGGCGACGGTGTGCGGCGAACTTGCCGGCCGTCCGCAGGGCGCGCTCGCGCTGCTCGGCCTCGGCTATCGCTCGCTGTCGGTCTCGCCGTCCTCCATCGGCGCGCTCAAGGCCATGCTGCGCGAGGTCGACATGGCTGAACTCGAACGCGCGATGGGCAGGCTGCTGGAGCATGAAGATGCCGATGCGCGCGAGCTTCTGCGCACGCTCGCCCATACAGTCGAATTGTCCGCCGTATGATCCCGGCCGAAAAACTCGACACACTCGTCCGAAGGTTCGATGAGATCGATGCCGAACTCGCGCACGGACAGCCCGACGCGCAGACGCTCGTCCGGCTGACGCGCGAGCGCTCCGAACTGGAGGAACTGGTCGAGGCGGTCAAAAGCTGGAAGGCGCTGAAAGCGGAGATCGCCGAATTGAAGGCGCTGTCGGAAGACAGCTCCGCCGACGGCGAGATGCGCGATCTCGCTCGCGCGGAATATGACGAGAAGTCCGAACTTCTCGAAAGCCGCGAACAGGAACTGCGCCTTCTGCTGCTGCCCAAGGACGCGGCGGATGAACGCGGTGTCCTGCTCGAAGTGCGCGCGGGCACCGGCGGCGACGAGGCCGCCATTTTCGCGGGCGATCTGTTTCGCATGTACTCACGATATGCCGATCTTCAGGGCTGGAAGGTCGAGGTGCTGTCGGCGAGCGAGGGTACTTCGGGCGGCTATCGCGAGATCATAGCCAGCGTCGAGGGCCGCGGCGTCTATGCCCGGCTCAAATTCGAATCCGGTGTGCACCGCGTCCAGCGCGTGCCCAACACCGAGACGCAGGGGCGCATCCATACATCGGCGGCAACCGTCGCGGTCCTGCCCGAGGCCGAGGAAGTCGATGTCGATGTCCGCGAGGCGGATCTGAAGATCGACGTCTTCCGGGCGCAGGGCGCGGGCGGCCAGCACGTCAACAAGACGGAATCGGCAGTGCGCATCACCCATATTCCGAGCGGCATCGTCGTCGCCGTGCAGGACGAGCGCTCGCAGCACAAGAACCGTGCTCGCGCCATGGCCATGCTGCGCGCCAGACTGTTCGACCAGCAGCGCACCGCGCAGGATTCCGCCCGCGCCGCCGAGCGCAAGGGGCAGGTGGGGTCGGGCGACCGTTCCGAGCGCATCCGCACCTATAATTTCCCGCAGGGGCGCGTGACCGATCACCGGATCAATCTGACGCTCTATAATCTTCCCGAGATCATCGCGGGCCCCGGCCTCGGCGACATCGTCGGCGCGCTGGTGGCCGAGCATCAGGCGCGGCTTCTGGCCGCCGAGGCGGAAGGGTGAAGACGCGGGCCGAGCTTCTGAAAACGGCGGCGGAGCGGCTGAGGATGGCGAAGGTGGATTCGCCTGACCTCGACGCACGCGTCCTCGTCAAATACGCCCTGCGGCTGAGCGATGCCGAATTGATCGCCGCGCAGGATGAATGCGCCTCGCCCGAGGGGGCGGTTGCCCTCGAGAGCATGGTGGCGCGCCGCGCCGCGGGCGAGCCGGTGGCCCGCATTCTGGGCCATAAGGAGTTCTGGGGACTGAGATTCGAGCTTTCGGTCGATACCCTCGTTCCCCGCCCGGAAACCGAAACCCTGGTCGATGCCGCCATAGCGGCATTCGGTCGCGCCGAGCCGCTGAGGGTGCTCGATCTCGGGACCGGGACCGGCTGCCTGCTGCTGGCCGTGCTGCATGAATTTCCCGAGGCCTCGGGCCTCGGGCTCGATCTGGCGGAAGGCGCTGTCGCCACCGCCCGCCGCAACGCAAAGGCCTCGGGGCTCGGCGACCGGGCCGGCTTCGCGATCTCGGACTGGGATGCGGCGGCGGAGGGCCAATTCGACCTGATCGTGTCGAATCCTCCCTATATTCCAAGGGCCGAGATCGAAGAATTGCAGCCGGAGGTCCGGATTCACGATCCTTCCCTGGCGCTGGATGGTGGCCCGGACGGGCTGGACGCCTATCGGGCCCTGGCCGATGTGGCCGTCCGCCGGCTGACGCCTTCGGGGACGATGATTCTCGAACTCGGACAGGGGCAGGAGGCCGATGTGGCCGCCATAATGGCCCAAGCGGGGCTTGCGGTGGCCGGGCCGGCGCGGTGCGATCTTGCGGGGATTCCACGCGCTCTTGTTGTTGGGCGGTAAAATTCCCACTTGGAATGGGAGGCGCGGCGCGCTATTTTCATATCGATCACGAACCGTTGGATGGGCTGGAGCTAGAGGGCTTCGGCGATAACTAAAGGCCTGGAAGGGCCGGTCGCGGTTCTACGAAAAGTCGCTCACTGCGGGACGCTCGAGGCCACTGGCCCGGCACTTTAGGATTGAGCGGTATCGGATTCGCCACTGGGGCCTTGCGATCCGATGCATACGAAATTCCGGCGATCAGACGCGGTCGCGGCATAACGGCAAGAATGCCGGGTGCCTTGCCGTACGCCGGTGGTGGGGGCTTTAACACGCAAAGATTTGAGAGCTATGAGGCAAGGTCAGCAGCATCAGAAGCGTATGCGCGGTCGTAACAACAACAACCGCAAGGGACCAAATCCGCTCAACCGGAGTTACGAGTCGAACGGCCCGGACGTCAAAATCCGCGGCACGGCGTCTCACATCGCCGAAAAATACGTACAGCTTGCGCGGGACGCGCAGTCGTCGGGCGATCCGGTGGCGGCGGAGAACTATCTCCAGCACGCCGAGCACTATTTCCGCATCGTCGCCGCCAACCAGCCGCAGTTTCCGCAGCATCAGGGCGGCCAGCCCGGCTTCGGCCGCTCCGACGACGACGACATGGACGACGAGAGCGGCGACCAGCAGACCAATGGCTTCGACGGCCATCCGCAGGGCGGGGAGCGCCAGCAGCAGGCCTATCCGCAGAATGCGCCCCAGCCCTATCAGGGCGAAGGCCAGCCGCAGCCGCGCGAGCAACGGGAGCCGCGCGAACAGCGTGAGCCTCGTGAACAGCGTGAGCCACGCGAGGCGCGCCCCTACAATGGCGGGTCCGAATCGAGCCTGCCGGCGTTCATCACCGGCGGCGGCGAAGCCCAGGAACGCACTGAGGGCGAACGTCCGAGCCGCCCGCGGCGCAACAACCGCCGTTTCGGCGGCCGCTATGGCCGCGACGGCCAGAGCGAGGCCGGCGGACCGGAAGGCTCCGCGCCGCCGAGTGCCGAACCCGAAGTTGCTCCGGGCGAGTAATCGCCTCCCGAACCTGCGGATGGAGCGCGGCTGTCACCGGTCGCGCTCGCGGCCGCAGGCGCGTATGTACCGATCATGAACATACGTCCGCGCGCGCTGGTTCTCGGCGCCTTGTGCGCCGCCTTTCTGGCGGTTGCGATTCCGGGGCTTGTGCTGCACGGGTTTTCCCGCGCGGCCTCTCTCGAAATCCAGAAGAGGCCGGGGCTTGGCCCTGCCGATCACAACGGGCTGAAGCATGCCTATGCGGCGGCCGAGGTCTATTCGCTGGCGCGACTCGTCCTCGGGCCGGAGTGCGCCGCCGCCGCCGTCATTACGCTCGGCGAGTGGAACGAGCGGGCCGAGACCTATGTCAAACCCTCGACCGACTGGTCGCCCGAGGTCTACAAGGATCTGCGCAACAATCTGACGGGCGTGGCCGCCGCCGAATGGCTGTACGGCGAAGCGGGATTCACCTCGCCTTTCACGCGCCTCAGCCTGATCGGGAAGCTGGCCGAGGATAAGGTCACCCTCGCTCTCCACACCGATCCGCGCATTCCCGATCTGCCGCAAAGGCCCGATTACGAACGGGCGATCGAGCGGATGCGGCAGGACGAGCCCCGCCTGCTCGGGGAGCTCAGGGCCGAGATCACGGCGCGCGGCCCGGAGCTAAAAGCCGAGCTCGGGCTGGGCCAGCCTTAACTCGTCGCCCCGCGCCATCGTGCCGGGGGCGATCACCTCGGCGTAAATCCCGCAATCCATATCGCCGCGCAGACTGCGGATCGTCGCCATCACGTCGAGATCGCGCGTGCCGGTTTGCGGATCGACATGGGTTGCGAGGCAGCGCGGGATCGTCTTGACGGCGCGAAAGCGCGTGGTGCCGACGGTGAATTCCTTGCCGATCCAGGTCGCCTCGCTCCATGCGGGGAGGCCGTCGAGAAGGACATTGCTGCGAAAGCGGGCCGGGTCGACATGGACCCCGAGCGCGCGGGCGATGTCGTCCACGCTTGCGAGATTGATGAACGAGACGACCTTTCGCGCCACATCCGAGAAACTGTGGCCGGGTGCCTGCAGAAGACGCAGCGGTTTGCGCGCCTCCTCGCCCATATAGGCCGTCAGGAAAGTTTCGATGGCGGCGCGGCCGTCGGCGCTGCCGAGATGGCCGGAGGCTGAGGCATCGGGGCTTTCGACCGACAGCACGCCCGACGAATCGTCGTAGCGGCTGACGAGCCGCGCGAGCTTCGGATGTTTCATCCAGCACAGAAACTTCGCTTTGGGCAGCCAGGCCGGCGCGGCCGGATCGAAACCCGACGGGCCGTTCTCGACGGCGAAGGCCCGGTCCGCGGGAAAAGTTTCGCCCGTTCCGATGGAAATGCCGTCGACCTGTTCGGCCGTCAGGCCTTTGACGGGATACCGCAACAGCGCATTGACCGAGATCATGCCGTTTCCTTCGGGATCGGTGAAAATCCGCCTGCCTGCGCGTTGAGGTCTTTTCCAGGCGGGGGAAGGCTCCCACATAGGCTGCAAAGGCCGCCTCCAGGAGGGGCCTTGATCTCATGGCCGGTGCCGGGCTTCAGCGCAAGACGGCGGCGGAAGAAGGGTCCTGCTTATGAATATCGAGAAATACACCGAACGGGTTCGCGGTTTCCTCCAATCCGCCCAGGGCCTCGCGCTGCGCGAGGGCCACCAGCAATTTCTTCCCGAACATATTCTGAAAGTTCTGCTCGACGATCCCGAAGGGCTCGCGGCGGGGCTGATCGACCGTGCGGGCGGGCGCTCGCGCGAGGCTCTGGCCGAAACCGAGGCGGCGCTGAAAAAGATCCCGAAGGTCGAGGGCGGCACGGGCCAGATCTATCTCGCCCCCGCAACCGCGCGCGCCTTCCAGTCCGCCGAGGATCTGGCCGAGAAGGCCGGCGACAATTTCGTCACCGTCGAGCGTCTGCTGCTGGCGCTGGCCGCCGACAAATCGTCCGAAGCCGGCAAGGCGCTGGCGAAGGCCGGCGTCACGCCGAAGGAACTGAACGCCGCCATCGAGGAATTGCGCAAGGGCCGCACCGCCGATTCGGCATCCGCCGAAAATGCGTACGATGCCCTGAAGCGCTATGCGCGCGATCTCACCCAGGCCGCCCGCGACGGCAAGGTCGATCCCGTGATCGGGCGCGACGAGGAAATTCGCCGCACGATCCAGGTTCTGGCGCGGCGCACCAAGAACAATCCGGTGCTGATCGGCGAGCCGGGCGTCGGCAAGACCGCCATCGTCGAGGGACTCGCCCAGCGAATCGTCAACGGCGACGTGCCCGAATCGCTCAAGGACAAGAAGCTGCTCGCGCTCGATATGGGCGCGCTGATCGCCGGCGCGAAATATCGCGGCGAATTCGAGGAGCGGCTGAAATCGGTTCTGCAGGAAGTGACCGCCGCCGCCGGCGAGATCGTCCTGTTCATCGACGAGATGCACACGCTTGTTGGCGCCGGGAAGACCGATGGCGCGATGGACGCCTCGAATCTGCTGAAGCCGGCGCTCGCGCGCGGCGAGCTTCACTGCGTCGGCGCGACCACGCTTGATGAATACCGCAAGCATGTCGAAAAGGACGCGGCGCTGGCGCGGCGCTTCCAGCCGGTCTTCGTGCCCGAGCCGACCGTGGAGGACACGATCTCGATCCTGCGCGGGCTGAAAGAGAAATACGAGGCCCATCACGGCGTGAAGATTTCCGATTCGGCGCTGGTGTCGGCTGCGACGCTTTCGAATCGCTACATCACCGACCGCTTCCTGCCGGACAAGGCCATCGACCTCGTGGACGAGGCCGCTTCGCGGCTGCGCATGCAGCTTGATTCGAAGCCCGAATCGCTCGATTCGCTCGACCGGGAGATCATGCGCCTGAAGATCGAGCAGATCGCGCTCGAACAGGAGAAGGACGCGGCCTCGAAGGATCGTCTGGAGCGCCTGAAGCAGGAACTCGTCTCGCTCGAAGAAGAAGCGAGCGCCCAGCGCGCCCGCTGGGAAAACGAGAAGTCCAAGATCGGCGGTGCGGCCGAACTGAAGAAGAAGATCGACGCCGCCAAGATCGATCTCGGCAAGGCGCAGCGCGAGGGCCAATACCAGCGCGCGGGCGAACTGACCTACAGCATCATCCCCGATCTCGAGAAAAAACTCGCCGAGATCGAGTCGAGCGGCGTCTCGAACGACGAGCCGGAGGTCGTGACCCCGAATCACATCGCCGGCGTCGTCTCGCGCTGGACCGGCGTGCCGGTCGACAAGATGCTCGAAGGCGAGCGCGAGAAGCTGCTCAAGATGGAAGAGGCGCTGGCTGCGCGCGTCATCGGTCAGGAAGAGGCGGTCAAGGCGGTCTCGACCGCGGTGCGCCGTGCCCGCGCCGGCCTTCAGGACCCGAACCGGCCGATCGGCTCGTTCCTGTTCCTCGGCCCGACCGGCGTCGGCAAGACGGAGCTTACGAAGGCGCTCGCCGAATTCCTGTTCGACGACGACACGGCGCTCGTGCGTATCGATATGTCGGAATACATGGAGAAGCATTCCGTCTCCCGGCTCATCGGCGCGCCGCCCGGCTATGTCGGCTATGAGGAGGGTGGTTCGCTGACGGAGGCCGTGCGCCGCCGTCCATACCAGGTCGTTCTGTTCGACGAGGTCGAGAAGGCGCATCAGGACGTGTTCAACGTGCTGCTGCAGGTCTTGGACGACGGGCGGCTGACGGACGGGCAGGGGCGTACGGTCGATTTCCGCAATACGCTGATTGTCATGACGTCCAATCTCGGCGCCGAGTTTCTGGCCGATCCGCGCCAGCCGATGGGCTTTGCGCTCGGCAGCGATCACGGCGACCGGGTGGTCAGCGACGAGGAGGCTTACGATCTCGTCATGGGCGCTGTGCGCAAGCACTTCCGGCCGGAATTCATCAACCGGATCGACGAGATCGTCGTCTTCCATCGCCTGCAGAAGGACCAGATGGGCGCGATCGTCGATATCCAGTTCAAGCGGCTGCAGAAGCTGCTGGAGGATCGCAAGATCACGCTCGATCTCGATTCCTCGGCGCGCGGCTGGCTTGCGGAAAAGGGGTATGATCCGGCCTATGGCGCGCGCCCGCTGAAGCGCGTGATCCAGAAGAATGTTCAGGACAAGCTGGCCGAAGAGCTGTTGTCCGGAGCGATCCATGACGGCTCGACGGTGACGATCTCCGCCGGCCCGGACGGCATCCATATCAACGAAGCGGCAAAGGATGCTGCGGCGTAACTCTCCATCCCTCCTCCGCGAAGCGGGGGAGGGTCGACTCGTGCGAAGCACGAGCGGGGTGGGGGCAATCAGCGGGCATCGTCGTATCACCCCACCCCGCTCGCGCCCTGTCGGCGCGAGTCGCCCTCCCCTTTCAGGGGAGGGAGGGCAACCCCACGTGCCGCCGTGCTTCGACGGGCGCTACGCGCCCGGCTCAGGATGAGGGTTTGGGTATGTTGAGGCTTTCTCCCTCCCCTTTCAGGAAAGGGATGTAGTCCGTCCTCACGCCGCCTGCGGGCCCGGATCGTCCCCATCGCCATTGTCGAACGGCAGATGCGGGGCCGGGCGCGGGCGCAGTTCGCGCACATTGCTGGCCTCTTCCGCCTCCTGGCGGACCCGCAGCACGGTCAGGCGATGCTCGCGGCCGTCGCGCGCGGTCCAGTCGATGCTCGAGCCTTCCTTCATGCCGATCAGCGCCGCGCCGATCGGGGTCATGACGGAAATGAGACCTTCCGCAATATCGGCCTTGGCCGGATAGACGAGCCGCACCTCGCGCTCCGCACCGTCATCCGAACGATAAAGCACGCTCGATCCCATGCGCACGATGTCGTCCGGCATGTCCTGGGACGCGACGATGGCCGCCCTGTCGAGCTCGGCCAGAAGCGCCTCGCCGACGCCCGGAAGCCGGTCTTCGGCCTCGGAAGCGAGATTCATCAGGCTGGCATGCTCGGATTCGCTGAGCACGATGTCCGGCAGGGAAGCGGTGCGGTTTGTGTTCACGGTCGTTCTCCTCGCGCGGCGCCATGCGCGCGCATCTCTTTTGGGTGTTTTATTTGAAGAGCGCCTTGGTAGAACTGCCGCTGAAAACAGATGATAAGCGGCGCCCCACGGCTCGGGGCGCGGTCCGAGCCGGGGGTCAGAATCCCGCGATAGGGGCGACCCGCAAGAAAATGCGCTTGGGCGTCGGGGCTCGGTACATCATCATGCCTTCAAGCTGGGAGCGATCTGCCGCATTGTCAACTCCCGGCCTGTGGCGCATCTAGAGGGGACCGGGCACGCCAGCGAGGGGCGGGACCATGACCCAGACGCCAAGATTTGATTCGAAACTGGCCGATGTCAGTGAGGACGAGATCCGCGATCTGGTCCATACGTTCTACGCCCGCGTCCGCGAGGACGAACTGATCGGCCCGATTTTCAACGCACAGGTCGATGACTGGCCGGAGCACCTGGCGAAATTGTGCGATTTCTGGTCGGCGGTCGTCTTGCGCACGCGCCGCTTCGAGGGCCATCCGATGCGGGCCCATCTCCTCCTTGCCGATCAGATAAGGCCCGAACATTTCGACCGCTGGCTCGATCTGTTCGAGGCAACGGCGCGCGAAGTCGTGCCGCAGGCCGCCCCGGTCTTTGCCGGGCGCGCGCGCATGATCGCCGACAGTTTCGAATTCGGGCTGGCGGGGCAGCGCGGCGAGA
>JAEWFF010000004.1:0-2500 GCA_023388965.1 Pseudomonadota bacterium | reverse complement strand
ATGAAGGACGTGGTACGCTGCGATAAGCTTCGGGGAGTTGCGAACAAGCTTTGATCCGAAGATTTCCGAATGGGGAAACCCACCTTCGATATTCTGAGCTCTGATCTCGTCGGCAACGGCGGGTTCGGACTTCAGAGTATCAAAAGAAGGTATTTAGCCCTGAATACATAGGGGTTAAAAGCGAACCCGGGGAACTGAAACATCTAAGTACCCGGAGGAAAGGACATCAACCGAGACTCCGCTAGTAGTGGCGAGCGAACGCGGACCAGGCCAGTGCTTCAATGATCTAAAGCAGAACCGTTCAGGAAAGGCGGGCCATAGAGGGTGATAGCCCCGTATGTGCAAATGGTCATTGAAGACTCGAGTAGGGCGGGACACGTGAAATCCTGTCTGAACGTGGGGGGACCACCCTCCAAGCCTAAGTACTCCTTAGCGACCGATAGCGAACAAGTACCGTGAGGGAAAGGTGAAAAGCACCCCGACAAGGGGAGTGAAACAGTTCCTGAAATCGGATGCCTACAAACAGTTGGAGCCCAAGGTTCGTCCTGGGTGACAGCGTACCTTTTGTATAATGGGTCAGCGACTTAGTCTGGCGAGCAAGCTTAAGCCGATAGGCGTAGGCGAAGCGAAAGCGAGTCTGAACAGGGCGTTCAGTTCGTCGGATTAGACCCGAACCCGAGTGATCTAGCCATGAGCAGGTTGAAGGTGTGGTAACACGCACTGGAGGACCGAACCGGTGAATGTTGAAAAATTCTCGGATGACTTGTGGCTAGGGGTGAAAGGCCAACCAAACTCGGAAATAGCTGGTTCTCCGCGAAAGCTATTTAGGTAGCGCCTCGTATGTATGCTCTCAGGGGTAGAGCACTGAATGGGCTAGGGCCTCTTACCGAGGTACCAAACCCAATCAAACTCCGAATACTGAGATGACTTGTACGGGAGACACACGGCGGGTGCTAACGTCCGTCGTGGAGAGGGAAACAACCCTGACCAACAGCTAAGGCCCCCAAGTCGTGGCTAAGTGTGAAAGGATGTGAGGATCCCAAAACAACCAGGAGGTTGGCTTAGAAGCAGCCATCCTTTAAAGAAAGCGTAACAGCTCACTGGTCTAAATAAGGGTTCTTGCGCCTAAAATGTAACGGGGCTCAAGCCACGCGCCGAAGCTTTGGGTGTGTACGCAAGTACACGCGGTAGCGGAGCGTTCTGTAAGTCTGCGAAGGCGGACCCGTGAGGGCCGCTGGAGATATCAGAAGTGCGAATGCTGACATGAGTAACGATCAGGGGAGTGAAAGACTCCCCCGCCGAAAGTCCAAGGGTTCCTGCGTAAAGCTAATCTGCGCAGGGTTAGCCGGCTCCTAAGGCGAGGCCGAAAGGCGTAGTCGATGGGAATGAGGTGAATATTCCTCAGCCAGCGGGTAGTGACGAATTGCGTATATTGTCCGGTCTTATTGGATTGACCGGGCGGTGAAGCGGTTCCAGGAAATAGCTCCCGCATCAGACCGTACCCGAAACCGACACAGGTGGACTGGTAGAGAATACCAAGGCGTTTGAGAGAACTACACTGAAGGAACTCGGCAATCTACCTCCGTAACTTCGGGATAAGGAGGCCTTCTGTATGGGCAACCATATGGGAGGGGCACAGACCAGGGGGTGGCGACTGTTTACCTAAAACACAGGGCTCTGCGAAATCGTAAGATGACGTATAGGGCCTGACGCCTGCCCGGTGCCGGAAGGTTAAAAGGAGGAGTGCAAGCTCTGAATTGAAGCCCCGGTAAACGGCGGCCGTAACTATAACGGTCCTAAGGTAGCGAAATTCCTTGTCGGGTAAGTTCCGACCTGCACGAATGGCGTAACGATCTCCCCGCTGTCTCCAGTGTAGACTCAGTGAAATTGAATTCCCCGTGAAGATGCGGGGTTCCTGCGGTCAGACGGAAAGACCCCGTGCACCTTTACTGTAACTTTGCGCTGGCGTTTGTGTTGGCATGTGTAGGATAGGTGGTAGGCTATGAATCCGCGGCGCCAGCCGTGGTGGAGCCACCCTTGAAATACCACCCTTGTGAATACGAACGTCTAACTGCGGGCCGTTATCCGGCTCCAGGACCGCGCATGGTAGGCAGTTTGACTGGGGCGGTCGCCTCCCAAAGAGTAACGGAGGCGCGCGATGGTAGGCTCAGAGCGGTCGGAAATCGCTCGTTGAGTGCAATGGCATAAGCCTGCCTGACTGCGAGACTGACAAGTCGAGCAGAGTCGAAAGACGGTCATAGTGATC
The DNA here is from genome assembly GCA_023388965.1 of Pseudomonadota bacterium. Classification (GTDB taxonomy): domain Bacteria; phylum Pseudomonadota; class Alphaproteobacteria; order Rhizobiales; family Methylopilaceae; genus Flaviflagellibacter. The sequence continues at coordinate 234 of JAEWFF010000004.1, read as the reverse complement.
CGGTGGTCCCGCGTGGAAGGGCCATCGCTCAACGAATAAAAGGTACGCCGGGGATAACAGGCTGATGATTCCCAAGAGTCCATATCGACGGAATCGTTTGGCACCTCGATGTCGGCTCATCACATCCTGGGGCTGAAGTTGGTCCCAAGGGTTCGGCTGTTCGCCGATTAAAGTGGTACGTGAGCTGGGTTCAGAACGTCGTGAGACAGTTCGGTCCCTATCTGCCGTGGGTGT
>JAEWFF010000037.1 GCA_023388965.1 Pseudomonadota bacterium | reverse complement strand
GCCTTCGGGGATTTCCGGCGCGGCTATCTGATCGTCGACCGCTTCGGCATCCGGGTGCTGCGCGATCCCTTCACCAACAAGCCCTATGTGCATTTCTACACCACCAAGCGCGTCGGTGGCGGGGTGCAGAATTTTGATGCCATCAAGCTGCTGAAGATCGCGGCCAGCTGATCGCCCGGCTGAACCAAGGCGCGCGCGCGGCAGGGTTCAGCCCGCGTCTTCCCACCCACATTCCTGCACAGGAGGATCCGATGAAGGATCTGCATTCCAGTCTCTCGGTGGCCGCGGCCATCGACGTGGCCACGCTCACCGACGACAGCACCCCCGTGGCCATTGATCTGCGCGGTCATGACGGTGCCGAGATCATTCTCGCCATTGGCACGGGCGGCATCACCTTCACCTCGACCAACAGGATCGAGTTCATCCTGACCCATTCCGATGACGACAGCAGCTATGAGGCGGTGACCGCAGCCGACCTGCTGGGTGTCCCGACCGTGGGCGAAGGCGGCATCATCAAGGCGCTGGTCGAGGCCCACGCCACCGCCGGCGTCTATCGCTTCGGCTATGTCGGGACCAAACGCTACCTGAAGCTGCTGGCGGCGCTTGAAGGCACCCATGCCACCGGCACGCCGATTGCCGGCCTGGTGATCAAGGGTCACGGCCGGATCAACCCGCAGGCCGATCAGGCCTGAGGTCGATGCTGCAATAACTGCGCGGGCGGTGAAGACCGCCCGTGCCCTGCCTCAGGGGGTTTTTGCCCATGTTCACGCTGACCCGCATCACCGCGCCCGCGGCCACGCCGATCACGCTGGAAGAGGCCAAGGCGCAGCTTCGGGTCGATCACGAGGACGAGGACCTGCTGATCCAGCATTATATCGATGCTGCCACCGCCTGGCTCGACGGGCCGGCCGGCATCCTCGGCCGCTGCCTGGTGACCCAAAACTGGCAGATGGGTCTGGATGCCGTCACCGGACCCATCCTGCTGCCGTTTCCCGACAGCGAGATCGACAGCGCCGTGTTCACCGATGCCGCGGGCGGCGATCTCGATTACCGGATCGACCGGCGGGACCAACGCCTGTTGTTGCGACCTCTCGCGGGCTTTGGCCGTCCTGCGGCTATCACCTTCACCGCGGGCTATGGCGCCCCCGCCGAGATCCCCGCCGCCATCCGCCAGGCCATGCTGCTGCTGATCGCCCATTGGTATGAGAACCGGGCGGCCGTCAGTCTGGGCACCAGCCCATCGGCGCTGCCCATGGCCGTGGATGCGCTGCTCGCCCCCTATCGCAGGATCAGGCTGTGAGCATGGTTGCCGGGCGCCTGCGGCGCAGGGCCATCTTCCAGGAGGCGGTGATGATCCGCGATCCGGACGGGATGCTGATCCAGGGATGGGAAGATCGCTTCACCCTGTGGTGCCATGTCCATTACCTGCGCGGCTCCGAGGCTGTCATGCAGGCACGGCTGGTCTCGAAGTCGCCGGCTATCCTGACGGTCCGTGCCAGCGCCGAGACCCGCGCCATCACCTCCGAATGGCGCGTCGTCATCGATGCGGTGATCTTCGACCTGAAGGAAGACCCTCGGCCCAGCGAAGACGGCGCCTGTCTCGAGATGCTGGCCGAGGCGTGAGAGGCGCAGGATGCGGGAGGCGCCGATGACACCGCACAGTTCTGATCGGTCGGATGCCGAACTGGAAGCATTGTTGGTCCGGGCCGCCGAGCAAGGCGCGAAACGGGCCCTCGCTGACCTTGGCCTCGATGGCGATGAAGCCGCGCTCGACATCCGCGACCTCCGCTCCCTGGTGGACTGCATCCGACTGGTGCGCCGCACCGCGATGCAGACGGCAGTCCGCATGATCACAACCGGCGTGATGCTGACGCTGCTCGCCGGCATCGTTCTCAAGCTCAGGATCTTTGGCAGCGGGCCGTAATGCGCGTTGCCGTCGATCAATTGTTCAGAACACACGCCCTCGAAGGCGGGTTTTTCCGTTTGGAGGACGCGTATGACCACGACCTTCTACCGTCATTGGCGTGACGTGCCCGACGGTGCCTGGCGCTGGCCGAACTTCAGCCCAGCCGAAATCGCCTGCCGCGGCACTGGCAAGCTGCTCGTCAACGCGCCGGCGCTCGACAGACTGCAGGCGCTGCGCGACCGGCTGGGCAAGCCGCTGATCGTGCGTTCGGCCTATCGCAGCCCCGAGCACAACCGCGCTGTCGGCGGCGCGACCCGGTCGAAGCACATGGACGGCGCCGCCTTCGACATCGCCATGACGAACCACGACCCGGTGGCGTTCGAGGCCGCGGCGCGGGAGGTCGGGTTCCTCGGTTTCGGCTTCTACCCGCGCTCGGGCTTCATCCACGTCGACCTCGGCCCGGCGCGTCAGTGGGGCGAGCGCTTCCCGGTGCGAACGGTGGCATTCGCAGCGGAAACGCCGCCAGCGCGCGAGTTGCTGGCCGACAGCCGCACGATGAAGGGCGGTGGCGCGGCCGGAGTGGCGACACTCGGTGCTGCGGGCGTTGAGGTCACGCAGAGCGTGTTGGCCGAGACTCAGACCGCTATCCTGCCACTCGTGCCATATCTCGACACTCTGCGCTGGGTCTTCATCGCCTTCGCTCTCATCGGGATCGCGGTCACGATCTACGCTCGGCTCGATGACTGGAAGCGGGGGCGGCGTTGATCGGCGGGCTCCTCACCGGGATCGCCACGAGCCCATGGATGCGGGCGGCGCTGCGCTACGGAGCCATCGCGCTGGCAGTGCTCCTGTTCCTGCTTTCGCTTCGGCGCTCCGGGGAGCGAGCGGGACGCCTCGCCGAACGCCTTGAAACCATGGAGAAGGCCAATGATGTCCAACGGGTCGTGTCGCGAATGTGGTGGAAATTGCCGAGCAGCGGGCTCCGGGCATGTAACGATGGCTCCAGTCAGGCCGCGAGGTCAAGGGACATTGGCTCGAGAGGCTGGGACAGGGTTTCCCAGCCATCGACCTTTCGCATCTGGATCTGACCGGAAGCCAGCAGCGCCCAGAGCAGCATCGGCACGGTTTCGGCGCAGGGCAGCACGGTCTGGGTCTTGATGCGGCGCCGGCATTCCTCGTTCAAACGCTCGATGGCATTGGTGGTCCTTGCCGACTTCCATTGCGAAGGATCGAGGCGGGTGAAGCTGAAGAGCCGGTCGCCCGCTTCCTCGAGGCTGTCGGCCACGGCCCGGCACTTCAGCTTCCACTTGCGAAGAAAGGCCTTGCGGCGCGTCTCGATCTCGGCGGCGGTGTCAGCATAGATCATGTCGCGGTAGTCTTCGCTCAGCTCGTCATGCAGGCGCTTGGGCGCGTGGCCAAGCAGGTTGCGGTGCTTGTGAACCGTGCAGCGCTGGATGGGCAGGTCCCCGCCCCAGAGCGCCAGGAGCGCGGCCTCCAAGCCGGGGGCGCCGTCAACGATCACGAACTCGGGCCGCCTCAGGCCCCGCGCATCCAGATCGGCGAGGAATTGGCTCCAGGCAGCCGTGCTTTCGCCGCCCATGTTCCTGATTGAGAGGAGCACCTTTTGTCCGTCGCGCCGAACACCGATCGCCGCCAGTACCGAGATATTGGTGGCCTTGCGGTCCAGCCGGGTCTTTATGACGGTGCCGTCGAGAATGAGCCGCACGATATCCTCCTCGGCCAGGTCGCGGGTGGACCAGGCGTCCCAGTCGACCTTCACCTTGCGCCAGGCGCGGCTGACCACGTCCTTGCTCACCGCCCCCTCGAACAGTCCGAACAGCGCCCGCTTGACCCGGCGCGTGTTGGTTCCGGCCAGGTAGACCGCCGCGATCAGGGCCTCGGCCTTTTTGGTCAGCCGCTGGTAGCGCGGCAGTGCCTTCGAGCGCCATTCGGTGATCTTGCCGGCCTCGTTCTCGATCCGGGCACGAGGAACCCGCACCGTCTCGGTGCCGAATGTGCCGGTCAGCTGTCGGTCGCGATGCCCGTGGCGGTAGCCCTTGGCCCGCTCGTTGCCGCGGCCGTAACGAAGCCGACCAAGAAAGACGGCCAGTTCCTCTTCGAACATGGCCTCGATGGTGGCACGGACATTCGCCCGCAGGCGATCCTCGATCGGATCATACCCGCTTGCGTCGGGCAGTAGCGAAAAGGGCGAGCTGTCGATATTCTGCTTCATGGCGTGATCTCCCTGGCGGTTGGCGCCGCCGGTTGGGTGGGTGTCAGTTCACCCGGAGATTACGCCGCCTTCAAATTTCCACCACTTCCGAGACACGACCGTCCAACGCCGGATGCTGGAAGTGGCGGCTCGCCGTCCTCGCGATCACCACGAGCTTGCTGAACGGCTGCGGGACGGTTCGTTCTGAGGACGGCAGGCTCGCGACGTGCCCGCCCGTGGTCGAGTATGGCCGGGAGTTCCAGGCGCGGGCAGCCGAGGAACTGGCCCGGCTACCGGAGGGATCAATGATCGCGGAAATGCTGAGCGAATACGCTGTCACGCGCGACCAGGCGCGCGCGTGCCACTGAAAACCGGACCGGGCAGTGGCATTGAAGGAAGCGCCAGACGCCTCGACCGCAGGGCACCGCCCGGCCAATCTCAAAGATTCACGATGTAAAAAAGCGGCAGGGCGACGATGGCAGTTGCGGCGCCACATGTCGCGTGCGGAAATGGGCACAAATGTTCACCAAGCGTGAGCCTGTCACACGTTACGGCCGCACGGCGCCATGGTGCCATAGATCGCGATGAATTCAGGTCGAATCGACCTGAATACATAAGCGCGATCGATTCCAAAGAGATAGAGCAGGATGCGGGCGGAAAACCGCTTCACACTTTTCCTCATCCCGCTCTAGTGCCAGGGAATGTCTGACACACCTGCTGCTTCCGGCATGATCTGGTCGATTTGGACATCCGCGCACGCAAATCGAATTTTTCCTGTCCGCAAGTTTGATCCGTCCGGGGGCGACCTGCGTAATGACGATGGAGGGTACGGATATTGTCCTCTGCGAAACACTACTTGACACAATGGAGAAACGGAATGCTACGCAAGTTTCTGATGGGGGCTGCGGCGACGACCATGCTGGCAGGTGCCGCCATGGCGCAAGATGCGACCTCGGACATTGTTGATACGGCAGTTGCCGCGGGCGATTTCACGACGCTGGTTGCTGCGGTTCAGGCGGCCGGGCTGGTGGACACGCTGAAAGGTGAAGGTCCCTTCACTGTCTTCGCGCCGACGGACGCGGCCTTTGCGGCCCTTCCCGAAGGGACCGTGGACACGCTGCTGAAGCCGGAAAACAAGGATCAACTGGTCTCGATCCTGACCTATCACGTGGTTCCGGGTGCGGTCATGTCTTCGGATCTGACCGAGGGGATGTCGGCAGCCACGGTTCAGGGCGGCGAGGTGACCTTCACGCTTGATGGCGGCGCGAAAGTCAATGACGCCAACATCACCACGGCCGATATCGCGGCCTCGAACGGAGTGATTCATGTCATCGACGCGGTGATCATGCCTCCTGCCAACTGAGGCGAATGGCACAGTTGATCATATGTAAACCAGATAGACCCCGGCTGTATCAGCCGGGGTAGCGTTTTATAGCGATCAGCCGCGGCTGGATTTGGGGATGAACCGGTCGAACATTGCGAGCATGATGATTCCCGCGCCGCAGATCATGGCGATCAGCCAGTCGCCGGCGCCCGCATTGGCCACAATGACGCCGAACAATGCCCAGATGACACCGGCGCGATAGGACCAGACGTGCGGACGGACGAAGGCGACCGCAACAGCCGCAATCAGGACGCAAATGATCAGCGCAATGGCGGCTGTTCGCGGCGGCAATATGCCATATCCCGTCGCCACCACCGACAGGGCGACCCCTGATGCAGCCGTCAGCCAGCCGGTGTATAGCCCGATGGGTGCCCATTCGCGCCAGCCGGGCCCGACCCGCAGCATCGCCATGATCGCAGCCGCCGCCATCACCAGGATCATCGCCGTGGCGATCGATGGGGAACGGAGGGCAGCCTCGATCCAGAACACGCCGATGAACAGGCTGATGCCATGGGGCCAGGCAGCGCGCCCCCAGCCCGGCATGGTTTCAGGGCGCCAAAGAGCCCATACCGAGGCAAGAATCAGCCCCAAATAGATCAGCCCCCAGATTGAAAAGGCCCATCCAACGGGTTGGGCGGGCCAGCGGTCCACCTGCACGGGAAAGCTTTCCGTGTAAAAGCCGCCAAAGCCATTCGACAGGACGGGCGAAACGGCGAAACCCACAGCCAACAGCAGTATGATGATCCTTGCGTTGCGGTCATTCATTTCAGGTCTCCGATATGGTGGCGCGAAACTGTGCCAAGGCCGCCAGCGCGGCATTGCGCCCCTTGGCCAGCATGGATGGGGGACCGGGGAGCCAAGGTCCGCGGTTCCACGCCGGTGGAATGCTTTGCAGCCAGACCTCAGCCTCTGGGTAAGAGGCACCGTCAAATCCAGCAAGCCAGCGCCGGCGATAATCGCCCTGAGGGTCGTATTGTTCCGCCTGCCTCTCGGGGTTGAAGATGCGGAAATAGGGCGCCGCATCGGGGCCGCAGCCCGCCACCCATTGCCAGTTCATCGCATTGGCGGCCGGGTCCCAATCGGTCAGGCAATCGGCAAAATGCGCCAGCCCCGCGCGCCAGTCGATCAGCAGATGCTTGGTCAGCCAGCTTGCAACCACCATGCGCACGCGGTTGTGCATCCGGCCCGTCAACCACATCTGGCGCAATCCGGCATCGACCAGCGCCACCCCGGTTTCCGCCCGCTGCCAGCCGATCAGCTCGGGGGCGTCTTTGCGCCAGGGAAAGCCCTCCCATTCGGGACGGCAGCAGGCAACCGGCATCTGCGGGAACTCGATCAGCAGATGCCAGGAAAAGTCGCGCCAGATCACTTCGGACAGGAACTTGCCGATGCCGGCTGCGTGTTCGGGCGACACCTCGGCCCTCAGCATGGCTCTGGCCCAGACCACGCGTGGACTGATTTCTCCCACCGCAAGATGATCGGAGAGGCCGGAAGTCGCGTCGAGATCGGGGCGATCACGCCCGCCGGGATAGGCAGAGGCTCGGTCGAGAAAGTCGTCCAGCCGGGCAAGCGCGGCGCCTTCGCCCGCAGGCGGGGCAAACTGCTCCAAGGCGGCGCGGCCACGGTGCAGGTCCGGAGCGAGATCCAGTTTCAGTGGATCAAGCCCCTGAAGCGGCTCGGTGCAAGCTGTGATCCGCCGCGGCGCGTCAGCGGCGGGCCGATCGGGGCCGAGCTGCCGCACTGCCCGCGCAAAGGGGGAATAGACCCGATAGGCGCCCCCATTGCCTGTTCGGATCGCCCGGGGGTGCACCAGAAGATGGCCCGGATGCAGGACCAGCTCGGCACCCGCAGGCCGCAGGGCCGCCCGCATGCGGCCTTGCAGCGTCCGCATTTCGGATGTGGGCCAGTCGGACTGGTGCAGCCTGCGCACTCCCAGCCGCTTCATCAACGGTGGCAGGATCTCATCCGCCTCGCCGCGCAGGATCGTGATGCCCTTGCCGCCGGTGCGTTGCCGAAGGGTGGCATCCAGCGATTGCAGCGCGCGCATCAGCCGCCAGCGGCTGGCCGCGCCCTGCGTCATGGTCAGCCGGTCGATGATGAAAACCGGCAGCAGTGGACCATCGGCAATGGCGGCCTGAAGCGCGGGGTTGTCATGCAGACGAAAATCACGGGTCAGCCAGAGGATGCCGGGCGCCGTCATTCAAGCCGCCGCATCCGCGTGGTCAAGCGTCACCTGCACCACATCGCAGCGCCCTGTGGCAAAGGCAGCGGCGCAGCCCTCCAGATAGAACTGCCAGCCGCGCAGGAACGCGTCACCATAGCCAAGCCGCTCGATGCGCGGGCGCTGTTGCATCATCCTCTCGCACCAGATCCGGCAGGTGCGGGCATAATCCGGGCCGAAAGCGTGGCTGTCTTGGACGCGCAGCCCGGCCTTTGCGGCCTCATGGATGATGATCGCAGAACAGGGCAGCATGCCGCCGGGAAAGACATGCTGACGGATGAAATCCGAGCGGCGGCGATATACCGAAAACTCGGCATCAGGCACGGTGATCGCCTGCAAGACCGCCCGCCCACCCGGTGCCAGCCGCGCCTTGAGGGTGGCGAAATAGGTCGGCCAATAGCGTTCTCCCACCGCCTCGATCATCTCGATCGACACGATGTTGTCAAAGCTGCCCGTCACCTGACGGTAATCCTGAAGCCGCACCTCGGCGCGGCCATCCAGCCGGGCATCGGCATAGCCCTTTTGCGAGGGCGACAGCGTGATCGCGGTCACGTCATGGCCGTGATCCGCAGCAGCTTCGGCGAACCCGCCCCAGCCGCAGCCGATTTCCAGCAGGCTTTCGCCCGGTGTCAGTTGCGCCAGGATGCGCGCGTTCTTGCGGGCCTGCGCGCGCGGCAGATCATCGCCTTCACCAAACAGTGCCGAGGAATAGGTCATGCCGGGATCAAGCCACAACTGGTAGAACTCGTTCCCCACATCGTAATGCGCGCGGATATTGCGCCGCGATCCACGCAGACTGTTTGGCCGCATCAGTCGGTCGACCAGCCGCATTCGCATGGCCTGAAGCCGCCCCGGCTCTCCCCAACCGGCCCGAAGGCCAAGGTTGCGCAGGGCCAGCGACAGCGTCGCCTCCAGCGTCTCGCTGTGCCACTCGCCGGCGATCCAGCCTTCGCCCAAGCCCACATCGCCGCGCAGCGCCAGACGCGGAAGCAGCCGCCAGTCGCGGATCTGCAAGTCCGCCTCGGGGCCGGCGCTGCCAAAGCGGTGGCGCGTGCCCTCGGGCGTGGTAAGGGTCAGGATTCCATCGCCGATCCCTTCAAGGGCGGAAAGAAAGCGGGACTTGAGGGAGCGTGTCGCAAGGCTCATCGACTGATTTCCTGATCGGGTGGGGTGGGAACGCGGCGATAGGCAGCGCCTTTGAATTTCAGGCGCAGCGCGTGCCAATAGATCTGGGCAATCACCCGCAGCGCACCGCCCGGCCGGCGAAAACTTGTTGCAAGAACCCCGAGGGTGGTCAGCGGCACCAGGCGCCCTGTCATGGCGGTGTCGATGCCGCCCGCGCCGTCCTGTTGTGCGATGCGGATGGCGATGCGGTCGGGGTGCAGGGCAAAGCGGAAATGATACTCCCCCGCCACGTCCTGAAAGGGCGAGACGTGAAACACCTTGCGCGCGGTCAGTTCCGTTTCAGCGGTAATCGGCGCAAGGTCGGGGCGGGCCAGCAGATAACTGTGGCGTTGGCCGAAGGTGTTGTTGACCTCGGCAATCGCGGCGATCAGCGCGTCGCCCTGGATCAGCATCCAGAAGCTGACTGGGTTGAACCAGTAGCCCAAGAAACGTGGCTGCGTCACCAGCACCAGCACCAGCCCCGGACGGCGGGCGATCCCGGCCGCGCCGAACTGCGCCCAGGCCCAGTGGGCGCCGGTGCCCGCGCCACGCGGGCCGCCGTGGTCGGAGTCGTAAAAGGCGATCAGGCCAAACCTGTTATGCCCCATCAGCCGGGGCGGGTGAAAATGTTCAGGCGCCAGCAGCAGATGATCGGCATGGGTACGGAATGTGTGGCGCAGGGCACCGCGCCGGGCATGGGTCACCAGCGCGGGCATCGCCAGCACCTCACCCGCCTCAAGCCGCGCGGCGAGGGTCATGGCAGCACCGCCACAGGCAGCAACCGCCGCGCGATGCGCATGGCGCTGGCAAAGCCGTCTTCGTGAAAGCCGTTGCGCAGCCATGCTCCAGCAAACCAGGTGTTGCGATTGCCCTGCATCGCGGCAATCCGCGCCTGTGCGTCCAACGCCGTAAGATCAAAGACCGGATGACGGAAGGTTACCTGATCGTAGATCAAACGCGGGTCGATCCCGTCACCCGCGTTCAGCGTGACAAACAGCGGATCGTCGTCCGGGATATTCTGCAGCCTGTTCATCCAATAGGTGACGGCCACACCCGCTCGCCCGGTATCGCCCCGGCTGACCCATGAACTCCAACATCTGCGGCGGCGCGGCATCACGGATGGGTCTGCGTGAAGGACAGCGTGGTTGGGCTGGAACCGGATTGCCGAAAGGGCGGCCTGTTCGGTCCCGTCAGCATCACTCAGCATCGCGAGCGCCTGATCGGCATGGGTTGCAAGGATGACATGATCGAAACTTTCGGCCTCTGCCCCTTTGGCGCGCAGGGTTACGGTCTCGCCGCTGCGCGTGACCGCCCCCACGGAAGTGCCGGGGCGCAGATCGACTCCGGCCTGCACCAGCGCCGCCAACAGGCGCTCGACATAGGAGATCGAGCCGCCGTCCACCGTCCACCACCGGTGATGCTGGCCGCGGGACAATAGCCCGTGGTTGCGCATGAACCGCACCATCGCACGGGCCGGGAAGGCCCCGATGTCGTGCTCGGGCGTGGACCAGATCGCCCCGCAGAACGGATAAAGGTAATGGTCGCGAAATCGTGCACCCAGACGCATCCGCGCGATCAGGGCGGCGATGGTCATCTCGGGCGCTGCCGCCACTTCGGCCTCGGCCCCGGCATTGAAGCGCAGGATGTCGCGGATCATCAGGTGAAAGCGCGGGTCCACGATGTTGCGGCGCTGGCCGAACAGCGCATTGCCGGACCGCAGCGCATATTCCACCCCGCCAGCGTCCAGCGAGACGCCAAAGCTCATGTCGCTTTTGACGATTGGCACGTCAAGGTCGCGAAACATCGCCGTCAGATGCGGGTAATTGACATGGTTGAACACGATGAACCCGGTATCGACCGGCTGATCGCCCCGCTTGCCGGCAAGAACCGTGCGCGCATGGCCGCCAAGCCGGATCGCTTCTTCGTATAACGTAACATGATGGTGGCGCGACAGAACCCATGCGCAAGCCAGGCCCGATATGCCCCCGCCGACGATGGCAATTCGCTGCGGCGCGCCGTTGGTGATGTCAAAAGGCATCTGGACTCCACTAAATCTTTGACAAGCTTACGCGTGGAACCTGGCCTTGGATCAATCAAACCGAAAAATTGCCGTAAGAATGATCTGCTACGCCTTGTCACCCGTACTGCATGGCATGAACACTGCATTTGCACCTGTCGAGCCTTGCACTTATAGAACGCTCAGTCCGATGGCACCGCCACTGGTCGATAGCGGTGCCGTGGGTGCCACAGTGGTGAGTCAGCAGCCGATGAGTGATCTTTCCGAGTTGAGTCGAGATTTGATCGCTGTCCGCGACAGCCGTGACCGCGCGGCGTTCGGACGGCTCTTTGACCATTTTGCCCCAAGGATCAAGGCGATGATGCTGCGCGGCGGGCTGCGCGACGGCACTGCCGAGGATGTGGTGCAGGATGTGATGCTTGCGGTCTGGCACAAGGCAGGGCAGTTTGACCCGCATCGCGCCGACGCGGCCGGTTGGATCTATGGCATTGCCCGGAACCGGCGCATCGACATGGCGCGCCGCCGCCCGCTGGCACAACCCGACGAGATGCCCGAGCTTGAGAGCCTGGAACCCGACGCAGACCAGATCATCGCTCTGCAGCAGGAGGCGCGCCACCTGGCCGAGGCACTTGCGCGACTCGCTCCCGAACAGGTCGAGGCGCTGCGCGCCGCCTATTTCGATGACGTTCCCCATAGCCGTATCAGTGAAATGACGGGCTTGCCGCTTGGCACCATCAAGTCCCGCATCCGCCTTGGCCTTGAACGCCTCCGGCACGAGCTGAAGAAGATAGCACCATGACCGCCATCCGCCACCACATCCCCGACGACATGCTTGACGCGTATCGCGCTGGAACCTTGCCACATGCCTTCGGCGTGGTCGTGGCTGCGCATCTGTCACTTTGCGACCAATGCCGCGCCCGCCACGAGGCGGCAGACATGATCGGCGGCGCGTTTTTGCTGGGTGCAGAGGGTGCAAACCTGCGCGCCGATGCACGCGACCGTATGATGGCGGCACTGGACGCACCGGCGCCGAAACCGCCCCCGCGCGCCTCTGGCCCGTTTCCCTCGGCTGTGATGCACGAATTGGGCGGAAGGCCGCCGCACTGGCGCATGTTGGGCGGTGGCATCCGCCAGCAGATCCTGACCACCGATCGTGAAGGCTCGCTGCGGTTGTTGTATATCCCGCCGGGCAAGGCCGTGCCCGAACACGGGCATAGCGGGCAGGAATTGACGCTGGTGCTGCAGGGCAGCTTTTCCGACAGTGCGGGCGCATTTCATCGCGGCGACGTAGAAGTGGCGCATGACGAGATCGACCACCAACCCGTGGCCGGCCCAGGCGAGCCTTGCATCTGCCTGGCGGCAACAGATGCGCCCCTGCGCTTTCGCGCGCTGATCCCGCGGCTGTTGCAGCCGATCTTCCGGATTTGAAGGATGGGCCATGCAGGCCGCCGCATCTGGATCATTGGTGCCAGCGCCGGGATCGGCGCTGCACTTGCCCGGGCGCTGGCCGGGCAAGGTGCGCAGCTGATCCTTTCCGCCCGCGATGGTGACGCGCTGGAGGTGCTGGCCACGGAATGCGGCGGTGCGCAGGCCCTGCCGCTGGATCTGGGACAACCCGAAACGCTGGCAGCGGTGGTGAAGCGGCTTGCGCTTGAGGCGCCGCTCGATGCGATCATCTGCACCGCCGCGCTTTATGATCCCGGTCGCGTCGCCGACATCGACCCCGCCCAAGCCGAGGCGATGGTGCGGGTCAACATCCTGGGCATGATCGAGGTCGCCCGCCAATGCCCCCCGCTGCTGCGCGACGGTGGACAGTTGGTGCTGTTCGGCTCGGTTGCGGGCTATATCGGTCTGCCGGGGGGGCAGCCTTATTCAGCGACCAAGGCTGCGGTGAACAACCTGGCCGAAACGCTTGCGGTCGAACTGGCACCGCGCGTGGACGTGCGGCTGGTCTGTCCTGGCTTCGTCCAGACCAGATTGACAGCAAGAAACGACTTTGCCATGCCCGCAATCATCACTCCCGAGCAGGCGGCAGAGGCGGTGCTGCGCGGGATGCAGCGGCGGGGATTCGAGATCCATTTCCCGCGCCGCTTCACCTGGGTGATGAAGCTGGTGCGGGCCTTGCCTTATGCGCTCTCGCTGCGCCTGTTGCGACGCTTGGGCTGATCGTTCAGTTAAATCGCCCCGAAAGTGCCAGAACGCCAATCCAGGCTGAAAATCCGGTCAGCAGCATGCCCCACAATCCATCGATGATGACCTGCTCCCACGACCAGTCGGCGAGCGTGGCGTAATTAGTCATCTCATAGGTACCATAACACATCAGCCCGATGACCATGCCTCCGATCAACGCCTGCAGGGGATCGTTGCCCTTCAGCGCGGGCCAGGAAACCAGCCACACAAGCCCGGCGATATATCCCAGATAGAACAGCGCTGCCGGACCAAGCCGCAGCGGATCGGCAAGAAGATGGCCGACATTGCGCTCGAACACCGGCCGGATGAGAAACCGGATCCCTATCGCATCCAGAGCGAGAAACACCGCGGCGGTTGCAGTATAGAGAAGCGCGACTTGAAGCATGGGGAGTCCCTCGAAATTCTTGAGCTGCCAGTTGTCGTCCAGCCGCCGCAGATAGGGCGAACCTTCTGCTATTCGGGCCATTTTCTTTGCTTTACGCACATAACCTCGCAGCAGATCAATTTTTGCGTGCAGAACGGCAGACTGATCGTCCCTGTCAACGGCGGCGCAAAAGTCGGCCATGGCGGCGGAGCAAAACCAGGCCAGTTGGTGAGGGTGTGCGCCATGGCACGCGCGCTTTCCACATAGCTGGCGTGTGCCATGGCGCACTGGCCCGTCAGGGCCAATCGTCGTGAGATGTCTGGATCGAGATCAACGCCGCTTGCGGGCTGTGCTGTTGGCGAGGCGATAGCTTTCGCCGTTCATCTCGAGGATGCTGACGTGGTGGGTCAGTCGGTCGAGCAGCGCGCCGGTCAGGCGCTCGGAACCGAAGGTTTCGGTCCATTCATCGAAGGGCAGATTGCTGGTGATCAGGGTCGATCCGCGCTCATAGCGCTGCGAGATCAGCTCGAACAGCAATTCGGCGCCGGTCTTCGACAACGGCACGAAGCCAAGTTCGTCGATGA
>JAEWFF010000076.1 GCA_023388965.1 Pseudomonadota bacterium | reverse complement strand
TCGGCGATCACGGCGTGGATCAGCTGGCGCAGGCGGTCGCTGTGGGCCTGCGCCGCGGGGTCGAGCGGGGGAAGCGGCATGGGGATTTCCGTGGCGTGCGCGCGACAGGATACGGAAAGGCGCGCCGCGGGACGTTATCGTGTCCCGTCATCTGTTACGGAGCCGGTCATGCCCGGAGGCCAACCCGTCGCGATCGTCACCGGCGCCGCGCGCCGCGTGGGCGCCGCCATCGCGCGCCGCCTGCACGCCGCCGGCTACGATCTGGCGCTGCAGTACCGCGGCTCGGCCGGCGAGGCCGCGGCGCTGGCCGCGGAGCTGGAGGCCGCGCGCGCGGGCAGCGTGCTGGCGCTGCAGGCCGACCTGACGGAATTCGACCGCCTGCCCGAGCTGGTGGCGCGCACCGTGGGCCGCTTCGGCCGCCTCGACGCGCTGGTCAACAACGCGTCGGGCTTCGAGCCGGCCGCGTTCGGCGGCATCCATCCCGACCACTGGGACGCGATGCTGGCGGTGAACGCGAAGGCGCCGTTCTTCCTCGCCCAGGCCGCGGCGCCGCACCTGCGCGCAGCGCGCGGCGCGATCGTCAACCTGTCCGATGTCTATGCCCGCGCGCCGCGCGCCGATCTTGCCGCGTACGCGGTAAGCAAAGGTGCGCTGGAAGCCGCCACGCGCGCGCTGGCGGTGGCGATGGCGCCCGAGGTGCGGGTGAACGCGGTGGCGCCGGGCGCGATCCTCTGGCCCGACGCCGGCATCGACCCGGCGCTGCAGGCGCGGCTCATGGCGATGACGCCGCTGGGCCGCACCGGCACGCCGGAGGAGATCGCCGGCGCGGTGCTGTGGCTGCTGCGCGACGCGGGCTACACCACCGGCAGCGTGCTGGCCGTGGACGGCGGCCGCCACCTCGGCTGAGGCGGCGGCCGGCCGGCGTCAGCGCTTCGGCGCGAACGCGTGCGCGATGTCCGTGCCCTGGAAGGCCGGGGGCAGTTCATGGGCCACTGCATAGCGGTACAACACCGCCGAGTAGATGCCGGTCAGCGCCGCCTGGTACACGCCCAGCAGCAGCACGCCCAGCAGGCAGAACATGCCGACCACGATCGCCAGCGCGAACGAGGCCTGGGCTGCCAGCACCACCAGCAGCACCGAGGCCAGCACCGCGCCGGTGGTCAGCAGTCCGAAGGCGGCGCCGATGCCGAGCTGGCCGACGGCGTTCTCGCCCCAGGTGCGCCTGAGCAGCGACACGCTCTGCTTCAGCGCGTCCACCGGGCCGATATTGCGGCTGACCAGCACCGGCACCACCAGGAAGGTGGCAAGCGTCCAGGCCATGCCCAGGCCGCTGCCGACCAGGCGCACGATGACGTTGTTGTCCTTGCCCCTCAGCGCCTGCAGCAGCACGCCCACGGTGGCGGCGATGGCGGCATAGCCGAAGATCGCGCCCAGCCGCGCGCGCGCCGCGGCCAGCCCGTCGGAGAGCGTCGGGTCGCCGCCTTCCAGCCGGATCATCGCCGCGCCCACCAGCGCGCAGTTGAAGAAGATCATCACGCTGTAGGTGCAGAAGTAGAAGGCGAAGCCGACGAGTGCGCCGCCCACGCTCCAGCCGTCGGCGAACAGCCGCAGCGCGAACGTCGGCAGCGCGAAGGTGGCCAGCACCAGCAGCGTGGCCAGCCCCGACAGCACCGGGAACAGCATCAGCTCGCGGTCCGAGCGCAGCACCGCGGCGCTCGCCTTGACCATGTCCCAGCTGCGCGAGAATCTGTCGAACATCGCCACTCCCTCCATTGTCACCGCGCCCCGCAACAGCCGATTGGCCGCCTCGTCCAGTGCATGGTGTCCATGACGGCGGCGGCGGCGCGGGTGTGACCGCGCGGCGCGACGCCCTGCCAAAGAATCGGCGGCCAGGCGTCCGTGGCAGCGCCGGGCGTCAGTCCGCGGCGGCGGCCAGGACCGCCGGCAGCGCCACCTCGTGCATGGCCACGTCGCGCTCCCCGGACGCCGCCCACAGCGCGGCAAGCGTGCGCCCGCCCGTCGGCTCGACGATCTCCGGGGCGATCTCGGCCAGCGGCCGCAGCACGAAGGCATGGCGCAGTTCGCCGCGCGGCAGGCGCAGGTTGCCGGGGCCGCTGCAGACCAGGTCGTCGAACAGCACGATGTCGATGTCGAGCGTGCGGTCGCCGAAGCGCGGGCCGCTGCGGTCGCGGCCGTGGGCGTCCTCCAGCGCGTGCAGCCATTGGTTGAGCGCGTGCACGTCGAGGTCGCTGTCGATGACCGCGGCGGCGTTGACGAAGTCGGCGCCCTCGAAGCCCACTGCGGGCGTGCGGTACGCGGCCGAGGCGCGGATGGCGCCGAAGCGCTCGCGCAGCGCCGCGAAGGCGATGGCGATGTGGCGTTCCGGGTCGACGTTGCTGCCGAGGCTGAGGCAGGCGGTGTGCATGGCGCGCGCTCCGGGACGCGTTCGCGTGGGGCGCACATGATCGCGCGCCGTGCCCGCGCGCGGAAGCGCCCGGGCCGCGATCCCGCCGGCGTGGCGATGCGGGTGCGGGCCGGCCCGCACACCGCCGCCGGATCCGGTCGGCCTCAGCCGGATGCGCCGGCGCGGTGCGCGGCGTCCGGATCGTCCTCCCGCCTCAGGCGGACTTCGACCGGCGCGTCGCTGTGAGCCTGGAACACGCGCAGCCCGAACTCGGGGAGGATGGCCAGCAGGTGGTCGAAGATGTCGGACTGGGTGCCCTCGTAGGCCGCCCAGGCCACGTCGGAGGTGAAGCAGTAGATCTCCAGCGGCAGGCCGTGGTCGGTGGGCTGCAGCTGGCGCACCAGCAGGGTCATGCCCTGGTGGACGCCCGGGTGGTTGCGCAGGTACTGCTCGACATAGGCCCGGAAGGTGCCGAGGTTGGTCACGCGGCGGCGGTTGACCGGCTCGGCGCCGCGCTCGGCCAGCTTCGCGTTCCAGTCCTGCAGCTCGCTGGACTTGCCGTCGAGGTAGGCGTCGAGCAGGCGGAAGCGACGGAAGCGCGCGACTTCGTCGGGCTCCAGAAAGCGGGTGGAGTGCTGGTCGAGGTGGATCGCGCGCTTGATCCGGCGGCCGCCGGCCTCGCTCATGCCGCGCCAGTTCTTGAACGAATCGCTGATCAGCTTGCGCGTGGGCACCGTGGTGATGGTCTTGTCCCAGTTCTGCACGGTGACCGTGTGCAGCGCGATGTCGATCACGTCGCCGTCGGCGTTCTGGCTGGGCATCTCGATCCAGTCGCCGATGCGGACGCGGCCGTCGCCGCTGATCTGCAGGCTGGCCGCGAACGACAGGATCGTGTCCTGGAAGATCAGCATCAGCACCGCGCTGGCCGCGCCCAGGCCCGTGAGCACGTGCACCAGGTCGACGCCGGCCAGCAGCGCCACCGAGGCCAGCGCCGCCATCACCAGGGCGATGATCTTGGCCACCTGCAGATAGCCCTTGATCGGCTTGTCGCGGGCGTCCGGGCGGCGTTCGTAGACCTCGTTGGCGACGTCGAGCGCATGCCCGAAAGCCAGCGCCACGGTGAAGATCACGAACACCCGGCACAGCCCGCTGATGAAGGCCACCAGCTGCGGCGGCAGGTCGGGCACCAGGCCGATGCCGGCGCCGATCACCAGCGCCGGCACCACGTTGGCCAGGCGCGAGATGACGCGCATGCGGCTCAGCGACTCGCCGGTGTGGCCGGTCAGCGCCGCCACGCGCGCAAGCACGTGGCGCAGGCCGCGCAGCAGGACGCGCCGGGTGACGAAGTTGGCCAGCCACGCCACCAGCAGCAGCAGCATGAACATGACGACGGCATACGTGCCGGGCCAAGGCTGCAACATATGTCCGAGCCGGTCGTAGCCGGCATTCAATGGTTGCATCTGCATGGTCTGCGCCTCCTTCCGCGTGCCAGTGCCTATACTCGACGTCGTCCACCCATGCCATTCGATGGAGCCGACGACGATGTCCGATGTGTCCCCCGTGGTCTTAGTGACCGGCGCCGCGAAGCGCGTCGGAGCGGTGATCGCCCGCCGGTTGCACGCGAGGGGATGCGTCGTCGCGATGCATTATCGCCGCTCCCGCAACGAAGCCGAAGCGCTGGCGCGGGAACTCGAGGGTGCGCGCGCCGGAAGCACACTGCTGCTGCAGGCCGATCTCGACGATGCGGAGCAACTGGAGACCATGGTATCGCGGCTGGTGGAACGCTGCGGACGCCTGGACGGCGTCGTCAACAATGCTTCGACCTTCTTCACCACGCCGTTCGGCAGCGTGACGCCGGCACAGTGGGACCAGCTGTTCTCGGCCAACGCGCGTGGTCCGTTCTTCCTGACGCAGGCGGCGGCGGCGCACCTCCGTGAAGCGGGCGGCGCGATCGTCAACGTGCTCGATGTGTATGCGGAGCGGGCGCTGCCGCGCTACAGCGCCTACAGCATGAGCAAGGCCGCGCTGCGGATGCTGACCTTCGCGCTCGCGCGCGAGCTCGGCCCCGAGGTGCGCGTCAACGCCGTCGCGCCCGGCACCGTGCTGTGGTCGGACAACCCGGTGAAGGCCGAGAGCGACGGCGATGTCCGCGACGGTACGGCCCTAGGCCGCGTCGGCACGCCCGAAGACGTCGCCGAGGCCGTAGCGTGGCTGCTGCTGGACGCGCACTACACCACCGGCGCGGTGGTTCCAGTGGAAGGCGGCCGCCTGCTTAATGTCTGAGCGCTCAAAGCGGCATGGGCTCGAAGGGCGTGGCGAGCACGATGCCGTGGCGCTGCCCGGTGCGCAGGAAGGACTGCGTCATCAGCGCCACGTCTTGGGCGAAGAAGAGCTGGCTCGGCGTATGGGTGAGAAAATCGTCCCGGCTGTCAAGGTTCCAGGTCAGCCACAGGCTCGCGAAGCGGTGGCCGCCGATCTGCTCCAGCTGGATGGTGGGCTGGCCATAGCCGACCGCGCGCGCGCCGGCGATGGTGGGCGCGAAGGCCGACTGCAACCGCTCCACGCTCCGCGCCTCGTCCTCGGGATAGGGCAGCTCGCAGAAGTAGGCGACGATCACGCGATGCACGTTCAGGCCCACCCACATCCTCACGCGCGCGTTCGCGGAGACGAGATCGTAGGCGCGCCCGACCACGCCGGACGGCTCGCCGACCTGGACCGCGACCTGTGCGCCCTGGTGGTCGCTGATCCGCCCCAGGCAGTCGGGCAGTAGCCGCGTCAGCACTTTGTCCGACTGCCGCTGGAGCGCGTCTACGCCCTGGCTCGACTCGGTGAAGAACAGCAGGACGATATATGCCAGAGCCGTCAGCGCGATCTGCACGATCGACACCGAGGGCGGCAGCCAGTTCGCGAAGTCCGGACGCCCCACGCCGATGAAGATGCTGACGGAGAAGCCGACCACCAGCAGGGCGAGCACAAACAGCAACCCCCAGCGCAGCCAGCGCGGCAGGTGGACGATCAAACGGTTGGCGCTCATGCTTCCTCCACGGGCGGCCGCATGACCACCCCGATGTCGTCGAACAGCCGGCGCACCGGGCCGGCGTGCATTTCGGACTTGGAGGCGGCGTGGGCGTCCATAATCCAAGCGCCGCCGGCGCCGGCTCGGGCGACCAGGTCGATGTCGATGTCCACCCGGCCGGGCACGCTGTCGTCGCGGCCCAGGCCAACCTGGATCGCACGCAGCGCGTCCCGCAGGGCGCGGCCACCGGGATGCTCGAGGGTCGCGACTACATTATGGTACCAAACGCCGTCTCCGGCGCTGGACGGAAGGCGGCGGATCGGGCCGAGCGTCCTGCACGGCCCCAGCGCCGCAAGCGCGTCGAGCGCCGCGCGCACATGGAAGTCGTCGGGGAGGTTCGATCCAAGCAGCAGCAGCCAGCGGCTCACGGCGCACGTGTTCGCGTGATCACGATGCGGACGTCGGCGCAGCCGAGCGCAGCCGCGGCCTCCGGCTTGTGCACGACCAGCCGCAGCGCATCGATTGGCCAACGCGCCATCAGTGTGTCGGCGAGCGTCGCGGCGAAGGATTCCAGGAGCAGGTACCGGCTTCCCTCGGCGAAGCCGCGGACCTGCTCCACCACGACGGCATAGTCGATTGTGTCTTCCAACGCGTCGGAGCGACCTGCGGCGGCGATGTCCGTGCCGATCCACAGGTCCAAGCGCAACGGCTGCCGCGCCTCCCGCTCGTGCGCATGCACGCCGATCAGCACGTCCAGCCGGATCCCCTCGAGGGCGATGCCATCCATGTCCATGCCCGTGCTCATGCCAACGGAGCGAGGCCAGCCATGTCCCAGCGCGGCGTGACGTGCACGGCGTCGGGCGCGCGCTCGCCGGCCTCCAGGCGCAGCGCGCCGGCGAAGGCGATCATCGCGCCGTTGTCGGTGCACAGCGCCGGGCGCGGGAAGCAGGCGCGGCCGCCGCGCCTGGCCGCCATCGCCTGCAGC
>JAEWFF010000066.1 GCA_023388965.1 Pseudomonadota bacterium | reverse complement strand
CTGGGTGCCGGTGACCAGGACCTGCCCGCAGAGGGCGGCCTTGCCGCCGGCGAGGCGGAGAAGGTGCTCGACGTGCTTGCGCGCGAGGCCATCGCGAACTTCGCCGACGCCCGCCAGGCCTTCGTCGGCTTCATCGAGACCGGCTGGGACCACGGCGCGCTCGCCGAGGTGCCGCGCCTGCTGAACGAGGTCACCGGCGCGCTGCAGATGCTCGAGCTGCCGCTGCCGGCCGGCTACCTGACCGGCATCCGCCGCTATATCGAAGACGAGCTGATCGGCAGCCGCCGCGTGCCCAACGGCCGCCAGCTCGACACCTTCGCCGACGCGCTGGCGAGCCTCGAGTATTACCTCGAGGCGCTGCGCGAGAACCGTTTCAACCGCGACGAGATCCTCGACGTCACCCGCCACAGCCTGGAAAGCCTGGGCTACTGGCCGCTGCCGGCCGAGCGCCAGCCTGAGCAGGCGGCGGAGGCCTTGGCACCGGAGATCGTCAGCGAGGCGGACATGGAACGCTCCGCGGTCGCGCTCGGCGAGCGCAGCCCGGGCGTGGTGTCCACGCCGGCGCAGCCTGCGGGCGAACAGCCCGTCGAAGCACCGTCGATGGCCCCGGTGGCGGCGCCCACGGCGTCCGGCCAGGGCGGCTTCGAAATCACCAGCGACGAGATCGACGACGAGATCCGCGAGGTCTTCCTCGAAGAGTTCGCCGAGGAAATCGACAACCTCGACCGGCTGCTGCCGCCGTGGCGCACGCAGCCCGAGGACCTCGAGCGCCTGCGTCCGATCCGCCGCGTCTTCCATACGCTCAAGGGCAGCGGTCGCCTGGTCGGCGCGCGCATCCTCGGCGAGTTCAGCTGGAAGGTCGAGAACATGCTCAACCGCGTGCTCGACGGCACGCGTCCGGCCAGCCCCGCGGTGGTGGCCATGGTCGACCAGGCCTTCTATACGCTGCCGCAGCTCCAGGCTGCGCTGCGCGGCGACGGCACGGTGCAGGCCGATCTCGAGCGCATGCAGGACTCGGCCGACCGCATCGCAGCCGGCGACGAGGGCATGCCTGAAGATTTCGCCGCTGCCGCTGCCGCTGCCGCTGCCGCTGCCGTCGTCGCGTCGCCCGTCGAGCCGGAGCAGGTCGAGCCGGAGCAGGTCGAGCTGGCGCCGGCGCCCGTGATCGAATCCGCGCCCGAATCCGCGCCCGCGGAGCAGGTGCCGGCCGACCCGGTAAGCGAGGACGCGCCGGAACCCGAGGCTCCTGCAGTCCAGGCGCCGGTGGAAGGAAACGACACGGTGGCGGCTGGCGGGGAAGCCGCCAGCGCGCCGCTGGACATGGTGATGGCTTCGGTCGACGCCCTGCTGCTCGAGATCCTGGACGCCGAGGTGTCCGGCCATCTGGTGACGGTGGACGGCTGGGTTGCGCGGGCGTCCGCGGGCCAGGCGCAGGCCTCCGAAGAGCTGCTGCGCGCGCTGCACACGATGAACGGCGCCTTCGCCATGACCGAGCTGACCTCGGTCGCGCAGGTGCTGACTCCGGGCGAGGGCTACGTGAAGCGGCTGATCGCCGCCCGCGTTCCGGCATCGGTCGAAGGCGTGGCCGCCGTCGGCGAGCTGGCTACGGTGGCCCGGACCGCGATCGCCGGCCTGCATGCCTCTCCCCCGCAGGTGCCCTCGGTGCCTGCGCTGGCGGCACGGCTGGTTGCCCTGCGCGACGCGCTGCCCGAACCCGCCCCGACCGATCTCGCCGCGCTGCTGGGTACGGCGCTCGACGAGCCGGGCGCGGAGGACGAAGGCCCGCAGCTGGTCGGCGTGGACATGACGCCCTACGCCGGCTTCACGGATACGGGTGAGGCCGAACGTCTCGAAGCCGAACGCGTCGAAGCCGAGCGTCTCGAAGCCGAGCGTCTCGAAGCCGAGCGTCTCGAGACCGAACGCCTCGAAGCCGAGCGCGTCGAAGCCGAACGTCTCGAAGCCGAGCGTCTCGAAGCCGAGCGTCTCGAGGCCGAGCGTCTCGAGGCCGAGCGTCTCGAAGCCGAGCGTCTCGAGGCCGAGCGTGTCGAAGCCGAACGTCTCGAAGCCGAGCGTCTCGAGGCCGAACGTCTCGAAGCGGAGCGTCTCGAAGCCGAGCGTCTCGAGGCCGAACGTCTCGAGGCCGAACGTCTCGAAGCCGAGCGCGTCGAAGCCGAACGTCTCGAAGCGGAGCGTCTCGAAGTCGAGCGTGCCGAAGCCGAACGCGTCGAGGCGGAACGCCTCGAAGCCGAACGTCTTGAAGCTGAACGCCTCGAAGGCGAGCGTACCGAGGCCGAACGCCTCGAAGCCGAACGCCTGGAACAGGCCGAGCGGGAGGCGCGGATCCTGGAGCAGGAGCGCTTGGAGGCCGAGCGTCTGGAGGCCGAACGCGTCGAAAGCGTGCGTGCGGCCGAGGAACACCTGGAAGTCGAGCGTGTCGAAGCCGAGCGGCTGGAAGAACAGCGCCGAGAAGCGGAACGGCTCGAAGCGGAACGGCTCGAAGCGGAGCGCGTGGAAGCCGAGCGACTCGAAGCCGAGCGACTCGAAGCCGAGCGCGCCGAAGCCGAACGCCTTGCCGCCGAACGCGAGCGTCTCGAATCCGAGCGTCTCGAAGCCGAGCGTCTCGAAGCCGAGCGTCTCGAAGCCGCGCGTGCGGAAGAAGCGCGGGCCGAGGCCGATCGGCTCGCCGCGGAGCGTCGCGACGCCGATCGCGCCGCCACCGCGGCCAGCACGGCGATGCTGGCGGCGATCCCGACCGACGAGGATCCGGACGAGGAGTTCGACTTCACCGGCCTGGATACCGAACTGGTCGACATCTTCGTCGAGGAAGGCCGCGATCTGCTCGACCATTCCGACGGCCTGCTCGCGCAGCTGCGCGAGTCCGCGGACGATCGCGAGGCCCTGGTCGGACTGCAGCGCGACCTGCACACGCTCAAGGGCGGCGCACGCATGGCCGGCGTATTCGCCATCGGCGAGCTGGGCCACTCCATGGAGTCGCTGCTCGAAGCGGTGTCCGAGCAGCGCTTCGACCTGTCGCGCGGCGATGTGCCGCTGCTCGAACGCGGATTCGACCGCCTGCATGCCATGGTCACCCGGGTCGGCGAGCGCCGTGCGATCAGCACGTCCCAGGGCCTGATCGATGCCTTCGACGCCCGTGCCCGGGGCGAGCAGCTCTCGCCCGAAGGTGCGCCTGTGAGCGCTGCCCGGATGCCGGCGCCTGCGGTCGAGCTGGCACCGCTCACCGCGCCGGTCAGCGATGCGCCGCTCGTCGACGACGACGACATCACCATCCGCGCGCCGCAGGAGCAGGTGCGCATCCGCGCCGACCTGCTCGACCGCCTGGTCAACTACGCCGGCGAAGTGGCCATCTACCGTGCGCGCCTCGAGCAGCAGCTGGGTGCGTTCCGCGGTGCGATGGGTGAGATGGAGCAGACGAACATGCGTCTGCGCGACCAGCTGCGCCGCCTCGACATCGAGACCGAAGCGCAGATCATCGCCCGCTACCAGCGCGAGAAGGAAACCGCCGACGCGACCTTCGATCCGCTGGAACTCGACCGCTTCTCGACCCTGCAGCAGCTGTCGCGTGCGCTCGCGGAATCCGCGGCCGACCTGTCGAGCCTGCAGGGCACGCTCGACGACCTGACCCGCCAGTACGAAACCCTGCTGCTGCAGCAGTCGCGCGTGAGCTCGGAACTGCAGGAAGGCCTCATGCGCACGCGCATGGTGCCCTTCGATTCGCTGGTGCCGCGCCTGCGCCGCGTGGTCCGCCAGGCGGCCTCGGAAACCGGCAAGCACGCCCAGCTCAGGCTGGACGGCGCCCAGGGCGAGCTCGACCGCAACGTGCTGGAGCGCATGACCGCACCGCTGGAGCATATGCTCCGCAACGCGGTGGCACACGGGCTGGAGAAGCCCGGCGCCCGCAGCCAGGCCGGCAAGGCCGACGAGGGCACGGTGCGCATCGCGGTGCGCCGCGAAGGCTCCGAAGTCGTGCTGGAAGTGGCCGACGACGGCAGCGGTCTGGACCGCGAGGCGATCCGCCGCCGCGGTATCGAGCGCGGCCTGATCCGCGAGGACGCCGTGCTCGCCGACGGCGACCTCGACATGCTGATCTTCCAGCCCGGCTTCTCGACCGTGGACGAAGTCAGCCGCCTCGCCGGTCGCGGCGTGGGCATGGACGTGGTCGCCAGCGAAGTCCGCCAGCTTGGCGGTGCGCTGGACATCTCCACCGTGCGCGGCAGGGGCACCACCTTCACCATGCGCCTGCCGCAGACGCTGGCGGTGACCCAGGCGGTGTTCGTCAAGGTCGGTGAAACCAGCTTCGCGGTGCCGATCGCCTCGGTGCGCGGCGTTGGCCGCATCACCCGGGAGGAGTTCGAGCAGGCCGGCGCCAGCTACGCCTACGGCGGCGAGGACTACGCGGTGCACGACCTCGGCGGCCTGGTCGGCCATGCCGCGGCGCGCGCCGAGGGCCACCTGCAGATGCCGCTGCTGCTGATCCGCTCCGGCGAGCTGCGCGTAGCGGTGGCGGTGGACCAGATCACCGGCAACCGCGAAATCGTGGTGAAGCCGGTCGGTCCCCAGGTCGCCTCGGTGCCGGGCATCTTCGGCGCGACCATCATGGGCGACGGCAGCGTGGTGGTGATCCTCGACGTCGCGCCGCTGGTGCGTCGCCAGCAGGTGGCCGCTCCCAGCGATGCCTCGCCGGCGGACGCACGGGAACAGCGCCGCGTGCCCCTGGTCATGGTGGTCGACGACTCGATCACCATGCGCAAGGTCACCGGCCGCGTGCTCGAGCGCAACAACTTCGAGGTCGCCACCGCGAAGGACGGCCTCGATGCGCTCGAGCGAATGGTCGAGCGCGTGCCCGACCTGATGCTGCTCGACATCGAGATGCCGCGCATGGACGGCTACGAGCTCGCCACCGCGATGAAGGCCGATCCACGCCTTCGTGACGTGCCGATCATCATGATCACCTCCCGGACCGGCGAGAAGCACCGCCAGCGCGCCTTCGACATCGGCGTGGAGCGCTACCTCGGCAAGCCGTACCAGGAGAACGAACTGCTGCGCAACGTCAACGACCTGCTGAAGACCATGCGCCATGGCTGAGCACGCGGGCAGCCCGGTGCAGGTGTTGCTGCTGGCCCGCGACGGCGAGGCCCGGCAGAAGCTGGAGCAGGCGATCGCCGATGCCGGCGCGGAGCTGCTGCGCTCGGTCGATCCGGCAGAAGCCGATCCCGGCGGAATCATCGCGCTGCGCCCCGGCGCGGTGCTGGTTGCGCTGGAACCGGCGATCGAGGACGCGCTGGAGCACTACGACGCGCTGCTGTCCGACCCCGGCGTGCTGGTGATGTTCGACGAGGCCGAGCTGGCCGCGCGCCGCGACGGCTGGGACGCCGCCCGCTGGGTGCGCCACCTGGCTGCCAAGCTCAACGGCCACGGGAACGTGCTGCCCGAAGGCACGGAGAGGGACGACGAGGCGGCGATTCCCGATCCCGGCGCGCTGCCCGCGTCCGACTTCGACCCGGGGAGCGTGGACCCGGTGGCGATGGACGAGGCGGCCCAGGCGTTTGCCGTCGACGTTCCGCAGGCCGAGCCCTTCGCGGCGCCGCAGAATGAGTCGGAGCCGGAGCCGGAGCCGGAGCCGGAGCCGGAGCCGAGCGCCGGGTCCGACGTGGCCGCGGGAATCGAAAGCGGAGACAGCCATTCCGGACTGGTCGTGGCGGAAGACATGGACTGGTCTTCGTCGGCGGCTGCCGACGATGGCGCCTTGGCCGATGATCCGGCCCTGGCCGAGCTGCTGGCTTCTTCGGCCGCAGCGCAGGCCCGCATGCAGGCGGCGGCTCCCCCTGCGCCCGGTCTGGAGGAAGCGCTGGCCGCCCATCTTCCCGATGCGGATGACGCTTCGACCGCGGGCGATGCCGGCGAACCGGACGGAGGGATGGGCGATGCGGCCGACGAGGTCGATGCTGCTCCCGCCCAGGCGGTCGATCCGCTGTCGCTGGGCAGCTCGCTCTCCCTCGCCGAGGACGATGCCCCGCTGGCGGCGCGCGGCAACGAGGGTGGGATCGACCTCGAAGCGCTCGAAAGCCGTCTGGCCGGCTTGTCCCTGGCCGAAGACGATGGCCCGATCGTGCCCAGGGTGCCGAGTGCGGGCGTGGACCTGGATGACCTCGAATCCCGCCTGGGCGGCCTCTCGCTGGCCGACCCTGACAGCTATGGCCACGGCGTACTGCGCGGGGCCGTCCTGGTCGAGGCCGGACTTGGCGGACCCGACGCGGTGCGCCAGTTGCTGGGCGGCCTGGGCGAGGACTTCGCGCGCCCGGTGCTCGTGCGCCTGCAGCTCGACGGCGGCCGCTACGAGCGCCTGGTGCAGCAGATGCAGCGCGCCAGCGTGCTGCCGGTGGCACTGGCCGAGGCGGACGCGGAGGCCGAAGGCGGGAAGGTGTACTTCCTGCCTCCCGAGATCACTCTGGCGGAAGCCCGCTCGAAGCTGCTCTTCGCAGCCGGCACCGACGGCGTCGGTGGCTACGAGGCGCTGCCGGCAGGCGACAGCGCCCTGGTGTTCCTGAGCGGCGCCAGCGCCGAGCGGGTCGAAGCGGCGATGGCCATGGCCGGTGCCGGCGCACTCGTGCTGGCGCAGGCGCCCGACAGCTGTTACGACGCCGCCGCGGTCAACGCGTTGATTGCGCGGGGCGCCGTGGCCGCCCAGCCCGGCGACCTGGCCCAGGCCCTGGCCGATCGCTGGCCCTGACGAGGACTCCCGACATGAATTCCCCAGCCATCCAGGACATCCGCGGCGTGCTGATCCAGGTCGAGGGCGCGCGACTGCTGCTGCCCAACGCGACCATCGCCGAAGTCCTCTCCTTTGCCGATCCGGAGCCGGTGGCCGACGCGCCGCACTGGCTGCTCGGGCGCATCCGCTGGCGCGGCTGGCAGCTGCCGCTGGCTTCGTTTTCCCGCCTTGCAGGCATCGCCGACGAATCCGGCGGCCTCGGCAGCAAGGTGGTGGTGCTCAAGGCGCTGGGTGGCAATGCCCACCTGCCGTACCTGGCGCTGCTGACCAAGGGCTTCCCGCGGCTGGTGACGGTGTCGCGCGGCGCGCTGGTCGCCGATGCCGGCGAAGGCGATGCCGAGGGCGCGGCCGAGTTGCCGCTGGGCGTGGTGATGCGCGTGCTGCTCAATGACGAACAGGCGCTGCTGCCCGACATCGACGCCATCGAAGGCGCGATCAGCGAGGCGCTGGCGGCCTGAGCCGCCCGGCGCACCGCCTGCCCTCGCAGGACGGGCTTACGCGAGGTCCCCGAATGCCGCCTGCAGCGCGCTGATGGCGGCGATGCCCGCGGTCTCCGTGCGCAGGATGCGTGGACCCAGGCGCAGGCCGCTGAAACCGGCCCCGGCCAGGATGTCACGGTCCCGCGGCGACCAGCCGCCTTCCGGGCCGATGGCGACGACC
>JAEWFF010000006.1 GCA_023388965.1 Pseudomonadota bacterium | reverse complement strand
CGGTTCATGCCGCCAGAAGTATGCCGCAAGTGAACCTTCCTGCTCGCAAAGTTCCACAGCCCGGCGTGCATTGTTGATCGTGGAGCGGATCTTCCCACCATGGCGAACGATGCCCGCATCTTGCAGAAGACGGTCGACATCCGCTTCGGTGAAGCGGGCAACCTGTTCGAACTCGAAATTGGCGAAGGCCGCGCGGAAGTTGTCGCGCTTGCGCAGAATGGTCTGCCAGGACAGGCCGGACTGGAAGCCTTCAAGGCAGATCTTCTCGAACAGGCGGCGATCGTCCACAACCGGCCGTCCCCATTCGTCATCATGGTAGGCCACGTAGTCGGGCAGGTTGCCATGCCAGAAGCAGCGCAGCTGGCCATCCGAGCCTTCAAGCAAGCCCGAGGGGACGTCATTCATCTGCGGTTCCTTTGCTGCTGACGGCGCACTGCGCGCGAATTAACCGGCTGATAACCACGATCAAAGATTTTCGCCGTTATCGCATTTTCCGTCCAGCGATTCACGATTCGATTGCCAATTGCGTGCACAATGCTGACATTCGGGGGCCTGAGCCGGTTAGCGAGCCAGTGCCTCCGTCATGCTCTCCACCCGGTCTCGGGCTCATATTGACAGATGTGAGAGTGTTCGATGACGTATTTCTTACGAAGCTTCAGCCTGGTGCTTTTGAGCGTCCTGGCTACCTCTACTTTAGCGCAAGAACGATATTCCGAGCCTGCTCCCCTGACGGTACGTCCAGAAGTATCCAATCCATGGATCATGCAGCTGCGCGACACACGGCAGGTTCGGCCATCCCAGCCTCAGCGCATGGCGCCGGCTCAGCGTCCTGCAGCCCAGCCCGCCGCAGCGTCACAGCAAATTCACCAGCACTATCAACCGCCGCAGATCGTCGGGCGCAGGCCGAAGGATTATTCGCACCTGCCGTTCGATCCACGCTTCCTGCCGCAGGAAGTGCAGTACGACTCGAGGTATCCGACCGGCACGATCGTCGTCGACACAAAGCAGAAGTATCTCTATCTCGTTTTATCGGACGGCATGGCACGGCGCTACGGCGTCGGCGTCGGCAAGGATGGGTTCGGCTGGACCGGGTCCCACAAGATCACCAACAAGCGCGAGTGGCCGGATTGGAGACCACCCGCAGAGATGATCGAGCGGGAGCGGGAGCAAGGTCGCGAGCTGCCGGTCCACATGGTCGGCGGTCCCCTGAACCCGCTCGGCGCCCGTGCGCTCTATTTAGGCTCGACGCTGTATCGAATCCATGGCACCAATGCACCATGGACCATTGGTCAATCGGTCTCCTCCGGCTGCATCCGGATGCGCAACGAGGATGTGATCGATCTGTATGACCGTGTTAAAGTGGGAACGAATGTGGTCGTGATCTGACGGTCGCCTGATTCTTCCATTCGGGGGACGGGCCGCTTTGAGGGAAGCCGGTCTCGTCTGGAGCGGTTCAGTGTTTTTTACGAAAACATTGAACCGCTCTGTTCTTTTTGGAAGCGCTTGCCTCTTTCAGGCGGGCTCAGCCAAGAGCGGCGTGAGCTCCACGTCGGCGATGCCCTTCGGCTTCGGTCCGCCATAGGCCCAATCGAGCAATTGCACCGTGTGGACAATCGGAAGACTGGAGCCCGAAGCAATCTGGGTCATGCAGCCGATATTCCCGGTGGCCACCATCGGTGCGCCGGTTTTCTCAATATTTCTCACCTTGCGGTCCCGCAGACGCGCGGAAATTTCAGGCTGGAGGATGTTGTAGGTTCCAGCAGATCCACAGCACAGGTGACCCTCGGGGTGTTCCTTGACGATGAAGCCAGCCCTGGAAAGCAGCTGCCGCGGTTCGCGCGTAATCTTCTGGCCGTGCTGCATCGAGCATGCGGAATGATAGGCCACTTCCATGCCCGGCGTGATGTCCGGCTCGGGCAAGTCGAGGCTCGAAAGGTATTCGGTAATGTCACGTGCAAGCGCAGAAACACGCGCCGCCTTGGCAGCATATGCCGGATCCAGCCGCAGCATGTGGCCGTAATCCTTGATCGTCGTTCCGCAGCCTGATGCGGTGATGATGATAGCATCCAGCCCGCCGCTCTCGATCAGGTCGGTCCATGCATCCACATTGTTGCGGGCGAAATCCAGCGCCTCATCCTCGCGGCCCATGTGATGGACCAGCGCGCCGCAGCAGCCTTCGCGTGGGGCTGCGACAACCTCAACGCCAAAGCGTGCGAGCAGCCGTGTCGTCGCCGCGTTGATCTCCGGATCGAGCACGGATTGCGCGCAGCCGGAAAGGATGGCCACTCGGCCGACGGGCTTGGCGAGCCGCGGCACGGCAGCAGCCTCTACCTCCGGCAGTGACACCGGCGCGAGTTCCAGCATTGCCGCGAACGGCTTTAATGCCGGAATGCGCTTCAAGAGCCCCCGGAATGGTCGGCCAATGCGGGCGAGCTGCAAAGCCAGACGGAAGCGGCGCGGATAGGGCAGGGTGCGTGCCAGAAGTTGCCGCGTCAGCCGGTCCATCAGCGGGCGGCGGTAGGTCTTCTCGATATGGGCGCGGGCGTGGTCGACCAGATGCATGTAGTTCACGCCGGACGGACAGGTGGTCATGCATGACAGGCAGGAGAGGCAACGGTCTATGTGGGTCACCGTCTCCTTGTCCGCAGGCCGGTCCTCCTCCAGCATGTCCTTGATCAGATATATGCGCCCGCGCGGGCTATCGAGCTCGTTGCCGAGCTCGACATAGGTCGGACACGTCGCGGTGCAGAAGCCGCAATGGACGCATTTGCGCAGAATCGCTTCCGAATGCGCCGTTGCGGGGTCTGCCAGTTGTGCGGACGTGAACCGGGTTTGCATCGTGTCAGAGAATCCAGCTGTCAGGATTTTTAATCGGCTCGCTACGGCTGGCGGCCTGCAGCCCGACCACGCAGCGGATAACAAACCAGATCGCCACCACAAACATGAGCAGGAAGCCGATGCCGACGACCATCAGGATCATCGAGACAAACCCATAAAGAAGGCCGATCCAGAAGGTGCGGATGGCCCAGGTGTAATGGCTCTCGATCCAGGCTTCAGACCGGCCCCGGTTGATATAGGCCAGGAC
>JAEWFF010000060.1 GCA_023388965.1 Pseudomonadota bacterium | reverse complement strand
CGGCCTCGTGCTCCTTAAAAATCCCGATGATCTGCTCTTCAGAGAAGCGGCTGCGCTTCATGTCCTGGTCCTCTCAATGGGCCAGAACGAACTTCAATCCGGATTAAACCGCTGGGGCAACGTCACGGGAACCCAGGAATCCAAAAGCAAACACCCCGCCTGGTGCGGGGTGTTTTGTATGGGCGCCGCGCGATCGCGGATCCTCACGAATCGTTCTGCCGGAGCCGCACGTGCTCCGGCCGGAAGCCGAGCCCGACCAGGCGGCCGGCGAGGTAAGCGAGAATCGGCCAGCGCGCGATGCCGCGGATGAAGCTCGGTGGGCCTTCGCGCTTCGTCTTGTCCGCGTCCCGTTTGCCGCGGCCGCGCCGCATCATGAGCTGCAGTTTCTGGGTCGCGCGGGTCGGGAAGGAGCGCCGTGCTTCGACGGCGGCAAGATGCCGGTCCTTCAGCGTGCCGTCTTTCAGCGGTGCCGCGAGAATATTGGCGGCGGCGACCGCATCCTGGATCGCCAGATTGACGCCGAAACCGCCGATGGGAGACATCGCATGCGCCGCATCGCCGATGCACAGCAATCCTGGCCGCCACCAGCGCTTCAGCCGGTCGATACGTACGCTGAGAAGATGCACGTCCTTCCATGACCGGATTTCCTGCATGCGCTCGGGCGGAAGCGGCGAGACTTCGGCAAGTGTGGCGCGGAACGCCTCGATGCCTTTGGCTTTCAGATCGACGAAACTGCCTTTGCGCACCACATAGCCGCACTGCCAGTACTCGCCGCGATCGACCATGACGAATCCCTGGCGCGGCCCGCCATGGCCCATCGTGTAGAGCGGGTCGTCGGGCGCGTGCGAAAGTTTCATCCAGAGCACTTCGCTCGGCACGCCGAAGTTCTCGACCTCGAGCCCGGCCTTCTCCCGTACGAGCGAATTGCGGCCATCCGCACCGACGACGAGCGCGGCCGTAACCTCGATCATTCCGTTCGGCGTGTCCGCACGAAGCCCGGCAATGCGCCCGTGCTCCTCGATGAGATCCGTCACCCCAGCCTGCATGACAAGCCGAAAGTTCGGCAGTTTCTCGGCCTCCTGCGTCACATAATCGAGAAAGTCCCATTGCGGCATGAAGGCGATGAAACGGCAGCGCGTCGGCAGGCGCGAGAAATCGGCAAGGGTGACGTCCTGTCCGCCGATCTCCGCGTGCAGACGCGGCGCCTGCGTGTGCGGCAGCTTCAGAAGGCCTTCGAGCAGGCCGAGCTCGTGCATCACTTCGAGGGTGGACGGGTGAATCGTGTCGCCGCGAAAATCGCGCAGGAAATCGCCGTGCTTTTCTAGAATCGTCACATCGACGCCGGCGCGCGCGAGCAAAAGGCCGAGCATCAGCCCGCCGGGGCCGGCGCCGGCGATTGCGCAATCCGTATGGATATGATCGCGCTGTTCGGCGTTCATCGCCATGTCCGATCCGGCAGCTAGAACACGAATACGGCGATCACCGTAAGGACGGCCAGGGCAACGACGGCGATGCTGGGCCCGATCACCGCGGCGCCGGACGCGAGCGCCAATCCCGCGACCCAATCGAACTTCCTGTCACCACGCTGCTCCATTGCAATCTCCTTCCGATTCAATCGCGGTCCGGCCGGTCCGGAAGCGGCGCATCGGCTGTTTCATCGAGCAGAACCCGTTCCGCGGCTCCGTCCAGATCTTCGAGCTGGCCGCTTTTCATCGACCAGAGGAACGCGAAAAGGCCGACAAGGCCCATTCCGAGCGCGACTGGAACCATCCATGTCAGCAGGCTCATGGCGCCTCCGCAAAGCTCACCGCCGCATTGCCGTGCGTACGATCTGCCGTCCCGCTCGCGGGCGAAAGGCGCAGCGCATTCGCAACGACGAGAATCGAGGACATGGACATGGCGACGGCCGCGACAAGCGGCGTGACATGACCCGAAACCGCAAGCGGCAGCGCGATCGCATTATAGGCGATGGAAAGGCCGATATTCTGCTGGACGAGTCGCTGGGCCTTGCGCGCAATGGCGAGCGCATCGGCAACGCTCTCAAGGCTCGTGCCGAGGAACACAAGGTCGGCGGCGTTGCGGCCGACATCGGCCGCCGTCGATGGTGCGATCGACACATGAGCCGCTCCGAGCGCGGGGGCATCGTTGAGGCCGTCGCCCACCATGAGCACTTTGCGGCCTGCGGCGCGAAGCGTTTCGAGTCGCGAGACCTTCTCGCCCGGCAACATGGCTCCGGTCGCCTCGCCCACGCCGACGAGATCGGCCGTCCTTCTCACCTCGGCGGGGATATCGCCGGAGAGAATCTCCGAGTCCAGCCCGTATTCGCGCAGGCGGCGCACCGCGACTGCAGCTCCGGGGCGTAGGCTGTCCGAAATCCGGAAGGTGCCGAGAATCCGCCCGTCGCGGGACAGCCAGACTTCCGAGCCCTCCCCGTTGGTTTCGGTCGGTGCACCGAGCCATGATCCGCGGCCAAGTCTGTACATGCGGCCGTTGATCGTCCCCTCGACGCCGTTTCCCGGAACCTCGCGCACATCCTGGACCGCGACCGGACCCGATGGAAACTGCGCGGCGATGGCGCGCGAGGCCGGATGGTGCGAATAGCGGGCAAGGGCGGCCGCCGCCTGTGTCTCGCCGTCGGGTACGGTGGACGAGCCGATCTTGACGAGCCCCATGGTCAGGGTGCCGGTCTTGTCGAACGCCGCATGATCGGCTTCCGCGAGCTTCTCAAGCGCTGCGCCATCCTTCAGCGTGATGCCCTGCGTGAACAGCCGCCGCGCGGCGACGGCCTGCACCATGGGCACCGCGAGCCCGAGAGCGCAGGGGCAGGTGATGATAAGTACGGCAATGGCCACGGTCAGCGAATGATGAAGATCGCCCGTGGCCCACATCCAGCCAACGCCCGTCGCGAATGCGAGAACATGAACGACGGGCGAGTAGAGCGCGGCGGCGCGGTCGGCGATCTTGCGGTAATGGCCGCGCCCGCTTTCGGCGGCCTCCATCAGCCGCACCATATCCGCGAGAAACGAATCCGCCTGCGGACGGTCCACGCACAGGGTCAGCGGCCCGTCGAGATTGAGCGATCCCGACACGACCTCCGTTCCCGGCCCGGCGAGGACCGGCGCGGATTCGCCGGTGACGACCGACACATCGAGCGAGGCGGAGCCGTGGATGACCGTGCCGTCGGCCGGCATCCGCTCGCCGGCAAGAACGAGAACGGTCTCGCCCTTCCGTATTGACGCCGCTTCGCGATATTCGCGGCTGCCGTCCGGGCGGAGAACCGTTGCGCCGCGCGGCATCATGCGCGCGAGGGATTTCACCGCCTCGCGCGCACGCCCGCGCATTGCGTGATCGGCCGTACGCCCCGCGAGCAGGAAGAACAGCAGGGACGTCACTGCGTCAAAATAGGCGTGCGGCCCGCCAATGGCCGTATCGTAGGCACTGAGCGCGAAGGCCAGCAGCACGCCCACGCTGATCGGAACATCCATATTCGTGCGTCCGGCGCGAAGTGCCTTCCACGCGGATTCGAAGAAGATGCGGCCGGAATAGATAAGGGTCGGCAACGCCAGAGCGGCGGAGATCAAGTGAAACACGTTTCGCGTCGCCGCATCAGAACCCGACCAGACGGAAACGGACAGCATCATGATGTTCATGGCGGCGAAACCCGCGACCGCCGTCGCGCGAAGCAGCCGGCGCATTTCAGGATCGCCGTGCTCGCTCTGCGGTTCGGTCAGGCTGGCCTCGAAGCCGATGTGCTGAAGCGTCTCGATCATCGGCGGCACAGGTCCGCCCGGACGCCATTTGACCGAAACGCGCCTGGCCGTCAGGTTCACGCGTGCCGAAACAACCCCATCGAGCTTTTCGAGCGTGCCTTCTATCGCGCGTATGCATCCGCCGCAGTGCGCTTTCGGCACGAAAAGATCGGTCTGTACGCGGCCGCCACCGAGTTCGCGGCTGGCCAGCATGATCTCCTCGCGGGCATGGTCGCGGGCACGGCCTTGCGTTTTTTCGTCCGCATGGGCCGAGCAGCAGCTCATGCCGCACTCTCCGGACCGGCCACTTCCCTGTAGGCATGCCATGTCGCGTGCCCAAGCAGCGGAAAAATGACGATCATTCCGAGGAAGCCGGTGACGACGCAGATGCCGAACAGAACGAGGATCATCGCGCCCCATGCGATCATGGACGGCAGATTGTTCCATGTCAGCTTCATGCTGGTGCCCATCGCGGTCAGCGCATCGACGCGGCGGTCGAGCAGCATGGGAACGGCAAAGACGCCGATTGCGAACGCAAACGCGGCGAAGAGTCCACCGATTGCCGTACCGACGATCACCATCGTCCAGCCATAGGGGGTCCGCACGAGGGTTTCGATCACGCCTTCGAGCCCGGGGAAGGCGGTGACGCCGAAAAACAGCGCCCAGAGCAGGATCGCGGCGCGCATCCACAACATCATGAGAAGGCTGAGCAGCAGGCCGAGGAAGAAAACCTGTGCGCCCGCACGCGGCCTCACGCTCAGCATCGCGCCGAGATCGTATTGCCGGTCTTCTTCGATGGCGCGGCTTTTCTCATAGAGGCCGATGGCCAGAAACGGCGCGACGATGAGAAAACCGGCGAGGGCCGGGAAAAGGATGTAATCGCGCCCGAACCCGATGATCGTCCAGACAAAGGCGACCGAGAGCACGAACACGCCGAGGCCGTAGGTGAGGCTGGAAGCGGGGTGCGTCCAGAAATCCCGCCAGCCGGCTGCGAGCCAGCGCAGCCCGACGAAAAGCGGCAGATTGCGCTGAAGCTTCGGATCGTGCGTCTCGCCGATGCCGGACGTTTCGCTCAGGAGCCAATAGGACTCGTCTGCCTCCCCCATATCATTCTCCTTCAGCAGGCAGATTTCGCGGCGCGATAGCCTGCATCGTCATTGACGCCCTTCACATGGGCGACGCAATCGGGCTGCGAACTGAAAGCCACATATATGAGATGGGCGTTCGCCCCGACGAAAACCAGCAGCCCCGCCGATATGAGCAGCCAGGGCAGAAGCCTTCCCATGGGTCGCGCGCGGTCCGTCATGGCCGGCGCGTCGCAAGATCGTGGACGTAAAGCGCGAGCGTGCGTATCTCGGCATTCGTCAGGCGCTCGTCCCATGTCGGCATATGGCCCTGCCGGCCGCCATGTACGGACGCGATGATCGTGTCCATGCTGCCGCCGTAGATCCAGTAATTGTCCGTCAGATTGGGAGCGCCGAGTTCCTGATTGCCCTCGGCGTTTTCGCCGTGGCAGGACGCGCAGGTCGTTGCAAAGACCTCCCGCCCGGCAGTGACGCGCTCGAGATTTGCCGGCGTCGAATAATCGGGATTGGTCAGCGAATAGACATAGGCGGCGACATTGCGCACTTCGGTGCGGTCGAGCATTGCGTCGCGCCCGAAAGCCGGCATCTGGCCGATCCGGCTGTCCGGATGGGCCGTGTTGATGCCGACGCGCATCGTCGTCTCAATCTGTTCGGGACTTCCGCCCCAGAGCCAGTCGCCGTCGGTCAGGTCGGGATAATTGGCGTTGCCCCGCCCGTCGCGGCCGTGGCAGGCCGCGCAATTGTCGCCGAACAATTGCCGCCCGGTGTTGCGGACGGTCTGCATCAGAGCCTCGTCCGCGAGAATGGATTCGTAGGGCTCAGAGTCGAGCCGCGCGGTCCAGCCGGCGCGCTGCTGCTGCCCCTCGATCACGCGGGTCTCGACCGTCGTGCGCTGGTCGAAGCCGAGAAGGCCCTTTGTGTAGGTCGTGCCCAGCGGCCAGGTCGGCGCCAGGAACCACCAGCCGATGGCCCAGATATGGGTCACGATCAGGAACATCAGGACGCCGCGCGGAATGGGCGTGTCCAGCTCCTTGATCCCGTTCCATTCGTGACCGGTGGTTTCGCGCCCGGTCACGGGATCGCGTTCGTTCACTGTCATGGCTTGTCGTCCGGATCGAGAATGCTGCGCTTGGCCCGGTCGAACCGTTTCCGGTTGGATGGCCACAGAGCGTAGATAACGACGCAGATGAAGAAGCCCATCAGATAGAACAGGCCCCAGCTCTTAGCGAAAGCAACGACGGTGGTGTGATCGAAATCCATCCGCGCCTCCCCGCTCAGCCTTCCGGCTTCGTTTCGGGAGCGGCGGTGTTTTCGTAGGCAGCTCCCGTCAAGCGCCCCAGCGCCTGTAAATACGCGACCAGCGCGTCCATTTCCGTGACCTGCGTCGTCACCCCGTCGAAGGCGCTGATCTGTGTCCTGTCGCCATAGCGTTCGGCGACGCCCTCGGCGTAATCGCTGTCGGGCATCGCCTGGCCGTGCGCATCGCGCGCCGCGTTCTCGACCATCTCCTCGGTATAGGGCACGCCGAGCGCGCGTTGAACCGCCAGATGCTGCGCAAGATCGTCCGTCCTCAGCGGCGTGCGGGCGAGCCACGGATAGGCCGGCATGTTGGATTCCGGCACGACATCGCGCGGATTGATCAGATGCGCCACGTGCCAGAAGTCGGAATATTTGCCGCCGACGCGCGCAAGATCCGGCCCGGTGCGCTTGGAGCCCCACAGCATCGGCCGGTCATATTGGGATTCCACGGCCAGCGAGAACGGCCCGTAGCGCTCGACCTCGTCGCGCAATGTCCGGATCATCTGGCTGTGGCAGGCATAGCAGCCTTCGCGCACGTAAATATTGCGGCCGGCCAGTTCGAGCGGCGTA
The DNA here is from genome assembly GCA_023388965.1 of Pseudomonadota bacterium. Classification (GTDB taxonomy): domain Bacteria; phylum Pseudomonadota; class Alphaproteobacteria; order Rhizobiales; family Methylopilaceae; genus Flaviflagellibacter. The sequence goes on along the minus strand of JAEWFF010000060.1, from coordinate 11,819 downwards.
TAGACACGCATATCGGGCGCGGGCTCGACGGTTTCGTCGATGGTGAAGAGCGGCGCGATCTCGACGATGCCGCCGACGCTGGCGGCCGCGATGATCGCGAGAACGAAGCCGATCGTGGAACGTTCGAGTTTGCGGTGAAGCAGCTCGGCCATCGGTCAGGCTCCCGGCGCCGTTGCGGGCACGACCGGCGCGTCCGCCTTGCGGGCCTCGACGGCCGGAACCGCGCGAACCGTCATCCAGATATTGTAACAACCGATCGCGGTGCCGATGAGGAACAGAAGGCCGCCAAACGCGCGCGCGATATAGTAGGGATACATCGCAAGCAGGGAATCGACGAACGAATAGGCGAGCGCGCCATCCCCGGTATAGGTCCGCCACATCAGGCCCTGGATGACGCCCGAATTCCACATCGCGAAGATATAGATGAGCGTTCCGGCGATCGCGAGCCAGAAGTGGACTTCGATCAGCACCGGAGAATACATACGCTCGCGCTTCCAGAGCGTCGGGACGAGGGTATAGACCGAGCCGAACGTGATCAGCGCCACCCAGCCGAGCGCGCCTGCGTGCACATGGCCGACCGTCCAGTCCGTGTAATGGCTGAGCGCGTTGACGGGCCGGATGGCCATGAACGAACCCTCGAAGGTCGAAAGTCCGTAGAACACCGCCGCCGCCATCATGAAGCGGAGCGTCGCGTCGTCGCGCACGCGGTGCCAGGCGCCGTTCAGCGTCAGAAGCGCATTGCCGGCGGACGCCCATGAGGGCACCAGAAGCATGACCGAAAACGTCATGCCGAGATTCTGAACCCAGTGCGGCAGGGCCGTGTAATGCAAATGATGCGAGCCGGCCCACATATAGAAGAAGGTGATGCCCCAGAAGCTCAGGATCGACAGGCGGTAGGAGAAGATCGGCCTCTGCGCCCTCACCGGCAGATAATAATAGAGCATTCCGAGGAAGCCGGCGGTGAGGAAGAACGCGACCGCGTTGTGCCCATACCACCACTGAACCATGGCATCCTGCACGCCGGGCCAGATCGTGTAGCTTTTCGCATGCGCCAGCGACACCGGCAGCGCGAGATTGTTCACGATGTGCAGGATCGCGACGACGAGTATGAACGCCATAAAATACCAGTTGGCGACATAGATGTGCGGCTCTTTGCGGCGCGCAATCGTGCGTATGTAAAGGAGGAAATACGTGACCCAGACCACGACGAGCCATAGATCGGCATACCATTCGGCTTCGGCATATTCCTTGGACTGGGTGACGCCCATGAGATAGCCGGAGACGGCGATCACGCAGAAGAGATTGTAGCCCAGGAGCACGAACCACGGGCTGATCTGGCCCGCAAGGCGCGCGCGCGAGGTCCGCTGCACGACGTGGAACGAGGTCGCGATGAGGGCGTTGCCGCCGAAACCGAAAATCACGCCGGTCGTATGCGTGGGGCGGAGGCGGCCGAAGCTCGACCAGGCGGCATCGAAAGCGAGATCGGGCCAGGCAAGCTGGGATGCCACCCACACGCCCATGAACATGCCGAATATGGCCCAGACCATGGCCAGCACGATGCCGACCTTGATGGGGTCGTCGTAATAGGACGCGCTCCGGTCTTCGGCGATATAGGGCTCATAGAACGAGCGCATGATGAGGCCGAGCACGGCCGCGGCGAACAGCATCACGATGAGGCCGTGCCAGCCGAGCATGTCGGACCGGCCGGCAATGCCCATGATGCCGCCGACGACGAGCGTCGCGAATGCGATGAAAAACGCGCTCTCCCGTTCGGCGGGAGCGAATTTTGCGATCATCCAGTTCCCCAGCGCTCGGATCGTGTGACGCAATCATCCTCTGTACCGCCCCGGGATATCAAGAGACGAACAGGGTCGGAGTTGACGCAGCGCAATGATCCGAACGGCTTATCCGGGCGGCGTCCCTCGCCCCGGGACGAATCTGGCATGTGGGCGCCGGAGTTCACCGGGCCGCGGGCCCGTGCCGGAGGCCGGTCCGGTCTTCCCGTGCAAGTCCTGCTGCCACAAAGAGAAAAAGATCATCCGGATTGTCACATTGCAGATTTGCGGCAGCCCTGCTTAAGAAAAGCGCATCTAGGCAAATAACGGGTTTCCCATGCTGGGCTGGTTCCGGAAGCTGATGCCGAGGGAGGATCGCTTCTTCGACATGTTCACGCAGCACGCGCTGCTGGTGGTCGCGGGGGCGGAGGCGTTGCAGGAATTGCTGCGCGGCGGCGAGAAGGTGCCGCACTATGCGCGCATCGTCATCCAGCGCGAGGACGAGGCGGACGACATCACCCGGGAGGTGATGACCGCGCTGCGCCGCTCCTTCATCACGCCGTTCGACCGCTCCGACATTCAGGGGCTGATCCAGGCGCTCGACGACGCCATCGACCAGATGAAGAAGACGGTGAAGTCCATCGAGCTGTTCGAGGTCACCGAATTCGATCCGCTGATGGCGGCAATGGGCGATGCGATCGCCGAGGCCGCGCGCCTCACCGCCGAGGCCGTCTCGCTGCTGAACCGGGTCGGCGCCAATGCCGGCAAACTGAGCCAGCTCGCCGAACAGGTCACGGCCATCGAGGGCCGCTCCGATGATCTCCACGAAGAAGCCCTGAAGAAGCTTTACCACGAGCACCGCAACTCGATGGCCATGCCCTACATCGTGGGCGCCGAGATCTGGGGCAATCTCGAACGCGTCATGGACCGGCTCGAGGACGTCGCCAACGAAATCAGCGCCATCGTCGTCGAGAGCGTGTAGTTCATGGACGCGATCATTCTCGCGACGCCGGTCCTGATCGCGCTGATCGGCGTGGCGCTGCTGTTCGATTTCCTGAACGGCCTGCACGATGCGGCGAATTCCATCGCCACCATCGTCTCGACGCGTGTGCTGCGGCCGCGCTATGCGGTCATGTGGGCGGCGTTCTTCAACTTCATCGCCTTTCTGTTCTTCGGCCTGCATGTCGCCGAAACCCTGGGGCGCGGCATCGTCGATCCCCACATCGTCGATCCGGCCGTGATCTTCGCCGCGCTGATCGGCGCCATTGTGTGGAACGTCGTTACATGGGTGCTCGGCATACCGTCTTCATCTTCGCACGCGCTGATCGGCGGGCTTGTGGGCGCGGGCGTCGCCAAAGCGGGCGGCGGCGCGGTCGTGGTCTGGGGGCTTGCCAAGACGACGGCGGCCATCGTGCTGTCGCCGATGACGGGTTTCATTCTCGCGCTGCTGCTCGTTCTCATCGTATCGTGGACCTTGGTGAAGCAGACGCCGTTCTTCGCCGATTCCACGTTCCGCGTGCTGCAATTCGTCTCCGCCTCGCTCTATTCGCTCGGCCATGGCGGCAACGATGCGCAGAAGACCATGGGCATCATCGCCGTTCTTCTGTTCTCGCAGGGACTGCTGGGCGATGAATTCTACGTGCCGTTCTGGGTCGTCATCACCTGTCAGGCGGCTCTGGCCCTCGGCACCCTTCTGGGTGGCTGGCGGATCGTGCATACGATGGGCTCGCGCATCACGCGGCTCACGCCGATGCAGGGCTTCTGTGCGGAAACCGGTGGCGCGATCACCCTGTTCGCCGCCACCTGGCTCGGCATTCCGGTCTCGACGACCCACACGATCACCGGCGCCATCATCGGTGTCGGCGCGGCGCGACGCACCACCGCGGTGCGCTGGGGCGTTGCGCGCCATATCGTCGTGGCCTGGGTTCTGACGCTGCCGGCTGCCGCGCTGATCTCGGCGGGCACCTACCACGCCGTCATGCTGCTCGTCGGCTGAAGAGCCGGTTCATTCCACGATGTCGGCGGGCGGAAGACGCCGCTCGCGCGCCAGAAGGTAAAGCCCGGCGGCGATGACGATGCCGGCGCCCGCCAATGTCCAGACATCGGGCAGGTCGGAGAAAACGAGCCAGCCGGCCAGGATCATGAACAGGAGTTCGATATAAATGAACGGCGCGAGCACGGGCGCCGGCGCCCGCATATGGGCGAGGATCAGAAGGAAATGACCGAAGCCGCCGAGCGCGCCGGTCAGGATGTGCAGAACCCAAATCCATGCGTTGTCCGGCCATGACCAGATGAACGGCATCAGGGGCGCAAGCGCGAGCGCGCCGAACAGGCTTGTAATGGCAATCGAGGTATAGGCGGAATCGTAGGCCGCCACGAACCGCGTGGCGATGGAATAGAACGCCATGCAGACCGCGTTCGCGAGCGCCAGAAGATAGGCGAAATGAAAATCGCCGAAGCCCGGTTTGGTGACGAGGAGAACGCCGGAAAAGCCGACAAGGATCGCGACGAAATTCGCGCGGCTGATCCACTCGCCGAGGATCGGCCCGGCCAGAAGCGCGACCAGCAGCGGCACGGTGAAGGCGATGGCGACGGCCTGATCGAGCTGGATGAAGGAGATCGCGGAAAAATTGAAGACGGTCGTGCCCGCAAGCAGGACCGAGCGCAGCATTTGCATTCCGGGTCTTCTCGTGCGCCAGACGCCGGGCATGGTCCACGGATTGAGGATCAGGGCGGCGAACAGCGCGTGGAACACATAGCGCAGCCATGCGACCTGAAGCGGGTTTTCATAGGAGGTGAGATATTTGGCCATCGTGTCGAGCACGACGAAAAACGCCATGGCCCCCACCATGAACCCGATGGCGGCCATACGTGTCTGCCGCGCGCTCACGGAGGGCGGCAATATGCGGTGAAGGAACGGCGCCACGGAAAGGGACTCGAAGGAAGCGGATATCAGGATTGGACCGGGATTCCGGTTCTGTCGAGGCGGCTTTCGGATGAGGCGCGCAGCGCCGACGAAACGTCGCGCGCCAGAGCCGCATAGGGCACCGAGGTCCGGAACGCATCGGTGCGGGGGAAGGGCTCGGGCACGGCGATATCGGCGGCGATCCGGCCCGGCACGGGCGTCATGACGACGATGCGCGAGGATAGATAGACCGCCTCGAAGACGGAATGGGTGACGAAGACGAGCGTCAGGCCGAGCTGTTCCTTCAGCGCGAGAAGTTCGTCGTTGAGGTGGAAGCGGGTGATCTCGTCGAGCGCGGCGAAGGGCTCGTCCATCAGGAGAAGGCCGGGGCGGGCGACGAGCGCGCGGGCAATCGACACGCGCATCCGCATGCCGCCGGAAAGCTGGTGCGGCTTCAGCCGTGCCGAGGAAAGCAGCCCGACGCGCTCCAGCGCCTCCTCGACCCGCGGCGCCGCCTCGGCCCGCGTGATGCCGCGCAGGCGCAGCGGCAGCCAGACATTCGCAAACGCCGAGGCCCAGGGCATCAGGGTCGGCTCCTGAAAGACATAGCCGATCTCGGGCTTGCCCTGCGGCCACTCGACCTCGCCCGCGCTCGGCCGGCCCAGCCCCGCGATCAGGCGGAGCGCGGTGGTCTTGCCGCAGCCCGACGGGCCGATCAACGTCACGGCCTCTCCCCGTCCGACATCGAGGTCGATCGGGCCAAGGCCGCGCGCGCCATTGGTGAAGTCCTTGCAGACGCGGATGAGGCGGACGATGGGCATGGCAGAGGTGATAGCAGGAGCGTCGAGGATGAACCAATCCCGCGCTTGTGCCGGGCAGGCCCTCTGCCTAGGTTGCGCCCACGATGACGGTCCTGATCACAGGTTTCGGCCCCTTCGACGGCGGCAGCAATGCCTCCGAGGCGCTGGTGCGCGCGCTGGCCCCGGGGCGGCAGACGCTGGCGGATGGCCTGGGCATGCCGGTCGAGACCCTGATCCTCCCGGTCGATACCGGCCGGGCCGGGGCGCTGCTGACCGAGGCCGTTGCTATCCATCGGCCGGCATTCCTGCTCATGGCCGGGCAGGCCGCCGGCCGCGCCAGGCTCAGTCTCGAGCGTTTCGCCACCAACCGGCGCCATTTCCGCACGCCGGACGCGATGGGAATAACGATCAGCGTTGCCTGCGTGCTCGATGAGGGGCCGGAGCGCCATGTGGCGACCTGGCCCGATCTCGACGGCGCCGTGCGGGCCCTCGATGCAGCCGGTATCCCTGCCCAGGTTTCGGAGGATTGCGGCACCCATCTGTGCAACCAGCTTCTCTATCTCGCGCTGAACGCGGCGGGGCAGGGAACGGATTACGCGGCCACTTTCCTGCATGTGCCGCTCCTGCCCGAACAGGTGGCGGCAAACGAGCCCGCGGCGGCGGCACATGAGAATTGCCCGTCCATGCCGCTGGAACAGAGCGTGCGCGGTGTGGAAATCGTGCTGCGCCATGCGGTGCGATGCGAGGTGGCAGCATGAATCTCCCGAAACGCCGATGGGGCGATATGGCCTGGACGGATTTCCAGTCCGGCGACACGGCCAAATGGATTGCCGTGGTTCCGCTTGCCGCGACCGAGCAGCATGGTCCGCATCTGCCGCTATCGACCGACACCGAAATCATGCACGGCTATCTGGAGCGCGTGATCGGCCTTCTGCCGGAGGACCTGCCGGCGACCTTCCTCCCCGTACAGACGATCTGCCTGTCGCCCGAGCATCGCGATTTTCCCGGCACGCTCACGATCTCGGCCGAAACCGCGCTTCGATCCTGGGTCGAGATTGGCCGCAATGTTGCGCGCGCGGGCATTCGCAAGATCGTCTTCGTCTCGTCCCACGGCGGCAATAACGGCCTCATGGAGATCGCAGCGCGCGAATTGCGCGCGGATTTCGACATGCTGGCGGTGACGACGAGCTTTGCGCGCTTCGGCTATCCCGACAATCTGTTCTCCGCCCAGGAGATCGCGCACGGCGTGCACGGCGGCGATATCGAGACCAGCCTCATGCTGGCCTTCCGCACCGATCTCGTGCGTCAGGACAAGCTCGCGGACTTCCCGTCCGAAGCCGCGCAGATGGAAAAGGATTTCGTCCGGCTGCGGACGGGCCGGCCCGCGGGCTTCAGCTGGATGGCGCAGGATCTCAACGCGCATGGCGTGCTCGGCAATGCGGCGAATGCGTCCGCCGCCAAGGGCGAGGCCGCCGCGCGCCATGGCGCCAAGGCGTTCGTCGAGCTTCTCGGCGATGTGCGGGAATTTTCGTTCGACCGGCTGGCCAAAGGCCCGCGCGGCTGATCGCCATGCAGAATGCGAAGGACATCATCCGCCTTCTCGGCATGAAGCCGCATCCCGAAGGCGGTCATTACGTCGAGTCCTTTCGCGATCCGAAAATCATGGCCGGGCGCGCCGTCTCGACGGCGATCTATTTTCTCCTGCGGCGTGGCGAGCGTTCGCACTGGCACAAGGTCGATGCCGCCGAGACCTGGCATCATTACGCCGGCGATGCGCTGCAATTGCGCCTGTCGCGCTACGGACAGGGCACGGATGTGCGCGTGCTCGGTCCCAATCTCCTGACCGGGGAGCGGCCGCAACTCGTCGTGCCCGCCGGTGTGTGGCAGGCCGCCGAAAGCCTCGGCCATTGGAGCCTTGTCGGCTGCACGGTGGCGCCGGGTTTCCAGTTCGAGGGTTTTGAAATGGCGCCGAAAGGCTGGGAGCCGGCCTGATCCGTCAGGACACCGAGCCGCAATCGTCCGGCGCGCGCCTGCCGGCGAAGCGGTCCGACATCCATTCGACCATGGGTGCGGCGCTCAGGCGGCCCACATTCTCATGGCCGCCGCGGACCGGAACAAAGGTCAGCCTTGTGCCGCGCGAACAGAGTTTCGCGGCATAGACCTGCGTGACGGCAGGCCGGACGAGATGATCGTTCGTGCCCTGCGCAATGAAAACCGGAACGCCCTGCGGCGTCGGCGCGGGCGAATTTTTCGCCATCAGGGCCTTCCAGCGCGGCAGATGCGTCAGATCCTTCTTCAGGAATCCCTCGCGCTCGAACGCCTGTTCGGCGAACATGATCTTGAACGCGGAGCCGGCTTCCAGATTGCATTCGGAGGCGATGTTGGCCGCGACCTTGCCGACGGCCGGGGCCAGCACACCGTCGAGCGGAAGCCCGTACAGCTTCGACCACGACATCAGCGCGAAGGTGGCGAAGACCCGGCCGATCGGATCGCCGCCGCCTTCGCGCATCAGTTCGGCAAGATCGGTCGGCGGGGCCGCGGCGGCGATGCCGGCGAGCGTGAGTTCGGGCGCGTAGCTCGCCGCGAGATTGCCGGCGAACAGGGCCGCATGGGCGCCCTGCGAATAACCGGCGGGGATGAAGACATCGCCGGCTTGCGCTTCCGGCAGAGCGCGGGCCGCGCGCGCGGCATCGAGCATGGCATGGCCTTGCGACGCGCCGATCAGATAGGCGTGCACGCCGGAAACGCCGAGGCCCGGATAATCGGTCGCGGCCACGACATAGCCGCGCGCTAGCATGTCCTGCAGGCCGTACATATTCGAATAGAGGCTGCCATACATCGAGCGCGCGCAGTTCGGGGCGATGCCCGACGTCGCATGCCCCCAGCTCACGATCCGGCGTCCGCCCGGCGGAGCCGGGGCGGACGGAACGATGACCACGCCCGACACGGCGATGGGCCGGCCGCCGGCATCGGTCGAGCGGTAGACGATGCGATAGGCCGCCGATGCGCCAGGCGGGGCGGCGAAGGTTTCGGCGCGGATGATCGAACCGGGCTGCCCGGCGATCTCGGCGGCGGGCGCCGCATAGAAACGGTCGGCCTGTGCGGCCATCGGCGCCATGGCGAAAAGGGCGGCGAACAGGGCACAAAGCGCGGGAAGTCTATTGAGCATGCATTTCAACGCCGCGCGGCGCCAGAGGTTCGCTTTTCAGGAACATGGCTTCCGACGGGTTCGTATGCCGTTGGAATGTCGTCTATATTTCCGGGATGCTCCATCGGGATCGCCTGCCGTGCAGGCGAAGGCCGGGTCTGAATGGGGCGCAAACGGGGTGTCGGTGTGAACGGCAAGGTATTCGCCATCGGTTTTGCTGTGTTTCTGGTCCTGGTGTCGGGCTTCGCGCTCTACACCAATCTGCGCTAGGCGCGCGGGCACCGGCTCCCGGAACCGGGGAACACGCTTCCACATGCGCGGCCGCATGAGCGCAGCCGCGCCGCATCTTTCGCAATCGCTCATGCCGCGCATCGCCCTGCCGGGTCTTCGGCGCGGCTAAGCCCTTATTTTACCGGCACGTTCATCGCTTCGGCGACCGGCGATGCGGGGCCCGGCCCGCCGGCGAACATGAAAACACCGATCTGCAAAACGACGGCAAGGACCAGCGCTCCGCCGGCCATCAACATGCCCTTACGGTCCCTCGACATGGCTCACCTCCATAGAGACGCAACCTCAGGAAACCTCGTGCCCCGTGCCCGGGGTCTCTGTGTTCTTTGGACATATTCTAGGAAGAAACGGGGATTTGTCATCACAAACCGGACGCGACCCGGCCGGTTTCGGTTATGTGCCTGCATTGACGCGTGAATTTCGTCTCGCCGGGCCGCTTCGTATGTCCGGACGGCGCACCGGCGGCCTGTGGAAGAATTGTTCGCACGCCCGCCCAAATTAACGGCAAAACAATCATTGGGCCCGACATTCCATTAACCATGGGGGTGGGGCCTATGCCGAAAATGACCGGACGCAATGTCAAGCTGATCCTTGTCGTTCTTGCCTGCCTGGGAGCGGTCGGGACCGCTGTCTGGCTTTACGGCGTTCCGATCGGCTCGGGGCTCGCACCTCTCGTTCTTGCCGGGATCGGCGTCGCTCTCGGCGTCGGTGCGTACCTTCTATCCCGGCGCAACAGGCTTCTTTCGTCCGTGCTCGACAACATGCCCCAGGGGCTGTGCATGTTCGATGCGTCGGGACGCATGGTCTTCTGCAATGCGCGCTTCCTCGAAATGTACAAACTCGACCATACGCGGGTGAAGCCGGGCATTTCCCAGCGCGACATTCTGGCGGCGCGCAAGGACAACGGCACATTTGCGGGCGATCCGGATGCGTTCGCGGCCGAACATGCCGCGAAGATCGCCAACGGCACGGTGGCCAGCAGTTCAGCGGAACTCGAAGACGGGCGCATCATTGCTGCGACGCCGGGCCTGATGGCCGGCGGCGGCTGGATCGACACCTATGAGGACATCACCGCACGCCGCAAGGCGGCGCTCGCGGCCTCCGCCTCGCAGGACGAGCAGAAGCGCAAGACGATCATTTCCGAAATCATCGGCGATTTCCGCAAACAGACGGAAGAGCTTCTGAACTCGACCACCGAGAGCGCGGACAAGATGCGCGAAATGGCGAGCGCGCTGCTGGAATCGTCGGGCGCGACGTCCGAGCGTGTGCAGAGCGCGGCGCAGACCGCCAGCGAAGCCTCGATCAATGTGCAATCCGTCGCCGCGGCGGCCGAGCAGATGGCAATCTCGATCGGCGAGATCAACCGCCGCATCGCACGTACCAACGAAATCGTGCGCGGCACGACCAGCGAAGCCGAAGGCACGAGCGCCCAGATCAGCAATCTTTCGCAGGTCAGCCAGAAGATCACCGAAATCATCGGCGTCATTCACGGCATCGCCGAGCAGACCAATCTTCTGGCGCTGAACGCGACCATCGAGGCCGCGCGCGCGGGCGAGGCCGGCAAGGGTTTCGCCGTCGTTGCATCCGAGGTGAAATCGCTTGCGACGCAGACCTCGAAGGCGACCGAGGAGATCGGCCAGCAGATCGGCGAGGTGCAGTCGTTCACGAGCACCGTTGTCGAGGCGATGACCGGCATGACGGGCCGTATGCAGGAGATCAACGAGGACACGTCCTCCGTCGCGGAATCGGTTGCGCAGCAGAACACGGCGACCGGCGAAATTTCGCACAATGTCGGCAGCGTGGCGGAAGCGAGCCGCGCCATCGCCGATACGCTCGACGATGTGACCCGCGTCGCACATTCCATGCAGAGCTCGGCGCAGACCGTGCTCGACGCCTCCGAGCAGGTGAATGCGGTGGCGACGCAGCTGCGCAACGCGGTCAAGGAATTCCTCGACAAGGTCGCGGCGTAGGGACGCCTCGGAATATCCGGCGCCCTCCCTCCTCCGCGAAGCGGGGGAGGGCGACTCGCCGTCAGGCGAGCGGGGTGGGGGTTATTCTCTCGATAGACCGCCATCTCACCCCACCCCGGTCATGCTGCGCATGACTCGCCCTCCCCTTTCAGGGGAGGGAGGGAAGGGGGCGGCAAACACCTAAATCGCGACTCTCCCCCTCATCCTCGCTCGCAAGCTGTCGCTTGCGAGTACTCCTTCTCCCTCAAGGGGAGAAGGAGTACTGCTACCCCTTCCTTCCCGTCAGGCCGATCACCGCCGACATGCCGGCATGGCCGGGGCCTTCCCGAAGCTCGATCTCTTCCTCGACGATGCGTACATCGTCGAAATCGCCGAAGGCGCTTTCAAGCATCTGCCGCGTGTAGAGATGCTCGATGTTCTTCGGGCCGCCGGTGCCGTAATCGAGCTGTTTCGGCGTATAGCCGCGCAGGATCAGCAGGCCGCCGGGTTTGAGTGCGCGACGCATGCCGGCCCATTTGACCGCCCGCTGTTCGGGCGTGCTGAACTGGGTGAAGATTTCCACGACGACATCGAAAGCCTGCTCCGGATAGGGCCAGCTATGCACGTCCGTTTCGATGAAGGTCACGCTGACGCCCTGTTCGGCAGCGAGGGCCCGGGCCTTTTCCAGCGCAGAGGGCGAGAATTCGGTCGCCACGACATCGAGCCTCTGATGCGCGAGCCATACACCGTTGCGGCCCTCGCCATCGGCGACGGCGAGGGCTTTTCCGGTTTTCGGCAGGAGCGGTGCGCAGCGGACGAGGAATTCGTTCGGCGCCTTGCCGAACCTGTACTCCGGCGTCGAATAGCGGTCTTCCCAGAAATCCAGTTCGCTGAAATCGTTCATGCGGTTCGCCCATTATGAGTTCCGCCCTCACCCTGAGGAGCGGCCTGAAC
>JAEWFF010000058.1 GCA_023388965.1 Pseudomonadota bacterium | reverse complement strand
CGGCCTCGTGCTCCTTAAAAATCCCGATGATCTGCTCTTCAGAGAAGCGGCTGCGCTTCATGTCCTGGTCCTCTCAATGGGCCAGAACGAACTTCAATCCGGATTAAACCGCTGGGGCAACGTCACGTCTGCCTCCGCACGCATCATGCGGAAGCTAAAGCCAGCGTTCCTTGACGCATTCGCTATATCTGCCGGTGGCGGTTGGCCCCAACGGTCTGTTCGTCGCTTAAGCGAGTTCTTAATCGTCGATACGTTAGCGCCACGAAAATATCGTTCTGTACAACGTGCCGAGGCGAGGCGTGCCCTACAACGATCTAATGATGATGGTCGCGCGGCGGCGCTCTGGCAGCTAGCGACAATGATCGAGAAGGATAGCGACTGGAAGCAGTTGGGTGCTCCGTTTTTCCGAGATGTTTGGCCGAAAGAAGAGGGTTTTCAAACGGCGGAGACCACACAAAGAATGATTCATTTAGTTGAAAGGTCCGGCGATAATTTTCCAGACGCAGTAAAATTGGTTCTATCGTTTGTAAGGCCACTTGATCGCCTCAGCTTTCTTGCTCTTCGCTCTCAGAAAGAAGGAGACTCGGAGTCTCCCGCTGCCCGTTTTCCGAATGAGACGCTCGCCCTTTTGGACCGAGGTATCTCAGATCACCCTGCGTTGCCTCCCTACGATCTCGCAAAAACACTCGATTTGATCGTCGATGCTGCGCCCGAGTTGCGCCAAGATCTGCGATGGATTCGTCTCAACGAGCTAATACGTCCGCGGTAGTTGACAATATTCCTATCTCATGCTATCTCCGCGTCACCTTTTCCCAAGGAGGGGCGGTCCGGACCGTTCTGATCGCGGGGCAGGGTGTGGTGGCCGGTGAGGCGAGGGGGTAACGGCCCTTGTTGATCCGGATGCTTCTGGCGGTGTGGTTCCGGCGATACCGAGCGCCGCGTGTCCACACTGGCGGGTGCCCGTACAGGATGGTCCAACCATCCAGGGCGCCCGGATGGACTCCTTAGTCGTTCGCCCGGGAAGGCGGGTGGCGACGGAACTTCCGCCAGAAGTCGAGAACACTGCGCGCGGAGCTGGCGGTTCGCCGCCGTGTTTCGTGGATTGTTTTCCGCACTTTCGTTTCCGCACCGCGGATGCGGAGGTGCCGCCGGCTCCGCGCTCCCTCCGTTATGGAGGGCTATGCGGAACAGGTAAGTTACCCTCAACGCGTATGTTCGCGCGTTGACCACGGCCAAAGACCCTGCCGAAAGGCGGGGCAGGGGTGCATCTTCTCCCATTCACAAGGAGAGGGGAACCCGACGGCAGGCCTGACCCTTTTCTCTAGCGCCCCGCTACCCGCCCCCTACCGCCGATACCACCCGCGCTCTCCCGCTACCGCCGACACCACCCGCGCTACCCCGCTACCGCCGGCACCACTCGCCGCCCCCGCATTTTTGTTTTGCGAATGAGTTGCAATCTTATCTAGGTGGTGCCATCTTCATTTGCGAATGGTTCGCAAACAGGAGATATTCAAGCGATGGAGCGGGTGACGAGACGGGTGCTCATGGCAGCAAGCGCCGCGCTGCTGGCGGCGGGGCTCTTGCCCGGCGCGGCGGTAGCGCAGGAGAAATTCAAGGCGGTGACGACCTTCACCGTCATCGCGGATATCGCGCAGAACGTGGCGGGCGATGCGGCGATTGTCGAAAGCATCACCAAGCCCGGCGCCGAGATCCATAATTACCAGCCGACGCCCGGCGACATCAAAAAGGCGCAGGGCGCCCAGCTGGTGCTCTGGAACGGGCTGAACCTCGAACTGTGGTTCGAGAAATTCTTCGCCAATCTGAAGGACGTTCCGTCCGTCACCGTCTCCGATGGCATCGAGCCCATGGGCATCACCGAGGGTCCGTACAGCGGCAAGCCGAACCCTCATGCCTGGATGTCGCCGTCGGCGGCCTTGATCTATGTCGACAATATCCGCGACGCTTTCGCCGAGCACGATCCGGCGAACGCCGAGGCCTACAAGGCCAATGCGGAGGCCTACAAGGCGAAGATCAATGCCGCGATCGAGCCGATCAAGACCGAGCTGGCCGCCATTCCGGAAGAGAAGCGCTGGCTGGTGTCGAGCGAGGGCGCGTTCTCCTATCTCGCGCGCGATTTCGGCCTGAAGGAACTCTATCTGTGGCCGATCAACGCCGACCAGCAGGGCACACCCCAGCAGGTCCGCAACGTCATCGACGCGGTGAAGGAACACGGCATCACGGTCGTCTTCTCCGAGAGCACGATCTCGTCCAAGCCGGCCGAACAGGTCGCGCGCGAGACGGGCGCGAAATATGGCGGCGTCCTGTACGTCGACTCGCTCAGCGAGGCGGACGGCCCGGTGCCGACCTATCTCGATCTCCTGCGCGTCACTTCCGATACCATTGCCAAGGGTCTGGCGTCGTCCTGACGCCAGACGTGCGGGGCGCGGTACCAGTACTCCCGCCGCGTCCCGCTCCATCTTTTGTGTGCTATATGAACGTACTCATGAATGTGCGGGACGATCTCGAAAAGGGCAGGGCCGCCGGTGCGGGCATAGAGGTCCGGCACGCGACCGTGACCTATCGCAACGGCTTCACCGCCCTGCGCGATGCCTCGTTCCAGATCCCCACAGGCACGATCGCGGCCCTTGTCGGCATGAACGGCTCGGGCAAATCGACCCTGTTCAAGGCGATCATGGGGTTCGAGCGGCTGGCCGCCGGCTCCATCTCGATCCTCGGAATGCCTGTGCCCGAGGCACTGCGCAAGAACCTCGTCGCCTATGTGCCGCAGAGCGAGGATGTGGACTGGAACTTCCCCGTCCTTGTCGAGGACGTGGCGATGATGGGGCGTTACGGCCATATGGGCATGTTGCGCATCCCCGGGGCCGCCGACCGTGCGGCGGTGTCGTCTGCGCTCGAGCGCGTCGGCATGGGCGACTTCCGCAAGCGCCAGATCGGCGAATTGTCGGGCGGGCAGAAGAAGCGCGTCTTCCTTGCCCGCGCGCTGGCGCAGGACAGCCGCGTCATCCTGCTCGACGAGCCGTTCACCGGCGTCGATGTCACGACCGAGGAAACCATCATCGCGCTTCTGAAGGATCTGCGCGGGGAGGGGCGGGTCATGCTGGTTTCGACGCACGATCTCGGCAGTGTGCCGGAATTCTGCGATCAGACGATTCTGCTCAAGCGCACGGTTCTGGCCTATGGGCCGACCGAGGATGTCTTTACGCGTGAAAATCTCGAAATGACGTTCGGCGGCGTCCTGCGCCATCTTCCTTTCGGCAGTGCTGCAGGAGGCGATCATCCCATCGGCATCATCACCGACGACGAGCGGCCCTTGATGATCTATGCCGACGGCAAGCCGAAGGAGAAGCGCGGGCAATGATCCTGCTCGAGCCGTTCGGCTATCAGTACATGACGAATGCGATGTGGGTGTCGGCACTTGTCGGCGGCGTCTGCGCCTTCCTGTCAGCCTATCTGATGCTGAAGGGCTGGTCGCTGATCGGCGATGCCTTGTCGCATTCCATCGTTCCGGGCGTTGCCGGCGCTTACATGCTCGGCCTGCCGTTCTCGCTCGGGGCGTTCTTTGCTGGCGGCCTTGCCGCCGGGGCCATGCTGTTCCTGAACCAGCGCACGAGGCTGAAGGAAGACGCAATCATCGGCCTCATCTTCTCGTCCTTCTTCGCGCTCGGCCTGTTCATGATCTCGCTGTCGCCGGCCTCCGTGAACATCCAGACGATCATTCTCGGCAATATCCTCGCCATCACGCCGGAAGATACGCTTCAGCTCGCCATTATCGGTTTCGTCTCGCTGGCGATCCTGCTCGCGAAATGGAAGGACCTGATGGTCGTCTTTTTCGACGAGGCCCATGCGCGCACGATCGGCCTTCGCACTACATTCCTCAAAGTGCTGTTCTTCACGCTGTTGTCGGCCTGCACGGTCGCGGCCCTGCAGACGGTCGGCGCGTTCCTCGTCATCTGCATGGTGGTGACGCCCGGCGCCACCGCCTATCTGCTCACGGACCGCTTCCCGCGCCTTCTGTTCATTGCGGTCCTGATCGGCTCGCTGACGAGTCTTGTCGGTGCCTACATCTCCTATTTCCTCGATGGCGCGACGGGCGGCATCATTGTCGTGCTGCAGACTTTGATCTTTCTCATCGCCTTCGTGTTTGCGCCTAAACACGGCCTGCTCGCCTCGCGCCGTGCCGCGCGAACGGCGGCGGAAGGGGAGGCGCGGGCATGATCGACATCCTGCTCGAGCCGTTCCAGTTCGAGTTCATGGTCAACGCGCTCGTCATCTCGGCGCTCGTGGCTGTGCCGACGGCGCTTCTGTCCTGTTACATGGTGCTGAAGGGCTGGTCGCTGATGGGCGATGCCATCAGCCATGCCGTCTTTCCCGGCGTCGTCATCGCCTATATCGCCGGTCTGCCGTTCGCGGTGGGGGCGTTCGCCGCCGGCATGTTCTGCGCGGTCGCGACCGGCTATCTGAAAGACAACAGCCGCATCAAGCAGGATACGGTGATGGGCGTCGTGTTCTCCGGCATGTTCGGGCTCGGCCTCGTCATCTATGTGAAGATCGAGACGGACGTGCATCTCGACCACATCCTGTTCGGCGACATGCTAGGCGTATCCTGGGCCGACATCGTGCAGACGGGCGCGATCGCGGCATTCATCGCCGCCGTGATCGCGATCAAATGGCGTGACTTCCTTCTCCACGCCTTCGATCCGGTTCAGGCGCGCTCGGCGGGACTGCGAGTCGGCCTGCTGCATTACGGCCTGCTGGCGATGATCTCGCTGGCCATCGTCGCGGCCCTGACCTCGGTCGGCATCATCCTGTCGATCGCGATGCTCATCGCGCCGGGCGCAATCGCTTTCCTCATCACACGAAGTTTCGGTTTCATGTTGCTGGTTAGCATAGGGATTGCCGTTTCGGGATCGCTGCTCGGTGTGTACCTTTCCTTCTTCATCGACAGCGCTCCGGCGCCGACCATCGTGCTTCTCCTCGCCCTTGGTTTCATCGCGGCTTTGTTCGTGGCGCGCGGGCGGATGAGGGCCGTACAGGTTCCTGTCACATCGGTGTGATGTTTCGGCAACTGTGTTGCGGGAATAGGCAAAGCTTGCCGCGCCGGCAGGACAATCCGCCCCAATTGCGCCATAGACAAAGCCGCATGTCGGCCCCCGAAAAGGGACGGATGCGGCCAAGGAAATCACCGCTTTGCGGGTTTTTGGACCCACGGCGCGGCGCCTTTGGCTATCGCCAACCTCTGCGACGCGCGGGACGCCGCGCCCAAGGGCCAAGATGGACGCCAAAGTTTTTGACAAGAGCAAACTTCCCAGCCGCCATGTGACGGAAGGGGCCTCGCGAGCGCCGCACCGTTCGTATCTTTACGCGATGGGGCTTACCCGCGAGCAGATCCACCAGCCGCTGGTCGGTGTCGCGAGCTGCTGGAACGAGGCTGCTCCCTGCAACATCGCGCTGATGCGCCAGGCCCAGGCCGTGAAGAAGGGCGTTGCCGCCGCCAATGGCACGCCGCGCGAATTCTGCACCATCACCGTCACCGATGGCATCGCCATGGGCCATGAGGGCATGAAGTCCTCGCTGGCCTCGCGCGAAGTCATCGCCGATTCGGTCGAACTGACCATTCGCGGCCATGCCTATGACGCGCTGGTCGGTCTGGCGGGCTGCGACAAGTCCCTGCCGGGCATGATGATGGCGATGCTGCGCCTCAACGTGCCGTCCATCTTCATCTATGGCGGGTCCATCCTGCCGGGTTCGTTCCGCGGCCAGCCGGTCACGGTGCAGGATCTGTTCGAGGCGGTCGGCAAGCATTCGGTCGGCGCCATGTCGGACGAGGATCTCGACGAACTCGAAACCGTCGCCTGTCCGTCGGCCGGCGCCTGCGGTGCGCAGTTCACCGCCAATACGATGGCGACCGTTTCCGAGGCCATCGGCCTTGCGCTGCCCTATTCGGCGGGCGCGCCGGCGCCCTACGAAATCCGCGACAAGTTCTGCATGACCGCCGGCGAGATGATCATGGAGCTGATCGCTCAGAACATCCGTCCGCGCGACATCGTCACCCGCAAGGCGCTGGAGAATGCCGCGACCGTCGTCGCCGCATCCGGCGGTTCGACCAATGCCGCGCTGCATCTGCCCGCAATGGCGAACGAGGTCGGCATCGAGTTCGACCTGTTCGACGTCGCCGAAATCTTCAAGAAGACGCCGTACATCGCCGATCTGAAGCCGGGCGGCCGTTACGTCGCCAAGGACATGTTCGAAGTCGGCGGCATTCCGCTTCTGATGAAGACGCTGCTCGACCACGGCTATCTGCACGGCGACTGCCTGACCGTGACCGGCCGCACGATTGCCGAAAATCTCGCAAAAGTGCGCTGGAACGACCATCAGGATGTCGTTTTTCCCGCCGATAAACCGATCACGCCCACGGGCGGCGTGGTTGGCCTGTCCGGCAATCTCGCTCCCGATGGTGCGATCGTGAAGGTCGCGGGCCTGAAGAACCAGGTGTTCTCCGGCCCGGCGCGGTGCTTCGACACCGAGGAAGAGTGCTTCGATGCGGTGACGCATCGTAAATACGCGGAGGGCGATGTTCTGGTGATCCGCTATGTTGGCCCCAAAGGCGGGCCGGGCATGCCGGAAATGCTCTCGACCACCGCCGCTTTGTACGGGCAGGGCATGGGCGACAAGGTCGCCCTCATCACCGACGGGCGCTTTTCGGGCGCAACGCGCGGCTTCTGCATCGGCCATGTCGGGCCGGAGGCGGCGGTCTGTGGTCCGATCGCGCTCATCCGCGACGGCGACATCATCGAGATGAACGCCATCGAGGGAACGCTCAATGTGCGTTTGAGCGCCGAGGAATTCGAGGAGCGCAGGAAGGACTGGAAACCGCGCGCCGAGAATTTCGGGTCTGGGGCATTGTGGAAGTTTGTTCAGGGAGTGGGGCCGGCCCGTTATGGCGCCGTGACCCATCCGGGCGCGAGTAAAGAGACACGGTGTTATGCGGACGTTTAGTTCTGTAAGGACCATGATTGTTATGTCGGCCGCGGCCTTCGCCGCGCCGGCTCTGGCGTTCGACATGTCGACGGCGCAACTGGCGGGAGAGATTCCCGCCAGCCAGGCCGACCTGCCATTCTCGAACGCGCTGCCTCTGACGGCGCCCTCGCAGCCGGGTTCGTCCATGCCTCCGATGGGGCTGGCCATTCCCGACACGCCGCAGATCGGCGAGAAGACCTCGGCCGGCGAAGCCTTCCACATCGGCCGCAATCTTCTGCGCCGCGGCGATTCCGACGAGGCCTTCACCGCGCTTCAGTTCGCCGCCAAGCAGGGCCATGTTGGCGCGCAATGGATGCTCGGCCGCATGTATACGAGCGGCGAGGGCGTCAGCCAGAACGACCTGAAGGCTTTCGAATACTTTCAGGAAATCGTTCGCAATTCCGATTTCGTCCTGATGGACGACAGCCTCGAAAGCCGCCAGAACGCCGCCTATGTCTCGCAGGCACTGGTGCAGCTCGGCTCCTATTACCGCGAAGGCATTCCCGGCACGCAGGTGAAGCCGAATCCGCAGCTTGCGGCCAATCTGTTCAGCCGCGCCGCGTTCAATTACGGCGAGGCCAGCGCGCAATACAATCTCGCGGTCATGTATATCGAGGGCAATGGCGTTCCGCAGGATCAGAAGCGCGCCATGCAGCTTCTCAATCTCGCCGCCAAGAAAGGCCATGGCCCGTCCCGCGCGCGGCTCGGCCACCTGATGTTCACCGGCGGCAAGACCAAGCGCGAGCGCGAGATCGGCCTGACCTGGATGAATCTCGCGCGGCAGACCGCCGAACAGTCCGGCGAGGCGGAAGCGCAGTGGATGATCGATCTGCACGATCAGGCCGTTGCATCCGCGCCCGAGGATGAGCGCAGCGGCGCGGCGGGCCTTCTGGAACGCTTTTTCCGGCCCTAAGTCGCGTCACCCGGCCACTCGCCTTCGAGGTCGGGCAAAGCGGTGTCGAATCCGTGCAGCCAGCCGGGGCGGGTCGCCGCCCATGTATTGACGATGGGCGTCACCGATTCCGGATCGTCCAGCGTTGCCGCCGTCACGTCGATGGAGTCGAGACGGTCGCCGCGAAACACGAGCTGGCTGCCGCATCGCCCGCAAAATTCCCGCTGTGCCTGATCCGATGAGCGATGGATCGCGGGCTTCCCCTTCGTATACGACAGCGCTTCGGGCGGGGTGAATGTAGCCCAGGTCACGAAAGGCGCGCCGGTCGATTTCTGGCACATCCGGCAATGGCAATGCACGGTCTCGCGCGGCTCACCCTCGACGGCGTAGCGTACCGCGCCGCACAGGCAGCCGCCCATGCGCATCAGAGCGGCTCGATATCGAAATCGGCGATCACCGGCACATGGTCGGACGGCTTTTCCCAGCCGCGTACATATTTGTCGATCCGCGCGCCGGACAGCCGGTCCGCCAGTTGCGGTGAGGCGAGGAGATGGTCGATGCGCAGGCCCCTGTTCCTCTGCCAGGCGCCGGCCTGATAGTCCCAGAACGAATAGAGGCCCGGCTCGTCAGTTGTCGCGCGCAGCGCCTCGGTGAAGCCGAGATTGAGAAGCTCGTTGAATTTCAGCCGTGACTCGATGCGGAAGAGGGCATCTTCCACCCACGCCGCCGGATTGTGCACGTCCTCGGGCGCGGGAATGATGTTGTAATCGCCCGCCAGCAGGAAGGGCTCTTCGAGCAGGAGGCGTTCGCGCGCATGCGCGATCAGCCGGTCCATCCAGGCCAGCTTGTAGGGGTATTTCGCGGTACCGACCGGATTGCCGTTCGGCAGATAGAGCGAGGCGACGCGCAGCACGCCGTCCTTTGTCGAAACCAGAGCCTCGATATAGCGGGACTGCTCGTCGGCGCTGTCGCCGGGCAGATCGGCGTGTGTGTCCTCGATGGGAAAACGCGACAGGATGGCGACGCCGTTCCAGCTTTTCTGGCCGTGAACGGCGCAATTATAGCCAGCGTCCTCGAATGCCTGTCTGGGAAACTGGGCCGTCTCGCATTTCAACTCCTGCAGGCATACCACGTCGGGCGCGGTTTCCTTGAGCCAACGCAAGACGTTATCGACCCTCAGGCGGACGGAATTGATGTTCCAGGTGGCGATGCGCATGGCGGTCACTTTAGACCAGAACAGCCTGTGCGTCCGCCCCTGTTAAGTATGGGATTTGCGGGGAAAACGCTGTCGAGCCCGTTGCCTAGTTGCTGTTTTGCAACAGGTGGCCGCAACTTATGCGCGCCGGTTCAGTAAGACTGTATTTACCATAAGGTTTCGTGCGAAGAGCGCGGAATAAAGATGCGGCAATGTGGGGTGGTATCAATGCGTATCCACGTTGCTTTGGCGGCAGGCACCGCCGTTTTGCTTGGTACATCTGCGGCTTCTGCCGCTGACATCGCGGCGCCGGTTGAAGAGTCCGTTGTCGTTTCTTCGGACTGGACAGGTTTTCACGTTGGCGTTCATGCCGGACTTGCTTCGGGCGACGTAACCTATCCTTTCTCGATTATCGCAATACCAGGTGAAATCGAGGAAACGGCAAGCGGGGTTCTGGCCGGTGTCAGCCTCGGCGCGGATTATCAGTTCACGGGCGGTTTCGTCCTCGGCGTCGTCGGCGACATTTCGTGGTCGGATTACGAGGGCAAGCTGTCTTTCAATCTGGGCCCGCCGCTCGGCTTGAATGCGGAAGCCGGGTCGGAGCTTGAATGGCTTGCCACGGTCCGGGGCCGCGCCGGCTTCGCGTTCGACAGCCTGCTGGTTTACGGGACGGCCGGCGTCGCTTTCGGCGAAATCGAATCCGGAGCTTCCATCCCGCTCGTTGGAGGCATCTCGACCAAGACGGATCATGTCGGCTGGACGGCCGGCGCGGGCCTCGAATACGCCTTCACCGACAATGTATCGCTCTCGACCGAATATCTGTACGTCGATCTGGGCGATGAGAATCTGATCGATTTTGGAGCGGCTGCGATGCTCGATGTCGAGACACAGTTCCACACGCTGAAAGTGGGCCTGAACTACCGCTTCTGAGGCGTGGCATGACGCACAAAGCAGGAAAGGCGGCCTCGGGCCGCCTTTTCATTTTACAGGGTGTAGGGAATGCCCGGCCGGATCAGATCGAAAAGCTGGTGCCGCAGCCACAGCCCGAAGCGGCGTTGGGGTTCCGGATCTGGAAGCTGGCGCCGATCAATTCGTCGACGAAATCGATCTCCGAGCCCTTGAGATATTCGAGCGATACCGGATCGATCACCACCGTCACGCCATCGCGGTCGATCGCAAGATCGTCGTCCTGCCGCGTCTGGTCGACGGCGAATTCATAGCGGAATCCGGAACAGCCGCCGCCTTCAACGCTGACGCGCAGCATCGACCCGGCCGGTTCGGCACCGAGGATTTCGTGGATTTTGCGGGCCGCATTGGCGGACACGCTGACGGCAGATGGTTCGGTCATGCTCATGGGCGATTCCGGGTACGCCAATTATGTGAGGTCCGGCGGGCGTTTGCGCAAGGCCCCTCCCGGCAGGGGCGCGCGAATGCTAAACCCCGCGCGGACAAAGGCGATATCCATGAGTTCGAGCTTTCATATCCGGCCACGCGCCGTCTTTGCCGCCGATCCGGCACAGAGCCGGGGCCGGCTCGTGCCCGAGCCGGCAAGTCCGACGCGGACCGACTTCCAGCGCGACCGCGACCGCATCCTGCATTCCTCCGCCTTCCGCCGCCTGAAACACAAGACCCAGGTCTTCGTCTATCACGAGGGCGATCATTACCGCACGCGCCTGACGCACACGCTGGAAGTGGCGCAGATCGCGCGTTCCATCGCCCGCGCTTTCGGCCTCGACGAGGATCTGGCCGAGACTTTGGCGCTGGCGCACGATCTCGGTCACACCCCGTTCGGACATGCAGGCGAGCGCGCGCTCGATGCGTGTATGAGAAACGATGGCGGCTTCGACCACAACGCGCAGAGCCTGCGCATCGTGACGCGCCTCGAGCGCCGTTACGCCGCCTTCGACGGCCTCAACCTGACCTGGGAAACGCTGGAAGGGCTGGTGAAGCACAACGGGCCGCTGACCGCGCGCGACGGAACTGTGCTTGGCGGCGGCGAACTGCCCATGGCGATTGCCGCCTATGCCGCCGAACAGGATTTGCAGCTCTGGAGCTTCGCCTCTGCCGAGGCGCAGGCGGCCGCGATTGCCGACGACATCGCTTATGACGCTCACGATCTGGATGACGGCCTCCGCGCGGGCCTGTTCGACATCGCCGATCTCAGGGACGTTCCGTTTCTCGCCGGACTGCTGGACGAGATCGAGCATCTGTGGCCGGGGCTCGATCGTTCGCGCACCGTTCATGAACTGACCCGGCGCGTCATTACGCGCTTCGTCGAGGACGCGATTGCGGAAAGCGGCCGCAGGCTCGCCGTGCTAGGCCCGAAAAGCGCGGATGATATCCGCATGGCCGGCAAGCCGGTGGTCGCGTTTTCCCCGGCCATGGTCGAGGCCGACCGGGCCATCAAGGACTTCCTCTATCCGCGCATGTACCATCACGAATGGGTGGACCGGGTGATGGGGCAGGCGGAGCAGGTGGTGCGCGATTTGTTCGACGTCTACCGCGCCGATTGCGAGGACATGCCGGAGGACTGGCGCGATCTCGGCGACGGGCCGGCGCGCGCGGCGGCCGATTTCATCGCCGGAATGACCGACCGCTACGCCTTGCTCGAGCACAGGCGGCTGTTTGACGTAACCCCCGAACTGCGTTAGGCGGCGGGCCTTGTTTTTTCTCATGCGGGGAAGGCCGTGACGCCGCCGTCCCGACGCACGTTTTCTTTGCCCATCCTTGGAGTTGCCGCCGCCGGCGGTTCCTTCGGATGAGGGTGTTTGGATGAACCTGTTTTCGATTTTCTCCGAGCGTGTGAACGCCGCCGTCTCCGCTGTCGCAGGCCGTCCGCTCGATCTGTCGCGGGTCGTGGTAGAGCCGCCGCGCGATCCGTCCCACGGCGACATGGCGACCAATGCCGCGATGGTGCTCGCAAAGGAACTGGGCGCCAAACCGCGCGATCTCGCCGAACAGTTCGCCGCGAAACTGCGTGAGGACGCTGATGTCGAATCCGTCGAGATCGCGGGCCCCGGCTTCATCAATCTGCGTCTGAAAACCGAGGTCTGGATCCGCGCCCTTGCGGGCCTTCTCGGTGAGGGCGGGGATTTCGGCCGCAGCCCGGCCAGCGGCGGGCGGGTGAATGTCGAATATGTCTCGGCCAATCCGACCGGGCCGATGCATGTCGGCCATTGCCGGGGCGCGGTGTTCGGCGATGCGCTAGCAAATCTGCTGGCCTTCGCCGGCCATGACGTGACGCGGGAATATTACGTCAACGATGCGGGCGCACAGGTCGATGTGCTCGCACGTTCGGTGTACTTACGGTATCGCGAGGCGCTGGGCGAGGATATCGGCGCCATTCCGGACGGTCTTTATCCAGGCGATTACCTGGTGACGGTGGGTAAAGCGCTTGCGGATATCCATGGCGACGCGCTGCTGAAAATGCCCGAGCACGAATGGCTGCCCATGGTGCGCGCGGCCGCTATCGACGAGATGCTCGCCGTCATCCGCGACGATCTGGCTGCGCTCAACATCCGTCATAACGTGTTCTTTTCGGAGCGTTCGCTGCACGGGCAGGGCGGTGCGGTGGACACGACGCTTGCCGATCTTCGCGCCCGCGGCCTTGTCTACGAAGGCCGCCTGCCGCCGCCCAAGGGCCAGTTGCCTGAGGATTGGGAAGACCGCGAGCAAACCCTTTTCAAGACTGAACAATTCGGCGACGACACCGACCGCCCGCTCGTCAAATCGGACGGCAGCTATACATACTTCGCCTCCGATGTCGCGTACATGAAGGACAAGATCGCGCGCGGTTTCCGCGATCTCATTTTCGTCCTCGGCGCCGACCACGGCGGGTATGTGAAGCGGCTCGAAGCGGTGGCCGCCGCCTTGTCGGATGGGGCCGCGCATGTCGATGTGAAGCTCGTTCAGCTCGTGCGGCTGTTCCGCGCCGGCGAGCCGGTGAAGATGTCCAAGCGCGCCGGGGATTTCGTCACCTTGCGTGATGTGGTGGATGAAGTCGGCCTCGACGCCGTCCGCTTCATGATGCTTTTCCGCAAGAACGACGCGGTGCTCGATTTTGACTTCGCCAAAGTGGTCGAGCAGTCGCGCGAAAATCCTGTCTTCTACGTGCAGTACGCGCATGCCCGCACGCAATCCGTATTGCGCAATGCCGCCGAATCGCTTGGCGGGACGGTGGATGGCGAAGCGCCGCCCGAAGCACTTGCGCGTCTGGAAGATTCCGGTGAGCTGGCGCTTATCCGCAAACTGGCGGAATTCCCGCGTCTTGTGGATGCGGCGGCCCAGGCCCATGAGCCGCACCGGATTGCGTTTTATCTTCATGAGCTTGCGTCTGATTTCCATCACCATTGGAATCGCGGTAACGATGATCCCTCGCTGCGCTTTGTCCAGAGCAGCGATCCACAGCTCACTGATGCGAGACTGGCGCTCTGCCGAGGTGTGGCATTAGTGTTGTCCGCCGGGCTACGGCTGCTGGGCGTTTCCGCGCCGGCAGAAATGCGATGAACGGGATCGGCCATATTATGTCCGTGTTTTACCCGTTAGGTGGGCGCTTCCCCGGGGTGTAAAATGTCCGACAGTTCAAAGCGTCGCGGAACCGATTTCGAAACCCTGCGCAGTCTGGGTACCGAGCCGCGCGCGCCGCGTGAGGCCGAAGACCCGCTTGCGGAGCTTGCGCGCCTTGTCTCGCAGGGTGCGCCCGCGCACGATCAGGATTTTCACGACGATCCGCAGGCTTATGCGCCGCAGCTCCGTTCTTCGGGGCCGCGCGCAGCCTATATGCCGCCGGCCGTTGAACCGGCGCTGGACCGGCTCGATCCGCTGCCGCTCGGCTTTGACGGCGACGAGCGCGAGCAGGCGCCTCATGCGCGTTCCTACGGCGCGCCGATGGCTCCGAGCTATAATCAGGACACGGATTTCTTCTCCGATGAGCCCCTGCGCGGTTCGCAAGGCGGCTACGCCAATCTGGGCGACGATTTCGACGCGCGTTCCTATCGCGACGATTTCGATGCCGAAGATGAGAGCGATGCGATCTATCCCGATGCCGGGGAGGAGGGGCATCCCTCCGCGCGCCGCCGTCGCGGCGGTCCGCTGCTGACGGGCACGGCGCTGGGCGCTTTGCTTGTCGTCGGCCTCGGTTACTGGGCCTATTCGTCGTTCAGCGGCGGCGGCTCGACGCCGGACACGCCGCCCGTCATCGCCGCGCCGGATCAGCCGGTGAAGGTCGTGGCCGAGGCCAAGCCGGTCGAGAAGAACAAGCTTTACGAGGACCGTGTTCTTCCCGGCTCGGAAGCGCGTGTCGGCCCCGGGCCGGAAGAGCCTCTCGAAAAGCCGCGTCTGGTCGAAACTCCTCCCGAGCCGGAGCCCGCTGCGGAACCGGGCACCACCGAATCCGTGGCCGAGGAACGGCCCGAACCGCGCCGCATCGACATGTCCCGCAGCGAGCCGGCGGGCGGTGGACCCTCGGACACCCGCATTGTGCGGACGATTCCGATCACGCCTTCCGGCGCGCCTGCTGCCCAGCAGCCGGCTCCGCTCATCGAAGGCACGGGCGTTGCGCAGGGCATGTCCATGCAGCCGGGTAATGACTTCGGCATCATGGCCTCCGAATCCGCGCCACAGCAGCAGGCGCCGTCCGCGCCGGCTTTTGCCGCGGAAGTTCCGATGCCGCAGCCGCGCCCCATGATCGCGCGCGCCCCGCAGCCGTCCGAACCCGTTCAGGCCGCTCCGGCTGCCGCTGCGCCGCAGACGCGCGCGGCGACCGCGACGCCGACGCCCGGCGGGCCGCCGTCCTCGCCGCAGCCCCAGGTCACGATCACCAATAGCCGTCCGCTGCAGCCGCAGAATGCGCCGCCGCCGGCCGCCAATCCGCAGAGTTCGGTCTCGCCGCCGGCGGCTCAGCAGCCGCAGCGTCCGGTGCAGATTGCCGCCGCATCGCCCGTTCCTGTCCAGCAGCCACAGGTGGCCACCATCGCCGGCACCTCGGGCGGAGCCTTCGGCGTCCAGCTCACCGCGCAGCGTTCGGAAGAGGAAGCGGTCGCGGCCTTCAACACGCTGAAGGCGCGTTATCCGCAGGTGCTCGGCCCCTATAATCCAGTGGTCGCCCGCGCCGATCTCGGCCCCGACCGCGGTGTCTTCTATCGGGCCATGGTGCCGGCGCAGACTCAGGCGGATGCCTCCAATCTCTGCATCCAGTTCAAATCGGCGGGCGTCGACTGCATCGTGCAGCGGCGCTAGCAATGTTGACCGTGACGCGCCGCCGCCTTAAGGCGCGCGTATGAGCCCACGCGCATTCATCTGCGGTCTTTCCGGAACCGAGTTGACCGACGAGGAGCGGCTGTTCGTCGATCACGCCGAGCCGTGGGGCATCATCCTTTTCCAGCGCAATATCCGCGATGCGGAGCAGGTCCGCCTGCTGGTCGATGAGGTTCGAGCGTTGCTCGGGCGTGGCGACATGCCCGTTCTGGTCGATCAGGAGGGGGGGCGCGTCCAACGCATCCGCCCGCCGCTTGCCGAGCGCCATCCGCCTCCGGGCGCCTATCGCGCGCGCTATGCCGAGGATCCTGAGGCCGGTCTGGAAGCCGCACGGCTCGGCGCGCGCCTCATCGCGCATGAGCTGAAAACGCTCCATCTCAACGTCGATTGCCTGCCGCTGCTCGATCTTCTAGTGGACGGCGCGCACGATATCGTCGGCGACCGTTCCTACGGAGATCTGCCGCAGGATGTGGCGGCGCTTGCCCGCGCGGTCTGCGAGGGACTGCTCGATGGCGGGGTTCTGCCGGTGGTCAAGCACATCCCCGGCCATGGCCGCGCGCTTGCGGACAGCCATCTGGAATTGCCGCGCGTGGGTGCAACGGCCGCCGAATTGCAGCGCAGCGATTTTGCGCCGTTCCGGATGCTCAACGACATGCCGCTCGCGATGACGGCCCATGTCCTTTTCACCTCGCTCGATCCTGACCGGCCTGCGACCCTCTCGCCGGCCATCGTTCAGAGCGTCATTCGCGGTTTTATCGGCTTCGACGGCGT
This sequence comes from Pseudomonadota bacterium, assembly GCA_023388965.1. Taxonomy (GTDB): domain Bacteria; phylum Pseudomonadota; class Alphaproteobacteria; order Rhizobiales; family Methylopilaceae; genus Flaviflagellibacter. The sequence continues at coordinate 46,027 of JAEWFF010000058.1, read as the reverse complement.
GCTGATGAGCGATGATCTGTCGATGAAGGCCCTGAGCGGCAGTCTTGGCCTGCGCACCGAGGAATGTTTCACCGCCGGGTGCGATATCGCCCTTCACTGCAATGGCGATCTGGCCGAAATGCGCGAGGTCGCTATTGTATCGCCGCGCCTCGACGGCGAGGCGGAGCGGCGCTGCAATGCGGCGCTTGGGCGGCTCGGCGCCCCTCAGCCATTTGATGTGGAGAGTGCCCGGGCGCTGGTTCGCAGCCTTCTCCCGGCGGCGCTTGCGTGAAATAAGGGCGCCAAGGACCCGATGGCTGTGACAGACGTACCGATCCCCTCTCAGGATGCCGAGGCCCCGCGTGGCGAAGACGCGTTCGTGGTCGATCTCGACGTATTCGAGGGGCCGCTCGATCTGCTGCTCGATCTCGCCCGCCGCGAGAAGGTCGATCTCGCCAAGATCTCGATCGCGCGTCTGGCCGAGCAATATCTCGCCTTCATCGAGGAAGTGCGCCGGCTGAGGCTCGAGCTTGCCGCCGACTATCTCGTGATGGCGGCCTGGCTTGCCTATCTCAAATCGCGCCTGCTCCTGCCTAAGCAGGAAGGCAAGGAAGAAATGTCCGGCGAGGACATGGCGGCGCTTCTGGCGCATCGCCTGCGCCGGCTCGAAGCCATGCGGCATGCTGCCGAGCAGCTTGCCAACCGCGATCGGCTGGGCCGCGAATTCTTCCGCCGCGGTGCGCCGGAAGGAGTGCGCATCACGCGCAAGAGCCTCTGGGACGCGACGCTCTACGATCTTCTCAGCGCCTATGCGCAGCAGCGGCAGATGCAGACGCTCGCCCATGTCACGATCCGGCGTCAGCCGGTCTGGCCGCTGGCGGAAGCGCGCTCGGCGCTCGAGCGCCTTGTCGGTACGATCTCGGACTGGACGGCGCTCGATGCGCTTCTGGTCGAATATCTGGTGCCGGAGGGCGAGCGGCGCTCGGTCCGGGCGTCCAGTTTCAGCGCCAGCCTTGAAATGGCCAAGGACGGCAAGGTCGAATTGCGGCAGGAAAAGCATTTCGCGCCGCTGTATTTACGCGCCACCGGAGGCGCCCAATGATCGACGGACAGACTTTTCTTCGCGACGTGACGGCCAACGATGCCGTGAATTTCGAACATGTGCGGATGGCCGAGGCGTTGCTGTTCGCGGCCGAGGAGCCGCTGGACGAGACGACCCTCGCGCAGCGTCTGCCCAAGGGTGCGGACATCCCGGCGGTGATCGCGGCGCTGACCGCGCATTATGCGGTGCGCGGCGTCAATCTGATGACCACGAACGGCCGCTGGTGGTTCCGCACATCGCCCGATCTGGCGCCGATCCTCAACCGCGAGCGTCAGGAACAGAAGAAGCTTTCGCGCGCCGCGCTCGAGACCCTGGCCATCGTCGCCTATCACCAGCCGGTCACGCGCGCTGAAATCGAGGGCATTCGCGGCGTCTCGGTCGCCAAGGGAACGCTCGAAGTTCTGCTGGAAACCGGCTGGGTGCGCCTGCGCGGCCGCCGCCGCACGCCCGGCCGTCCCGTTACCTTCGGCACCACGCAGTCCTTCCTCGAACATTTCGGCATCGAGACGATTGCCGATCTGCCGGGCGTCGATGAGCTGAAGGCCGCCGGTCTGCTCGATGCCCGCCTGCCGGACGGGCTCGATGTTCCCATGCCTTCTGACGATCCGACTCTGCGCGAGGATGAGGACGAACTCGGCGACGATCCGCTCGATTTCCTGACGCCGCTCGATCCCGAGGACGCCGGAGCCGATGCGGCGCCGGAAGCCGCCCCGGATGAGACCGGCGAGGACATTTCCGCCTCCTCAGCCTCTCCTGAGACGCCGCCCGAAAGCGATGAGGAGCCGCGCGATGAGTGAAGCTGCCGTACAGACCGTATGGCCACGCTGGGGCCAGCGTGGAACCGCTGGCGCGTCCATTCCCGCGCGGCTGACCTTCGAGCACATCACGCACCGCTATGGCGCGCTGACGGCGGTGTCGGATCTGTCGCTGGATGTCGCCCCCGGCGAGATCGTTGCGCTGCTCGGCCGGTCGGGCTGCGGAAAGACCACTTTGCTGCGCATCGCCGCCGGTATCGAGCGCCAGAGTGAAGGCCGCGTCCTGCTGGACGATCGCGCCGTGTCCGACGGACGTCTGTTCGAGCCCCCGGAAACGCGGGGCATCGGCTTCGTCTTTCAGGACTATGCGCTGTTTCCGCATCTGTCCGTCCAGGACAATGTCGCATTTGGCCTTCGCAATCTTCCGCGCCGCGAGGCGCGCGAGGTGGCGCTGAGCGCGCTTGCGCGTGTCGGCATGTCCCATCACGCCGAGGATTACCCGCACGAGCTTTCGGGCGGCGAGCAGCAGCGCGTGGCTCTGGCGCGGGCGGTTGCGCCGCGCCCCGGTGTCCTGCTGATGGATGAGCCGTTTTCAGGGTTGGATCGCCGCCTGCGCGACAGCGTCCGCGGGGAAACGCTTGCCGTGCTGCGCGAAACGCAGGCGACCTCCGTCATCGTCACCCACGATCCCGAAGAGGCCATGCGCATGGCCGACCGCATCGCGCTGATGCGCGACGGCTCGGTGCTGCAGGTCGGCAGTCCCGAAGATCTCTACCTGCGGCCGGAGACTTTGTTTGCGGCGCGGTTCTTCAGTGACATCAATGAAATCGCGGGCACGGTTCGTGGCGGCCGGCTGGAAACTGCACTCGGCGGGGTGGCGGCGCCGGGACTGCCCGACGGGCCGGCCGTTCTTGCGCTGCGGCCTTCGGCGATCCGGCTGGGCGGAGAAGGGCGGCCGGGACGGATCATCGCATCCCGCTTCCTCGGAGATACCGATCATCTGGAAATTGCCGTTGCCGGGCTCGATGCGCCGCTCATGGCGCGTGCGGGAGCGGGCATCTGGTCCGATGGCGCCGATATCACTATCGGGTTTGATGCCATGCATGCGCTTGTGTTTCCGGCGGGCGACTCATAGGTTTTAGAATGATTTTTGCCGCCGGATTCCCCGCGTGGCCGGACGATCGAGGAACCTTTGTCATGAGTTTGACCCACTGGCTGGTCGTCATCGTAGTTGCTCTTCTGCTTTTCGGGCGCGGCAAGATCTCCGAAATGATGGGCGATCTCGCGAAAGGCATCAAAAGCTTCAAGAAGGGCATGGCCGAGGACGACGATGCACCTGTTCCGCAGGTGCAGGAGACGGCCGAGTATTCCGTTATCGAGCATCAGCCCGCCAAGAAGGCCCCGGCCCGGAAGGCTCCCGCCAAGCGCGCCAAAGCGAAAGGCTGACGCCGCTCAAGGCGCACAGTCATGTTCGATATCGGCTGGTCTGAGATGATGGTGGTGGGCGCCGTCGCCCTTGTCGTGATCGGTCCCAAGGATTTGCCGGGGGCCTTGCGTCAGGCCGGCAAATGGCTGGGCACCGTGCGCCGCATGGCGTCCGACTTCCAGGGCCAGGTCAACGAGGCCATGAAGGAAGCCGAGCTCGACGAATTGCGGAACGAGGTCGCCAATCTCAAAAGCGGGCTGAATGCGGTCACCGATCCGGTTCGGACCGCGGGCAACCAGATGAAGGCCATCGTCGAGCAGCCCGCCAACGAGATTCGTGCGGCGGAGACTGAGGCGAAAGCCATTGTCGAGAAGCCGGCTGCGCTGCCACCGCCAAAGGCCGAACCTGCCGCTGCGAAACCGGCCGCCTCTAAGCCCGCTGCCGCGGCGCCCAAGCCGAAAGCCCGCGCTGCCCCGCGCAAAAAACTCGCTGCGACGAAATCGGAGACCAAAGCGTGACGGCGACCGACGATGACGAGGTCGAGAAATCGCGCGCGCCGTTGATGGAACATCTGATCGAGCTGCGCTCGCGGCTCATCAGGACGCTGATCGCGATCGGTTTGGCGTTCGCGGTCTGCTTCGCCTTCGCCAACCAGATCTTCAACATCCTGCTCTGGCCGTATGAATTCGCCGCCGGTCCGCAGCGCGAATTGCAGCTCATCTACACCGCGCCGCAGGAATATTTCATCACCCAGATCAAGCTGGCGCTGTTCGGTGCGATCTTCGTCGCGTTCCCCGTGATTGCGATCCAGATCTACAAATTCGTCGCGCCCGGCCTCTACAAGAACGAGCGCGCGGCCTTCCTGCCATATCTGATCGCAACGCCTGTCCTGTTTCTGCTCGGCGCAGGCTTTGTCTATTTTGCCGCCATGCCGCTGGCGATGAAGTTCTTCCTCAGCATGGAGCAGGCGGCCGGGGGCGGGCAGGCGGGCATCCACCTGATGGCCCGCACCAGCGAATATCTGTCGCTCATCATGGCGCTGATCCTCGCTTTCGGAATCTGCTTCCAGACGCCGGTCATCCTGACCCTCCTGGCCCGCGCGGGCGTCATCGATTCCGCATGGCTCGTGGCGAAGCGGAAATATGCCATCGTCGCCGTTTTCGCGATTGCTGCCGTCCTGACGCCGCCCGATGTCATCAGCCAGTTCGCCCTTGCGGTGCCGACTTTGCTCCTCTACGAGGTGTCGATCTACGTTGTCCGGATGGTCGAGAAAAAGCGCGCCGAAACGGCTGATCCGGCTTAGGTTTTCGGCGGCGACTCAGCAGGTTCGCGGCGTTATCTCATGCACGATATAAAATGGATTCGGGACAATCCCGACGCCTTCCGGGAGCGGCTCGCCGCGCGCGGTCAATCCGATGCGGCAGCCGGCGAAGTCGTCGCCCGGCTCATCAAGCTCGATGAGGATCGCCGCACCGCAATCGTCGGCGCCCAGGCGCTTCAGGAGCGCCGCAACGCCGCCTCCAAGGAAATTGGAGCCGCCAAGGCCGCAAAAGACGAGGCTCGCGCCCGGCAGTTAATGGACGAGGTCGGCGCCCTGAAGGGCGATCTTGCGCGCCTCGAGGACGAGCAGCGCGCTGTCGCCGCCGCGCTCGACAAGGAACTCTCGGAAATTCCGAACCTGCCGCTAATGGATGTGCCGGTCGGGGCGGACGAGCACGGTAATGTGCAAAAGAGCCTCTGGGGCGAGAAGCCGGCGCCGGGCGCAACGAAACAGCATTTCGAGATCGGCGAGACGCTCGGCGGCATGGATTTCGAGACCGCCGCAAAGCTTTCGGGCGCGCGTTTCGTCGTTCTGAAGGGGCAGGTCGCGCGGCTCGAGCGCGCGCTCGGCCAGTTCATGCTCGACGTGCATACGCAGGAGAACGGCTATACCGAAGTCGCGCCGCCGATCCTCGTGCGCGACGAGGTGATGTTCGGCACCGCCCAGCTTCCCAAATTCGAGGAAGATCAGTTCGCGACGCGCCTGTCGCCGCTGACGACCTCCTATATCGCCTCCGATCTGCTCGCGCCGAGCCTTGCGAGGATCGAGCATGAGCTGGGGCCGAATGCCGCCGATGCCGAGGTCGTCGCCGCGCTTGGCGCGGACATGGAAACCTATCTGAAGCGCGACCGGCTGTGGTTGATCCCGACCGCGGAAGTCGCGCTCACAAATCTCGTGCGCGAGAGCATCCTGTCGGAGGAAGAGCTGCCGCTGCGCTTCACGGCGCTGACGCCGTGCTTCCGCGCCGAAGCTGGAGCGGCGGGGCGCGACACGCGCGGCATGATCCGCCAGCACCAGTTCTCGAAGGTGGAACTCGTCTCGATCACGACGCCCGAGCAATCGCTGGACGAACACGAGCGCATGTTGGCCTCGGCGGAATCGATCCTGAAGAAGCTGGAACTGCATTATCGCGTGATGACGTTGTGCACCGGCGATATGGGCTTTGCCTCGCAGAAGACCTATGACATCGAGGTCTGGCTACCGGGTCAGGGTGCGTATCGCGAGATTTCGTCGTGTTCGGTGTGCGGGGATTTCCAGGCGCGGCGCATGCAGACGCGCTATCGCGCCGGCAAGGACATGCGTTTTGTCCATACCCTGAACGGATCGGGGCTTGCGGTCGGCCGCGCGCTGATCGCGGTTCTCGAAAATTACCAGAACACCGATGGCACCGTGACCGTGCCGGCCGTTCTGCGGCCCTATATGGGCGGTCTGGAAAAGATCGGGGCGGGGACGTGATTGCCGTGAATATTCCTCACCCTCGCTCGAAGCCTGCGGCTTCGAGTCGTCCCTCTCCCTCAAGGGGAGAGGGATAATGCGCATCCTGATTACCAATGACGACGGCATCCATTCGCCCGGCCTCGATGCGCTGGAAAAGATCGCGCGCGAGATTTCGGACGATGTATGGGTTGTTGCGCCCGAGACCGATCAATCCGGCGTCGCGCATTCGCTGTCCCTGAACGATCCGCTGCGCCTGCGCCGGATCGGCGAGAAGAAGTTCGCGGTCAAGGGCACGCCGACCGATTGCGTCATTCTCGCCTCGCGCCACATCATGAAGAACGACGTGCCGGAGCTTCTCCTGTCCGGAGTCAATCGCGGCCACAATCTGGGTGAGGACGTCACCTATTCCGGCACGGTTGCCGGTGCCATGGAAGGCGCGCTGCTCGGCATTCCGGCAATCGCGCTGTCGCAGGGCTATCCGTCCGGAACGCGGGAGGCGGTCGATTATTCGTCAGCGCTGACGCATGGAGCCGCCGTCATAGGTCGTGTGCTCGAGGCCGGCCTTCCGTCCGGCGGGCTCGCCAATGTCAATTTCCCGCCCCGGCCGGCGGCCCAGGTGGCGGGCGTACGTGCAACGCGTCAGGGCCAGCGGGCGCAGTGGCAGACCAGGATCGACGAGCGCCGCGACGGGCGCAACAACCCGTATTTCTGGATCATGATCGGTCACGAATCCGGCGATCCGGAAGCCGATACCGATCTCAAGGCGGTCGCCGAAGGCTATATTTCCGTGACGCCGCTCAAGATCGACATGACGGACGTGGCCCTGAAAGCGACATTCGACGCGGCCATCGAAGGGAAGCTCTGACGGCTATGGCCGATTACGGCCCACGCGACGAGATCGAGGCGCGCGAGCGCGCCGCGTTCCAGCTTTCGCTGCGGCAGAGAGGCATTCGCGACCGTCAGGTTCTGCGTGCGATGGAAACCGTGCCGCGCACCATGTTCGTGCAGCCGGCTCTGTCCGAGCATGCCTATGCGGACCGCGCACTGCCGATCTCCTGCGGGCAGACGATCAGCCAGCCCTTCATCGTCGCCTACATGACGCAGCAGCTCGAACTCGACCATACGCACAAAGTGCTCGAGATCGGCATGGGCTCCGGTTACCAGACGGCGGTTCTCGCGCGCATTGCCAAGCGTGTGTACACGATCGACCGCTACCGCACCCTCGTCGCCGCCGCCGAGGCGCGGATTCAGGCGCTGGGCATCGCCAATGTCACCGCAATGCCCGGCGACGGGGCGGTCGGGTGGAAAGAACAGGCGCCGTTCGACCGTATCATGGTCACGGCCGCGGCCGACACGATCCCGAAGGCGCTGGTCGACCAGCTTGCGCCGGGCGGCATCATGATCATCCCCGTCGGCGCGGCGCAGGGCGAGCAGAAACTGGTGCGCGTCGAGAAGGACGCTAAGGGCAAGGTGACGGAAAAGCCGCTCATCGCGGTGCGCTTCGTGCCGCTTGTCGCCGGGCGCGCCGTCTCGCTCTAGGTGAATTGCGGCTGTTCGCGTCGCCTTTCTTGGTTATAGTTCGGGCCGGGTAGGGTGGATGAAGAGCCGTACTGCGCGGCCCTGACAACGGAGTGTGCGAATGAGCATTCTTGGAAAGATTTTCGGCAAGATTTTTGGCACCGGCGACGCTGCGGCGGCCGAGACGGCCTCCGCGCCGCAGGCGGGCACCGCATCCGCACCCGCCTCCACCCCTGCCGCGGCTCCTGCCGAAACCGTCGATGTCTCCGCCATCCTTGATCAGGCGGTGAAGGACAGCGGGCAGAAGCTCAACTGGAAGACCTCGATCGTCGATCTGATGAAGGCGCTCAATCTCGATTCCAGCCTCAAGGCGCGCCAGGAGCTCGCCGACGAGCTCGGCTATACCGGCGACAAGAACGATTCCGCGAAGATGAACATCTGGCTGCACAAGCAGGTCATCGCCAAGCTGGCGGCCAATGGCGGCAAGGTGCCGGACGATCTGAAGGACTGATCCTTTCCGCCGCCGCCCTTCGGGGCGGCGGTTTGCTTTCAGGGGCAAGGGTTTGCAGAGCGCGCCGGCGCCCCCATATTCTGTGTTGTGATTTTGGCGATTTCACGCCGGCCTTGAACCGGCAGGGGAATTTTGAATGACAATGCCCGTAATGCAGCTCACCGACCGCGCCGCGGACCGCGTGAAGGACATCATTTCCCGCTCCGATACGCCCATTGCCGGCCTGCGCGTCGGCGTGAAGAAAGGCGGTTGCGCGGGCATGGAATACACGATGGGCTATGCTGCCGCCCCGGAGCCCGGGGACGAGATCATCGAGGACAAGGGCGTGAAGATCATGATCGAGCCGCAGGCGCTGCTGTTTCTGCTTGGCACGGAGATGGACTACATCACCGAGAAGATGTCCTCGCGGTTCGTCTTCAACAATCCGAACCAGGTCTCGGCCTGCGGCTGCGGCGAGTCGATCGAGATCGTGCCGGCCAAGCCCGAGAACCGCGCCGCGCAGTAAATACCCGCATCATGCGCCGGACGCCGCAGGCGGCCGCGCCGAAGTGACAGACTCAAGCTCTGAATTTTCGACCATCCTTCGACACGGCTCGCGGCGTTGCCGCGCGTCCGGCTCAGGATGAGGTCACGCCACCCGGTTCTCGGTCGCGTTCTGGACTTCCGGGTCCGTTTCGCACACGACGCGGTTACGCCCCGCGCGCTTGGCGGCGTACAGGCACATATCCGCGCGCTCGATGATGGTTGCGGCATTGTCGTTCGAGCGGAAGCTCGCGACGCCGATCGAGATCGTCACGCGGCCGAGATTTTCACCCGTCGAGCGCTTGACGAGTTCCTTGCCCATGACGGCGCGGCGGATATGGTCCGCGACCGTGACTGCCGGGCGCAAGGTCGTGCCGGGCAGGATGATCGCGAATTCCTCGCCGCCATAGCGCGCCGCGATGTCCTGGCCCTTGACGTTCTGCTTCACGGCGGTCGCCACGAGGCGCAGAACCTGATCGCCGGTCAGATGGCCGTATTTGTCGTTGAACGACTTGAAGTGATCGATGTCGGTGACGAGCAGCGAGAACGGCTTGCCGTCCGCCAGCGCCTTTTCCAGCGCCATTTCGAAGAATTTGCGGTTCGACAGCAGCGTGAGCGGATCGGTCAGCGATTCCGCGCGGATCGCTTCGAGCTTGTCGTGAAGCTTCAGCATTTCCTCGCGCGAATGTACCAACTGGCCTTCGAGCTCGCCGTTCGCGGATCGCATTTCGGCGGTCGCCTGCACGAGCGCCTGCACGATGGCCTTGATCGTTTCGCTGTCGGCGCTTTCGATTTTCGCGTCGATCTGGTCGAGCGCGTGATTGTAGGTCGAGGCCGACTGCCGGTTCCTGTCCAGCATGGCGACCATCTGGTCGACTTCCTCGCGGATTTTCGTACCGACTTCGTCGTAGCGGGTCGGAAAGCGCGCGGCCGACAGATGCATGTCGTACAGCGCGTCGAGATCCTGTTCGGAGAGCGTACCGCGCTTCTTCAGGACGTCGTTGATTGCCTGATTGAGATACGGATTGTAGCAGGTCGCGTATGTATACCAGACTTCGTAAATACGAGGATAGGCGGGATGCCGGTATGCCTTTATGCGTTCCAGCGCGGACTCGCCGAAGACGATCGTCCGTTCAAAGTCATCCCCACCGGTTTCCGGCATTGTTGTAGTCCCCCGGCCATGCCGAATCCTTCTGGATTCGTGCCAGCACGTCCGGGGTAAAAGTGCGCCTCAATGATTAAGCGCCGGTTAAACCGAAACGTTTCCCTGTGGGGTAATCTTTATTCAAGCGGCGCAGATTACACGCTTTTCAGGCGCACAGGCTTGAGCAGGAACTGCGGAACGTGATCGCCCATGCCGACCGGCATCGGCCCGTCCTCCGCCTCGTCACGGGAACGGCGCGGCTTCGCGGCATCCTCGCGCGGCGGGCGCGGTTTCTGCGTGTCGCGGGCTTTCGGTTCGCTCTTCCGGGCGGGTTCGGCCCGGCGCGGTTCGGCGCTCTGCCGGCCGCCGCGTCCACGGCGTTCGCCACGCCCGCGCCCTTCTCCGGGCTCGGCGGCGGCAACGGCCTCGCCCTTCCAGACGATGTCCTCGCCGATCAGTTTTTCGATGGCGTCGAGATAGCGTTTGTCGGACGGAGCGACGAGCGTGATCGAGGTGCCAGCGCGGCCCGCGCGGCCCGTGCGGCCAATGCGGTGCACGTAATCTTCCGCGTGGATCGGCACATCGTAGTTGAAGACGTGACTGACGGCCGGAATGTCGAGGCCGCGCGCGGCGACGTCGGAAGCGACGAGAAGCTCCGCCTCGCCGTTCTTGAACTGGTCGAGCGCCTGCATTCGGGCGCGCTGGTCCATGTCACCGTGCAGCGCGACGGCTTTGAAGCCGTGCTTCTGCAGCGAGCGCTGGAGCGTGCCGATATCGCGCTTGCGGTTGCAAAAAACGATGGCGTTCTTGAATTCGGTTTCGCCGCGTATGGCGTGGCGCAGCGTTTCGCGCTTGTCGGCCTGGTCCGAAGGGCAGGCGACGAGACTCTGGGTGATGTTGGACGAAGCCGTCGAGGGCTTGGCGACCTCGATCTTCACCGGATCCTTGAGGAACTGCGAAACGAGGCGCTGGATTTCAGGCGGCATCGTCGCGGAAAAGAACAGGGTCTGCCGCTTCGGCGGGATCAGTTTGCAGATGCGCTCGATGTCGGGGATGAAACCCATATCGAGCATGCGGTCCGCTTCGTCGATGACGAGGATTTCGATGCCCGTCATCAGTAGGCGGCCGCGTTCGAAATGATCGAGCAGGCGGCCGGGCGTGGCGATCAGCACATCGACGCCGCGCGTGAGCTTCGCGTCCTGGTCGCCGAAGGACAGGCCGCCGATCAGCAGCGCGACCGACAGCTTGTGATTGACGCCGTAGCGGTTGAAGCTTTCCTCGACCTGCGCCGCGAGTTCGCGCGTCGGCTCCAGGATCAGCGTGCGCGGCATGCGGGCGCGCGGGCGCCCGGTTTCGAGCCGTGTCAGCATGGGCAGCGTGAAGCCCGCCGTCTTGCCCGTGCCGGTCTGGGCAATGCCCAGCACATCGCGCTTGGCGAGGACGTGCGGGATCGCCTGCTCCTGAATGGGAGTGGGCGAGGTGTAGCCCGTGGCCTCGACGGCTGCGAGGACTTTGGGGCTCAGCCCGAGTTGGTCAAAGTTCATATGATTGGTTTTTCGGGTCCGCAGGTGAATAAAGGATAAGGTTCTGCGGGCGTTTCCGTTGGTGGCAAAATAGGGGCAGATGGCCCGAAGTCAAGGAAAGGCTTCCGCACCCGTCTGTTCAGCGTGGGTTCAGTTGCCCGCGATCAAATTACGAGGTGGAGGCGGCCAGGGTTAAGACTTGCCGCCGTGCCGCCAAGATTGGCGGTAAAACATCCGTTTCTCTCAATTCACGGCGGGACGCGTAACGGCAATGGTCAAGAAAACCACCAATGACGACATGGCGGGCAGCGTCTCCGCACCGGCAGGCGGCGCGCCCGATGTGAAACCGGCCAAGAGCCTGTGGCCGAAGCCCTATCAGGAGGTGCGCGTCGAGCCGAGCGTGGATGCGCCGCAAAGCGGGCACGCGCCGGTCGTGATGCCGCCGGTGCCGCCTTCCGACGGCGATTTCGAGACCGTGCCCGGCGAAGACTATCGGGAGCCGGCGGTGGAAGAGCCCGCGCCGAAGCTGGACCTTCAGGGCGGTGAGCCGGAGGCTGAGGAAGCCGAATCCGGCAGCGAGACGCCTGAGCCGGACGAGGGGGAGGGCGCTCCACCCGTCGTGGCGGATGGGCAGGCCGAAGATACGGACGGCGAGCCGGACGCTGACGCCGGCCACGAAGCTGAAACCGGGGCGCAGGCCGAGGCGGATGAAATTCTCGCACGCGTCGAACCCGCGCCTGAAATCGTGCCCGATGCCGAGCCCGCACCCCTGCGCGTGACCACGGATGAGCGGACGGCATCGGTTTTCGATGCCGCCGAGCGTCAGGACCCTGTTTTGCGCGAGCCCGGCGAAAGCAGGGGCGCGCGTTTCGTGGCCATGGCCGCCGGCATCGTGGTGGCGCTCGCGCTCGGCGCGGTCGCGTTCATGTATGGCGCTTCGGGTCTGGGCCTGAAATTCGGCGACGACACGACGCAAACGGCGGAGCCGGTATCTCCCGATCCGCAGCCCGTGCCGACGGAGGCGGCCAATGCGGACGAACTCAAGGCCGCACAGGAGCGCGTTGCCGAACTCGAAGCGCGCCTGAAGGAACTGGAAGAGAGGTCCGCCGAACCGGCAGAGCAGACTTCTGCCATCGGGCAGGCGGACACTGCGCAAACGACGGGCGAGCCCGCAGCGAGCGATACGGCGCGTAACGACACGAATGCGGATGCGGGCGAGCCGCAGACGCCGGAACCTCCGGCGGAAACGGCGGCTGCTCCGGTGCCGACCCCCGAGCCGAAACCCAATGCGAGCCGGCCGCCGGCCGAGACCGCGCGCGTGGAAACGAGACCTGCGCCTCCCGCCCAGGAAACGGCGCCGCGCGAGGCTGCCGCGGGGCCCGGCGCTCCGCCGCGTCCGCTGACGCCGCCGCGCGAAGCGCGTGTCGATCCCGTTCCTCCTCCGAGCTACGATACGCGGCCGAGCTACAACGCGCCGGGAAGCCCGTCTCCGGAAATGCCGGTGCTGCAGGGCTGGTCCGTGCGCGATGTCTATAACGGCATTGCGGTCGTGCAGGGCCGGGGCGCGCCGATCGAGGTCGAGCCGGGCGACGACCTGCCGGGCGGCAATCGCGTCTTGGCCATCCGCCGTCTCGGCGGCAATTGGGCTGTCATTACCGAGCGCGGAATCATCGCGGGATATTGAGGCCTCTCCCGCTCGACACCTCTCCCGTTCACGGGAGAGGTCGGCACGCGCAAAGCGCGGCCGGGTGAGGGGAGCAGCGAGCGCAGAGTTTTGGGGCTTGTCCCTCTTCCTCCGCTCGGCAACAGCCGAGTTGAGATGCGCGGCCGAGTGAGGGGGGCAGCGAACGCAGAGTTTGTGACTTTCCCCTTACCTCGCTCGACACCTCGGTGTCGAGTCGTCCTCTCCCGCAAGCGGGAGAGGAGAACTAGTTCGTCGCTGGGCCGAGGCGGGCATCGCCCGGCGCACCCACGATAAGCACGAAGGTCTCGCCGCCGGGCGTTATGAAATAGACCGCGCTGTCGGCGGGGCCGTTTTCTCCACGGATGCGGGCCAGAGCGAGATCTTCCGCGCCGGGCGGAACCGGCAGCTGCATTGTCTGCACGATCGCGCCGCTCTCCGAAATCCATTCGAGCGCAACCGCCAGCTGCCCGCTTTCCGCTTTGCCGACGAGCCGTGAAAATCCCCGATCGCCCGCCGTCTGCCAGGGACCGGCCACGCGCACGAGCACGATGTCGGTGCCGACCGATTGCGCCGCCGCCGGCGCGGCGAGAAGGGCGAGGGCCAGAAAGGCTATGAAGCGCGACATCGTCGATCCTTCTGAAGCGCGCGGGCGCGTTCCCGCGGCTTAAACGTCCAGTTCCTCGACGAACTGGGCATGTTCCTGAATGAACCGGAAGCGCGCCTCGGCCTTGGAGCCCATCAGGCGTTCGACGGCCGCGCGGGTTTCGATCTCGTCGTCCTCGGCGATTTCGACGCGCAGCAGAGTGCGCCGCTTCGGGTCCATGGTCGTCTCGCGCAATTGCTGCGGCATCATCTCGCCGAGGCCCTTGAAGCGGCCGATATCGACCTTCTTGTTCTTGAACGTGGTCGCCAGCAGCTTTTCGCGCTCGGCGTCATCGCGTGCGTACACGGTATTGTCGCCGTGCGTCATGCGGTAGAGCGGCGGCACGGCGAGATAAAGATGCCCGCCCCGGATGAGGCCCGGTATCTCGCGGTAGAAATAGGTCACGAGAAGCGAGGCGATGTGCGCGCCGTCGACATCGGCGTCGGTCATCACGATCACTTTCTCGTAGCGCAGATCTTCTTCGCGATAGCTCGATTTCGTTCCGCAGCCGAGCGCGAGCAGAAGATCGGCAAGCTGCTGGTTGTTGGCGAGCTTGTCGGCGCCGGCATTGGCGACGTTGAGGATCTTGCCGCGCAGCGGCAGCACGGCCTGGTTCTGGCGCGCCCGCGCCTGTTTGGCGGAGCCGCCGGCCGAGTCGCCCTCGACGATGAAGAGTTCGGCGCCGGCCGCCTTGTCCTGCGTGCAGTCGGCCAGCTTGCCGGGCAGGCGCAGCTTGCGGGTGGCCGTCTTGCGCAGCGTTTCCTTCTCGGCGCGGCGGCGCAGCCGGTCCTCGGCGCGCTCGATCACCCGGTCGATGAGGCGGCGCGCCTGGGTTGGCGAATTGGACAGCCAGTGGTCCAGCGGGTCGCGTATGGACAGCTCGACAAGGCGCGAGGCCTCGGCGGAGGACAGCCTTTCCTTGGTCTGGCCCTGGAATTCCGGATCGCGGATGAAGACGGAGAGCAGGGACACGCAGCCCGCCAGCACGTCGTCGGAAATCACGTCCTTGAAGCGTTTGCCCTGTCCGGTCAGGTCGGCGTACTGACGCAGGCCGCGCAGCAGCGCCGTGCGCAGGCCCGCTTCGTGCGTGCCGCCGTCCGGCGTCGGGATCGTGTTGCAGTAGGAATGGGTGAAGGCATCGCCGTCCTCGGCCCAGCCGAGCGCCCATTCGACGGCGCCGGGGCCGGGATCGGCCTCGACCTTGCCGGCGAAGAATTCGGTCGTCAGGAGAGGGCGGTCGCCGAGCGTGGCGGCGAGATAATCCTTCAGCCCGCCCGGAAACCGGAACGTCTCCTTTTCCGGAATGTTCTCGGTTCCCGCGAGAAGCTGGGGCGCGCACTGCCAGCGTAGTTCGACGCCGGCGAACAGATAGGCCTTCGCCCGCGTCATCGTGAAGACCCGCTGCGGCCTCAGCGCGGCGTTGACGCCGAAGATCAGCTTGTCGGGCTTGAAGCGCACGCGTGTGCCGCGCCGGTTGTGGACCGGGCCGACATCTTCCAGCTCGCTCGCCGGCTTGCCGCGCGAGAAGTTCTGGCGATAGAGCCGCTGGCCACGCGCGACCTCGACCTCGAGATGTTCGGACAGCGCATTGACGACGGAGACACCGACGCCATGCAGGCCGCCCGAGGTCGAATAGGCCTTGGAGCCGAATTTGCCGCCGGAATGCAGCGTGGTCAGGATGACTTCGAGCGCGGACTTCTTGGGGTATTTCGGATGCGGATCGACCGGGATGCCGCGCCCGTTATCGGTCACGGCGATATAGTCGTCGGCGTCCATCTCGACCGAGATCACGCTGGCATGGCCCGCGACCGCCTCGTCCATCGCATTGTCGATGACTTCGGCAAACAGGTGATGCAGCGCCTTCTCGTCGGTGCCGCCGATATACATGCCCGGCCGGCGGCGGACCGGCTCCAGCCCTTCGAGAACCTCGATATCGGCCGCCGTATAGCCGGCCTCGCCCGGCGTGCCCTTGGCGGGCGCGTCCTTGGCCGGTTTGCGCGCGGCGGAGCCGAGGCCGCTGAGAAGGTCAGGTTTCGGTGCCATGTGGTTCTGGGACAGGAATGATTCGAGGCGGTTGAGTATCGCATACCGGCCCCGGGAGGAAATATGGCGGGGTGGGGGTGTTCTCTGTGAGACGGGGAGCCTCTGCCGCTTGCGGGAGAGGTCGAGTCACCGAAGGTGACCGGGTGAGGGGGATGTTTTTCCCCGGCCTCATCCTGAGGAGGCGCGGAGCGCCTTCTCGAAGGATGGTCGAGAGCTCGATTGTCGCCACATCGCATATCCCGCGGCGCGGGATGATCTTCGCCTCTCCCCTTGCGGGAGAGGCCGGCACATCGCGAAGCGATGGCCGGGTGAGGGGTCGTTACAGGCCGCAGCTTTTCAGTGCTTGCTCCTACCCCTCACCTCGCTCATGGCCTCACGGCCATGAGTCCTCTCCCACAAGGGGAGAGGATGGGCACCGAGTTCGTTGCCCATGGTTCGAGACGCGATGCTGCGCATCGCTCCTCACCATGAGGGCTTATCTCTGACGCTGCCGTCGCCAACACCGGGAGTATGTCCCGGGCTCCGCTGCGCGGCCCCGGGACATGCGGATGCGGGAAGATCGTACACCCTCACCCCAATCGGCCTTGCGGTCGAGTCCGCCTCTCCCGTAAACGGGAGAGGGGATATCCTGCCGCATCAGTGTCATTACTTTCCCGTCCTCATCTCCTGAGGATGGCGAGGTGCCACCGCATCGCACAGCAAAACGCCTCCGGAGCAGGGCTGCGGAGGCGCTTGGACCTGGGGTTCAGGGCTGGGGCTGTCGGAGGGCCTGTGCCCTGCACCGACGTTGAACCCGTGAGAGGTCATTCTCTGTCTTGCAAGGACTGTCTCTCGACGCTGCGGGAGAGAACGTGCGGAGCCATCCCGCCCGCGCCCGCTATGTCCTTACATGCAAGTCTTGGATTGTCTGGTTGTGCCGTTCGCAGATATCGCTTCAGTCGCGCGATCCGTCAAACGGGCTGTTCTGCTGCGGGGGATTCAATTTTGTAGCCTCCCTTCGCTGAAGACGATGAGGGAAGTCTGCGGCAGACTGCGACGCTCGTCAATCGAATAGAAGCACGCGATCGCGCCGGAGTGAGGACATCGTCACTAAGTGCTGAAGGCAGGCGCTTTTCCGCCGC
Organism: Pseudomonadota bacterium; assembly: GCA_023388965.1. Taxonomy (GTDB): domain Bacteria; phylum Pseudomonadota; class Alphaproteobacteria; order Rhizobiales; family Methylopilaceae; genus Flaviflagellibacter. Next base: position 29,298 of record JAEWFF010000058.1, on the reverse strand, counting down.
TTCAATAAAGTGTGATGACATGAAAAAGGCCGGACGCACGGTCCGGCCTTTCCGCTGCATTCGCTCCGGAGGGTTCAGAGCGAATAATACATGTCGAACTCGACCGGGTGCGGAGTGTGCTCGAAACGGATGACTTCCTGCATCTTCACCTCGATGAAGGCGTCGATGAAATCGTCGGTGAAGACGCCGCCGGCCTTCAGGAAGCCGCGATCCCTGTCGAGGTTTTCCAGCGCCTCGCGCAGCGAGGCCGAGACGGTCGGAATTTCCTTCAGCTCCGCCGGCGGCAGATCGTACAGATCCTTGTCCATGGCCGGGCCGGGGTCGATCTTGTTCAGGATGCCGTCCATGCCCGCCATGGTCAGCGCGGCGAACGCCAGATAGGGGTTTGCCGTCGGATCGGGGAAGCGGACCTCGACGCGTTTGGCCTTCGGCGAATTGGTCCACGGAATGCGGCACGAGGCCGAGCGGTTGCGCGCGGAATAGGCGAGCAGGACGGGAGCCTCGAAGCCCGGAACCAGGCGCTTGTAGGAATTGGTCGATGGGTTGGTGAAGGCGTTGACCGCCTTTGCGTGCTTGATGATGCCGCCGATATACCAGAGGCATTCCTGCGACAGGCCGGCATATTTGTCGCCGGCGAAGATCGGCTTGCCGCCCTTCCAGATCGACTGATGGCAGTGCATGCCCGAACCGTTGTCGCCATAGACGGGCTTGGGCATGAAGGTCGCCGATTTGCCGAACGAATGCGCGACCGAGTGGATGCAGTACTTATAGATCATCATCTGGTCGGCCATGAGCGTCAGCGTGTCGAACTTCATGCCGAGTTCGTGCTGCGCGGAGGCGACTTCGTGATGGTGCTTTTCGACCTTGACGCCCATGGCGGCGATGGCGGCGAGCATTTCGCTGCGGATGTCCTGGCCGCTGTCGACCGGCGGGACGGGGAAATAGCCGCCCTTGGTCGGAACGCGGTAGCCGAGATTGCCGCTCTCGTAATCGCTATCGGAATTGTAGGGCAGTTCGACCTGATCGAGCCTGAAGCCGGTATTGTAGGGCGTCGCGGAAAACTTCACGTCGTCGAAGATGAAGAATTCAGCCTCGGGGCCGACCGAGATCGTATCGCCCACGCCGCTCGATTTCACGAACGCCTCGGCCTTAAGCGCGATGCTGCGCGGATCGCGCGAATAGGGCTCGCCGGTGGCGGGCTCGAGCACGTTGCAGACGATCGACAGCGTCGGCGCCGCGTAGAACGGGTCGATCTGCGCGGTTTCCGGAACCGGCATCAGCAGCATGTCGGACTCGTTGATGGCCTTCCAGCCGGCAATCGAGGAGCCGTCGAACATCTGGCCTTCGGCGAAGAATTCGTCGTCGACGAGCGCCAGGTCGAAGGTGACGTGCTGCCACTTGCCCTTGATGTCCGTGAAGCGCAGATCGACATATTTGATGTCGTTGTCCGCGATGAACTTCAGGACATCCTTGCCAGTCTTCAGTGCCATGTGTCGGTTCCCCTGTCAGGTCGGTATGTGAGCGCGCGGCGTGGCCGCAGATATCGGAAGTTCAGATTGCGTCGGCGCCGGTTTCGCCGGTGCGGATGCGGATGACGTCTTCGATCGAGGAGACGAAGATCTTGCCGTCGCCGATGCGGCCGGTCTGCGCCGCCTTGCGGATGGCGTCGATGGCGGCCTCGACCATGTCGTCGGTGATGACGACCTCGATCTTCACCTTCGGCAGGAAATCGACGACATATTCGGCGCCGCGATACAGTTCGGTGTGGCCCTTCTGGCGGCCGAAGCCCTTGGCCTCGATCACCGTGATGCCTTGCACGCCCACCTGCTGCAGCGCTTCCTTCACCTCGTCGAGCTTGAAGGGCTTGATGACGGCCTCGATCTTCTTCATGTCCGTTCCTGTTCTCCTTAAGTCCTCCGGATCGACCGTCCGGCTAAAAGCAGCAATCGTGCCAGAGCCGAGCAGGGCGGAAACGCCGGGGAAACCGCGCACTCGCATCCCGTTACTTTCTCTGGCAGCAGGGGAAACTAGCGCAAAATCGCGGCGTTTGCCTCTTTGATGGGCAGAATTCTGCCTATTTTGACGCCAGCTTCTGCCCCGTCATTAAGCAGGAGCCCTGATTGGCAAATCCGCGGGACGATGCTTGTCTCGAAACATGATCGAAATCCTTACCAATGCCGAGATGCGGGCGGCGGACGCGGCCGCCATTGCCGGAGGCGTGCCGGGCATCGACCTGATGGAAGCGGCGGGGGCGGCGGTGGCCGAGCGCGCCGCCGCCATGGCCCCGGCGCCGGGGCCGGTGCTGATCCTCTGCGGGCCGGGCAATAATGGCGGCGATGGGTTTGTCGCCGCGCGCCTGCTCACCGAGCGCGGTTACGATATCCGGCTGGCGCTGATCGGCGAGCGGGCGGCGCTCACGGGCGATGCGGCGCTCGCCGCAGCGCGCTGGAAGGGCGAGGTGCGCGGCTTCGATCCGTCTCTCATTCCCGGATGCGGCGTCATCGTGGACGCGCTGTTCGGCACCGGCCTGACGCGCCCGCTCGACGGCGAGGCCGCGGCTGCGGTGAACGCCGTCAACGCCGCCGGCAAGCCGGTGCTCGCGGTCGATATTCCCTCGGGCGTCGATGGCGACAGCGGTACCGTGCGCGGCGCGGCAGTGAAAGCCGCCGAAACCGTCACCTTCTTCCGCCTGAAATCCGGCCATCTGCTGTTTCCCGGCCGCGCGCTCTGCGGCGCGGTGCATCTCGCCCAGATCGGCATTCCCGCGTCCGTGCTGGAGCGGATCAAACCCGCCGCCTGTCACAACCGGCCGGAGCTTTGGGAAGGCGTTTTTCCGCGCCCGAATTTCGAAAGCCATAAATATGCACGCGGCCATGCGCTGATCGTCGGCGGGTCCGAAATGACGGGTGCGGCGCGGATGTCGGCGCGGGCTGCCATCCGCACCGGGGCAGGGGTCGTGACGGTTGCGGTCAGCCCCGATGTACGGGCGATCTACCAGACGACGCTCGATTCCGTCATCGTGCGTACAATGGAAGAAATCGAGGATTATGCGGCGCTTCTGGAGGACGAGCGGCGCAATGTTCTGCTTCTCGGCCCCGGCCTCGGCATGGGTGCGCGCACGCGCGATCTCGCGCGTGTCGCTCTGGCAAGCGGGCGCGCCGTCGTGCTCGACGCCGATGCGCTGACGAGCTTCGAGACGCTGCCGCGCGCTCTGTTCGAAGCCATTGCCGCGCAGGAACGGCCGGTTGTGCTGACGCCGCATGCGGGCGAGTTCAAGCGCCTGTTCGGCGCGATCGCCGATATTCCCTCCAAACTCGAACGCGCGCGCCGCGCGGCGGACATTTCGCGCGCGATTGTCGTGCTGAAGGGCGCCGACACCGTCATCGCCGCGCCGGACGGCCGCCTCGCGATCTCCGACAATGCGCCGCCCTGGCTGGCGACGGCCGGATCGGGCGATGTGCTTGCGGGCATCGTCACGGGGCTCGTCGCGCAGGGCATGCCGGCTTTCGAGGCCGCCTGCGCGGGCGTGTGGATGCACGGCGAATGCGGCAGCGAGGCGGGGCCGGGCCTGTCCTCGGGCGATCTGCCGGAGGCGCTGCGGCCCGTTCTGCGGCGGCTGCTTCTCAGCTGATCTCGATGAAGGTACGCTGCGGCGCGGCGGCGGTTCCGTCCAGCGGCAGAAGCTCGAGCGTGTAGCGGCCCGGCGGTCCGGCCGTGAAGGCAAGGCGCGCCGTCTCGTCCGGGTGGATCAGATGCGTATCGACCCACCAGCCTTTCCAGCCATCGTCCAGCCCGTCGAGCACGCGCGCGGAATGCCCCTCGATCAGAAGCGCGCGCAGATCCTGCGCCGGACTGAGCGTCAATACCACGCTTTCGCCTGTTGCGGCACGCAACAGCGGATCGGGCGGGGCGTCGTCGTCCGCGCTCCATTTTGCACGCACAGCCGCCTCGAATGGAATCTGCTTCGGCAGGGCCGGATTGGCGGGAAGTCCGGGCGCGAGATAGCGCTCCGCCACCGTTTCGCCTGTAATTGCAATATTGGCGAGGACAATGTCCGGATCGAGTGCGTCGCGGATGGTGAGCGTGTCGCGGGCATCGGACGGAATGCCGAGCACGAGATCGGCGCGGCCGAGCGGCGGCAGAAACACCTTGTCCTCAAGCGGCGGGAAAGGTTCGCAGGGCTGGCCGTCCACCGCGATGCAGACCGCGCCGTGCGGCAGCGCCGCGCCCGCGATCATCTCGCGCGACAGGTTGATAATGCGCAGGCGCAGCCGCTCGCCGGGGCGGGCGGAGAGATCGAGCCGCTCCGAACCGTTGACGGCGAGCTGTCTGTGCGCCGGTTTTGCGGGATCGTTGTCCGGCACGATCAGCGTATTGATGGCGATCAGCACTTCGCGATGCGCGACTGGCGGCTCGTCGGCGCTCACCAGAAGGGGGCCGGACAGAAGGGGCATAGGGTCCGAACCCTCCGCCGCGGCTCGGTAGACGAATGTCCCGGCATCGGGCGGCGTCAGCACGATCTCGCGCATTTCGCCCGGCGCGATCGGCTCCTTATGGCCCGTCACGGCCTGTCCGCGCAGACCGTGAGGCTGGAAGCGGAACGGTACGGCGAGCGTATTTTCGACGGCAAGGGTGAGCGGCTCGCCACGTCGCGCCTCGATCAAAGGCGCCGCAGCGAGGTCGTTGAAGACGGCGGTGCGGATGCCAATCCCGCCCAGCGCGAGTTCGGCGTCCGCCGCGCGCAGATGGAGCGGGCCGGCACCGGCGCGCGCCGGCGGCACCGCCAGAAGGGCGGCTGTCCCGGCGATGAAAATGCGGCGGTTCAGGTCCATCGGCGAGACATAGCGGGCAAGGCCGGGTCCGGCCATGGCAGGTCCACGAAAAGATGATCTGGGCTTTTGGGAAAGGCGCCGCTATCACGCCCGTGACGAATTCCGGACAGACCGAACAAGACGGGCGACCCATAGTGCAGGCACTTCAACCGCTACGCTGGCAGAAGGCGAGGATCGAGAAGATCGAGCGCCGGACCGCGCGCACCCGCAGCTTCTTCCTGAAGCTGGACGAACCGTTCATGTACGAGGCCGGCCAGCATATCGATGTGTGCCTGACCGGGCCGGACGGCAATCAGGTCCGGCGCGGCTATTCGATCGCCTCTGCCCCCGAAATGGGGCCGGACCGCCTCGAACTGTGTATCGAGGAACTCGAGGGCGGCGAGGTCTCGCCCTTCTTCCACATGACCGCCGCGCCGGGCGACACGCTCGAACTGCGCGGGCCGCTGGGCGGCCATTTCATCTGGAACGCGGAGGAGGGCGGGCCGGTCCTTCTGATCGGCGGCGGCTCCGGCGTCGTGCCGCTGGCCAGCATGGCGCGCCATCGCGCGGCGTCCGACCGCGCTGTTCCGATGGCGCTGCTCTATTCCGTGCGGACATGGGACGATGTGATCTTCCGCGACGAATTTCTCGAGATGCACGGACGCCGCGACGGTTTCGATCTCGTATTGACGCTGACGCGCGATCCGGGAGAGCGCGAAGGCGTGGCGCGCCGCCGGATCGATTCCGGCATGGTGCTTCAGGCCGTGGACCAGTTCCCCGCGCCGCCCAAGCGCGTCTATATCTGCGGCTCGAACCCGTTCGTCGATGCCGCCGCGCGCGCATGTATGGATGCGGGACTCGCCGAACGGACGATCAGGACGGAGAGGTATGGGGGGTAAAATTGCCGACCGTGCTTCGTATCGACGGGTATCGCTTTTTCTTCTATAGTAACGAAGGGAACGAGCCTCCGCATATTCATGTTGAAAGCAGGGATGAAGCCGCCAAATTCTGGCTCGATCCGGTCGATCTGGCCGAGTCACACGGTTTCCGGAGCCATGAATTGACCAGGCTGCGCGACATGGTTCTGGAGCACAGGGTTCGTTTCGTGGAGGCGTGGAATGACCACTTTGGACATTAAGGTCGACCCCACGGCGGTGGATGTGCAGATCACGGATTCCGCGCTTCACATTGTATTGGCCGACGGGCGCGAGATTAAAGCGCCGCTTGCATGGTTTCCCCGGCTCCTGAATGCCGATGCCGCCCAGTTGAACCACTGGCGCCTGATAGGTCGCGGGCAGGGAATTCATTGGCCTGATATCGACGAGGATATTTCCGTCGCCGGGCTTCTCCGGCTGAGTTAGCCGCGCTCCCGTTCCAGCAGCTTTTTCTTCCGCTCCACGCCCCAGCGATAGCCGGTCAGTTTGCCGTCCTTGCCGATGACGCGGTGGCAGGGAACGACGAGCGAGACATGGTTCGCGCCGCAAGCCGTACCGACGGCGCGCACGGCATCCGGCGCGCCGATCCTTTGCGCGATCTCGCCATAGGTCGCCGTCTCGCCTGGCGGGATGGCCAGAAGCGCGTTCCAGACGCGCTGCTGGAACGCCGTTCCCTGCAGATCGAGCGGCAGATCGATCCCGCGCCCGGGATTCTCGGCAAAGGCGACGACGCGCTCGACCGTCTCCGTAAAATCGCGGTCCGCCGGTGCGATGTCGGCCTTGGGAAAGCGGCGATGCAATTCCGCGACGAGGCTGTCGGCGCTGTCGTCCAGATAGATGGCGCAGATGCCGCGCTCCGTGGTCGCGACGAGGATTTTTCCAAGTGAACTGTCGCCGATGGCATAGGCAATCTTCATGTCTTTTCCGCCCGATTTGTAGGTGCCGGGTGTCATGCCGAGCATCCGGTCCGTACCCGCATAGAAGCGGCTGGACGACGAATAGCCCGTCTCGTGAATGGTCTGCGTTATGCTCGCGCCGCTGCCGAGGCTTTCGCGCACCCGTTCGGCGCGGCGCGCCAGAGCGTATTGACGCGGCGTCACGCCGGTCGTGTCCTTGAACAGGCGGTGGAAATGATGCGTGCTGAAGCCCGCTTTGCGCGCCAGCGCATCGAGCGGCGGAATCGTGCCGCTCGCTTCGATCGCGCGGCAGATATCGGCAATGATCTCGGCGCTCTGACGCCAGGTTTCGGGCCGGTCGGGATGGCATTTGCGGCAGGCGCGGAAGCCCGCCCCCTCGGCCTGCCGCGCCGAGGCGTAGAAGGCGACATTGGCCGGCGAAGGCCGCCGGGTGGGGCAGGAGGGGCGGCAATAGATGCCCGTCGAGCGCACCGCGAAGAAGAAGCGGCCGTCCATGGCGGGATCGCGCGCGCAAACGGCCTGCCAGCGGGGATCGGTGTCGATGGGGGCGGCGATGTTCATGCCCGCAAATCTAGTAGGGCGCGGGCCCGTTCGCACTCCGCTTCTTGCTTTCAAACCTCGCCACTGCAAATCCGGCGGACGCGAGGGGTGAATATCCGGGAAAAGGCATGTTTTCGGCGGCCTTCCCGGCCGGCGTTCACTAGGGGTGCATTTTTCGCGTGCGAAGCAGCCCGCCCATGCTATAGGACGCCCCGTCTCCCAGCAGGGAGGCAGCGCCCGGCGCGGGCGTGGCGGAACTGGTAGACGCACTGGATTTAGGTTCCAGCGGCGAAAGTCGTGGGGGTTCAAATCCCTCCGCCCGCACCACCCGGCCTCACCGCAGATTTTTAGACGTCGGCTCGGCAGGAGCCCGCATTCCGGAAGAAACACCATGCAGGTTCAAGAAACCCTCTCCGAGGGCCTGAAGCGCGAATATCAGATCACCGTCCCGGCCAAGGATCTCGACGGCCGTGTCGCGGCCCGCCTCGAGGAACTGAAGTCGCGCGTCCGCATCAATGGCTTCCGCCCCGGCAAGGTGCCGGCGGAGCACCTGAAGCGCCTCTATGGCCGCTCGGTGTTCGGCGAGGTCCTGCAGGAGCTGATGACCGAGGCGAACAAGAAGATCGTCGACGAAAAGAACGTCAAGCTGGCCATGCAGCCCAAGGTTTCGCTCCCCGAGGAGGAATCCGAGGTCGAGCAGGTCGTCGAGGGCAAGGCCGACCTGACCTATAAGGTCGAGGTCGAAATCCTGCCGGAGATCGCGGTCGGCGATCTGAAAAGCATCTCCATCGAGCGCCCGGTCGCCGATATCGAGGATGCCGATGTGCAGGAGACGCTCGACCGTCTCGCCTCCCAGAACGCCACCTATGAGAAGAAGGACGGCGCAGCCGCCGACAAGGACAAGGTCGTCATCGACTTCATCGGCTCGATCGACGGCGTCGAATTCGAGGGCGGCAAGGGCGAAGGCCATCCCCTGATCCTCGGTTCGGGCCAGTTCATTCCCGGCTTCGAGGAACAGCTTGTCGGCGTGAAGGCCGGCGATAAGAAGGACGTCACGGTCTCGTTCCCGGCCGAATATCAGGCCAAGGATCTGGCCGGCAAGGAAGCCGTGTTCGCGGTCACGGTTCAGGACGTCGAGGCGGCCAAGAATGTCGCCATCGACGACGAACTCGCCAAGAAGCTCGGCATGGAATCGCTCGACAAGCTGAAAGAGGCGATCCGCGAGCAGATCCAGACCGGATACGATCAGGCCGCGCGCCAGCGCCTGAAGCGTTCGTTGCTCGATGCGCTGGACGCCACGCACAAATTCGAACTGCCGCCGACCCTCGTGGAGCAGGAATTTTCCGGCATCTGGTCGCGCGTTTCGAAGGAGCTGGAGAGCGGCGACGAGACCCTGCGCGAGGGCAAGACGGACGACCAGTTGCAGGCCGAATACCGCACCATCGCCGAGCGCCGCGTGCGTCTTGGCCTCCTCCTTGCGGAGATCGGCGACAAGAACAACATACAGGTCACGAACGACGAGGTGACCAAGGCCGTCGTCGATCGTGCCCGCCAATTCCCCGGCCAGGAACAGATGGTCTGGGAATTCTACCAGAAGAATCAGGAAGCGCTCGCCGAGCTGCGTGCTCCGATTTTCGAGGAGAAGGTGGTCGACTACATTGTCGGACTCGTCAATGTGACCGAGAAGAAGGTCTCCAAGGACGAACTGTTCGCCGACCCCGATGAAGATTAGGCGCGGCCTTTTGAGCCGCCGAGGCTGAGAGAGAAAAAATGGAACGTAGCCCGCTCGAAACCTACATGAACCTCGTGCCCATGGTCGTCGAGCAGACGAGCCGGGGCGAGCGCGCTTTCGATATTTTCTCGCGCCTTCTCAAGGAGCGCATCATCTTCGTGACCGGCCCGGTCGAGGACGGCATGTCCTCGCTGGTCGTGGCGCAGCTCCTGTTCCTCGAAGCGGACAATCCGAACAAGGAAATCTCGATGTACATCAACTCGCCGGGCGGGGTGGTGACATCGGGGCTCGCGATCTACGACACGATGCAGTACATCCGGCCGAAAGTGTCGACCCTGTGCGTCGGCCAGGCGGCGTCGATGGGCTCGCTGCTTCTCGCCGCGGGCGACAAGGGCATGCGTTTCGCGACACCCAATGCGCGCGTCATGGTTCATCAGCCGTCCGGCGGCTTCCGTGGGCAGGCGTCCGACATCGAGCGCCACGCCGAGGACATCGTGAAGCTGAAGCGCCGGCTCAATGAAATCTACGTGAAGCACACCGGCCAGCCCTACGAGAAGATTGAAACCACCCTCGACCGCGATCACTTCATGAGTGCGGATCAGGCCAAGGAGTTCGGCATCATCGACCAGGTGTTCGAGACCCGCCCGACCGACGGCGAGGGCGCCGCCAAGATCGAAGCCGCCTGAGGCAAGGGGCGCCGCTTGCGACAACCGCCTGCGGCGTCTGACCGCAGCCTTTGGCCGGCCGGTTTGGGGAAAAGTGTGGCCGCCACGCTACTTGCAGGTCTCCCCGGTCGTTCTGCAACCTGCCCGCGGGTTGATCTGGCCGCCCGGGCCATGGTGACATGCCGGATTGAGTCTTGAGGACGGGGCAGGGGTTAATTGCGAGCGGTTCCCGGGGGTCGGGTTCGCTACAACACATTGTTAGGCCGTGAGGTCTAGGATTCGCGGCTGGGCGCCCTGAATCCGGGTCTCGAGGTCAGGAAAGTGGGATAATGAGCAAGGCCGGCAGCGACTCCAAGAACACTCTGTACTGCTCGTTCTGCGGAAAGAGCCAGCATGAAGTCCGCAAGCTCATTGCGGGCCCGACGGTGTTCATCTGCGACGAGTGCGTCGAGCTGTGCATGGACATCATCCGCGAGGAGAACAAATCCTCGCTGGTGAAGTCGCGCGACGGCGTGCCGACTCCGAAGGAGATCCGCAAGGTTCTGGACGATTACGTCATCGGCCAGGATCAGGCGAAGAAGGTCCTCTCGGTCGCGGTGCACAATCATTACAAGCGCCTCAACCACGCGACCAAGCACAACGACGTCGAACTGGCGAAATCCAACATCCTGCTCGTCGGCCCCACGGGCTCGGGCAAGACGCTGCTGGCGCAGACTCTGGCGCGCATTCTGGACGTGCCGTTCACGATGGCCGATGCGACGACGCTCACCGAGGCGGGCTATGTCGGCGAGGATGTCGAGAACATCATCCTGAAGCTGTTGCAGGCCTCCGACTACAATGTCGAGCGCGCGCAGCGCGGCATCGTCTACATCGACGAAATCGACAAGATTTCGCGCAAGTCCGACAATCCGTCGATCACGCGCGATGTCTCGGGCGAGGGCGTGCAGCAGGCGCTGCTGAAGATCATGGAAGGCACCGTCGCCTCCGTGCCTCCGCAGGGCGGCCGCAAGCATCCGCAGCAGGAATTCCTGCAGGTCGACACGACGAACATCCTGTTCATCTGCGGCGGCGCGTTCGCGGGCCTTGAGCGCATCATCTCGCAGCGCGGCAAGGGCACCTCGATCGGCTTCGGCGCGAAAGTGTCCGCACCCGAAGACCGCCGCACCGGCGAAGTCTTCCGCGAAGTGGAGCCCGAAGACCTGCTGAAATTCGGCCTCATTCCCGAATTCGTCGGCCGTCTGCCGGTCATCGCCACGCTTGAGGATCTGGACGAGGAAGCCCTCGTGAAGATTCTCAAGGAGCCGAAGAACGCGCTCGTGAAGCAGTATCAGCGTCTGTTCGAGATGGAGGGCGTCGAGCTGTCCATGCAGGACGACGCGCTCGGCGCCATCGCCCGCAAGGCGATCCAGCGCAAGACCGGTGCGCGCGGCCTGCGCTCGATCCTCGAGGCGATCCTGCTCGACACGATGTACGATCTGCCGGGCCTCGAAGGCGTGGACGAGATCGTCATTTCGGATGAGGTCGTCGAGGGCAAGGCCAAGCCGCTCTACGTCTATTCCGATGCCGGTTCGGACAAGACCGAGGCAAGCGCCTGATGGCGTCCGGGCCGGCCTTTTCCAGCCGGTTCGGACAAGCCCCCTATGCGGGGCTGCCATGTCTTGAAAGCGCGCTCCGCCAGCGCCAATTAACACTCAACATGATCGACCGCCGCGGCTCATGCCGGGCGGTTCCCGCCATATGCGATCTCGTGCGTCCGACAACCGCAGACGGATCGCGCCGATGGTGATCGGCGCCGCGCATTGATGCGGGCGCCGCGAAAGGAACAAGCAGATGACGAGTTCGAAAGTCCGTACGCCTGAAGCCGGAGAACGCGAAGTCTATCCGGTTCTGCCGTTGCGCGACATCGTTGTGTTCCCGCACATGATCGTGCCGCTGTTCGTGGGGCGCGAGAAAAGCATCCGCGCGCTCGAAGCGGTGATGAAGGCGGACAAGCCGATCCTTCTGGCGACGCAGCTCAACCCGGCCGATGACGATCCGGCGCCGGAGGCGATCTACAAGATCGGCACCCTGGCGACCGTGCTTCAGCTTCTGAAGCTGCCCGACGGCACCGTGAAGGTGCTGGTCGAGGGCCTGAGCCGTGCGCATGTGAATGCGTACAATGGCCGCGAGGACTATTTCGAGGCCGAGGCCGAGACCCTGGACGATACCGGCGGCGAAAGCGTCGAGACGGCCGCTTTGGCGCGCTCCGTCGTCAACGAGTTCGAATCCTATGTGAAGCTCAACAAGAAGATCGCCTCCGAGGTCGTGACCGCGGTGACGCAGATCGAGGAGCCGGCCAAGCTCGCCGACACCATCGCCTCGCATCTGTCGGTCAAGATTCCCGAGAAGCAGGCGATCCTCGAACAGCTCAACGTCATGGAGCGTCTCGAGCGCGTGCTCGGCCTGATGGAGAGCGAAATCTCCGTCCTGCAGGTCGAGAAGCGCATCCGTACGCGCGTCAAGCGCCAGATGGAGAAGACGCAGCGCGAGTACTATCTCAACGAGCAGATGAAGGCGATCCAGAAGGAACTCGGCGATGACGAGGGCCGGGACGACACGTCCGAGATCGAGGAAAAGATCAAGACGCTGAAGCTGTCGAAGGAAGCGCGCGAGAAGGCGGTCGCCGAGCTGAAGAAGCTCAAGCAGATGTCGCCGATGTCGGCGGAAGCGACCGTCGTGCGTAATTACCTCGATTGGCTGCTCAACATTCCGTGGAACACGAAGTCGAAGGTCCGCAAGGATCTCTCCTTCGCGGAGAACGTGCTCGATTCCGATCACTTCGGTCTGGAGAAGGTCAAGGAACGCATCGTCGAATATCTCGCGGTGCAGAGCCGGACGAACAAGCTGGCGGGGCCGATCCTGTGCCTTGTCGGCCCTCCCGGCGTCGGCAAGACCTCGCTCGCGAAATCCATCGCCAAAGCGACGGGCCGCGAATATGTCCGCATGTCGCTGGGCGGCGTGCGCGACGAGGCCGAAATCCGTGGCCACCGCCGTACCTATATCGGCTCGATGCCCGGCAAGGTCATCCAGTCGATGCGCAAGGCGAAGAAGTCCAACCCGCTCTTCCTGCTCGACGAGATCGACAAGATGGGCATGGACTTCCGTGGCGATCCGGCCTCCGCGCTTCTCGAAGTGCTGGACCCTGAGCAGAACTCCACGTTCAACGACCATTACCTAGAGGTCGATTACGACCTGTCGAACGTGATGTTCATCACCACGGCCAACACGCTGAACATTCCGCCGGCCCTGATGGACCGCATGGAGATCATTCGCATCGCCGGTTACACCGAGGATGAGAAGGTCGAGATCGCGCGCCGCCATCTGATCCCGGAGACGCTGAAGAAGCACGGCGTCAATACGAAGGAATGGTCGATCGACGACGAGGCGCTGCGCACCGTCATCCGCCGCTATACGCGGGAAGCGGGCGTGCGTAATCTCGAGCGCGAGATGGCGACCCTGATCCGCAAGGCGGTGAAGGAACTCGTCTCGACGAAGAAGACCAGCGTGAAGGTGACGGCGAAGAATCTCGAGGATTTCCTCGGTGTGCCGAGGCACCGCTACGGCGAGGCCGAACTGGAAGATCAGGTCGGGGTCGTCACCGGGCTTGCCTGGACGGAAGTCGGCGGCGAGCTTCTGACCATCGAAGGGCTGATGATGCCGGGCAAGGGCCGCATGACGGTTACCGGCAATCTGCGCGATGTGATGAAGGAATCGATCTCGGCCGCGGCGTCGTATGTACGCTCGCGCGCGCTCGAGATCGGCGTCAAGCCGCCGATGTTCGAGAAGCGGGACATCCACGTCCACGTTCCCGAAGGGGCGACCCCGAAGGACGGTCCGTCGGCAGGTGTCGCGATGGCGACCGCCATCGTCTCGGTGCTGACCGGCATTCCGGTTCATCGCGAGGTTGCGATGACGGGCGAGGTGACATTGCGCGGACGCGTCCTGCCGATCGGCGGCCTGAAGGAGAAACTCCTCGCGGCGCTGCGCGGCGGCATCAAGACGGTCCTCATTCCGGAAGAAAACGCGAAGGACCTCGCGGACATTCCGGACAATGTGAAGAACGGGCTGAACATCATCCCGGTCTCGCGCATGGACGAGGTGCTGAAGCATGCGCTGACGCGCCAGCCCGAGCCGATCGAATGGGAGGAAGAGGCAGAGCCTCTCGCCAAACCGATCGAGGATGGCGACGCGGCAGGACTGACGGCGCACTAACGCCACAGGCTGCATTTTAGAGTAATTGCAAAGGCCCGCTCCGGCGGGCCTTTTTCTGTGCCTCGTGCGCCACACGAGAGTGCCACAAACGCCGCGCGTGTCCGGATTGCCTTGAATTTACGGGCGTTTCGCGGAAGTTTGCGAGCGTCCGGCCGGGGCCGCCGGATCACACATGAAATGCGGAGGCAGTATGAACAAGTCCGATCTGGTCGCGGCGGTCGCCGATAAAACGGGACTGAACCGCACGCAGGCATCGGCCGCGGTTGACGCCACGATCGACACCATCGTCGATACATTGAAAGAGGGGTCCGAAGTGCGCCTCGTCGGCTTCGGCACGTTCCAGGTCGTCAAGCGCGCTGCCGGCGTCGGCCGCAATCTGCGCACCGGCCAGGCGATCAAGATTCCGCCGTGCAAGACGCCGAAATTCCGCGCCGGTCAGGTTCTGAAAGACGCCATCAATCGCTGATCGCGAACGGCGCCTGTACCTTCGGTGCAGCGGCGCGTGCGTCTTTGACGTGACGGCGCGAACGGCGCGCTTGCGCCTCGGGCATCATCGCCCGTAAAAGCCCCGGCAGAGGGCGATTAGCTCAGTTGGTAGAGCGCCTCCTTTACACGGAGGATGTCGGCGGTTCGAGTCCGTCATCGCCCACCAGAATTTGCGGAACACGCCGGCCGGATCGGCCGGTTTTGTGTTTCGCGGAATGGGTGCCGAACATACGCATCGCGTTTGCCGGGTTTTGTCGCGTTGTCGTTGACTTACCGGAAGCCGTGTCGTACCTCGTGCGCCTCTCCGGAACGGCATGGATGCGGTTCCCGATCCGGGGGTGTAGCTCAGTTGGTTAGAGCGCCGGCCTGTCACGCCGGAGGTCGCGGGTTCGAGCCCCGTCACTCCCGCCACTTCCTTCCCGCACGAATGAAAATACCGCTGCTCCCGCACGGCCTGCCGGGAAAGCGCAAATCAATTCATAATTGTTAACCTGATAATTACTCGCACAGGTAGAACCTGTTCGGGGCTGGGTTTCGCGGGGAGCGAGGCCCGATATGCGGCAGGCACTGGTCCGGCGGTTGGCGAGCGAGATTTGCGGCGCATCGGCGGTCGAGTTCGCGCTGATCCTGCCCGTCTTCCTGCTCATCCTGGTCGGCACGCTCTGTTACGGGCTGTATTTCGGCGCGGCCCACAGCGTGCAGCAGCTTGCCGCCGAGGCGGCGCGGGCAACCGTGCCGGGCCTCACGCCGCTCGAGCGCGACCGGCTGGCGCGGGATTCGGTGGCCGCCGCGCTGCCGAACTACACCCTGGTTGATTCGACACGTATCGCCGTCAGCGTCGGCGCCGTTCCGGGCAATGCGAATCTGTTCGATGTCGCCGTCACCTATGACGCGTCGAACATGCCGATCTGGGTGTTCGAGGGCCTGCTGCCGCTGCCGCCGAAAACCATCGAGCGCGCGGCCGTCGTGCGGCGGGGAGGGTATTGATGCGCGCGCTTCTCGCCCGTTTCCGCGCCGCGCGCGAAGGCTCGATCGCCGTCATGTCGACCCTGTCGGGTGCGTGCGTGGTCGGCTGCCTTGCGCTTGCGGTCGATGTCGGCAGTCTGCATCTCGAACGGCGGCAGCTTCAGAGCGTGGCCGATCTCGCCGCCGTCGCCGCCGCCGGAAATCGTTCAAACGCCGCGGCGGCCGCGGCCGAGATACTTGCGGCCAACGGCGTTACCGCGTCCATACAGGTGGAGCAGGGGGCGTTCACTCCCGATGCCGCTCTTGAGCCCGCCGCGCGTTTCTCGGTGGGCGGCGCCGCGCCCAATGCCGTGCGCGTCACATTATCGAAGCCGGGCGCGCTCTATTTCGCGCGCGTCATCTATGGCGGCAGCGCGCCCGTGATACGCGTGAAAGCGACGGCGGCGGAAAGGAATGTCGCGCAATTCTCCATCGGCTCGCGTCTTGCCTCGCTCAACGGGGGCATGCTGAACGAGATTCTCGGCGATCTGCTTGGAACGAATGTCAGCCTGAGCGTCATGGATTATAACGGCCTTGTTGCGGCCGATCTCGATCTTCTCGATTTCATGCATGCGCTTGCCGGCGAGATCGGTATTGCTGCCGGTACGTACGATTCCGTTCTGAAAGCGGATATGACGCTCGGCGATGTGCTCAATGCGGCGGCGGAGGTCGCGGGCGGGCAGGGTGCGGCCGCGGCGCAAATGGCGCTGAACAGGCTCAGGCCCGGCGTATCCACTCTCGCGCTCGACGGCACCAAGCTTCTCGGTCTTGGCGAAATGGGCGGGCTGTCCATCGGCGAGCGGCCAAGCGGGCTTTCCGGCAGCAATGTGCTGACGAAGATTTCCGCGCTCGATCTTGTGCGCGCGGCGGTGAATGCGGCGGGGCCGAACAATCAGGCCGAGATTTCCCTGACAGGCGGACTGAGCGGCGTCGCTTCCGCGAAGATCATGGTCACGATCGGCGAGCCGCCGCAGGGCACGTCCTGGATCGAGGTCGGGGCCGAAGGCGCGGGGGTCTACACCGCGCAGACGCGCGTGCGCCTCGTGGCCACCTTGCTGCCGGCGAAAATCGTGCTGACGCATGTGGCTTCGCTGGAAGTGCCGCTTGCGCTGGACATCGCCGCCGGGCGCGCGCGGCTCAAGACCATTTCCTGCGGGGCCGATCCCGCGACGGATGCAAGGGTTGAACTCGCGGTCCGCCCGGCGATCGGCGGAATCCATATCGGCAAGCCGAAGAATCTCGCGAACTGGAACAGTTTCCGGCCCCCCGATATCGAGCCGGCGGATGTGGTCAGCCTGCTGGGCGTGCTGAAGGTCGGAGTGGGGGCGACGGCGCTCGTCTCCAACACGGCGGATATCTCCCAATGGTTCGGCACGGCCGATATCCGCGACCGGGTCATCAAGACGGTGAAGACCACGACGCCTCTGACGTCGCTCATCTCCAGCCTTTTCAGCGGGCTGACGGTGAAAGCCTCGGCGCTCGGCCTCGAAATCCTTGTCGGCGGCTTGCTCGCGCCCGCCGAGGTGGCGGTGCGCGGCCTCGTCTCTCCGCTCGGTGCGGTTCTCGAGCCTGTTCTCCAATCTCTGCTGAACGCGCTGGGGGTCGGCCTCGGCGAGGCCGATATGCGCGTTCATGGCGTGCGGTGCGGAGCGCCGGCACTCGTGATGTGACGCAATCCCGCCTGCCGGAACCCGGCCGCCTGCGCGGTGTTGATTCGGAGCGCCGGAGAAAGATCATGCCGCATATCGTCTACGAGGTCGTCGAACACGACGGAGGCTGGGCCTACAAGGTCGGCGATGTCTTTTCGGAGACGTTCCGGAGCCGGGATGAGGCGGCGAAGGCGGCTGAAATCGCAGCGCGCGAACAGGAGGTTCCGGGCGAGACGCGGCCCATCGAATATCAGGATTCGGAGGGGCGCTGGCGCACCGAAATTGCGCCGGGTCAATCGCGCCCGGACACGGAAGTGAAGGCGGAGCAGGGCCCCCGTCCGAAGAAGCCAAATTAAATTGGAATTGGACCTATTATAGGTCTTCTAAAGCTTGTTCGGCGGTGAGGCTTAGGCTAGGGATGCCCTGCCGATTTTGTCGCCTGCGCCGAGAGTTGCAGGCGGTTCCGATTAACGCGGAACCACTCCTTTTGGCACGCAAGCGAGGATCGGTCCCGGGCGGAATCCCGCCGGGTTCCGCACTCCATGAAGGCGTTGCCAATGAACGCGCTGCTTGCCGACTACCTGCCGCTCGCCATTTTCATCGGCGTTGCCATGGCTATTGGCGCGGTTCTGCTCATTGCGCCGTTTCTGGTGGCCTATAAGAGCCCGGACGCTGAAAAGCTCTCGGCCTATGAGTGCGGTTTCGTGGCTTTCGATGACGCGCGCATGAAATTCGACGTGCGGTTCTACCTCGTCGCGATTCTCTTCATCATCTTCGACCTCGAAGTCGCCTTCCTGTTTCCGTGGGCGGTTGCGTTCCGCGACATCGGGGCGGTTGGCTTCTGGTCCATGATGGTGTTCCTCGGGGTTCTGACCATCGGCTTCATCTACGAGTGGAAGAAGGGTGCTCTGGAATGGGATTGACCCAGACTTCCAACGCCAAGGGCGGAATCAAGACTGTCGCATCGGCGAAGCGCGAGGCGAATCTGCCGGCCGCCGCGCCGGTGAACGATCCGTTCGTTTCCCAGATCAATGCCGAACTGGCCGACAAGGGCTTCGTCGTCACCTCGGTCGAGGATCTCATCACCTGGGCGCGCACCGGCTCGCTGATGTGGATGACCTTCGGCCTGGCCTGCTGCGCCGTCGAGATGATGCACATGTCCATGCCGCGCTATGACGGCGAGCGTTTCGGCATCGCGCCGCGCGCCAGCCCGCGCCAGTCGGACGTCATCATCGTCGCCGGCACCCTGTGCAACAAGATGGCGCCGGCCTTCCGCAAGATCTACGACCAGATGCCCGAGCCGCGCTATGTGATCTCGATGGGATCGTGCGCGAACGGCGGCGGCTATTATCACTATTCCTATTCGGTCGTGCGCGGCTGCGACCGCGTCGTGCCGGTGGACGTCTATGTGCCGGGCTGCCCGCCGACGGCGGAGGCGCTTTTGTATGGCTTCATGCTGCTGCAGCGGAAGATAAGGCGAACCGGTACGATTGAGCGCTGACACTAATCTCAACGATAAGAACAAACAGTCGAGAGAGACAGAGAGATGGATGAGGGGTTGAAGGAGCTTGGCGAACACATCGCCGCGTCCCTGAAGGGCGCGGTCGCGGCGTGGTCGCTTCCCGCCGGCCAGCTCACGATCGAGGTCGAGGCGCCGGACATCCTGAAAGTGCTGCGCTTCCTGCACGACGATCCGTCGTGCCAGTTCTGGTGCTTCATCGACATCTGCGGCGTCGATTACCCGGAGCGCAAGCGCCGGTTCGATGTCGTCTATCACCTCCTGTCGCCCAAGCAGAACCAGCGCATCCGCGTGAAGGTCCAGGCCGGCGAGGAGACCATGGTGCCGAGCTGCGTGGGCATTTTCCCCGGCGCCAACTGGTTCGAGCGCGAGGCCTACGATCTGTACGGCATCCTGTTCTCCGGCCATCCCGATCTGCGCCGCATCCTCACCGATTACGGTTTTGAGGGACATCCGCTGCGCAAGGACTTCCCGCTGACCGGCTTCGTCGAGGTGCGCTACGACGACGAGCAGAAGCGCGTGGTCTACGAGTCGGTGCGCCTTCCGCAGGAATTCCGCAATTTCGACTTCCTCAGCCCGTGGGAAGGCACCGAATACGTGCTTCCGGGCGATGAAAAGGCGAAGGGGGCTTAAGATGGCGTCCGCCGTTTCTCCCCGTTCCGGAGGCTGCCTGTGCGGCGCGGTGCGCTACACGGCGACCGTCGACCAGCCTCATATGGATGTCTGCCATTGCGACATGTGCCGACGCTGGAGCGGCGGCGCGTTCATGGCCGTGTCCGCCCGCGATATGGAGATCGCGGACGATACGTCGCTCGGCGTCTATACATCGTCCGAATGGGCCGAGCGCGGCTTCTGCGCGAAATGCGGCACGAGCCTGTTCTGGCGCATGACTGAGGGCGGCGATTTCCTTGCCGTCTCCTTCCAGAGCCTCGACGACACGTCCGGCTTCAGTTTCGAGACGGAAATCTACATCGACGAAAAACCCGACCTCTATTCCTTCGCGGGCGAGCGGACACGCAAGACCGGCGCGGAAGTGGTTGCGGAATTCGGCGGAGGGCAGGCGTAGGGACATGGCCGAAGCCGATCTGAGAAATTTCACCATCAATTTCGGGCCGCAGCATCCGGCGGCGCACGGCGTGCTGCGCATGGTGCTGGAGCTCGACGGCGAAGTCGTGACCCGCGTCGACCCGCATGTCGGGCTGCTGCATCGCGGCACCGAAAAGCTGATGGAGTACAAGACCTACGTCCAGGCGCTGCCCTATTTCGACCGCCTGGACTATGTCGCGCCGATGAACCAGGAACATGCCTGGTGCCTGGCCATCGAGAAGCTGGTCGAAATCGAAATTCCCAAGCGCGGTCAATTGATTCGCGTGCTTTATTCAGAGATCGGCCGCGTCCTCAACCATCTTCTGAACGTCACGACATTCGCGATGGACGTCGGCGCACTGACCCCGCCGCTCTGGGGCTTCGACGAGCGCGAAAAGCTGATGGACTTCTACGAGCGCGCCAGCGGCGCGCGTCTGCACGCGGCCTATTTCCGGCCGGGCGGAGTGCATCAGGACCTGCCGCCGGCCCTGATCGACGATATTTACAATTGGTGCGATCCGTTCCTGAAGGTGGTCGACGATCTCGACGTGCTTCTGACGGAAAACCGCATCTTCAAGCAGCGCAACGTCGAGATCGGCGTCGTGAAGCTCGAAGATGCGTGGAAGCTCGGCTTTTCGGGCGTCATGGTGCGCGGCTCGGGAGCCGCGTGGGATCTGCGCCGCGCGCAGCCTTACGAGTGCTACGACGAATTCGACTTCGACATTCCGATCGGCAAGCACGGCGATTGTTACGACCGCTATCTCGTCCGCATGGAAGAGATGATCCAGTCGACCAAGATCATCAAGCAGTGCTGCGAGAAGCTGCGCTCGGCGGAAGGCGCCGGCCCGGTCTCCTCGGTCAACAACAAGGTGGTGCCGCCCAAGCGCGGCGAGATGAAGCGTTCGATGGAAGCGCTCATCCATCACTTCAAGCTCTACACCGAGGGCTTCAAGGTTCCGGAAGGCGAGGTCTATGCCGCCGTCGAGGCGCCGAAGGGCGAATTCGGCGTCTATCTCGTGTCCGACGGCACCAACCGTCCATACCGTGCGAAAATCCGCGCGCCGGGATTTGCGCATCTGGCCGCCATGGATTTCCTCAATCGCGGGCACATGCTCGCCGACGTCTCGGCCATTCTGGGTTCGCTGGACATCGTGTTCGGAGAGGTTGACCGCTAATGTCCGTACGCCGTCTCGCCGAAGAGCAGCCCGCGAGCTTCGCCTTCTCCAAGGCGAACCTCGATTGGTGCCAGCAGCAGATCTCCAAATATCCGGAAGGCCGTCAGGCGTCAGCTGTCATTCCGCTTCTGTGGAAGGCGCAGGAACAGCATGGCGGCTGGCTGCCGGAGCCCGCCATCCGCGTCGTCGCCGACATGCTGGATATGGCCTATATCCGCGTCCTCGAAGTCGCGACCTTCTACACCATGTTCGCGCTCGCCCCGGTGGGTAAGCACTTCGTGCAGGTGTGCGGTACGACGCCGTGCCTGCTGCGCGGCGCCGACAAGCTGATGCATGTCTGCGAGAAGAAGATCGGCCATCAGAAGGAGGTCAACCCGGACCTCGATATGTCGTGGCTCGAGGTCGAGTGCCTGGGCGCATGCTCGAACGCGCCGATGGTGCAGATCAATTACGATTACTTCGAAGACCTCGATCCGGAGATATTCGAAAAGCTGCTCGACGATCTTGCCAAGGGCAAGAAGGTCAAGCCCGGCCCGCAGATCGAGCGTCAGGGCTCCGCGCCCGCTGGCGAGAAGACCTCTCTGACCGATCCGAGTCTGTACGACGGCTCGGTTGTCGGCGCGTGGAGGAAGGATTTCGAGGCTCGCGTGAAAGCGAAGACCGCGGCGCAGGCGCCCACCGAGGCCGCCAAGCCGAAGGAAACAAGCCCGGGCGAGAAAGAGGCGGCCAAGAAGCCCGCCGATCAGACCAAGAAGAAGGGTTCGTGACCATGCTGCACGATCGCGACCGCATCTTCACCAATATTCACGGTTTCGAGGATCCCGGCCTGAAGGCCGCGATGAAGCGCGGCGCCTGGGACGGCACCAAGCAGATTCTCGAAATGGGCCGTGACTGGATCATCGAGGAAATGAAGGCGTCGGGCCTGCGCGGCCGCGGCGGCGCCGGTTTCCCCACGGGGCTGAAATGGTCCTTCATGCCCAAAGTGTCGGACGGCCGTCCGCACTATCTCGTGGTCAATGCCGACGAGTCCGAGCCCGGCACGGCGAAAGACCGCGAAATCATGCGCAACGATCCGCAGACCCTGATCGAGGGCTGCCTGATCGCGAGCTTCGCGATGGGCGCGAACGCCAGCTACATCTATATCCGCGGCGAATTCATCTACGAGCGCGAGGCGCTGCAGCGCGCGATCGACGAGGCCTATGCCGCCAATCTGATCGGCAAGAAGAACGTCCACGGCTATCCGTTCGATCTGTACGTGCATCAGGGCGCGGGCGCCTATATCTGCGGCGAGGAGACGGCGCTGCTCGAAAGCCTCGAAGGCAAGAAGGGCATGCCGCGCCTGAAACCGCCGTTCCCGGCGGCGATGGGCCTCTACGGCGCGCCGACAACCGTCAACAATGTCGAGTCGATCGCGGTCGCGCCGACCATTCTGCGCCGCGGCGCGGCCTGGTTCGCCGGCATCGGCAAGCCGAACAATACCGGCACCAAGCTCTTTACGATTTCGGGCCATGTCGAGCGCCCGTGCAATATCGAGGAAGAGATGGGCATCGACTTCCGCGAACTCGTGGAGCGTCATTGCGGCGGCATCCGGGGCGGCTGGGACAATCTTCTAGCCGTCATTCCCGGCGGCTCGTCGGTTCCGCTTCTGCCGGCCTCGCAGTGTCAGGAACTGTCGATGGATTTCGACACGTTGCGCAATCTGAAATCGGGCCTCGGCACCGCGGCCGTCATCGTCATGGACAAATCGACCGACGTCATCCAGGCGATCGCGCGGCTTGCCCATTTCTACAAGCATGAGAGCTGCGGCCAGTGCACGCCGTGCCGCGAGGGCACGGGCTGGATGTGGCGCGTATTGACGCGCATGGTGCGCGGCGAGGCGCAGAAGAAGGAGATCGACCTTCTTCTCGACGTGACCTACCAGATCGAGGGTCACACGATCTGCGCGCTGGGCGATGCGGCGGCCTGGCCGGTGCAGGGCCTGATCCGGCATTTCCGGCCGGAGATCGAAAAGCGCATCGACCAGTTCACGGCGCGCGCGAACGACGATCTTTTCATGCCGACGGCGGCGGAGTAGGGGCGATGGCGAAGATCATCATCGACGGCGTCGAACTGGATGTCGCGCCCGAACTGACACTGCTTCAGGCGGCGGAAATCGCGGGTGCGGAAATTCCGCGCTTCTGCTTCCATGAACGCCTGTCCATCGCCGGCAATTGCCGTATGTGCCTTGTCGAGGTGAAGGGGTCTCCGAAGCCCGTCGCGTCCTGCGCGATGAATGTGCGCGATCTGCGCCCCGGGCCGAACGGCGAGCCGCCGGTCATGAACACGAAGACGCCGCTCGTCAAAAAGGCGCGCGAAGGCGTGATGGAATTCCTGCTCATCAACCATCCGCTCGATTGCCCGATCTGCGATCAGGGCGGCGAATGCGATCTGCAGGACCAGTCCATGGCCTATGGCGCGGACGGGTCGCGCTTTGCGGAGAACAAGCGCGCGGTCGAGGACAAATATATCGGCCCGCTCGTCAAGACGACGATGACGCGCTGCATCCAGTGCACGCGCTGCATCCGTTTCGCGACGGAAGTCGCCGGCGTGCCGGACCTCGGCGCCATCGGGCGCGGCGAGGACATGGAGATCACGACCTATCTCGAAAAGGCGATGACCTCCGAGCTTCAGGGCAATGTGATCGATCTGTGCCCGGTCGGCGCGCTGACATCCAAGCCCTATGCGTTCACGGCCCGCCCGTGGGAATTGTCGAAGACGGAATCCGTCGACGTCATGGACGCGCTCGGCTCGGCCATCCGCGTCGATGCGCGCGGCCGCGAGGTTCTGCGCATCCTGCCGCGCGAGAACGACGACGTGAACGAGGAGTGGATCTCCGACAAGACGCGCTTCGTCTGGGACGGCCTCAAGACCCAGCGGCTCGACCGTCCGTATGTACGCGTCGACGGCCGCCTTCAGGCCGCGAGCTGGGGCGAGGCGTTCGCCGCCATTGCCGGCGCGGTCCGTGAGGCGGTTCCGGCCAAGATCGGCGCGATTGCCGGCGATCTTTCCACCGTCGAGGAAATGTTCGCGCTGAAGGATCTGATGACGCGCCTCGGCGTCGCCAATATCGACTGCCGCCAGGAAGGCGCCTCGCTCGATCCGGCGGCCGGCCGCGCCAGCTACATCTTCAATCCCGGCATCGCCGGTATCGATCAGGCCGATGTCATCCTGCTCGTCGGTTCCAATCCGCGCTGGGAAGCTCCGGTGCTGAACGCGCGCATCCGCAAGGCGTGGCGCCTCAACGGCGCGCGCGTGGGCGTGATCGGCGAACATGCGGACCTGACCTATAAATACGATTATCTCGGCGCCGGTGCCGAGACGCTTTCGCGGCTGCCGACGGCGAAGGACGATTTTGCCAAGGCGCTCAAGGCGGCGAAATTCCCGCTCATCGTGGTCGGGCAGGGCGCGCTTGCCGGTAACGACGGCGCCGAGGTTCTGGGCCTTGCCGCCAAGCTCGCCGACGAGATCGGCGCGGTGAAGGACGGCTGGAACGGTTTTGCCATTCTGCACACGGCGGCCGCGCGCGTCGGCGGGCTCGATCTCGGCTTCGTGCCGGAGAAGAACGGCCTCGATGTCGAGGGCATGCTGAAGCCCGGCGCGCTCGACGTGCTGTTCCTGCTCGGCGCCGACGAGATCGACGTGCCGGCAGGTCCCTTCGTCGTCTATCAGGGCACGCATGGCGATCGCGGCGCGCACCGCGCCGACGTCATCCTGCCCGGCGCCGCCTACACCGAGAAGAACGGCACCTACGTCAATACGGAAGGCCGCGTCCAGATCGGCCAGCGCTCCGTGTTTCCGCCGGGCGAGGCCCGCGAGGACTGGGCGATCCTGCGCGCTTTGTCGGATGTGCTGGGCCAGCGCCTGCCATATGACTCGCTGGCCGAACTGCGCCGTGCGCTCTATGCGGCCCATCCGCACTTCGCCGCCGTCGATCAGATCAGGCCGGGCGATCCGGCGACCATCGGCCTGCTGGCGAAACATGCCGGCAAGGTGACGGGCAGCCTGCCGTTCAAATCGACGGTCGAGAGCTTCTATTTCTCCAATCCCATCGCGCGCGCTTCGGCGCTCATGGCTGAATGCGCCGCGATCGCGTCCGGCAGACTGGAGGCCGCGGAATGACTTTGGCCGAACACTGGGATGCCTGGCTCTGGCCGCTTCTGCTGATGCTCATTCAGAGCGCGGTCGTCATCAGCCTCCTGCTTGTCTTCATCGCCTTCTACCTGCTCGCAGACCGCAAGATCTGGGCGGCGGTGCAGTTGCGCCGCGGTCCGAACGTCGTCGGTCCGTTCGGCCTGTTCCAGAGCTTCGCGGACCTTCTGAAGTTCGTCTTCAAGGAGCCGATCATTCCCTCGGGCGCGAACAAGGGCGTGTTTCTCCTGGCGCCGTTCGTCACGGCGGTTCTGGCGCTTGCGGCCTGGGCGGTCATTCCGTTCCAGGAGGGCTGGGTGGTCGCCGACATCAATGTCGGCATTCTCTACATCTTCGCGATTTCCTCGCTCGGTGTGTACGGCGTCATCATGGCCGGCTGGTCGTCGAACTCGAAATATCCGTTCCTCGGCGCGCTGCGCTCAGCGGCGCAGATGGTCAGCTACGAGGTCTCGCTCGGCTTCGTCATCATCTGCGTGCTGCTCGTGGTCGGCTCGCTGAATCTGTCGGACATCGTGCGCGCGCAGGACACGGGCTACGGCTTCCTCGGCTGGTACTGGCTGCCGCTGTTCCCGGTGTTCGTCATCTTCTTCGTGTCGGCTCTCGCCGAGACGAACCGTCCGCCCTTCGACCTGCCGGAAGCGGAATCGGAGCTCGTCGCGGGTTTCGCCGTCGAATATTCCTCGACGCCGTTCCTGATGTTCTTCCTCGGCGAATATGTGGCCATCATGACCATGTGCTCGCTGACGACGATCCTGTTCCTCGGAGGCTGGCTGCCGCCGCTGCCGTTCGCGCCCTTCACCTGGGTGCCGGGCATTGTGTGGTTCGTGCTGAAGGTGTCGGCCGTCTTCTTCATGTTCGCCATGGTGAAGGCGATCGTGCCGCGCTACCGCTACGACCAGCTCATGCGTCTCGGTTGGAAGGTGTTCCTGCCGATCTCGCTGGTCGCGGTCATCGTCGTCGCGGCTCTTGTCCAGTTCACCGGATGGGGAGCCTGATATGAGACTCGACCAGGCCGCCCGTTCGATCTTCCTGTGGGAGTTCGTGATCGCCTTCGTTCTGGGCATGCGCTACTTCTTCAAGCCGAAATCGACCATCAACTACCCGCACGAAAAAGGCCCGCTGTCGCCGCGCTTCCGTGGCGAACATGCGCTGCGCCGCTATCCGAACGGGGAAGAGCGCTGCATCGCCTGCAAGCTCTGCGAGGCGATCTGCCCGGCGCTCGCCATCACGATCGAGGCCGGCCCGCGCCGCAATGACGGCACGCGCCGCACGACGCGCTACGACATCGACATGGTGAAATGCATCTATTGCGGCTTCTGCCAGGAAGCCTGCCCGGTCGATGCCATCGTCGAGGGGCCGAACTTCGAATTCGCGACGGAGACGCGCGAAGAGCTGCTGTACGACAAGGATAAACTGCTTTCCAACGGCGACCGGTGGGAGCGCGAGATCGCGCGCCGCATCGCGCTCGACGCGCCGTATCGTTGAGGCGGGGGAAGCGTATGCACGCCAAGAGAAGCGTCCTCATGAGGGACGGGGGGATCCGATGAGCCTGGCTTCGGCCTTCTTCTACCTGTTCGCGGCTATTGTCGTGGCGTCGGCCTTCATGGTCATCGCCGCGCGCAATCCCGTGCACTCGGTTCTGTACCTCATCCTCGCGTTCTTCAACGCGGCGGGCCTGTTCCTGCTGATGGGGGCGGAATTTCTCGCCATGATCCTCGTCGTCGTCTATGTCGGCGCGGTCGCGGTCCTGTTCCTCTTCGTCGTCATGATGCTCGACGTCGATTTCGCCGAACTGCGCGAAGGCCTCCTGCAATATCTGCCCGTCGGCGCGCTGGTGGGGCTGATCGTGCTGGTCGAGCTCGTCATGGTCGTCGGCGGCTGGGCCATTTCCGACGAGGCGCCGCGCCTTCACGCCGCCAGGGTGCCGGAAGGCATCACCAATACCGAGGCCATCGGGCGCGTGCTCTATACGGACTACATCTTCTTCTTCCAGATCGCGGGCATGGTGCTGCTGGTCGCAATGATCGGCGCCATCGTATTGACGCTGCGCCACAAGCCCGGCGTCAAGCGCCAGAACGTCGCCGAGCAGATCGCGCGCACCAAGGCGAAGGGTCTGGAAATCCGCAAGGTCAAACCGGGGCAGGGGATCTGATATGGAAGTCGGACTCGGCCATTATCTGACGGTTGCCGCGATCCTGTTCACGCTCGGCGTGTTCGGCATCTTCCTGAACCGCAAGAACGTCATCGTGATCCTGATGTCCATCGAGCTCATCTTGCTCTCGGTGAACATCAACTTCATCGCGTTCTCCACCTTCTCCGGCGATCTTCTCGGCCAGGTGTTCGCGCTGTTCGTGCTGACCGTCGCCGCGGCCGAGGCCGCCATCGGTCTTGCGATCCTCGTCGTCTTCTACCGCAACCGCGGCTCGATCGCGGTTGAGGACCTCAACATGATGAAGGGCTAAGGCACCGCCATGTATCACGCGATTGTCTTCCTTCCTCTTCTCGGCGCCATTCTCGGCGGCGCGATCACGCTGATCGGCGGCTACCGCACGCGCCGGGCCGAACTGCTGGCGATGGGCGGCGGCGATCATCACGATCACCACCATCACGACGACCACGCCCATGCGGCGGATCACGGCCATGACGATCACGACGATCATCACGGCCCGGTCTATCCGGTCGCGCCCGGCGCGCGCGGGACGGAACTGATCACGACGGGCTTCCTGTTCATCGCGGCGGCCCTGTCATGGGTGGCGTTCGTCCAGCACGGGCTCGGCGATGCCGAGGCGGTGCGCGTTCAGGTCATGCGCTGGATTTCGTCCGGTGCGTTCGAAGTGGACTGGGCGCTGCGCATCGACACGTTGACGGTCGTCATGCTGGTCGTGGTGAACTCGGTCTCCGCGCTCGTTCACCTCTATTCGATCGGCTACATGCACGAGGACGCGCAGCGTCCGCGCTTCTTCACCTATCTGTCGCTGTTCACCTTCGCCATGCTCATGCTGGTGACGTCCGACAACCTCGTCCAGATGTTCTTCGGCTGGGAAGGCGTCGGTCTCGCTTCCTATCTCCTGATCGGATTCTGGTATCACAAGCCGGAAGCGAACGCGGCGGCCATCAAGGCGTTCGTCGTCAACCGCGTCGGCGATTTCGGCTTCGCGCTCGGCATTTTCGGCATCTTCGTCCTGTTCGGCACGGTCGCGTTCGACACGATCTTCGCCGATGCGCCGTCCAAGGCCGAGGCCACGATGCAGTTCCTCGGCTGGGCCGAGGCGCCGGCCATGACGGTGATCTGCCTTCTGCTGTTCATGGGCGCGATGGGCAAATCGGCGCAGTTCCTGCTGCACACCTGGCTGCCGGACGCGATGGAAGGCCCGACCCCGGTCTCCGCGCTCATTCATGCCGCGACCATGGTCACCGCCGGCGTGTTCATGGTGGCGCGCCTGTCGCCTCTGTTCGAACTGTCGCCGACCGCGCTCGAAGTCGTCATCTTCTTCGGCGCGACGACCGCGTTCTTCGCCGCCACCGTCGGCCTCGTGCAGAACGACATCAAGCGCGTCATTGCCTATTCGACCTGCTCGCAGCTCGGCTACATGTTCGTCGCGCTCGGTGTCGGCGCCTATTCGGCCGGCATCTTCCACCTGTTCACGCACGCCTTCTTCAAGGCGCTCTTGTTCCTCGGCGCCGGCTCAGTAATCCATGCCGTCTCGGATGAGCAGGACATGCGCAAGATGGGTGGCCTTCGCAAGCTCATCCCTCAGACCTACTGGATGATGGTGATCGGCACGCTGGCGCTTACCGGCGTCGGCATCCCCGGCACGCTTCTCGGCATGGCCGGCTTCTTCTCGAAGGACGCCATCATCGAGGGCGCGTTCGCCGCGCATAATCCGGTTGCGCCGTTTGCGTTTGCGATGCTCGTGATCGCTGCGGTCTTCACCAGCTTCTATTCCTGGCGCCTGATCTTCATGACGTTCCACGGCAAGCCACGGGCTTCGGCTGATGTCATGCACCATGTGCATGAGTCACCGCTCGTCATGCTGGTTCCGCTTTATGTGCTTTCAGCAGGCGCGATCCTGGCGGGTGTGCTGTTCAGCGAGTATTTCGTTGGCCACAACTACACCGACTTCTGGAAGGGCGCGCTCTTCATGCTGCCCGACAACCACATCCTGCACGATTTCCATGCAGTGCCGCTGTGGGTGAAATGGTCGCCGTTCATCGCCATGGCGATTGGCCTTGTCGTCGCCTGGAAGTTCTACATCCGGTCGCCGGAAGCACCGAAAACGCTGGCGTCGCGCCATCGCGGCCTCTACGCCTTCCTGCTGAACAAGTGGTACTTCGATGA
>JAEWFF010000043.1 GCA_023388965.1 Pseudomonadota bacterium | reverse complement strand
CGGCCTCGTGCTCCTTAAGAATCCCGATGATCTGCTCTTCAGAGAAGCGGCTGCGCTTCATGTCCCGGTCCTCTCAATGGGCCAGAACGAACTTCAATCCGGATTAAACCGCTGGGGCAACGTCAATGCCGCAAGGAAGCCATCAAGAATTGCGGCGCGCCATCCCCCGGCACCGCTCCGGGCAACGCCATCGTTAGCCGGAGCCGGTCTTTGTAGTGAGGACAAGGAAACCGGGCGGCACGACCTAAACGCTCTCCCTCCGCTACGCGCGCAGGGATGGAGATACCGTCTATTCCGTCGGCACCGTCTGGTTCACCACTGATTTCACATTGGCGAGCTTGACGCGGATCGTGTCACCGATCTTCAGCACCGGCTGGCCGTCTTCGAGTTCGACGCCCGTGACCATGCCTTGAATATCGGTCTTGGCGGCAACGGTGTCGCCGTTGGCGTCGCGGGCGATGACCTGAAGCGTGTAGAAGCCGTCCGGCATGATCTGCCCGTTCGAGCTCTTGCCCTGCCAGGCATAGACATTGTTGCCTTCCGCCAGATCCACCGCCTGCGAATAGACCTCGTTGCCATTGGCATCGTAGACGACGACGACGGTTTGCGGCGCATCCTTGCCGACGGCGATGTTCCACACCGCGCTCTGATCGTCGAGCACGGTGGTCGCGCCTTCGGCGACGACGCGCTTGCCGATGAAATCGACCGCGCCGGTCAGGCGGCTGGAATCCATCACTCCCAGAAGCGCGGACAGGGTCGCGTTCGTCGCGATCTGCTGCTCGACGCCGGCGAACTGGACGAGCTGCTGGGTGAACTGGTTGGTGTCGAGCGGATCGAGCGGGTTCTGGTTGCGCAATTGCGTCGTCAGCAATTGCAGGAAGGTCTGGAAATTCTCCGCGATCCTCGCGCCACCGCTATAGGCCGCTGCGGCTGAACTCGCTCCGGTTACGCCCGATACCGCCATAGCGTCCTCCCTACACTCTCAGATCGACGCCGCCCGGCCCGCGCATGGGCGCGCGATAGGCAAGCTCGGCCGCAAGCCGCGCCGGATCGTCGCCCGGTTCGGTACGCACATTTTCTTCATTGAAATGACGATGCTGATCGTAACGCGCGTTCTGCCCGCCGCGCTCGTCGCGCAGCGAGAACGACAATGTGTTCTGCTCGGACTTGAAGCCCGCATCGTGCAGCGCGCGCTCCAGCGCCCGCTGGTCGGCTTTCAGAAGATCGAGCGTCTCGCTCTTTTCCACCATCAGGCGCGAATGCACGCGCCCGTCGCCATCGACCTCGATGCGTACATCGACGCGTCCGAGTTCCGGCGGATCGAGACGGATCTCGAAGCGCGTCTGGCCCTGACGGAAGCGCGCGGCCATTTCGCTTGCGATATGCGGAATGGCGACGGCCTGAGGCTGGTGCATGGCCTGCTGCACGGCGCGTCCTGCCGGGTCCGCCAGCGCGATGCGGTCGGGCATGGGAATGGGCTGCTGCGGCTGTGTCTGTGCCGCGCGCGGCTCGGGTGCTGCGGGCTTCTCGGCAGCGGCCGGCTTCTCAGCTGCCCGCATCTGCGGTTTGGCATCGGACGCGGGCTTCGGCGCCGCATCGGGTGCGGGCTTCGAGGCAGCCCCATCCGGCTCCTGCGGCGCGCTCTTCGCCTGCGTCGATGTCTGTGTCTGCGTTTGCGCCGTGGCGGGTTTGGCCTCGTCCTTGCCCTTTGTCAGGACATTCAGCGCCGCATCCGCCGCGTCCTGTTCCGTTTTCGCGCTGTCCGCCAAAGCCGGGTTGACGGCAGCGGCATTTGTCGGCGGCAA
Source organism: Pseudomonadota bacterium (assembly GCA_023388965.1). Classification (GTDB taxonomy): domain Bacteria; phylum Pseudomonadota; class Alphaproteobacteria; order Rhizobiales; family Methylopilaceae; genus Flaviflagellibacter. The sequence goes on along the minus strand of JAEWFF010000043.1, from coordinate 99,695 downwards.
CGGCGCAGCCGCATTCGCCGCGCGTCCCGTCTGCGTTGCCGGAACCGCCTCGTCATTCGCCGGTGCCGTGGACGCATCCGCCTTCGGCGCAATTGCCGCCTGCTGCTGGGGCGGCGTCTCCACCGTCTCATCCTTCACGACCTGCCCCTGTAGGGACGTCACATGGGGCGTCGCGGCAATGGCCTGCGCGGCGGGTGGCACGGTCTGAGGCGCGGGCTGGGACGCGACAGGCGACACCGACGCACGCGGCGCCAGCGCTTCCAGCACCGCGCGGCTGACCTGCGGCGCATCGCCATTATCGGCGGCAACGCTGAAATTCATAAGGGCCGCGGCGGCACCCGCGGCCGAGGCACGGCCTTCGCGCAAAGCGGGCGTGGCCTTGTTGGCGGCGGCCCCTTGCGGCGGCGTGTCCGGCTTCTCCCTAGGCGGCACATAGGCCGGCCGGTCATTGGCGATCCGCAGCGCCATTTCGACCTGCGCGTCGCCGCTCTCTCCAGCCTCGCCGCCTGCGCCGGCGGATAAAGCCGCGGCGACCGTCGCTACGGGAATCGTCATATCCGGTCCGGCCTCACCGACCGGAAGGCCGGCAACCGGCGTGGCCACATCGAGATCGAGCCGCGCCAAAGCCGCGACCAGCTTTTCCATATCCCGGGCGGTGGGCGCACCGGACTGGATCCGCAGCAGCGCGTCGTCATCGAGCCCGAATTCGGCGATCCTGTCCTGCGGCACCAGTTCCAGCATGGAGGTCGCGAGCGCGGGAAGCGGACCCGCCGGTACGGCAGGCGGCGACGCATCAAGAGCCGCGGCAGGATCGGGTGCGCCGTCTGCGCCCTCGAAAGCCCCGGCCTGGAACGCCTTCAGCGCATCGGCAAAAGCAGAGCCATCTCCGTCGCCGGGCGCGACAATGCCGCCCGCCGCGCCGGAAAGCGCAGGCGTCGGGGCAAAAATATCCGCCAGGGAAAAGGACATGGTTCGGGCCTCGTTCGTGCCGAACCTCGCAAACCCCGTTCCAACCGGGGTCGCCCAAGCAAAACATTGAAATAAAACAACATTATCTGAAACCGGCCATCTCCGGCCAGCCAGATCGGCGCATACGTCCCGGCAGAAAGTGCCGGTCGCGGCAAGACCTGCCGCCCTTCTCCGCCCCTCCGTATGGGCGTGTCCGGATTGTGAAATGTATTGATCGGTCAGTTTAGGCAAATCTTAAACCGCCGACCGTACTGTCTCCGAGAATTTTGGTCAGTTTTCGTAGTGAGTATCAAATGACCGAACTACCGCGTTCCAAGGTAAAGTATGTAATCGGCCCAGATGGCAGCCCGCTGACTATTGCGGACCTGCCGCCTGCCGACACGAAGCGCTGGGTCATCCGCCGCAAGGCGGAGGTCGTCGCAGCGGTGCGTGGCGGCCTCCTCAGCCTGGAGGAGGCCTGTGCCCGTTACACTCTGACGGTAGACGAGTTTCTGGGCTGGCAGGCGTCGATCGACCGCCACGGCCTGGCCGGTCTGCGCACCACGCGGATCCAGCAATACCGCGTGGGTTAGGCCTTAACGCGAATTCATCAATATTACTTAAACTTTACTGAACGCCGGCCCCTATGGGCCGGCGTTTTGCTTTTGTTAACCCGCTTCCCTGTGGGCGGCCTGCCAAGCTTCGCAAGCTTTTTCCGCACGTTAACCATGCATTTACCGCTCACCCGGCAATTTCTGCCGGGTAAGGCGCCGGACGCGGTGCTTCGGGGCGCGAGTCGTTAAGGGCGGGGCAGACTTTGGACGGTTTCATCGGCTTTCTGAAAGGTCTGGGCGCGCCGCGCCTTGTGGCGATGCTGGCGGTGACGCTGACCCTGATCGGCTTTTTCGGCTTCGTCGCTTTGCGCGTCTCCGACAGCGGCATGGTCCCCGTCTTCGCCAATCTGTCGCTTCAGGACGCCTTCTCCGTCATCAAGCAGCTCGACGCGCAGAACATCCGCTACGAGACCTCGCGCGACGGCACCGCCATTCTGGTGCCGAGCGATCAGGTCTCATCGGTGCGCATGAAGATGGCCGAACAGGGCCTGCCCGCAGGCGGCGGCGTCGGCTGGGAGATTTTCGACAAGGGCGAGGGCCTGTCCTCGACCAGCTTCCTGCAGAACGTGAACAAGCTGCGCGCGCTGGAAGGCGAGCTTGCCCGCTCCATCCGCTCCATCGACCGCGTTCAGGCCGCGCGCGTGCATCTCGTCATTCCCGACCGCCCGCTCTTTGCCCGCGATGCGCCCAAGCCGTCGGCCTCCATCGTTCTGCGCGTGGCCGGCGATCTCGGCCAGAGCCAGGTGCGCGCCATCGTCCATCTCGCCGCGTCCGCCGTGCAGGGGCTCGATCCGCAGGCGGTTTCCATCGTCGATGAATCCGGCCGCCTGCTCGCCGACGGCGCGGGCACGGAGGACGGCCTGCCCTCCGGCGCGCTCGAGCGTGAAATCGCGTTCGAAAGGCGCCTGAAGGAGCAGGTGCAGGGCATTGTCGAGCGCGTGGTCGGCCCCGGCCGCGCCCGCGCCGAGATCAACGCCGCCTTCGATTATTCCAAGGTCACCAACACCGCCGATCTGTTCGATCCCGAAAGCCGCGTCGTCCGCTCGACCCAGACGCGCGAGGAGGAAACCGAGAGCCGCGAGGGCGAAACCACGGTCTCGGTCGGCAACGAATTGCCGAACCAGCAGAACAACACCGAAGGCAATTCCAACCGCGAAACCGCGTCCAAGAGCGACGAGACCGTCAATTACGAAATCTCGCGCACGACGCGCACCGAAGTGCTGGAGGCCGGACGTCTGAAAAAGGTCTCGGTCGCGGTTCTTGTCGACGGTATTTACGCCAACGATCCCTCCGGTTCCGTAACCTATGCGCCCCGCGCGCAGGAAGAGCTCGACCGCATCGCCGCCCTCGTCCGCTCCGCCATCGGCTTCGACGAGACGCGCGGCGACCAGATCGAGGTCGTCAACCTGCGCTTTGCCGATCCGCCTGGCGTATCGCCGATCCCGGACGCGAGCGGCATGGGAATGCTCGGCGTGACGAAGGACGATCTGATGCGGCTGATCGAGCTGACCGTGCTCGGTCTGGTCTCGCTTCTCGTCCTGCTCATGGTCGTGCGTCCGCTCGTGCGCCGCATCCTGGCGCCGGACCAGAACGCGCTGCGGCCGACGCCTATGCTCGCGCCCGCCGCCCCGGCCGCGCCCGGCGAGCCCCCGGCGCTTGCACCGCCGGACCCGACCGCCCGCATGATCGAAATGGCGCAGGTCAACGGCAAGGTGCACGCCCAGTCCCTGCAAAAGGTCGGCGAACTCGCCGAGCGCAATCCGACCGAAACCGTATCCATCATCCGCCAGTGGCTGGCGGAGCCCGCGTGAGCTGATCCATGTCCGTACCCGCGACCCTTCATCCGGTAAAAAAACCGCTTTCGGGTGCCCAGCGCTGCGCCATGCTGATGCTCGCGCTCGGGGAAGAGCGCGGCGCCTCGATCTGGAAACAGCTTGACGACGACGAAATCCGCGACATCTCGCACGCAATGTCCACACTCGGCACGATCGATTCCGATTCCGTCGAGCACATGATGGTCGAGTTCGTCTCCAAGATGTCCACGACCGGCGCGCTGATGGGTAATTACGATTCGACCGAGCGCATCCTTCAGGGCTTCCTGACCAAGGATCGCGTCGATCAGATCATGGAAGAAATCCGCGGCCCCGCCGGCCGCAATATGTGGGAGAAGCTCTCCAATGTTCAGGAGCAGGTTCTCGCCAATTACCTGAAGAACGAATATCCGCAGACGGTTGCCGTCGTGCTGTCGAAAATCCGCGCCGAGCATGCCGCGCGCGTGCTCGCCATCCTGCCCGACGAATTCGCGCTCGATGTCGTCAAGCGCATGCTGACCATCGAAAGCGTGCAGAAGGACATCATCGAACGCGTCGAGGACACGCTGCGCACGGAATTCATGTCCAATCTGTCGCAGACCAGCCGTCGCGACGCGCATGAGATGATCGCGGAGATCTTCAACGCCTTCGACCGCCAGACCGAAACGCGCTTCCTCACCGCACTGGAAGAGGACAGCCGCGAAAGCGCCGAGCGCATCAAGGCGCTGATGTTCACCTTCGATGATCTCATGCGGCTCGACACCGCGTCCGTGCAGACACTTCTGCGCAATGTCGCGCGCGACCGCCTCACCATTGCGCTCAAGGGCGCCACGCAATCGGTACGCGACTTCTTCCTCGGCCATATGTCGCAACGCGCCGGCAAGATGCTCAGCGACGACATGCAGGCCATGGGCCCGGTACGCCTGCGCGATGTCGATGAGGCGCAGTCGCACATGGTCGCCGTTGCCAAGGATCTCGCCGCGCGGGGCGAAATCCTCATCACCAAGAACCGCGGCGACGACGAGCTGGTGTTCTGATGGCTGCTGCGAAACCTTTCCTTTTCGACCGCGATTTCGACGGCCGCCGCCGCGCCGAGGAAATGGTGCCGATGTCGCGCCACCTCGCCGAACTCACCGAGAGCGAGCGGCGTGGTTTCGATGCCGGCCGCGATGAAGGGCAGAGGACGGCGCTCGACCAGCAGCCCGCGCGCCTCAACGCCGCACTCGAAAAACTGGCCGTACAGCTCTCCATGGAAATCGCGCGCTCGGATGCGCGCGCGCTGGCGCAGGAGATCGGTGCCATCGAGCTTGCCCTCGAACTCGCGCGCAAGATCGCCGGCCGCGCCATCGACCGCTTTCCTCTCACCGCCATCGAAAACGCGGTGCAGGAATGCTTCACCGAGGCGCGCACCGCCCCTCATGTCGCGGTCCGCGTCCATGAGAGCCTTGTCGAGGACGTCAAGACGCATCTTGCCCGCCTCGCGCAGGAGCGCGGCTTTGTCGGCAAGCTCGTCATTCTGGGCGAGCCTGAAATTCCCGTCGGCGATGTGCGCCTCGAATGGGCGGATGGCGGCGTCGTGCGCGAGCGCTCGGCCATCGAAGGCGCGATCGAGAAGACCATACGCAATCACATCATGTCGGTCGAAACGGCCGATGAAGGAGAGACGCAATGAGCAATACGGATTTTCCGCTGCCGGAAATGGAAGGCGGAGCCGGCGACGCGCCTCCCCTTCAGGAGGACGGCCCGAAATCCGCATCCGATCTCGAAGCCGTGTTCGACGTTCCGGTCTCGGTCTCGGCCGTGCTCGGCCGTACGCGCATGGAGGTCGGCGAACTGATGAATCTCACGCCCGGCACGGTGCTCGAACTCGACCGCCGCGTCGGCGAGGCCATCGACATCTATGTCAACGACCGGCTCGTCGCGCGCGGCGAAGTGGTGCTCGTGGACGAGAAGCTCGGCGTCACCATGACGGAAATCATCAAGGGCGAGCGCTGAGGCTCGCCGGCAGCATTTAGGGAGTACGGGCCATGCGGCTCATGATCGTCGGAACTCTTTCGGGCCAGCTTACCCAGGCGACCAAGATCGCCATGGAGCGCGGCGCGAAAGTCACCCATGCCGAGGATGTCGAGCAGGCCATGCGCGTGCTGCGCGCCGGGCGCGGCGCCGATCTTCTGATGGTCGATGTCGGCCAGCCCATCATGAACCTCGTCCGCATGCTGGACGAGGAACGCATTCATGTTCCCATCGTAGCCTGCGGCATCGAGAACGATGCCAAATCCGCCGTCGCCGCCATCCATGCCGGCGCCAAGGAGTACATACCGCTTCCGCCCGACCCGGAGCTGATCGCCGCCGTCCTCGCCGCCGTCGCGGAGGAACGCCACGACATCGTCTTCAAGGACGAGGCGATGAAACAGGTCGTCGATCTTGCGGCCCAGATTGCGAAATCGGATGCCTCCGTCCTCATCACCGGCGAAAGCGGCACCGGCAAGGAAGTGCTCGCGCGCTATATCCATGCCCGCTCGCTGCGCGCCAATCAGGCTTTCATCTCGATCAATTGCGCGGCCATTCCCGAACAGCTTCTGGAATCCGAACTGTTCGGCCACGAAAAGGGCGCGTTCACCGGCGCCATCGCGCGCCGCATCGGCAAGTTCGAGGAAGCGGATGGCGGCACGCTGCTGCTCGACGAGATTTCGGAAATGGACGCCCGCCTTCAGGCCAAACTGCTGCGTGCCATACAGGAGCGCGTCATCGACCGTGTCGGCGGCCAGCGTCCCGTTCCCGTCAATATCCGCATTCTGGCGACCTCCAACCGCAATCTGACGGAAGAGGTGAAGAAGGGCACGTTCCGCGAAGACCTGCTCTATCGCCTGAACGTGATGAACCTGAAGATTCCGCCGCTGCGCGAGCGCCCGGCGGACATCGCCATCCTGTCCGATCATTTCGCCAGGAAATTTGCCGAGCAGAACGGCCTCGCCTACCGGGCGCTGTCGGCCGAAGCGGCGAAGGAGATCGTGCGTGCGCGCTTCCCCGGAAACGTCCGCGAACTGGAGAACACGATCCACCGCGCCGTGCTTCTGGCACAGGGCGAGGAGATCGGCGTCGAGGCCATCCGCACCCCCGACGGCGCGCGTATGGACGCGTTTGCCGGCCCGGCCCAGCACGCCGCGCAGGCGGCCGAAGCCGTCACGCGCAATCTCGTCGGGCTGACCGTCGAGGCCGTCGAGCGCGCGCTCATCCTCGACACGCTCAGCCATTGCCTCGGCAACCGGACCCATGCCGCCAATATCCTCGGCATCTCGATCCGCACCTTGCGCAACAAGCTCAATCAATATCAGTCCGAAGGCGTCAGCGTTCCGCCGCCGAGCGCCGGTCAGGCAGCTTAAACCACGGGCCCCGCGGTCGCGCTCTCCCGCGCGATGATGGCGTTACGGCCGCTCCTTTTGGCGGCGTACAATCTGCGGTCGGCGCGGCGGATAAGGCTTTCCAGAGTCTCGCCGCGACGCCGCTCCGCGACACCGAAGCTCGCGGTAATGCGCAGATCCTCGGCGATATCGCCGAACACATAGGACGCGATCTCGCTGCGCACGCGCTCCGCCGCCGTCTGCGCTTCATTTTTCCCCGCGCCGGGAAGCAGCATGACGAACTCCTCGCCTCCATAGCGCGCGACGGCATCGCCGGCACGGGCGCTGTCGCGCAACCGCCGGCCGAATTCGGCCAGAACGAGATCTCCGGCGGCGTGGCCGTACGTATCGTTGACCGCCTTGAAATGATCGATATCGCAGATGACGAGGCTGATCGTCTGCTCGGATGCGAACGCCGATGCCGCCCAGATTTCAAGGCCCCGGCGGTTCAGGACCTGAGTGAGCTGGTCGGTGCCGCCATCGCGCCGCACATCCTCGATGGCATCGACCGCGATGGCAATCAGCAGCGCCAGGCCGAGAACGATGGCGAACAGAATGAGAGAGAAGTTCAGCGACAGCCAGAACAGCGAACGCCCGAACGTGGTGGACGCCGTTGCGGAGTCCACGCTGCCAACCGTCAGCGCGGTGCGCAGGAAGAAGCTCGCGCCGAAGACGAGGACGCTCCAGAACAGGACGCGATCGATGAAGAAGTCCCGTTTGCTGCGCAGATGAAAGGCCGCAACGAGAAGAAGAACGCCGAAGCCGAAATTCTGCACGTAAATGCGCGCGTCGAGATTGCGGTCGACATAGGAGAAATAGACGATCGCGACATTGATCGCCCCGACGATGCCGAGCAGCAGCCAGACATTCATCGGCCGCCCGGCCCGCAGCAGAAGCCCGCAGACGAAGGCCGACGCGCACAGCGTGTAGATCAGGTTCGAGAGAACCGCGTTTGCCGGAACGCCCGCCGGCACGTGCAATATCTGGGAGGCGAGCCCGGCCGACAGCGCGGCGAATGCCGCCGCCAGCAGCGCCACATATGGCCGGCGCTGCGCGTGCCAGATCGCCGCCAGAGTGGTGGCGAAAATCAGCGGAACCGCTGGAGGCAGGACCTGATAAAGATATTCATTGCCGGCTAAGGGCGGCATACCGGCTCGACCTTTCCGGGGACGTCAACGTTCTGGTGACTTAGATCGCCTCGCCTGAATGCCGCATGAACGGCAAGCGTTAACGAAACATCTCCTTCCGGATCACGGCGTGGACGCCCCAATTGCCGTCCGCGACCTGCGTCACGCCGAAATCCACGCCGACTGAAATCAGCGACACCGCCTCGTCCTCGGTGAGGCCCCACGCATCCATCAGGAATTTGCGCGTGGCGCGGAAGGCCGAGCGCAACGCCTTCGACAGCGAGGACTTCTTGTAGATCTCCGACTGTGCGTTGCGGCCGAGATCGCGCAGATAATTCGGATAGCTGAATCCGTGCAGCACGAATTCGTCGGGCGTTTCCAGCAGCGGCCCGTTGAGCCCGTTGAGAAAGGCCTTCTGCGTCTTGTCGCGCTTGTGCACGATGAAGCGAAAGCGCCCGGTCAATGAGGCTTCGAGCCCGGTGCCGTTGAGTTCGCCATCGCCCTGCGCGATATGGCCGTCGCCGACGGAGAACAGCGCGCCGGGCACCGCGACCGGCAGATAGAGCGTTGCGCCCTTGCCCGCGCGCCAATTGTCGAAATTGCCGCCGAAATAGCCGGGCGGAATGGAATCGATCAGATCGGCCTCGCGCGGCGCGACCGCGAGGCAACCGAAATGCGGCCGCAGCGGCACGCGCACGCCGGGCATCACGTTCCAGCGTTTCTCCACCTTGGCGTGATCGACCGGAACGCCCGGATAATCCATCTTGTCATGACGCACGCCGAACGGGTCGATCTGCGGCGTCCATTTGTAGGAATACAGAGCGCGCGCATACGCGCCGTCCGGCTCCATCTCGTAGATCGTCACGACCTCGCGCGGTTTCGGCTCGCCCAGCATGTCGGAATATTGATAGCCCCACCACGCCGAGACGTTCGAGGCGAAGCAGCGGCCCTCGAAGTCGGGATTGGCGCTCGGGCGCGGCGCGATGTCGAGGATCTGCACTTCGAGCACATCACCCGGCTCCGCGCCGTTGATGAAGACCGGACCGGTGAAGATATGTACGCCGAAGCCCTCGCCCGCCCCGCGCCCGAAAATACCGGCATTCATCGGCCCGGCGCCGCGGCGGTCGACCGCCTTCGCATCCTCGGTCCAGGCGAACACTGCTTCGGCGGCGGCATCGCCCTTTATCATCCGCTCGTAATCGTCATAGGCGTGCTGGGTCAGAGTCTCGATCACGACCTCGGCGCCGGAATCGACGCGCATGACCGGCGGGAGCGAGCGGCTGAGATAACCCCAATGCACATTGTCCTTACCGACATAGATGCGCTTTTCGTCACTCCCGGGGCGTGGCGAGACGCCGGCGCGGGCGCGGATTTCCGCAATTCTTTCCTCGCTTTTCGGAAGCGGGACGATCTCGTTCTGCGGAACGCTCTTTTCCAGCGGCCGCCCGCGCCGGAGAAAATTGCGCGGGTCGGTCGGAACCGTGGTGCGGAAGGCGCGCGGCGAGACGCCATAGGCGGCGCTGAAGGCGCGGCTGAAATGCGCCGGATCGCGGAAGCCCCAGCGGAACGCAATGTCCGCGACGCCGATATTCGCATGGCGCGGATCGGACAGATCGAGCCGCGTACGGTCGAGCCGGCGCTGGCGTACATAATCCGAAAATGTCGTGTCCTGAAGCTCGAACAATTTCTGGATATAGCGTTGCGACAAGGCCTCCTGCGCGGCAACGGCGGCCATGGAGAGATCGGGATCGGCAAGCCGCACTTCGATCGCGCTCGTCACGCGGCGGAAATGCGCCGCCTGCGTCTGCGTCGCGCCATCCTCCTTCAGCCGCACCTCGCCGAGCAGCGCCGCCACGATGAGTTCGCTGACCGCAAGTTCGGCGGAGATCAGGTCGGCCTCGCCGATCTGCTCGAAATGCAGGGTCAGCGTACGCATCAGCGGGCGCACCGATGCGGCGGCAATCGTCGCGCCGAGCACCGCCGGCAATTGCATCCGCGCGCGCCCGAGCCGCCCGAGAATCCGCTCGCGGGGAATTTCCAGCATCAGCAGCTCGAAATCCTCCCGCAGATCGAACGTGAAGGGCTGCGCGCGGTCCGCGACCGCAACATCGCCCTCGGCAAACTCGCAGCCCGTCTGGCCGTAGCGCACGGCGCCACGCCCATGGGCATGGAATGTCACGACAAGCGGCGGCGCGCCGCGTGCGCCGGTGCTCGCGATCTCTTGCGGAGAAGAGCGCATGCGCGTCAGTACGGCCCCGCCGCGCGAGCGCATGACGCCGATCTCACCGGTCGGCGCCGCGCCCTCAGGCAGGCGGCAGACGAGGCCGACGGATGCCAGCGCATCCGACCAGGCATTATGGACGCCGGCCAGCGGAAAGGCATCCATCGAGATCAGAATCGGCCCGGCTGACATCCAACCCTCCTGCGGCATGCGGCATGAAAGGCAAGTCTCGCGCCATCCTGCGCCGCCCCTCCGGCTACGGCAAGATGCACGCATCATGGCGGGGCGTTGCTTGCCGCGCGCTGGAATCATCATGCCTGACGCAGGCGCGACCGCTCTTGCCCCCACGCGCACAAAAACTTGTCCCGCCGCGCCGCATCGCCCGCCGTCAAGAGAATGGGCGCGCACGGTCATTCTTGCGGCCGAAACTCGGGCGCAATCTTTGCGCCTGAGCGCCGTTCCAGGCGCCGCTAGAGGAGACACCAGGATGTGTGCAGGCGACGACCGGAATTGTCCGGAGTTTGAAAAGCATCGCGCGAAGATGATGGAGGCGCTCGGCATGGAGCGCCGCAACTTCCTCAAAAGCGCATTCGTGGCCACCGGCGGCGCGGCGGCGCTGGCGGGCGGCGGCATCTCGCTCGTCTCGCCGGCGCTGGCGCAGGCGTCGGCCGCGCGTCTGCCCGGCCAGCCGGCCTTCCATTATCTGCCGGCCAACGACCAGACGGTGCATTGGGGCTACTTCTCGAAAAAGCTGAAGCCGCAGGCCGAGATCGACAGCGGCGACATCATCACCATCGAGGCGCTGACGCACCATTCCAACGACGACGCCGAACTGATGGTGAAGGGCGATGAAGGCGCCGAAAGCGTGTTCACCTGGACCAAGGAGAAGAAAAACGTCAAACGCCGCGGCGCGGGCGACGAGAACGACACCAAAATCGGCGGCGGAGGCGGCCTCGGCGTGCATGTCTGCACGGGCCCGGTCTTCGTGCGTGGCGCGGAACCAGGCGATGTGATTGAAGTGCGCATCCTCGACACGAGGTTCCGCCCCTCCGCCAATCCGGACCACAAGGGCAAGGCATTCGGCGTCACCGCTTCGGCATGGTGGGGTTTCCATTACAACGACCAGCTCGAAGAACCGAAGGACCGCGAAGTCATTACGGTGTTCGAGGTCGACGCCAATGGCGGCAGCCCCTTCGCCAAGGCGGTCTATAATTACCGCTGGACGCCGCAGACCGATCCGGACGGCATCGTGCACAAGACGATCGATTATCCCGGCGTGCCGGTCGATCACTCCACGGTCCAGAAGAATACGGACATTCTCAAAGGCATCCGCGTGCCGATCCGGCCGCATTTCGGCGTCATCGCGCTGGCGCCGAGCGAGGCCGATTACGTCAACTCGATTCCGCCCATGGCCACCGGCGGCAATATCGACAACTGGCGCATCGGCAAGGGCGCGACCATGTATTACCCGGTCGCGGTCGAGGGCGGGCTGATGTCCGTCGGCGACCCCCATGCCTCGCAGGGCGACAGCGAACTCTGCGGCACGGCCATCGAGTGCTCGATCACCGGCACCTTCCAGCTCATTCTTCACAAGAAGAACGACCTGGAGGGCACGGCGCTCGAGGATCTCGAATATCCGATGCTGGAAACGCAGACCGAATGGCTGGTCCACGGCTACAGCTTCGCGAACTATCTCGCCGAGCTCGGCCCGAACGCGCAGAGCGACATCTTCGGCAAAAGCTCGGTCGATCTCGCGCTGCGCGATGCCTTCCGCAAGATGCGCAAATTCCTGATGACGACGCAGGGCCTAACCGAGGACGAAGCCATCGCGCTGATGTCGGTCGGCGCGGACTTCGGCGTCACCCAGGTCGTGGACGGCAATTGGGGCTGCCACGGCGTCATCCGGAAAGACATCTTCGCGGGCCGCATGGCCTGATCCTCCCGCGCCCGGACGGTCCACCGTCCGGGCGTTTCGTCTGCCCCGAGCCGACATCTCAGGCCGCCCGGACCACGCGTCCGGCATCGAGAAATTCATCGACCTTCGCGGCAGGCATTGGCCGTGCGAAATGAAAGCCCTGCGCATGCGAGCAGCCGGCCGCCTGCACGAGTGCGAAATCGTCGTCCGTCTCCACGCCTTCGGCAACGACGAGGCGGGCGAGACCGTGACCCATCTGCGCGATGGTCGATACGAAAACGCGGTTGGCGTGCGACGAGCGCATGTCCTGCACGAAGCTCTTATCGATCTTGATGACGTCGATAGGGAAATCGCGCAGATAGGTCAGCCCGGAATGGCCGGTGCCGAAATCGTCGAGCCAGATGCTGATGCCCATTTCCTTCAGGGCGGTGAGATTGGCGATCTGCCCGGCGCTGCCGTCCATCAGCAGGCCCTCGGTGATCTCGATGGCGATGTTCGACGGCAAACAGCCCGTACGTGCAATCGTCCGGCGCACCATGTCGATGAATTCCGGGCGCTGCAATTGCGCCGGCGACACGTTCACGCCGACCTGAAGATCGGGCCAGCGCACGGCATCCTCGCACACGCGCGCGAACACCCAATTGCCGAGCGCATCGATGAGTGCCGATCTTTCCGCCACGGGCACGAATTCGGCGGGCGAGATCACGCCGCGCACCCGGTGGCGCCACCGCACCAGGGCTTCCAGCGCGCGCACTCTGGTTTCGGCGACGTCGAGGATCGGCTGGTAATGGATTTCGAGTTCGTTGGTCAGGATGGCGCCGCGCAATTCGCGTTCGATGGAGCGGCGGTAGCGCTCTTCCTTCATCGCATCGCGGTCGAAACAGGCGACACGGCCCCGGCCGAGTTCCTTGGCCTGATAGAGCGCCAGATCGGCGCATCCCATCAGATCGATCCTGTCGGAATCGTGCTCGGGACTCCAGGCAACGCCGATCGAGGCCTGGATCTGGGTCATGCGGCCATGGATCGGCACCGGCTCGGCAAGCGCCTCGATGACGCGCATGCCCGCCTTCTGGCACGTACTTGCGGAAATGGGGCCGCTCAGGATGAAGGCGAATTCGTCGCCGCCGAGCCGCCCGGACTTTTCCGCACCCGCCTCACGGCTCAGGACCTCGCCGACGCGGCGCAGCACGGCATCGCCATAGGCGTGGCCGAACACGTCGTTCATCGTCTTGAAGCGGTCGAGATCGAGCACAAACAGCGCGACCGGCGCCCCTTTCCGCGCCTCACGCAGCGCGCCGGCAAGCCGGTCGAGAAAGGTCATGCGGTTGAGCAGACCGGTCAAATGATCGCGCCGCGCAAGTTCGCGCGCGCCCTCACCCTGCTGCGATGTTTCGAGCGCGTGATGGCGCAGTTCGCCGATCAGCGCATTGGCGTAGATGCCGAGCACGGCGATGGCGACCAAAGTCATGCAACGGCCGATCCAGGCCGCGTTCTCGACGGGAAAAAGTTCGGGGTGATAGTCGGTCAGATACCAGAGGGCGGACGCGACGATCAGACAGGCCGCGAGCCCCAGCCGGAGCCGCGTGCTTCTGCGATCGTACCGGACGAGATCCACGGCATTACTCCAATCCGTGAATGGCAGGGTTTACGGATTGCTCTCCTAAGCCGTTGAAATTAACGCCAGATTACACCGATCTCAGACTCGCCGGAGGGCTCCGGATACACTTTGCGAAAACTTAACGTGCGGCGCGGGCCGGCGTCATGGCATAGGGAGCGACTTCGCCCCCGGAGGCCCGCCCCGTGTTCGTTTCCTTCTTCCCCCGCCCGAAAATGTTCTTCTGGTCCGTCGCCGTCTGGACCGCGATCTGCGTCGGCCTGTGGTATGGGGGCGCGTCGGAATGGGGAGGGATGTTCGGTCTCGACGTCACGGCCGATCCCGCGCAGGCGGGGCGCGTTTCGGTGTTCTGGTCCGGCGCGTTCCTGTGGTTCTACCTCTACTTCGCGCTCGCGACCGTTCTGTTCGCGGCGTTCTGGCAGGCGCTCGCGCCCCATCCTTGGACGCGCTGGTCGATCCTCGGTTCGGCGCTCATCCTGTTCCTGACCTATTTCCAGGTTCAGGTCTCCGTCGCCGTCAATGCGTGGTACGGACCGTTCTACGATCTCGTACAGGCGGCCCTCGCCCAGACTCGCCCGGTCACGCTCACGGAATTCTACGGCGAGATGATCACCTTCGCCGGCATCGCCTTCGTCGCCGTCAGCGTCGGCGTGTTCATGCGTTTCTTCATGAGCCACTGGATCTTCCGCTGGCGCAACGCGATGAACGATTACTACATGTCGCACTGGGCGCGGCTGCGCACGGTCGAAGGCGCTTCGCAGCGCGTGCAGGAAGACACGATGCGCTTTTCGACCACGATGGAAGGTCTCGGCGTCAATCTCGTCAGTTCCGTCATGACATTGATCGCCTTCCTGCCGATCCTTCTGCAATATTCCTACACGATCACCGAAATGCCGGTCTTCGGCGAGGTGCCGCACGCGCTCGTCTGGGCGGCCATCCTGTGGGCGGCGTTCGGCACCGGCTTTCTCGCACTTGTCGGCATCAAGCTGCCCGGCCTCGAATTCAAGAACCAGCGCGTCGAGGCCGCCTACCGCAAGGAACTCGTCTATGGCGAGGATCACGCGGATCGCGCCCAGCCGCCCGCCGTCCTCGATCTGTTCAACGATGTCAGGCGCAACTACTTCCGTCTGTACTTCCACTACACCTATTTCAACGTCGCCCGCATCTTCTACCTGCAGACCGACAACATCTTCCCCTACATCATCCTCGCGCCCTCCATCGTCGCCGGGAAGATCACGCTCGGCCTCATGCAGCAGGTTCTGAACGCCTTCGAACAGGTGCGCTCGTCGTTCCAGTATCTCGTCAATTCCTGGACGACGATCGTCGAGCTGCTGTCGGTCTACAAGCGCCTGCGCACCTTCGAGCGCGTGATCCATGGCGAGCCGCCGCCCGCGCCGGCGGAGGAAGCCAGCTTCGCGAAGGCGTGACGGTACGGGCACTCCCCGACCGGATCATGGCTTCTTTGCCGGTCCGGGCCTTGACGTTGCCCCGGCGGGAAGGTGCACATCCGCTATGTGCCGGTCATGCCCGGCAAGGAGACACGACGATGATCACCCGCCGCACTTCTCTTGGACTTCTTTCCGCCGGCCTTGTCCTGTCCGTTCTCCCCGCCCACAGCACCGCGGCGCCACTGGTGCAGGTCTTCAAGGATCCATCCTGCGGCTGCTGCGATGCCTGGGTCGATCATCTCGCGCGTGCCGGCTTTCGCACACAGATTACCGAGACGGCCGAGGTCAGCGCGATCAAGACACGTCATGCCCTGCCCGAAACGCTATGGTCGTGCCACACGGCGCTCGTCGAAGACTATGTCATCGAAGGCCATGTGCCGGCACAGGCGCTGGTCAGGCTTCTGTCCGAACGGCCGTCGGCTCTTGGTCTCGCCGTACCGGGTATGCCCGTGAATTCGCCCGGAATGGAAGTTTCCGGCGCAGCATCTGAAAACTACACCGTCATTCTGATCGGCAAGGACGGACGGCAGCGCGATTTCATGCAATTTCGCGGCACACAGCCGCTCTGACGAACCCGCCCGTTTAACCCCCCGTTAACCATGCACCCGGCAAATTCTGCCGGGTAAAGCCGGGCTGTGCGCCCGGCGCGTGCTTTGCGTTCGTCGCGTGCTTTTGCCGGCTCCCCTTCCCTCCACCGGGGCCGGCGCGGAGGCGCCAGATGGATGTTCGTGCAGTCGCGCCGACGCCGATTCCGGTCCATGGATCGACGTTCCGCCGCAAGGGTTCAGGAGACAGAATGGCCGACATCAGCGCCGCGCCGGGCAGCAACGACCCGCGCCAGATCGCCGGCGACGTCATCAGCTTCCTGAGAAAGAGCGATCTCGGCCTCGCAATCGGCGTACTGACGATCCTCGTCGTGCTCATCATGCCGCTGCCGCCGGTCATGCTCGACATGTTCCTGGCGTTCTCGATCATCTTCTCCGTCCTCATCCTGATGACGGCCCTGTTCATCCAGAAGCCGCTCGAATTCTCCGCCTTCCCGACCGTGCTTCTCGTCGCGACCATGATGCGCCTTGCACTCAATCTTGCCTCGACGCGCCTGATCCTCGCGGAGGGCCAGAACGGCACCGCCGCCGCCGGCCACGTCATCGAGGCGTTCGGCAATTTCGTCATGGGCGGCAATTTCGTCATCGGCATCATCGTGTTCACGATCCTCGTCATCGTGAACTTCGTCGTCATTACGAAAGGCTCGGGCCGCATCGCGGAAGTCGCCGCGCGCTTCACGCTCGATGCCATGCCCGGCAAGCAGATGGCCGTGGACGCGGACCTTTCCGCCGGCCTCATCGACGAGGCGGAAGCGCGCCGCCGCCGCAAGGACCTCGAGGACGAAAGCTCGTTCTTCGGTGCGATGGACGGCGCCTCGAAATTCGTGCGCGGCGATGCGGTGGCCGGCCTTCTCATCACCGTCATCAACATCGTGGCGGGCATCGTCATCGGCGTCGCCCAGCACGACATGTCGATGGGCGATGCGGGCGCGACCTATACGCTGCTGACCGTCGGCGACGGCCTCGTCACGCAGATCCCGGCGCTGATCGTCTCGACGGCGGCGGGCCTGCTCGTCTCCAAGGCCGGCGTGTCGGGCTCCGCCGACAAGGCGCTGATGACGCAGCTCTCCGGCTATCCGAAGGCGCTCGGAATGTCGGCCGCCGTCACCGGCTTCATCGCCCTTCTGCCCGGCATTCCGATGCTGCCCTTCCTTGTCCTTGCGGGCGGCGCCGGCTATCTCGCCTTCAAGGTCGACCGCACCAACCGCGCCAATCTCGCCGAAGCCGCGCGGGCCGCGCTGGTGGAGGCGCAGGCGGCCGCAGCGCCGCCGGCCGAGGAGCCGATCTCCGAATCCTTGCGTATTGACGATCTGAAGATCGAGCTCGGCTACGGCCTTCTGCCGCTGGTCGACGGCCCGGACGGGGAGGACCGCCTGACCGAGCAGATCAAGGCGCTGCGCCGCCAGTTCGCCGCCGATATGGGCTTCGTCATGCCGTCCGTGCGCCTGCTCGACAACGTGCATCTCGGCGCCAACAATTACGTCATCAAGGTCAAGGAAACGCAGGCCGGCGCCGGCCAGGTCTTCCCCGGCCAGTTCATGGTCATGGACCCGTCCGGCGCGCAGATCACCATGCCCGGCAACCACACGACCGAGCCGACCTTCGGCCTGCCCGCCACCTGGGTGGACGGCGCGCTGCGCGAGGACGCCAGCGTGCGCGGCTACACCGTGGTCGATGCCTCGACCGTGCTGTCGACACATCTCACCGAAATCCTTAAGGGCAATATGCCGGACCTTCTGTCCTACGGCGAGGTGGCCAAGCTTCTGAACGATCTGCCGAAGGAACAGGCCAAGCTGGTGGAAGATCTCATCCCCGGCCAGATTTCCATGACCGGCGTGCAGCGCGTCCTGCAATTTTTGCTCGGCGAGCGCGTGTCCATACGCGATCTCGGCACCATTCTCGAAGGCGTAGCCGAAGCCGTCGCCTGGACGCGCAATCCGGCCAGCATCGCCGAGCATGTCCGCGCCCGTCTCGCGCGCCAGCTCTGCGCGCAATACACCTCGCCCGAGGGCGTGCTGCCGCTCGTCGTCCTTTCCCCGCAATGGGAACAGGCGTTCCAGGAAAGCATCGTCGGCCAAGGCGACGACCGCCAGCTCGCAATGGCGCCCTCCAAGCTGCACGATTTCATCGGCCTCGTGCGCGACCGTTTTGAGGAAGCGGCGCGCCAGGGCGAGGTGCCGGTCCTGCTCACTTCGGCCGGCGTGCGGCCTTTCGTGCGCTCGATCGTGGACCGCTTCCGCAGCCAGACTCCCGTTCTGTCCCAGGCCGAGATTCACCCGCGCGCGCGGCTAAAAACCGTCGCCGCAGTCTGAATTCCGGCTGCACGGCACATCCGGTCGCAGGTCGCTCCACGATCGGTGCAAACATCCATAAACTTTGAATGGGATCGGGGCTCGCTTTGCCCGCTCCACCCGTTATTTTCCCGCCCGGCTCGTGGGGACGGGGCAATCGGGGGAACGCGAAAATGGTCGATACCGGCACCATTGCGTTGTTCGCATGGGCGCTCGTCGTGGCGCTCACCATCGAGATCATCGCCTATCTCGTCATCTTCTAAAGTCGTACGGAGAAAGCGGGGGGCAAAATCGGCGGCACAATTCCGAATCGTGACCGGCGGCCGCATGATACATGCGGGGTGCTGGTAATTGTTGGGTATGTGTCATGTTTCGATCGTCTTATGCGATCAAGGCTGCCGAATATGCCGTTCTTGCGGCTGCGGCCCAGACCGATGACGAGCGCGAGCTCTACCTGTCGCTCGAAAAAAGCTTCCGCAAATTCGCCGACGCCGACCGCCGCATCTCGCAGGCGCGCGACCGGCATCCGGCTGTGTTTGCGCGGCGCCCCTATCGCACGGAGAAGGCGCCCGAGGGCGTCTGACATCCGCGCGTAACATCCCTTATTGGCGCGCGCCGGCGCGTTTGCGACCCTGTGCGCGTTCGATTCGGGGATGCGCCGTGATCCGATTTCTTGCCCTTGCCGCGCTCGGCCTCGCCGCGTTCGGCGCGCCGCTCGCCGCCGCGCAGGAAGACCCGGCCGTCATGCGCGGCCGCCAGTTCGCGCGCGTCCATTGCGGCCAGTGCCACGCGACGGAAAAGATCGGCGAAAGCCCGCTCGCCATCGCCCCGCCCCTGCGCGACCTGCACAACAATTATCCCGTCGAGACGCTGGAAGAGGCCTTGGCTGAAGGCATCATGACCGGCCATCCGACCATGCCGCAATTCCAGCTCGAGGCGAACGAGATCTTCGATTTCATCGCCTTCCTGAAGAGCCTGGAGGGGTGAACTCCCCTCTCCCGCCTGCGGGAGAGGGCCGACTCGATCCGAAGGATCGAGCGGGGTGAGGGGAGCCGCCTCGAACATCGCTCCTCATCCTGACCGCCAGCTTTCCCCCTCATCCTGAGCCGGACTCGGAGCGAAGCGACGAGCCGTGTCGAAGGATGGAGGCAAACACCGGCCTTGCCGCCATCCTTCGACACGCGCACTGCGTGCGCGGCTCAGGATGAGGGCGGAGGGGTTGTCCCTCGACATTCCCCCGAACGCGGGCTAGAGGCCGGGCGAAGGAGACTGCGATGTGGGACCTGACCTCGCACACGGGCTCCGGCCGCCTCATCCGCGACGGCCGCGAACATCCCGTCGGCTACGATCTTGAAGTGGGCCGCACCTACGGGCTGCGCATATCCGGCACCGTAAGTGCGGACATGGCCGCCCTCCCTGGCTTCGACGATCTGCATGTCGCCGAACTTCAGCTCGAAAACGGCCAGCGCCTGCGCGTGATCTTCACGCGGGTCGATGCGCTGAACGGCACAGCCGCCTTCTACCTGAATTCCGTCAACGCCTGAGCGGCGGCCCTCAAATCCGGTCGCGCTTTCGTGCTGCCTGCCGATGCCGCCGCGGTCCGCCGCCTTGACGTGCCCATACATCCTTGCCAACAAAAAACCCCGCTTCCGCGGGGCTTTTTTTGTCGTTCGGCGTTCGGGTCAGGCGCTTGCCTTGAGATCTTCCGGCGGCTCGCGCAGCACATAGCCGCGGCCCCACACCGTCTCGATATAGTTCTTGCCGTCGGTGGCCGAAGCGAGCTTCTTGCGCAGCTTGCAGATGAAGACGTCAATGATCTTCAGCTCCGGCTCGTCCATACCGCCGTAAAGATGGTTGAGGAACATTTCCTTGGTCAGCGTCGTGCCCTTGCGCAGCGAGAGCAGCTCCAGCATCTGATATTCCTTGCCGGTCAGATGCACGCGGTTGCCGCCGACCTCGACCGTCTTGGTGTCGAGGTTCACGGTCAGGTCGCCTGTGTTGATGACCGACTGGGCATGGCCCTTCGAGCGGCGCACGATGGCGTGGATGCGGGCGACAAGCTCGTCCTTGTGGAACGGCTTGGTCAGGTAATCGTCGGCGCCGAAGCCGAGGCCGCGAACCTTGTCCTCGATGCCGGCAAGGCCGGACAGGATCAGGATCGGCGTCTTGATCTTGGCCAGACGCAGCGAACGCAGAACCTCGTAGCCGGACATGTCCGGCAGGTTCAGGTCGAGCAGGATGATGTCGTAGTCGTAGAGCTTGCCGAGATCGACGCCCTCTTCTCCGAGATCGGTTGTGTAGACGTTGAAGCTTTCCGACTTGAGCATCAGTTCGATGCTCTGCGCGGTGGCGCTGTCGTCCTCGATCAGAAGCACGCGCATAAATCTTCCCTCCACCGCTCCCGTTCCAGGAGCCGGCAACCCTGAATGCGACTCACGCTACCCGCGAATGGTTAACAGAGTTTGATTCGCAGCGGCAAGCATGGCCTTGAAAACTGCTAACATGTTGAGAATGCTCGATTTTCATGCTGAACAAATCTTAAACAGAAACATTAAGTCCAGCCGCTAACCGACTCTCGTGACTCGCAAGCTCCGAAGGCGCGCAAGGGTCTCCGTGGTTAAAATTCCGATGCCAAATCATTAACGGTCCGCGTAAACGAAGCGTTACCGTCCACAAGGAATCTTAAAGAATTGGGGCGCGGGAGTGCCAAAGCATTGCCGCCAGAGCAATTTACAGTGGCGAGACGCGAATCATGACGGGCGTGGATAGGGTTCGTGGGTGACGCCATCCTTCGACACGGCTCGGCTTTTTTGCCGAACCCCGGAAACATCCGGGTTCGGTGCCGAGTCCGGCTCAGGATGAGGATTGTGGAACTGGCTCATCCTTCGAGACGGCGCTGCGCGCCTCCTCAGGATGAGGGCGGGAGACAGGCGACGAGATGAAGGGCCTCATTCAGGCGGCGCGCGATGTGCCGGACCGTGAGATCTACGGCCGGGTCGTCGCCGTGCGCGGCCTTCTGGTCGAGGTCGCGGGGCCGCTCGGCGCCATGGCGGTCGGCGGCCGCATCGACATCGAGGTCGGCGAACACCGCACCGTCCCGTGCGAGGTCGTGGGCTTCGCCGACAACCGCGCGCTGCTGATGCCGTTCGCAACGCTCGAAGGCGTGCGCCGCGGCTGCCGCGCCCTTGTCGGCTCCGATCATGCCGGCATTCATCCGGGCAGCGCCTGGCTCGGCCGCGTCGTCAATGCGATGGGCGAGCCGCTCGACGGCAAGGGCCCGCTGCCGGACGGGCCGATGCTCTATCCCTTCCGCAATGCGCCGCCGCCGGCCCATGCCCGCAAGCGTGTCGGCGCGCCGCTCGATCTTGGCGTGCGCGCGATCAATACATTCCTCACGTGCTGCCGCGGCCAGCGCATGGGCATATTCGCCGGCTCCGGCGTCGGCAAATCGGTGCTGCTGTCCATGCTGGCGAAGAATACGGATGCCGGCGTCTCAATCATCGGCCTTGTCGGAGAACGCGGCCGCGAAGTGCAGGAATTCCTGCAGGACGATCTCGGCGAGGAAGGCATGAAGCGCGCCGTCGTCGTCGTCGCGACCTCCGACGAACCGGCTTTGATGCGCCGTCAGGCGGCCTATACGACGCTCGCTCTGGCGGAATATTTCCGCGACGAGGGCAAGGACGTCCTGTGCATGATCGACTCGATCACGCGCTTTGCCATGGCCCAGCGCGAAGTGGGCCTGTCCGCCGGCGAGCCGCCAACCGCCAAGGGCTATACGCCGACCGTCTTCTCCGAACTGCCGAAACTGCTGGAACGGGCCGGGCCGGGCACAGGCGAGGGCACGATCACCGGCCTCTTCACCGTTCTCGTCGATGGCGACGACCACAACGAGCCGGTGGCCGATGCCGTGCGCGGCATTCTCGACGGTCATATCGTCATGGAGCGCGCGATTGCCGAGCGCGGGCGCTATCCGGCCATCAATGTCCTCAAATCCGTCTCGCGCACCATGCCGCGCTCGGCCGACCCGCAATATCTGCCCGCCGTCATGCGCGCGCGGCAGGTCATGGCGACCTATGCCGATATGGAAGAACTGATCCGGCTGGGGGCCTACCGGGCCGGTTCCAGCGCCGAAGTCGATGAGGCCATCGAGCTGAACGGGCCGCTGGAAGCCTTTCTGAGCCAAGGTAAGGAAGAAGCAACCACATTGGGCGATGCTTATGCACGATTGTCGCAAATTGTCGGGGCGCCGGAAACCGGGCGCTAACCCGCCATGTGTATGAGTATCGGCCATGAAATCGCGTGACACACTCATTCGCCTCAAGCGTTTCCATGTCGACGAGAAGCGGCGACGCCTCTCCCAGATCGAAACGATGATCGCCGAATTCCAGCGTATGGCCGCCGAACTCGACCGCGAGATCCTGGCCGAGCAGCAGCGCGCCGGCATTCACGACGTGGCCCATTTCGCCTATCCGACCTATGCCAAGGCGGCGGCGACACGGCGCGACAACCTGTTGCGCTCGGCCGACGAGATGCGCGGCCAGCTTCAGGAAGCGCAGGAAGAACTGGCCGAAGCCTTCGAAGAACTGAAGAAGGTCGAACTGCTCGACGAGCGCGACCAGCAGCGCGAACGCGCCAGCGAAGCCCGCGCCGACGCCCGCACCATGGACGAGATCGGCCTGCGCGGGCATGTGAAACGGGTGGGGTGAACTCCGCCCGCTCCGTCGAAAGATGGATACAACCCGTACAGGGTAAGGGAGCCGAAAGGCTCCCTTTTTATTTTCGCCGTGCTTCAGCAGCGGCCTTCACCCAAATCCGAACGCCGGAGAGATATCGGCCAAGTCCACCCTCTCCCATGAACGGGAGAGAGGTCCGATCAGCCGCCGGCCGCCGCGACGCGCAATGGCGGGCGCGCGGTTTCGCTGGTTATATTCCGCACGTATAGACCGCGCTTTTCCGGAACGGACTTGAACCTGTCGCACAGGCCAACCACCGTCTCGGCGGCGCCGAGTACCAGAAAACCGTCGGACGCAACGGAATTCGCGAGGCGCTTCAGCACATCGATCTTCGTCGCCTCGTCGAAATAGATCAGGACGTTGCGGCAGAAGATGATGTCGAAGGTTCCGAGCAGCGCGAAATCGCGCAGCAGATTGATCGGCCGGAACTGGATTTTTGCGCGCAGCTTCGGCGATATTTCCCACAGATCGCCGACCTGCTCGAAATATTTGACCAGAAACTGGATCGGCAGGCCGCGCTGCACTTCGAACTGGCTGAACTTGCCGGCCTTCGCTTTCGTCAATACCTCGCCGGAAATATCGGTTGCCAGAATCTCGAAATCCCAGCCGGGGAAATTCGCGGCCTGTTCTTCGAGGATCATGGCTAGCGAATAGGGCTCCTGCCCGGTCGAACAGGCCGAGCACCAGATGCGCAGCCGGCGCTGGGCGGCACGCGCCTGCTTCATTGCGGGCAACATGGTTTCGGTGAACAGATCGAACGGGATCTTGTCGCGGAAGAAAAAGGTCTCGTTGGTCGTCATCGCTTCGACGACCTCGCTCTCGATCTGCACATTGCCTGCGCGAAGCTGCGCCATCACCGCCGACAATCCCGGGAGATTGTGCTTACGCGCCACCGGCATTAGGCGGCTTTCGATGAGATAGCTCTTGTCGCCGACAAGAACGAGACCGGAACGCTCTTTCAGAAAGCGGCCGAGGAATTCGAGCTCCAGCGGCGTCATTTCGCACTCCCCCCAGCAACAAGACGTACGACCTGCGGCGCGATTTCCTTCAACGGCAAGATCGCATTGCAGGCGCCCGAATGCGCAGTCGCGCCGGGCATTCCCCAGACCACACTGGTTTCCTCATCCTGCGCGATCACCATGCCGCCGGCATCGGCGATGGCGAGCGCGCCGCGCGCGCCGTCCGCACCCATGCCTGTCAGGACAATCGACGCAATGCCGCTGCCCCAGACGCCGATCGCGGAATAAAACAGCGGATCGACCGCCGGCTTGCAGAAATTGACCGGCGGCTCATTGGTGATGCGGACGACAGGGCCACCCTCGCCCGGCTCGACCTTCATGTGATGACCGCCCGGCGCCAGATAGATCTGGCCCGGCCTGATCTTTTCGCCATCGACCGGCTCGTGGCACGGCACGCCCGCGACACGGCCGAGATGCTCGGCAAGTATGGTCGTGAAGGCCGGCGGCATATGCTGCGTTATCAGTACGGGCACGCGCGGCAGAATGCTTTTGAGGCCGGCCAGTACGACGGCAAGGGCCTGCGGACCGCCGGTCGAGGAGCCGATGACGAGCGCGCGCGGCATGACGGACGGCCATTTGCGCAGGCGAAGCGGCTCGGTCGAGCGCCGGGAAAAACTCGTGTCCGGACCGGACTTCAATACTTCGGCGCTCGGCGGCGCGGGCACCGGCGCGGGCACGACGACCGGCTTGGGCCGCGCCACCGGCGCATCCAGAGTGCGCTGCTGCGAGACGGCGCGGCCGCCCAGCGCCTTTACGCGCTCGGTCAGCTCGCGGCGGAAATCCGCCGTCGACGTCATCTCGCCGGAGGTCTGCGGCTTGGCCAGACAGTCCATCGCACCAAGCGACAGGCAGCGGATCGACAGTTCCGCATTGCGCAAGGTCAGCGTCGAGGCGACGATAACCGCGAGATTCTTTTTCTTCGCCAGAAACAGCGGCAGCGCGGTGACGCCGTCCATATCGGGCATTTCGATGTCGAGGATCAGGACATCGGGCGCGGCGCGTTCGAAATCCTCGAGCGCGTTCTTCGCGGACCGGTGGGTCGCGACGACCTCGACACCCGATTCCTCCTGAAGCCAGCGCGAGACGATGCCGCGCACGACGAGTGCGTCGTCAACGACCATCACGCGAATTGGACGACGATGTTCCACGGAAGCGACGGCGGCAGCGGTGGCCATGCTCTTCGTACTCACAATCCAAAGGGGACGATATCTGCTAGATCAGTCCGACTTCCTGGAACTTTGCTTCCACGATGTCCTTGTCGAAGGGCTTCATGATGTATTCGTTCGCCCCGGCGCGGAGCGCACGCGCGATGTGCGCGACATCGTTTTCCGTCGTGCAGAAGACGACCTTCGGAACATCGCCGCCCGGCAGCGCACGCAGTTCCTTCAGGAATTCGTAGCCGTCCATGACCGGCATGTTCCAGTCGAGCAGCACCGCATCCGGCATTGCCTGCCGGCACAGTTCGAGCGCCTGGCTGCCGTCTTCGGCTTCCGAAATCTTGAAATCGAATTTTTCGAGGATGCGGCGCGCCACCTTCCGGATCACGCTCGAATCGTCGACGACGAGACACGTTTTCATCCTGTCACTCCTTTGCACCGCCCCATTCCCCTCAGCGGCCCCTACAAGCGGCTCCGTCAAGCAGCCATGTCTTCGCGAACCTGATCGAGCGTCACCTCGACATCGAGAACGACGAGCAATTGTCCGTCCAGACGATGAACGCCGTCCGAAATGGCAGCCCAGCGCGGATCGAGATTTGCGGGGTTCGGTTCGCGGCCGGAAGCCTGAAGCTTCATGACCTCGCCGACCTGATCGATCATCAGTCCATATGCTTCGCCCTCGTGGTCGATGCCGACGGCCATCGGAACGCGCCCCGCTTCCAGCGGCGGCAGGCCGAGACGTATGCGCATGTCGATGGCGGTCACGATGCGGCCGCGCAGATTGAGCACGCCCGCAACCTCGCGCGGCGCAAGCGGAACGCGCGTCAGGCGATCCGGCGAAAACACGTCCTGCACCTTGCTTATCGGCAGGCCGAACAATTGTTCGCCGATGATGACAGTGACGTATTCGATATATTCGCTGTCGTGATCGGTGGTGGCTTGCTTGCTCATGCCGCACGCTCCAGATCGGGCTTGGCTTCCTTCAGCGCCGAGATCAGACCGGGACGGTCGAACTTGGCGACATAATCGTCGAAGCCGGCACGACGCCCGCGCTCGAGAGCCTCTTCGGTCGTCAGCGACGACAATGCGATGATCGGGATATGCGCGTTCTGGCTGTCCGCACGCACCGCCTCAGCGAATTCGAAGCCGCTCATCTGCGGCATCTCGATATCGCTGACGATGACGTCGAACTTGCGGCCCGCGTTCATCAGGCCGAGGCCTTCGGCGGCGCTGCCGCACGACGTCACGTCATATCCTGCGGCGCGCAGCACCGGCATCAGCATGTTGCGGAAGAACGGGCTGTCGTCGACGAACAGGAGATGGCGCGGGCGCGCCTCGCCGGTATTTGCGTCCTTACGCTGTAACCAGTCGTCGAACGCCAGCGGCAGATAATGCGCGATGTCGATGATCTCGGTCGCCTGGCCCTTGACCACGGCCGAACCGAGGATGCCGGGTACATGCGAGCCGACCTCGATGTCGAGCTTGTCCTCGACGATATCGACGATCTCATCGACGACCAGGCCCATCGAACGGCCGTCTTCCGAGAATACCAGAAGCGGCTGCGCGCCATCCTCGCGGATGCGCGTCTCTTCCGAGACCTCGATCAGCGGCATCAATACACCGCGGTACTGAACGAGGTTGCGGCCATTGGCCACTTCGATCTTGCGGACGTCGATTTCCTCGAGGCGCGTGACCAGCGACAGCGGCACTGCCTTGAGCTCCGGACCGCCGGAGCGGAACACGAGCATGGACACCGTCTGATTGGCGGCGAGGCCCGTATTTTCTTCCGCATCGACCGGATTGAGCATACGCGAGGAAACGTCCGAGCCGACCGAATGGGCGATGCCGTTCGGATCGATGATCATGATGACCGAGCCGTCGCCGAGGATGGTGGTGCCCGAGAACATCGTGATATGGCGCAGGCGTGTGGACATCGGCTTTACGACGATCTCCTCGGTGTGGAACACGCCGTCCACGACGATGCCGAACATCTGTGCGCCGACCTGCGTCACGACGATGAAGCCCGCGCCCTCGTCGGCCTGATCGGCGCCTTCGAGGCCGAGCAGCTTGCGCAGATGGATCAGCGGCAGAAGCTTGTTGCGCAGGCGCAGGACCGGCGTGTCCTTGATGTGTTCGATCTGGTGCTCGGATTGCGCGTTCGCACGCACCAGTTCGATGACCGCGATCTGCGGAATGGCGAAGCGGTCGCCCGCCGCCTCCACGATCAGAGCCGGAACGATGGCCAGAGTCAGCGGGATCTTGATCGTGAAGGTCGTGCCTTCGCCGACGACGGATTTGAGATCGATTGTGCCGCCGATGATATCGATATTCGTCTTGACGACGTCCATACCGACGCCGCGTCCCGACACGCTGGTGACGGCGGCCGCCGTCGAAAAGCCGGGATGGAAGATGAATTTCTGGATCTGGCTTTCGCTCATGCGCTCGAGCTCGGCCTCGCTTGCGATGCCGTTTTCCAGCGCCTTCCTGCGGATGCGGTCCACATTCAGGCCGCGGCCGTCATCCGCGATCTGGATGATGATGTGTCCGCCCTCGTGATAGGCGGAAAGGCGGATCGTGCCCTTTTCGGGCTTGCCGAGCATTTTGCGGTCTTCGGTGGATTCCAGACCGTGGTCCGCTGAATTGCGGACCATATGCGTCAGCGGGTCCTTGATGATGTCGAGGATCTGGCGGTCGAGTTCGGTCTCGGCGCCATGCATGTCGAGTTCGATCTTCTTGCCCAGTTCCTGAGCGAGATCGCGCACGACGCGCGGCAGTTTCTGCCATGCATTGCCGATCGGCTGCATGCGCGTCTTCATCACGCCATCCTGCAGTTCGGCGGTGACGTTCGACAGCCGCTGCAGGGGCGCCTTGAATTCGGATTCCTCGTGATGGCGGACGATTTCGAGAAGCTGGTTGCGCGTCAGCACAAGCTCCGAAACCATCGTCATCAGATGTTCGAGCGTATCGACACCGACGCGGATCGACTGCGAGGCGATCGAATGTTCGAGCTTGGCGGACGGATCGTCCTCGGCGGCCGACGAGCGCTTGGCAGCCGGCGCCGGCTTCAGCGGCGCGGCCTCTGTCTTGACGGCGGCCGGCGGCGCGGATGCTGCCGGCTCCTCGTCGCGCTCGTATTTCGCGGGCGCAAGGTCCGGACCTTCGGTCTCGCGGAATGCGCGCTCAAGCTCCTCTTCGGAAACCTCGCCGGGGCGAAGCTCCTTCGCGGGTGCAGGAACGGCGGCGGCTTCCGCGGAAGGCATCGCCTGTACGGGCTCGGCTTCCGTCTCGCGGAATGCGCGTTCGAGTTCATCGAGCGAAACTTCGCCGGGGCGAAGATCGCGCTCCAGAGTCTGGACAAGGAGCGGCTTGTCCTCTTCCGCCGATGCCGCCGGCTCCGGCGCGGGCTCCTCGGCCTCGGCGACGCCTTCCGAAAGCGCTTCGAGCTGGGAGATGATGTCGCGGTCGTCGCCCTCGGCCTCGGCCTCGGTGCGCTCAAGCTCGGCAAGCAGGGATTTGATGCGGTCGATGGACGACAGGACGAGCGTCACCGCCGTGGCGTTCACGCGCGTACCGTCGCGGAACTTGCCCATCAGGGTTTCGCTGGCATGTGCGATGGCTTCGAGCCGGGGCAGCCCCAGGAACCCGCAGGTTCCCTTGATCGTGTGAACGAGGCGGAAGATGTTGTCGAGAATCTTCGCGTTGTTCGGATCTTGCTCGAACTTGACGAGTTCGGTGTCGATGACGTCCAACGATTCGTTGGTCTCGGTCAGAAATTCGCGAAGCAGGTCGTCCATACCAATCCCCCGACGCCAGCCCCATGCGTCCAAGCGTCAGCGGAATTGGTAAAGTGAATCGGTTACTGCCCGGTTGAAGCCGAGGGCCAACTGGGGTCGCCGCACGCCGGAACAGCGTAACCTCTTCTTATGGTAAACGGACGGTTAAGCCGTACGGGCGCGCAGAAAGACCGTATCGTTTTCGAGATCGATCGATATGGACATGCCGGCCGCGCGGCCGACAAGGCCGGTATAGAAGGGCTGGATAACATGGGCATCGACATGCCCGTTTTCAGGATTGCCGGCCAGAAGCTCCACCACGCCGTTCGGCACGCGCACCATCTGTCCCGACGTCACGATCTCGAAGCGCGTGTCCGGCTCGTCGCCTTCGATCTTCACATCGATCTTGCCACCGCGCGGAATCGTGCCGAGGGCAACCACGATCAGATTGAGCAGGAGCTTCACCTTGTTTTTCGGAAGCAGAAGCCGCGGCCCCGTCCACGAAAGCTCGGCCTTGCTGTCGCTGACGACCGAGCGGGCGACCTGTTCGGCATCGCCCGTATCGATCTGCGCGCCCGCCGATCCGGCCGCGCCGAAGGCCAGCCGGGCGAACTGAAGCCGCGCCGAGGCCTGCGTCGCGCTTTTCTTTACGAGTTCGAGTGCGATCTCCCGCATTGCGGGGTCTTTCTCTTCCTCAAGGACTTCCAGCCCGTTGACGATGGCGCCGACCGGGCTGATGACGTCATGGCACAGGCGGCTCGCGACGAGCGCCGTGAGATCGAGACCATCCAATTCCACCACTGACATGATGCCTCCCCTGCCGGCCAGCTTGGCGCGAACGGCCCCGCGCGTGATACACCGCGCGCGAGATTCGCACCAAGGCCCCAGCGCGCCGGACAAGGGGATATAGAGAGCAAGATGCCGTCCCGATCAGACTTCCTCTCCCTCGCGCCGGAACTGACGAATCTCGCGGCACAGGCCGGCCGCCTGATTCTGGAACTGGCCGATGGCGAGATCGATCTTCGCACCAAGGCCGACGCCTCGCCCGTCACCGCCGCCGATGTGCAGGCCGAAGACATGATCCTCGAAGCGCTCGGCCGGATTCTGCCGGGCGTTCCGATTCTCGCCGAAGAGAGCGCCGCGCGGGGCGCCGTGCCGCCCGTCGGCACGGATTTCGTCACCATCGACCCGCTGGACGGCACACGGGAATTCATCGCCGGGCGGCCCGAATATACGGTCAATATCGGCCTGATCGCGGACGGGCGGCCGGTTCTCGGCGTGCTGCACGCCCCGGCGCTCGGCAAGACCTATTGGGGCGCGCCGGGCCATGGCGCCTTCCGCGCAACGCATAAAAAGGGCGCCCTGCCCCATCCGGACGGATTCGAGCCCATCCACACCCGTTTGGCGGTCAGCTCGCCCGTGGCCCTCACGAGCCGCGGCCATAATGACGAGGCCACGGAATGTTTTCTCGATAATCTGGGCGCGCAGGAGCGCCAGCGCCTCGGCTCGGCCTATAAATTCGCCCTCGTGGCCGAAGGCAGCGCCGATATCTATGCGCGCTTCGTCGGCACGATGGAATGGGACACCGCCGCCGGCGAGGCCCTGCTCGCTGCCGCCGGAGGCGCGGTCCTGACCCCCGAAGGGCAGCCCCTCGCCTATGGAAAAACCGGCGCGGCCTATGTGAACGGCCCCTTCATCGCCTGGGGACGGCCCCCGGCCTGAACGGAAATGCCTTCGCCACGACACGATTTCGCGCAAGATAGGTGCAAGATTCGACGGCCCGTCGGCTGACTGCATCCCCCACCGGAGCGACCGCATGATCTTTTTATCCCCTCTCCGCACGGCTTTCGCCGCCCTTCTTCTGGTCGCGGCCTCGCTTCCCGCCGCCGCCCAGTACCAGAGCGGATCGGACCGGACCGGCACCTATTCGACCGACGAGATCGTCGGACGCGGGCACAAATTCTTCGGTGTCGTCAGCCGCGAACTCGCCAGCCTCGTCGAATATGCCGGCAGCAAATGGGGCCAGCCCAACGGCTATATTCTCGGCCAGGAGGGATCGGGGGCCATCGGCGTCGGGCTGCGCTACGGCGAAGGCAAGCTCTACATGAAGAACGGCAGCGAGCGCCGCGTCTACTGGCAGGGCCCGTCCATCGGCTTCGATCTCGGCGGCGAGGGCGCGCGGACCATGATCCTCGTCTACAACCTGCCTGGCCCCGATTCGATCATCCGCCGCTTTCCCGGCGTCAACGGCTCGGCCTATGTCATCGGCGGATTCGGCATGACGGCCTTGTCGATCGACAATATCGTGCTCGTGCCGATCCAGTCCGGTGTCGGCGCGCGCTTCGGCGTCAATGTCGGCTATCTCAAATTCACCCCGAGCGCGACCTGGAATCCTTTCTGAGGAAGGCTCCCGGTTCGGGCAAACGTCCCCTCTGGCGCTTCCCTTCGCCGCGTGGCATGTAGGGCGCTTACCGATTGGCGGAGTATAGGCTGACGCATGGTCGAGCCGCTTCTTTACGCCGCGCTCGGCTTTCTTACGGCGAGCCTTGTTGCCTTGTTCATGGGACGCGCGCTGTGGAATCGCGCCGTGCGCCTCACCACGCACCGCATCATGCGGCGCCTTCCGCTGTCGCGTGACGAGATCGTCGCCTCGCGCGATCTGCTGCGCGCCGAAGTCGCCGTGGAGCACCGGCGCCTCGAACGTCAGGCCAATATCATGCGCTCGCGCATGGCGCAGAGCATGGCCGATGTCGGGCGGCGCGATGCCACCATCCTGTCCATGCGCGAAACGGTCGAGGATGCCCGCACCAAATCGGCCGAGGCCGAGGCCCGCATGGCCGCCGGGCGCAAGGAAAACGACGCCCTCCAGTCCGAAATCTCCGGCCTGCGCTCCAAGCTCGCCCGCGCCGAGGGCAGCCTGACGAGCCATGAGCGCATGCAGAAAAAGCACATCGACGAGCGGGCCGAACTCATCAAGCTCGCCGACGACCGCCGTGCGGAAGTCGCCGCCGCTGTCGGACAGGCCTCGCAGGCCAAGCTCGCGGCCGATGCGCTGAAGAAAGAACTCGACGCCGCAAACGCCGAACTCGGCACGCTGCGCACGCGCCTCGGCAAGCTTGAGGCCGAACTCGCGGAAACCCGCGCCGAGAAGGAAGACGGCGACATGTTCGTCAGCGCGAACGCCGAGGAGGTCCAGATCCTGCGCCAGCAGATCGAACGGCTGGCCGGCGATATCGCACGCGTCGCCGCCGGGCCGCGTCCCGGAAGCGGCGGCGTCCTGCAATCGGCCGCGCGCGCCAGCCGCGAAACCGATCCGCTCGGAATGCCGGTCCCGTCCGCGCCGACGCGTTGAAGCTCGGCACCGCATCCTTCCTGTGCTGCCTGTTGCCGGTGACGGCGCTCGCCGTCCCCCTGCCGCAGCCACGCCCACCTGGTCTCGGCGCCATGCCTGAAGAACCGCCCGCGCGCACGGCCACGGAAACACCGCTGCCCCTGCCGCGTCCCGGCGATCTCAAACCGGAACCCGATGGAGGGCCGACGCCGCCCCCTCCCGGACTGGCCGAGGCCGAGATCCCACCCGATCCCCCGCCCGATCCGGTCTGTGACGAACTCGAAACCTCGGGCGAGGTGGAATTCGAGCGCCTCGACCGCATTGCCGAGAATCAGTGCGGCGCGCTGACCCCAATCAGCCTCTCGGCCCTCAAACCCAAGGACGGCCCGCCGGTGACGTTCGAAACTCCGGTGACGGTGACATGCGCCATCGCGCGGCAGGCGCTCGTCTGGCTCACGACGTCCGTGCAGCCGGCCGCAGGCAAGCATCTAGGCGAGCCCATTGTCCGCTTTCGCCAGACCGGCGGCTATGAATGCCGGGGCCGCAACCGGGTGGCCGGGGCCAAGCTTTCCGAGCACGGGCGCGCCAACGCCCTCGACATCGGCGGCTTCGAGAGCGCCGATGGCCGCGTGGTCACAGTCGGCGAGAGCACAAGCGAGGCCGAACTGGACTTTCTCAAGGAGATACGCGCCGCAGCCTGCGGGCCGTTCACGACCGTCCTCGGCCCGGGGGTTGCGGCGCATGACGGGCATCTCCATCTCGACCTTGCCCAACGCCGGTCCAGAGGCCGCTATTCGACATATTGCCGCTGACCGTCGGGACTGCTACCTGAAGCACCCATTCCAGCCATTCAGAAAGACACCGGGCGGCCCATGACCGCAGCGCATTCCATCGCGCCGCATACTTCGCGGCGCACATTCGCGATCATCTCCCACCCGGACGCCGGCAAGACCACGCTGACCGAGCGGCTGCTGCTGGCGGGCGGGGCGATCCGCGCCGCCGGCGACGTCAAGGCGCGCGGCGAGCGGCGGCGCGCGCGCTCGGACTGGATGGAGATCGAGCAGAAGCGCGGCATCTCCGTCACCTCGTCCGTCATGACATTCGAGAAGGACGGCATCACGTTCAACCTTCTCGACACGCCCGGCCACTCGGATTTCTCGGAAGATACGTACAGGACTTTGACCGCCGTCGATGCCGCCGTCATGGTCATCGACGCCGCGCGCGGCATTGAGACCCAGACCCGCAAACTGTTCGAGGTCTGCCGCCTGCGCGACATTCCCATCGTCACCTTCATCAACAAGGTGGACCGCGAGGGCGTGGATCCGCTGACGCTGCTCGATGACATCTCGTCCGGACTTGCACTCGATCTCGCGCCGATGACCTGGCCCATCGGCCTCGGCCCCGATTTCCGCGCCATCGTCGATATCGCCGGCAAGCGCGCGATCATGCCGAACGAGCGCGGTGGCCATGCCGCGAAGACCGTCACGTTCTCCGATCCCGCCGAACTCGAACAGCTGGGCGTGGAGCCGCACATACTCGGCCCCGCGCTCGAAGGGCTGGAGCTTGCGGCCGGCGCGCTGCCGCAATTCGACCTGACGGCCTTCCGCGAGGGCCATTTGTCGCCGGTCTATTTCGGCTCGGCGCTGAAGGAATTCGGCGTCGCGGAATTGCTTCAGGCGCTTGCCGATTTCGCCCCGCCGCCCGCCGCCCGCCCGGCCACCACCCGCGAGGTGACGGCGGATGAAAAGCCGGTCACGGGCTTCGTGTTCAAGGTCCAGGCCAATATGGACCCGAACCACCGCGATCGCGTGGCCTTCGTGCGCCTGTGCTCGGGCCGCTTCCGCCGCGGCATGAAGATGTTTCATGTGCGCGAGAACCGCATGGTCACGATCTCCGCGCCCATCCTGTTCTTCGCACAGGAACGCGAGACCGCCGACGAGGCCCTGCCCGGCGACATCATCGGCATTCCGAACCACGGCATATTGCGCGTCGGCGACACGCTGACCGAAGGCGAGGCCATCCGCTTCGAAGGCATTCCGAATTTTGCGCCGGAAATCCTGCGTCGCGTGCATCTCGACGATCCGATGAAGGCCAAGCAGCTCGGCCGCGCGCTGCAGGACATGGCGGAAGAAGGCGTGACTCAGGTGTTCCGACCGATGGTCGGTGTACATGCAATCGTCGGCGTGGTCGGCCCGCTCCAGCTCGACGTCCTGGCGTCCCGTATGGACAAGGAATATGGCGTGCCGATCCGCTACGAACCGGCGCCTTACGTCACCGCACGCTGGATCACGAGCACGGACAGATCGCAGATCGACAAATTCCTCGATCTGAACCGTTCATCGGTCGCCGAGGACCGCGACGGCGCGCTCGTCTTTCTCGCGCGCAATGCCTGGACGCTCGATCAGGTGCGGCAGGACTGGCCGGGCCTCGCCTTCGCCGATACCCGCGAGCGGGGCTGAGGCCACGCGCTTTCCAGCGCCGGGGAAACCGTAATTTCTGGAAAGGCCCATTCCCGCCGTTGGCGAGCGCCGCATCCTGCGCTAATCTGCGCTGCGTTGGAGGTGGTCCATGGCCTGCCGTCAAGCGTGCAATCTTGGTTATCTGCCCCCGGTGGACGACTACCTGTCGCGCTATGTCGCCAACGACAATCGCCCGCTCTGGACGACGCCGGACTGGCTGGCAAACATGCTCAGCATCACCTGCTGCGCGGCCCAGCTCGCATGGTCGGCATTCCTGATCGCGCAATTCAGCTGACGGCGAAGCACGCCCCCGAGCGGCCCGCCGCCCCTTTCATCCGCTAGGCGTTCGCCGCGACTTCCGGCAAGTCCGCACGCAGCCATGACAGGCGGTGGATGGCGCCGGATGCGAGCCTGTGCAGGTCGGCGATCTTCTCCTCTTCCTCGCCCTCGCGGTCGGCGGCTTCGAGATAAAGATCGACCAGCAATTCCGCGAGCGCGACCGGATCGCCCAGCACGGCCTCGGTCTGTGCCGCCGCGACGCTGCCGGCCGGCGGACGGATCGCGATGGCGGCATTGGCGGTGCTGATTGCGGCAAGCTCGCGCAGGCGCCGCGCATCGTCCGCACCGGCCTCCTCCGCGCGCGCCTCGATCAGGGATGCGAGAATGCGTTCCAGTTCGGCGCTATCGCGAAGGGACTGCCCGGCCCTGGCCGCCCTTGCGGCGGAGGGCAGCCTGTAGGCCCGCCGACGCTCGCGCCGCAATGTCGCGACATGCTCCAGCTCCTCGCGCGCCAGAGCCTCGGCGGCCTGGGCGATCTCGCTGGCGGGCGCATGGGCGGCGACATAGGTCCAGAATGTAAAGGCGCGCTCCTCGTTGCGCACCGCCATCGCCAGCGCGCGGTATGCACTCAGAAGCTTGGGATCGGTGACGCCGATATTCTCGTCGTCGAAGGTTTCGGGAATGCTCCAGCGGATGCGGGCGGGATCGGGCGCCATGCCGCTTTTGCGTACGGACCAATCGACAACGCTGTCGAGATGCCCGCGTTCGTCGCGCGACAGGCGCTCGAACACATCCGCCAGTTCGGGATTGGCATCGCTGCGCAGCGTAACCGCAAGCTCCGCATAGCGTGTGGCGGCCTCGTCCTCCATCGCGGCCGCGATGGCGAACAATTCCTCGAGTGAGCGCACCGATTCCGGAGGTTCCTTTTTCAGGCCGGTCATGAGCTTGCCTCGTTGCGCAACCCGTCCCCTTGCCGGGACATAATCTCAGTATAGCTTGCCCTGTGCTGTTTGCCAGATCGCAAAGGCCGTTATAGGTCTGAGGCGGATGAAACAGAAAGCGGCGCGTACAATGACTGACCTCGACGCTATTCCCGTGATGACGGTACGTATCGTCACCCGATTGATCGCGATATTTTGTTCGCTTTTTCTGTTTTTCATTGCGCCAGCGCAATCAGCGGAAGGCGTCGAAGGCTTTCTCGCCAAAATTCCGCCCGCGGAATTGATCGAAGGCGCCGATCGCTATGGTCCGGCCGAAGGCGCTCCGGCCATCGTGCCCGTCCGCAAGGGCGACGAGCTTCTCGGCTATGCGTACCTGACATCGGACTTCGTCAGTTCCGTCGGCTATTCCGGCAAGCCGATCCGCACGATTGTCGGTATCGACCGCGAAGGTGTCGTGAAAGGCATCAAGCTGGTCGAGCACCACGAGCCGATCGTGCTGATCGGCATACCCGAAGCGCGTGTCATCGCCTCCGTGAACTCGCTCATCGGCAAATCGATGGCGGCTGTCGCCAGCGGCGCAGAGCGTGCGCCGCAGGTCGATGTCGTCAGCGGCGCGACCGTGACGGTGCTCGTCATGGGCGACAGCATCGTGCGGTCGGCGGTCAAGCTCATCGCGTCGGGACGGCTGTCGGGTACAGCCGTCACATCCGCCCCCGCCCCCGTGGCGCGCTCGGTGGATATGGCCAAATCGGAGATACGGGACTGGACGACCCTTCTGGGCGACGGCTCGATCCGCCGCCTCTCGCTGTCGGTCGGCGAGGTTTCCGAGGCCTTTGCCGCCGCCGGCCATGCGAACGCCCATCCGGAATCGGCCAATGCGGCCGACGAATTCATCGATCTTTACGTCGCGCTCGTCAGCGTGCCGACCATCGGGCGCAGCCTTCTCGGCGAAACCGCCTATGAGCGCCTTGCCGCTCGCCTGAAGCCCGGCCAGCAGGCGCTCGTGATCGCCGGCAACGGGCTCTATTCGTTCAAGGGCTCCGGCTATGTGCGGGGCGGCATTTTCGACCGCATCGAACTCATCCAGGACGGCCAGAGCACGCGCTTCCGCGACCGCAATCACACGCGGCTGGGCGATCTTGCCGCCGAAGGCGCACCGCAATTCCACGAAATCGCGCTCTTCACCGTGCCCGAAACCCTGACGCTCGAGCCCGGCGCATCGTTCGAATTGCAGCTTCTGGCACAGCGCAATATCTCGGCGCGCGACAAGGCGTTTCTGCCCTTTGAACTCACCTACACATTGCCGGACGAATATCTGTCCGCACCGCCGCCGCCCGCGCCCGCGCCGACGGCACAGGCGGCGCCGACGGCCGAAGCGCCGGCCGCTGCCGCTCCCCCGCTCATGGGCTTTGACGACGAGCCCTTGTGGCAACGCATCTGGAAGGCGAGCCCCGTCACGATCGGCATTACGGCGCTGGCGCTTCTGGTACTGACGGGCATCTTCTTCTTCCAGGACGCGCTGGTGCGCCGGCCGGTCATTTATACCTGGGTCAGGCGCGCATTCCTTGCATTCACCCTCGTCTGGCTGGGCTGGTATGCGAATGCACAGCTCTCGGTCGTGAATGTCATTACGTTCACGAATTCGCTCGTCACGGGCTTCAACTGGGAATTCTTCCTCGCCGCTCCGCTCATCTTCATCCTCTGGACGGCGGTTGCGGCGGGGCTTCTGTTCTGGGGCCGCGGCCCGTTCTGCGGCTGGCTGTGCCCGTTCGGCGCGCTGCAGGAACTGCTCAACAATTTCGCGCAGTGGATCAAGATCCCGCAGATCAAGGTGCCGTGGGCGCTGCATGAGCGGCTGTGGCCGATCAAATACATCATCTTCCTCGGCCTTTTCGGCCTGTCGCTCTATTCGGTCGCATTTGCCGAAATGCTGGCCGAGGTCGAGCCGTTCAAAACGGCCATCATCCTGAAATTCGCGCGCGACTGGCCGTTCGTCATCTATGCGCTGACGCTTCTCGTGGCGGGCCTGTTCATCGAGCGGTTCTTCTGCCGCTATCTGTGCCCGCTCGGCGCCGCGCTCGCCATTCCCGGCCGCATCCGCATGTTCGAATGGCTGAAGCGGTGGCCGGAATGCGGGTCGCCCTGTCAGCGTTGCGCAAACGAATGCCCGGTACAGTCGATCCATCCCGAGGGCTTCATCAACGTCAACGAGTGCATCTACTGTATGCATTGCCAGGAGCTGTACCACGACGACCACCGCTGCCCGCACATGATCCAGGTCCGACTAAAGCGTGAACGGTTCGAGGCGCTTTCGACCCCCGGATTGCGCGAGATCAAACCAAAACAGGACAAACCATCTAAGGAAGGAGAGGAGGCCCGCCCCGCATAATGGGCGCGGTCGGGAACCGATCAGCAGCGCCTGTTTTGGAGGCACAGATGGACACGAAAAACGGAATCAGCCGTCGTGGAGTACTCGGAGCGGCGGTTGCCGGCTCCGCCGGTTTTGCCGGCGGCTTGACCGTCGGCACCGATGGCGCGAGCCCCGTTTCGCCGGCGCTCGCGCAGCCGGCCGCGGGCGGCGCTCATTCCTTCGAGGTGAAGCCCGGCGATCTCGACGAGTACTACGTCTTCTTCTCGAGCGGCCAGAGCGGCGAGGTACGTATTCTCGGCCTGCCGTCAATGCGCGAACTGATGCGCATTCCGGTGTTCAACCGCTGCAGCGCCACCGGCTGGGGTCAGACCAATGAAAGCCGCAAGATCCTCACCGAGAATCTGACGCCCGAGACGCGCAAATATCTCGAAGACAAGGGCGGCATCTACCTCAACGGCGACCTGCACCATCCGCATCCCTCGCAGACCGACGGTACCTATGACGGCCGCTATCTGTACGCCAACGACAAGGCCAATACCCGCGTCTGCCGCATCCGGCTCGACGTGATGAAGTGCGACAAGATCATCGAGCTTCCGAACCAGTACACGGTCCACGGCCTGCGCGTGCAGAAATATCCGAAGACCGGCTATGTGTTCGCCAATGGCGAATACCGAATCCCCGTGCCGAACGACGGCAAGATCCTCGACGACAATTCACAGTATCATTCCATCTTCTCGGCCATCGACGGCGAGACCATGGAAGTCGCGTGGCAGGTCATGGTGAGCGGCAATCTCGACAATGTCGATGCCGACTATCAGGGTAAATACTGCTTCTCGACCTGCTACAACTCGGAAGAAGGCCTGACGCTCGCCGAAACCATGATGAACGAGCAGGACCATGTGGTCGTGTTCGACATCAAGGCCATCGAAGAAGCCGTCAAGAAAGGCGACTTCAAGGAGATCGGCGGCGTTCCCGTGCTCGACGGGCGCAAGGGCTCGCGCTACACGCGCTACATTCCGGTCGCCAACGGGCCGCACGGCATGAACACCGCGCCGGACGGCATCCATGTGGTGGCCAACGGCAAATTGTCACCGACCGTCACCGTGTTCGACGTGCGCAAGTTCGACGATCTGTTCGCCGATAAGATTCAGCCGCGAGACACCGTCGTCGCCGAGCCGGAGCTCGGCCTCGGCCCGCTCCACACCGCCTATGACGGGCGCGGCAATGCGTACACGACCCTGTTCATCGACAGCCAGGTCTGCAAGTGGAACATCGAGAAGGCCATGCAGGCCTATAAGGGCGAGAAGGTCGATCCGATCATCCAGAAGCTCGACGTTCACTACCAGCCCGGCCACAACCACACCTCCATGGGCCAGACCAAAGAGGCCGATGGAAAATGGCTGATCTCGCTGAACAAGTTCTCGAAGGACCGCTTCCTCAATGTCGGCCCGCTGAAGCCGGAGAACGACCAGCTGATCGACATTTCGGGCGACGAAATGGTGATCGTGCATGACGGCCCGAGCTTCGCCGAGCCGCACGACGCCACCATCGTCCACCGTTCCAAGATCAATCCGGTTTCGATCTGGGACCGCAACGACCCGATGTTCGAGGACGCCCGCAAGCAGGCCGAGGCCGACAAGATCGACCTCACCTCCGCCGCCGACGTCATCCGTGACGGCGACAAGGTGCGCGTGTACATGCACTCGATCGCGCCATCCTTCAGCCTCGAAGACTTCACGGTCAAGGAGGGCGACGAGGTCACGGTCTATGTGACGAATATGGACGAGGTCGAGG
This sequence comes from Pseudomonadota bacterium, assembly GCA_023388965.1. GTDB lineage: Bacteria > Pseudomonadota > Alphaproteobacteria > Rhizobiales > Methylopilaceae > Flaviflagellibacter. Next base: position 59,842 of record JAEWFF010000043.1, on the reverse strand, counting down.
ACCTCACCCACGGCTTCACCATCGTCAACTACGGCGTGGCCATGGAAGTCGGCCCGCAGGCGACAGCCTCCGTGACGTTCAAGGCCGACCGGCCCGGCGTCTACTGGTATTATTGCCAGTGGTTCTGCCACGCCATGCACATGGAGATGACCGGCCGCATGATCGTCGAGCCTCGCGCGGCGTAAATGCGAAAGCGGCTGAGATATTTCAGCCTGACACTGCTTCCGGCGGCGAGTCTGTTCGCCGCCGGAACGGTTTTGTCGGCCGCCGAGATTTCCGTATCGCCCGACGACGACCTGCAGCGCAGGATCGATGCCGCGGCACCCGGCGATGTCGTGCATCTGTCCGCGGGCGTGCATCGCGGCCCGGTGCGCATCGCCAATGCGATTTCCCTTCAGGGCGCAGCCGGCGCCGAAATACACGGGCCGGGCACCGGCAGCGTGGTTACGGTCGAGGCTCCCGGCGCGGCGGTCCGCGGCATCCGCGTCACGGGTTCGGGCACCAATATAGAGGGTCCGGATGCAGGCATTTTCCTCGCCCGCACCGCGACCGGGGCGAGGGTCGAGAACAACGAAGTTATCGGCAATCTGTACGGCGTCTATGTGCGCGGCGCCGAAGATTCGCTGGTGCGCGGCAACCGGATCGAAGGTTTTCGCGAGGGCCGCAGCGCCGAGGCCGGTAACGGCGTGACCGTGTGGAACGCACCGGGCGCGCGCGTCCTCGACAACGATATCAGCTTCGGCCGCGACGGCATCTTCGCGTCGGCGAGCAAGCGCAATGTCTTCAACAGCAACCGCTTCAGCAATCTGCGCTTCGCCGTTCACTATATGTACACGAACGACAGCGAGATCAGCGGCAATGTCTCGACCGGTAACTCGGTCGGATATGCGATGATGTATTCCCACCGGCTGGTCATGCGGAACAATGTGTCGGACGGCGACCGCGACCATGGCCTGCTGTTCAATTACGCCAACGGATCGCGCATCGAAGGCAACAAGGTCATTGCGCGGCTTCAGCCGGCCTCGCGCTGGCTCGGCGCGGGCACCCGCTCGGGCAATACGCACGGCGTATCGACGGAGCGCGAAACGCCGGTGGGCGACGGCGCCCGCAACGGGCCGGAGAAATGCGTCTTCATCTACAACGCCAACACCAACACCTTCCGCAACAACTGGTTCGAGGGCTGCGAGATCGGCATCCACTTCACGGCCGGATCGGAACGCAACAGGATTTCCGGCAACGCCTTCGTGCGCAATCGCAGCCAGGTCAAATATGTCGGCACGCGCCATCTCGACTGGTCCTCGGAGGGACGGGGAAACTACTGGAGCGACAATGCGGCCTTCGACCTCGATCAGGACGGCATCGCCGATTCCCCTTACCGGCCGAACGGGCTGGTTGACCGCGTATTGTGGATGTCGCCGCAGGCGAAGATCCTGATGAACAGCCCTGCCGTTCAGGTCATCCGCTGGGCGCAGGCGCGCTTTCCCGCCATCCTGCCCGGCGGCGTGGTCGACAATCACCCACTCATGACGCCCCCTGAAAGGCCGGCCGATCCGTCATGACATGTCCCATCCGCCTCGCAGACGTCACGAAGAATTTCGGCACCGTTCAGGCGGTGCGCGGCGTCTCGCTTGATCTCCGCGAGGGCGAGACCATCGCGCTTGTCGGCCATAATGGCGCCGGCAAGACGACGCTCATGAAGCTGATGCTCGGCCTGATCCGTCCGACCTCCGGCACGATCGAGGTTCTGGGCGACGATCCGGCGGCGGGCGAATTCGCCGGCCGCCGCCAGCTCGGCTATCTGCCGGAAAGCGTATCCTTCAACACCGCGCTGACGGGGCGCGAGACATTGCGCTTTTACGCGCGGCTGAAGCGCCAGCCGGAGAAGATCATCGGCGCGTTGCTGGAGCGCGTCGAGCTTGCCCATGCCGCCGACCGCCGGGTCGGCGGCTATTCCAAGGGCATGCGCCAGCGCCTCGGTCTTGCGCAGGCGCTGCTCGGCCAGCCGCGCGTATTGCTGCTCGACGAGCCGACGACCGGCCTCGACCCTGCGCTGCGGCTCGTCTTCTACGCCATTGTCGAGGAATTGCGCGCCGGCGGCACGACCGTGCTTTTGTCTTCGCACGCCCTGACGGAACTCGAGGAGCGCGCGGGGCGCGTCGTCATCATGAATCGTGGTCTCAAGGTCGCGGACGGCACGGTCGACGAATTGCGCCGCATCGCCCGCCTGCCGACGCGCATCCGCATCACCATGACGGATGGCAATACCGGTAATGACGACTGGCTCGGCGCGCCCGGCACATGGCGGCGCGTCAACGGGCACATGGTCGAGATCGAGGCGGGAGACGACGACAAGATCCCCGTGCTGCACCGGCTGACGCGCGAAGGACTGCCGGTCGACAATCTCGATGTCCTGCCGCCCTCGCTCGATGAATTGTATGCCTATTTCCTGCGTTCGGAGCACGCCGCGCCATGACGAATATCGGCATCGTCGCTCTCAAGGAAATTCAGGAGGGCATCCGCAATCGCTGGGTTCTGGCAACGACCCTGCTGCTGGCGGCTCTTGCGCTGACCTTGACCTTTCTCGGCAGCGCGCCGACCGGCGAGGTCGGCGTGCGCCCGCTCGACATCGTCATCGTCAGCCTGTCGAGTCTGACGATCTTCCTTCTGCCGCTGATCGCGCTTCTGATCTCGCACGACGCAATCGTCGGCGAGATGGAGCGCGGCACGATGCTGCTTCTTTTGAGCTATCCAATCGCGCGCTGGCAGGTATTGCTCGGCAAGTTCGTCGGCCATCTCGCCATTCTCGCTTTCGCCACCCTGATCGGCTATGGCGCGTCCGTACTTGCACTACTGGCCATGGGCGCCGCCATCGAGACGGAAAGCTGGCTGTCGTTCATGGCCATGATCGGCAGTTCGATCCTGCTCGGTGCGGCGTTCATCGCGCTCGGCTATCTGGCAAGCGCACTCGTGCGCGCGCGCGGCACGGCGGCCGGCATCGCCATCGGCATCTGGCTGTTGTTCGTCCTCATCTACGATATGGGCCTGCTCGCCCTTCTCGTCGTCGATCAAGGGCGCATAATATCGGGCGGGCTGCTCGACGCGCTTCTGATCTTCAACCCGACCGACATCTACCGCCTGCTCAACCTGACGAGCTCCGATGGCGTCAGCTCTCTGTCGGGCATGGCCGGCGTTGCGGCGAACTCCTCGCTGTCGCCGGGCGTATTGATCGGGACGCTCATCGCCTGGGCCGCGATCCCGCTCGGGCTTGCCGCCCTGACATTTTCGCGAAGGGAATTGTAATGCACAAAAAGCTCGCCGCCTTCGCGCTCGTGCTCGTGCTCGCCGCCTGCGGCGAGGACAGGGTGGCCGAGGCGCCGCCCCCGCCGTTCGAACTGACGACTTCCGCGATGGGCAATTATTGCGGCATGAACGTTCTCGAACATCCGGGGCCAAAGGGCCACATCATCCTCGAAAGCCGCCTCGAACCTGTGTGGTTCTCCTCAGCGCGCGACGTGTTCGCCTTCACCATGCTTCCGGAGGAACCGAAGGACATTCGCGCGATCTACGTCTCCGACATGGCGAAGACGCAGGATTGGGACCACCCCGGCGCGACCAACTGGGTCGAGGCGCGCAAGGCCTATTTCGTCATCGGCAGCACGCGCGCGGGTGGCATGGGCGCGCCGGAAACGGTACCCTTCTCGACCGAGGAGGCGGCTCAGGAGTTCGTGCGCACCTATGGCGGGGACATTCGCCGTTTCGACGAGGTTCCGCAGGATTACGTGCTCGGCAATGCGGAGACCGGAGACGCCGCGCCGGAGACGCCGCACACCGGGAGTCACTGACATGACGTCCGTACGCAATATCAGCCGCCGCCGCATCCTGTCAATCAGCGCGGCCGCGGCCGGAATGGCGCTTCTGCCCGGCCTGTCTCGTGCTCGGGCGACGGGTAGCGATCCCGTGGTGTGGCGCGGGCATGTGCTCGGCGCCGAGGCCAGCATGGAGCTTCATCATCCCGACCGCAACCACGCCCAAGCTCTGTTGCGCGCGGCGCTCGCGGAGATTGAGCGGCTGGAGCAGATATTCAGTCTTTACAGCACCGATTCCGCGCTGGCTCGGCTCAATCGCGACGGCGCGCTCGCCGCGCCGCCCGTTGAGTTCGTCGAGCTTCTGTCGGCATCGCGCCGCTTCCATCAGATCACGGACGGCGCGTTCGATCCGAGCGTGCAGCCGCTCTGGCTTCTGTTCCAGGCTCATTTCGCCCGTCCGGACGCCGATCCATCCGGCCCTTCACACGATGCCATCGATAACACGCGTGCTCATATCGGTTTCGACAGGGTCGTGATCGGCGACGACCGCATTGTCCTGCCGCGCGGGGCGGCGCTGACGCTGAACGGCGTCGCGCAAGGCTACATCACCGACCGCGTGGTCGATCTTTTGAGGCGCGGCGGCATGGACCACAGCATGGTCAATCTGGGCGAAGCGCGCGCCATCGGCCCTCGTCCGGACGCACAGCCCTGGCGCATCGGCATTTCCGATCCCGCCGCGCCGGACGACATCAAGGAGACGCTCGACGTGATCGACCGCGCGGTTTCCACATCGGGCGCATACGGCTTCACATTCGACGCCGCCGGAAACTTCCACCATCTGTTCGATCCGCGTTCGGGCCTCTGCCCCGCGCTCTACCGCTCGGTCACGGTCACGAGCCCCACGGCGACAGCCGCCGACGCCCTTTCGACCGCGATCGCCATGACGGACGAGGCCGCCGCGCGCCGGATACTGGCCTCTTTCGCCGACACGCGCGCGATCATGTATGGGCAGAACGGGGAGCGGATCGCGATAGGCTGATACCGGCCTCTAAAGGCGCGTACCGTTGGCCAGACGCCCGCCTTCGGCGACAAGGTTTCCGTTCTTGTAGACTCGTTCGCGCACGGGCCGTGCCACGACGGCCTCCGGCACGGAGGCGGCATCGACCACGATGAAATTCGCCGGATTTCCGGGCGCGATGCCATATCCTTCAAGGCCAAGCACACGGGCCGCATGGCTGCTCGTCAGATCAAACGCGAGCGAAAGATCCTCGTCCGTGAGGAAACCGGAGCGGTAGCCGATAATCATCGCCCGTTCGAGCATGTCGCCCTCGCCGTAGGGCCACCACGCATCGCGAATATTGTCGTTACCCCCGAATACCGTGACACCGGCATCGTGCAGGGCGCGCACCGGCGGAAAACCGTGATTGCCCGGCGCATTCGTCATGATCGCGACGCCGGCCTCGGCCAGGAGATCGGCGGCCCGTTTCACGACGGCGTCCGGAACCTGGCCGAGCGAATAGGCGTGGCTGATCGCAACCCGGTTCTGCATTCCGGCCGCAATCGTGCGCCGGCAGATGTCCTCGATCTCGAACACGCCGAGCAGATCGCCATCGTGCAGATGTATGTCGATGCCGGCCCCGTGCCGCTCGGCAAGGCCGAACACGACATCGAGATGCGCATTGATATCGCCGTCATAGGTTGCCGGATCCAGCCCGCCGATCAGATCCGCGCCGTTCGACAGCGCACCGTCGAGCAGGTCCGCGGTGCCGGGCGATGTCATGATGCCGCTCTGCGGAAAGGCGACGATCTCGATGTCGATACAATCCGCATAAAGCTCGCGCACTTCGTTGACGGCTTCGAGATTTTTCAGGCCGAAATCCGGAGAGATGTCGACATGGCAGCGCAGATGGCCCGTACCATATGCAACGACACGCTCGACGAGCGTCGAGGCCCGGCGCACGATATCGCCGGCGGCGGCAAGCTCCTCCTTCTCGAAGGCGACACGCTCCCGCACATTGAACCCGGCCGTACACGGACGATGCGGGCGCCAGCCATGGCCCAGAAAGGTTTTGTCGAGATGAATATGGCCGTCGATCAGGGCCGGCAGAACGAGCGCCCCGGCAAGATCGACGCGCGATACCGGTTGAGCGGACGATCCGGAGTTCGGCGCCACGAATTTCCCGGCCTCGACCGTCAACGCAACCACGTTGCCATCGGCCAGGCGCACATTTTCGAAAATCGTCCGGCCTGCGGTCTGCCCAACCTCTTTCATGAGCCATACACTCCTTCAGACGCAACGCGCCGTCCCGCTTTGTAGACGGCATTCCGGCGCGGGCGCGCGACGACCGCTTCAGGAATATGCGCGGCATCGAGCACGACGAAATCGGCTTTCATGCCGGGCTGGAGGCCGTAATCGGTCAGACCCAGCGCGCGCGCGGCGCTGTCGCTGACCATGTCGAACGCGACGGCCAGTTCCTCGTCCGTCAGAAAGCCGGAGCGATAGCCGATCAGCATCGCCCGTTCGAGCATGTCGGCATCGCCGTACGGCCACCACGAATCGCGGATATCGTCATTACCGGCGAATATGGTGACGCCCGCTTCCCGCAATGCCAGCACGGGCGGGAAGGCATGATCGCCCGGCGCATTCGTCATGATCGAGACGCCCGTCTCGGCGAGCTGCTCGGCCGTCGAGGCCACCCGCGCCCAGGGCATTTCGCCCAGCGCATAGGCATGGCTGACATTCACCCTGCCCTGCAGGCCCTGCGCTTTCGTCCGGCGCGCGATCTCCTCCATCTCGAAAAGGCCGAGCGTGCCGCCGTCATGCAGATGCAGGTCCACGCCCGTCCCGTGCCGCTCCGCCATTGCAAAGACGATATCGAGATGTTTTCCGACATCGCCTTCGAATCCGGCCGGATCGAGCCCGCCGACGATCTCGGCGCCGTTCTTCATCGCCTCCTCGAGGAGTTCGTGCGTACCGGGGGTTTTCAGAAGACCTCGCGCCAGAGCGACGATCTGGATATCCACAGCGTCGCAATATCGCTCGCGCACCGCAAGCGTTGCCTCGAGATGACGAAGCCCGAAATGAACATCGATCTCGACATGGGTGCGCAGCCGCGTCGTGCCGCGTGAGACCGCCCGTTCGATAAGGGCGGCGGCCCGTGTCTCCACCGGCGCCGCAATCGCCATCATGTCCTTTTGTATGGCCAATCGTTCGCCGACATCGAATCCGGCGGTACAGGGACGATGCGGGCGCCAGACATCGCCGAACAGGGTCGTGTCGAGATGGACATGGCCATCAATGAACCCCGGAAGAACCAGCGCGCCACCCACGTCGATGATTTCGCTAGCCTGAACATCTTCCGCTTCGTTCACAATGGCGGCAATCCGCCCATCGCTGACGCAGATATTTTGCTGCGACCCGTCCGGCAGCAACGCCGCGCGAAACAAAGTATCGAACTCAGCCATCGATAATCCCGTTCAAAAAGGCAGACGCCGCACCCGGAGGGCGCGGCGTCGTTTTCACTTAAATCAACCGCGCGGCAGGGTTCCCTGCACGCCCTCGACCAGCCAGTCGATGCCGCGAAGCTGTTCATCCGGAAGGCTCGCGCCGGCAGCAACCTTCTGCGCTCCGCTCTGATCCTTGATCGGACCCGAGAACGGATGCAGCGTGCCGGCGACGATCTTCTTTTCGGCATCCTGCATCTGCACCAATACATCTTCCGGAAGCTCCGGACTATGCGTCGTCATCTTGACGAAACCGCCCTCGCCGAGGCCGCGCCAGCGCGATTCCGGCTTCCAGTTGCCGTCGAGCACGGCCTGCGCCGCCTCGATATAGGCCGGCGCCCAATCGAGCACGAAGGAGGTGAGCTGCTTGTTCTTCACATAGGCCGAGAAATCGCCGGTGCTGCCGATCGACCACACGCCCTTCTCTTCCGCGGCGAGGCCCTGTACGGACGTGTTCGGGCTGCCCGACAGGACGTCGGCTCCCTGGGCGACCAGCGCGTTGACGGCATCCTTCTCCTTGGCCGGATCGCTCCAGGCATTCGCCCAGACGACTTTGCACACGACGTTCGGATTGACGCTGCGGGCGCCGAGCATGAATCCGTTGAGATTGTAGATGACCTGCGGAACCGGGAACGCGCCGACCCAGCCGAGCACGTTGGACTTCGTCATCTTTCCGGCGGCGATTCCGGTCAGATAGGTTCCTTCATAGGACCGCGCTTCGAACACGCCGAGATTCGGCGTCGTGTCGATGCCGGCGCAGCATTCGAAATGCGCGTTTTTGATCGTTGGCGAGAGTTTGCGAAGCGTCGCATATTGCGAGAAAGTCGTTCCGAAGATGAGGCCGCAGCCCTGCGAAGCGAGTTGACGGAACACGCGCTCGGCATCCTGCGCCTGCTGGACGTTGTCCAGCGCCTTGACCTCGACCTTGTCGCCGAGCGCGGCCTCGAGCGCCTTCCAAGCACGTACATGGTGGCCTTCCCAGCCGACATCGCTGATCGCGCCCTGATGGACGACACCCACTTTGAGCGGCGAATCCTGCGCGAACACCGGACCCATTCCGACCGTTGCCGCCGCGCCCGCGGCAGCCGAACCGGCGAGAAATTCCCGCCTCGAAAATTTGAGCATGAAAACCTCCCTTTATTATCTGACGGCTAGTCGTCAGGTTTCTCCGTGATAGGTCTGACCAAGCGACGCCGGCGCATTGAGGCGGATCAGCGTCGGATTGCGGGAAATAATGACAAGCACGACGATTGTCGCGAGATAGGGCAGTGCGGACATGAGCTCCGGCGGGATGGGAATACCGGCGCCCTGCCCGAACAATTGCGCCGTGGTGACACCGCCGAACAGATAGGCGCCAAGCAGCACACGGCCGGGGCGCCAAGTTGCGAACACGACAAGCGCAAGCGCGATCCAGCCGCGCCCTGCCGTTACGCCCTCAATCCAGAGCGACGTATAGACAATGGTGAGAAATCCGCCGCCTATGCCCGCCAGCGCGCCGCCATAAATGGTGGCGAGATAACGGACGCCGACGACATTGTAGCCATTGGCCCGCGCCGAGGACGGCGATTCACCGATGGCCCGCAAGATGAGGCCGGACCGCGTTCTGTATAGAAACCAGCCGGTCGCGGCGAAGATGATCCACGAAAGATAGACGAGAGGATGGAGAGCAGCGAGAAAATCGCCGATCAGCGGAACCTGTCGGGCAAAATGCGCGAACGAGGTTTCTGTCTTGACCAGGGCCATGCCGACATAGGGCTTGCCGATAAAGGCGCTGACGCCGGTGCCGAGAATGGCCAGCGCAAGACCCGACGCGACCTGATTTGCGCGCAATGTCAGGACGAGGAACGCGAACGGAACGGACGATAGCGCGCCGCACAGCGCAGCGACCGCCATTCCAAGCCATACGCTGCCGGTCGACAATGCCGTTACGAATCCCGTTACCGCGCCGATGAGCATCATGCCTTCGACGCCGAGATTGAGAACACCCGACTTCTCGGTCACGAGTTCGCCGAGCGCAGCAAACACAAGCGGCGTACCGGCGATCAGGGTCGCCGTCAGAATCGGAACGAGCGCATCCATCACGACACCGCTCCCTGGCTGGCCGGCCTCGCGGGGATAATCCGTATCCGGTAATTGACGAGAATTTCGGCGCCGAGCAGGAGCAGCAGAAGCGTGCCCTGAAACAGTCCGGTGATCGAAGACGGCAGGTTGAGTTCGAGCTGCGCGGCCTCCCCGCTGAGATAAAGCAGCGACATCAAAAGGCCGGCAAGCACGATGCCGATGGGATTAAGGCGCCCGAGGAACGCGACGATGATCGCCGCGAAACCGTAGCCGGGCGATGCCGTCGGGAAAAGCTGGCCGAGCGGACCGGCCACTTCTCCAACCCCTGCAATTCCGCCGGCAAAGCCGCCGGCCAGCATGCCGACCCAGATGGCGGTTTTGGCGTTGAAGCCGGCATAGGCCGCCGCGGCCGGCGCCTGCCCGGTGACTCGCAGACGAAAGCCGAGAAAGCTGCGACTGAAGAGAACCCAGACGATGACGACCGCGATAGCTGTAATAACGATACTGTAGTTCAACCTCGTCCCGTCGAGGAGAATGGGAAACAGTGCAGCCTGACCCAGGGGCTCCGATTGCGGGAAATTATATCCCGCCGGATCGCGCCACGGCCCATAGACGAGATAGCTCAGCCAGAGCTGCGCCACATAGGTCAGCATCAGGCTGACAAGAATCTCGTTGGTGTTGAAACGGCTGCGCAGCGCCGCGACGATGGAGGCCCACAACATGCCGCCGATGGCACCGGCAATGACCATCGCCGGCAGCAGGAGCGAGCTTTCGCTGCCGGAAAAATAAAGGGCCAGACCGCCGGCGAAGATGGCCCCGACGGTCAACTGGCCTTCGGCGCCGATATTCCAGATATTGCTCCGGAACCCGACCGCGAGCCCGAGCGCGATCAGGATCAGCGGCGAAGCCTTCAGCAGCCATTCGCCGATGCCGTACATATCGCTGATCGGAGAGATCGTGAACGTGTAGAAGGCCGCGACCGGATCCTTGCCGAGACCGATGAAAAGCGCGGCGCCGACGAGAGCCGTCAGTGCCAGCGCGATGAGCGGCGATGCAAACCGCATGATGCGGGACGGATTGGGCCGGGCTTCAAGCTTGATGCGCATGACGGACATCCTCCTGTCCAGACAGCGGGGCGCGTTCCGATCCTGGCCAGAGACCGGTCATCCACAGACCGATTTCACGGACATTGGTTTCGGCGATCGCCTTGCACGGAGAGAGCCGCCCTTCCGCAATCACCGCGATGCGGTCGCAGATCTGGAACAGCTCATCGAGTTCTTCCGATATGACGAGAACGGCCGTGCCGCGGCTGCGCAGATCGATCAGTTCCTGCCGGATGAACATGGCTGAGCCGATATCGACGCCCCAAGTGGGCTGCGCCAGCACGATCACTTTCGGCTTCTGCATGATTTCGCGGCCGACGATGAATTTCTGCAGATTGCCGCCGGAGAGGCTGCGGGCCTCGGCATCGGGGCCACCGCATTTGACCTTGAAATTCGCGATGCAGGTCTGCGTGAACGTGCGTACCTCTGCCGCGCGGACCATGCCATGGCTCACCATGTTCTCACGATGGGCCGTGAGCAGCGCGTTGTCCTGAAGCGAAAGGTCCGGCACGGCGCCACGACCGAGCCGCTCTTCCGGCACGAAGCACAGCCCGGCCTCGCGTCGCTCCGCCGGCCCCGACGTGCCGACATCACGGCCGCAGATGGCGATTGCTGCGCCGCTTTCGAGCGGCCTTTCGCCCGAAATGGCCTTCAGCAGTTCCTGCTGCCCATTGCCGGAAATTCCGGCAATGCCGACGATCTCACCCGTCCGCACATCGAGGCCGATCTTTTTCAAAGTCGTGCCGAACGGATCGTCTGCGGCGAGCGAGAGATCCTTGATGCGAAGGCGCACCTCGCCCGCCTCTATTGCGCTCTGCTGGCAGACGGGCAGATCCTTGCCGATCATCATGCGGGCGAGGCTCGCATGCGTTTCCTGCGACGGAACGCAACTGCCGACCACGCGCCCGCCGCGCAGCACCGTCGCGCTGTCGCAGAGCGCCTTTATCTCTTCCAGCTTGTGGCTGATGTAGAGAATGCTGCACGCTTCCTGCGCCAGACGGCGCAGGGTGCCGAACAGACTCTCGACCGCACTCGGCGTCAATACGGAAGTCGGTTCGTCCATGATGAGCAGGCGTGGGTTCTGCAGCAGGCAACGCATGATCTCGACACGCTGCCGCTCGCCGACCGACATCGAATGCACGATGCGCCGGGGATCGACCGGAAGGCCGTAGCGCTCCGATACATCCTCGATCCGGCGCGACAGATCGTGCAGGTCGGGATTTCCGCCGAGACCGAGCGCTATGTTTTCGACGGCCGTCAGCGTTTCAAAGAGCGAGAAATGCTGAAAGACCATTCCGATGCCGAGCCGCCGCGCCTGGGCCGGTCCTCGTATGGATACGTCATCGCCGTTCCAGCGGATCGTGCCGGCATCCGGCTGCACCACGCCATAGATGATCTTCATCAGCGTGCTTTTGCCGGCGCCGTTCTCGCCAAGGATGGCGTGAATTTCGCCGGGCTTCACCGCCAGCTCGATGCCGTCATTGGCCACGACCGACGGATAGGCCTTGCGTATTCCGCTAAGTTCGAGACGAAGCGTCTCCGGAGGTTTTACAGCCATGAGATTCGTCACCATCGCCTTCCTCCAGATCGTCGCGCCGTCGTCGCTATTCGGCGGCCGCGGCTAAAGGACGGAACACTTGCGGCTGCGGCCGCGTGAAGGTTTCCCGGCCGGCTTTCAGCCCCAGCACGGGCTGCGCGATCTCGGACACGGCGGCCATGGGCGTTGCGGCATCAACCACGACGAGATCGGCTCTGTTGCCGACGCGCACGCCATAATCGTCGAGATTCATCAGTTTGGCCGACTGCGACGTCACCATGTCGAAGCACATTTCCATGCCGGCCGGATCGCCCACCTGAAGAATATTGGCGTACATATTGGCCATGCGCAGCAGCGAGCCGTCGCCGAACGGGGTGAACGGATTGAGAACATTGTTTGTCGAGATGCTGCAGGTCACGCCCTGCCCGAGTAGACGATGGGCGGGCGCGACGCCGCGCGGCACCGAATGCGTCGCTCCATAGCCCATCAGGAAAAGATCGGTTGCGGGAAGCACGGTCAGTGCCACGCCGCTGTCGCGCATCATCCGCGCGATCTTTTCCAGAAGCGGCGGCGGGGCCGCCGACAGTTTCGACGCATGACCGACGGCAACACGGCCGCCGCGCTTGTGGGCCTCCGCCTGCCGGCAGACTTCATAGAGATCCATGCTCGTCGGATCGAGATCGAAATCGAGATGAAAGTCGATATCGACATCGTATCGCCCGGCAAGCTCGAAAATCCGGGCGATCTGACCGTTCGGGTCCGTATCGGTGTAGGGACATCCACCGATCACATCGGCGCCTCGCTCCAGCGCCTCGACGAGAAGCTCGTCCGTACCCGGATCGTTGAGAAGCCCTTCCTGCGGGAACACGCAGATTTCGAGATCGATCGCCCAGGCATAATCTTTCTTCAGGCGCGAGATCGCCTCGAATGCCCGGAGGCCGATGCGCGGATCGACCTCGACATGCGTGCGCATGCGCGTGGTTCCCTGAATCAACGCCTTTTCAAGGACGTTCCGCCCGCGTGCGTAAACATCCTCGTCGGTGAACTCGCTCTTCAGCGCCGAGACCTTCGCGATGGCGTGCGCTAGCGATTCCGAATGCCCGCAGCGGCCGAGAATGCAGGCCTTGTCGAGATGGATATGCGTCTCGATGAAGCCGCCGAAGACCAGACGGCCGCCGAGATCGATCTCGCGCGCATCGCTCGAAATCGAGGGCGCGATCTCAACGACCCTGTCCGCACGGATGCCGATATCCATCGTATGGTCATGTCCGCATCCGTGAACGCAGCCGCGCTTGAGGACAAGATCGAGCATTGGCCTGCTCATGCCGGCACCCTCCGCGGTTCCGAACTCACGCGATCATTTCCGAGATAGGCCGCCTCCAGCGCCTTGTCGCCGCGCAAAGCCTCGGCGGTATCGGCACGCACGACCTGCCCCTGTTCGAGCACATAGCCACGGTCGGCCACCGCAAGCGTCAGCGCCGCCATCTGGTCGACAAGAAGGATCGTGATGCCTTCATCGCGGAGATCGGCCAGCGCGGAGAACAATTCCTCGATCATCTGCGGCGCAAGGCCGAGCGAGGGCTCGTCGAGCAGAAGAATGCGGGGCTTGGCCATCAGGCCGCGCGCGACCGCCAGCATCTGCTGCTCGCCGCCGGACAGGAGTCCGGCACGTACATGCAGGCGCTCGCGCAGGCGCGGAAAGCGATTGAGCAGCGCCTCGATCTCTGCCGAATAATCGCCCTTGCCGCGCCGGAACGCGCCGATGCGCATATTGTCGAACACGCTGAGTTCAGGGAAGACCTGTCGGCCTTCCGGGACGAGAGCCAAACCAAGGCGTGCGATCTCGTGCGCCGCCAGCCGCTCGATGCTGCCGCCGCCGAACACGATCTTGCCGTCGACCGGGCGCAGAAGCCCGCTCAGCGCCTTCATCGTGGTCGATTTGCCGGCGCCGTTGGCGCCGAGCAACGCGACCATTTCGCCCGCACCGACATCGATATTGACGGCCTTCAGAACACCGACCGAACCGTAGCCCGCCGAGAGGCTCCCCACATCGAGAACCTTTTCGCCGGCGCCGCTCCAGTCCTGCTCGCGCGGCTTCGCCTTCAGCTCACCGGAGCCGAGATAGGCCGCGACGACCGCCGGGTCATTACGCACCTTCGACGGCTCGCCGGACGAAATCGGCTTGCCGGCATCGAGCACGAGGATCTCGTCGGAAATGCCCATGACAAGCGCCATGTCGTGCTCGACGAGGACTACGGCTATACCGAGATCGGCGATCTCGCGCAGCAGTCTGGCGAGCGTGATCTTCTCGCCCTGAACGAGCCCCGCCGCCGGTTCATCGAGCAGCAGCACCGCCGGACGCAGCGCGAGCGAACGCGCGATCTCGACCAGGCGACGATCGACGTGGGGCAGATCGGCCGCCGGGCAATCGCGCGAGCCCTCATAACCGACGAGCTTGAGCAGCGCCTCCGCGACCGCCATGTCCTGCGGCTGCGCCAGCGCCGCGAGCGGATTGCCGAGGCGGCCCCGGCGCAGACCGATCAGGACGTTGTCCATCACGCTCAGCGAGGGAAACAGCTTCGTGGTCTGGTAGGTACGCGAAATGCCTGCGCGCGCGGCAATCGTCGCCGTCTGCCCCGCAAGCTCGGACCCGCCGAGCCTGATCGAGCCCGCGCTGGGGCGGTAGAAGCCGCCGATCATGTTGAGAACGGTTGTCTTGCCGGCGCCATTGGGGCCGATAATGCTGGTGACGCGGCCCGGAAGCGCCGTCAGGCTGACATCGCGCGCGGCGCGAATGCCGCCAAACGTAATGCCGATGCCCGACACTTCGAGCGCATCGCCGTCTTTGTCGCGGCGCAGGAATTCCGAGATCGCGACATCGGGCAATTGCTGCGAGCCGCCCGCGACCCGCTTCGGCAGGAAGCGCGACAGACCGCCGACAATGCCGGTCGGCGCGAGCCAGAGCACGGCAAGCAGCATCGCGCCGAAAAACAGCAGGCGATATTCGGCAAGTCCGGACAGAAGCTCGGGCAGAAGAACCGTCACTACGGCGCCGAAGACCGGGCCGAGCGTCCAGCCAATTCCACCGACGATCACGGCGAAAAGGAAGATGATCGACTGCGAGAACATGAACGAGCTTGGAGCGATATACATCATCAGCGGCGCATAGATCGCACCCGCAAGCCCGGTGAGCGCCGCCGAAATCGCGAACGCCGCGACCTTGATCGCAAGCGGCGGCAGCGCCACCGAACGCGCGGCGATTTCCGCATCGCGCACGGCGATCATGGCACGGCCCCAGCCGCTGCGCGCCAGCCGGTCGAAGAACACCAGCGAAAGCCCGGCGAGAACGATGGCGAGTATGGCCATTTCACGTTCGCCGAACATGAAGCCGCCCAGGCTCGGGCCGGCAAACCCCATCAGGCCGTTCTGGCCGCCCGTCAGACCCTGCATTTCGATGATGCTGTGCTCGACGATGAATCCGAACGCGATCGTCACCATCGCGAGATATGGACCCGAGACACGCATGGCCGGCAAAGCGAGCAGCGCACCGACAATGCCGGAGAACAGGCCTGCGGCGAGAAATGCCAGCCAGAAATCCACGCTGTTCAGATTGAGAATGCCGACCGTGTACGCACCGATGGCGTAGAAGCCGACATGGCCGAGCGAGATCTGGCCGGTCAAGCCAACCAGGATATTCAGGCCGACGCCGACGACCGTGGTCAGCGCGACAAGCGCGACGACGAAGGTGAAATAGCTGCCGCCGGTCAGGGCGAAGGCGATGCCTCCAACCGTAATGGCGAGGATGGCGGCGAGCATTGCGGGATTGGACGAGCCGAACAGACGGTTCATGGCGCTCTCCTCAGACCTTGTTGACCGCCGCCCGGCCGAGCAGCCCGTTGGGCCGCAGCGCAAGCGCCAGAATGATGACGGAGAACACGACGATCTGCGTGTAGGTCGAGCCGAGATAGGCGGTAACGAGCGCCTCGATCAGCCCGTACAGAAGACCGGCGATCATGACGCCCGAAGCCGATGTGATGCCGCCGAGAATCGCGACCGCGAACGCTTTCAGGCCGAACAGTGTGCCCATGTCGGAATGCACGGAAAACAGCGGCGCGATCAGAAGGCCCGCAAGCCCGGCGAGCGCCGTGGAAATCGCAAACGCGGAGGCGACGACCACCCTGGCATTGATGCCCATAAGGCGCGCCGCATCGCGGTTCTGAACCACGGCCAACAGCGCCTTGCCGAAATCGGTGCGGCGGAAAAGGGTTTGCAGCGCGATTGCGACTGCAATGCCGACGACGGGAATGATGAGCTGCAGCGGATAGACGCCCGTGCCGAGAAACTCGATGCTGTTCGTCGCCAGCGGGGACGGCAGGCTGCGCGGCTCCTTGCCGTAGGTGAACAGGACGACGTTGTCGACGATGATGCCGCCGGCGACCGTCGCCATCAGCCATGCATCTGAATTCCGCTCCGCGAACGGACGGACCAGTAGCCGCTCCACGATAAGCCCGAACACAGCGCATCCAGCCAGGGCGAGCGGCGCCGCCAGCCAGAACGGCATCCCGAACGTCACCATCAGCGTGAAACCGAGGACGGCGCCGACCATCATCGCGCTGCCCTGGGCGAAGTTCACGGTGTTCGACACGGTCCATGTGATATGGAAGCCGAGCGCGATGAGACCATACATCGAGCCGAGCCCAAGGCCGGTGATGATAGCGGAGGTGAGAAGCATCGGGCGTTTCCCGTCCGTACGTTGTCAGAAATGGAGAAAGCGGCGGGAGGGGTCGAGCCCACCCGCCGTTCAGCCGTCAGTTAAGGGGAATGATGTCGCCCTTGACGAAGTGGGTGAAGACATAGTCCTTCGCACCCAGAGCATCGTGATTGTCCGCCGTGAACGGCTTCTCGTAGGTCTTGATCAGCCCTTCATAGCGATCGATGTCGAGAAGCGCATCGCGCACCGCCGTCCCGTCCGTGGAGCCCGCTTTGTCGAGCGCCAGCGCCACGAGATGCATGGCGTCGTACGCATTGGCGATGCCGGTCGCCGGCATGACGTCGGCGAAGGATTTGACGCCGAACTTCTCCTGCAGCTGGGAATAGACGCTCTTCGCCTTGTCGGACATGTTCTCCGTGAAGGTGAAGGTCTGGATGAAATGCACGTCCTCGCTGCGCGGGCCCGCAAGTTCGGTGAAGCGTCCGCCGGACGGACCCCAATGCGAGACGATCGGAACATCCCAGCCCATACGCTCGACGGATTTCACGACCTGCGAGGAGGGCGCGACATTTGCGACCAGGAACAGGGAATCGGCGCCCGCCTGCTTCAGACGGGTGAGCTGCGGCACGACATCGACATCGTTGTTCTCGAACTTCTCGACACCGACCGCCTTCTCGCCGCGCGCCTTCAGCGCATCGTTCAAGGCGTGCTCGTTGGACTCGCCCCACGGATTGTTGATGAGGATCATACCGGGCGCCTTTACGCCCTTCTTGTCGAAGGCGTAATCGACGAGCGCCTCGCCGACATAGGCATCGACCGCCGAAACACGGAAGACGTAATTATCCGCGGCGCCGTTCCGGGTGATGTTGGTGCCCGCCGCCCATACGCCGACGAACGGAACCTTCGCCTGGTTCGCGAACGGAACGATGGCGAGCGAGACCGGCGTGTCCAGACCGCCGAAAAGAGCGGCGACGCCTTCGCGCTGCACGAGTTCGCGCGCAGCCAGCAGCCCCTTGCCGGGATTGCTTTCGTCGTCGCGCGAGACGAGTTCGATTTTCTTGCCGTTGACGCCGCCGGCGGCGTTGACCTCATCGATGGCGATCTGAAGACCGCGGGTGATCGCCTCGCCCGATTTGGCCGACTGGCCGGACAGTGCGGCAACCAAGCCGACCTTGATGGCCTCCTGGGCCTGGGCGACGTTGAAAGGCGCCCCGATCACGAGGGCCGCGGTAGACATTCCCGCCAGCACCATGCGGCGCGACCAGTTCTTGTTCCTGCTTGTCATTATGACATCCTCCGTGTGCGCGATACGGGAGCATGCAATGCGAATTGCGTGCCAATCTATCGTTTGCACACACTCACAGCCGACTTTGCCGATCAGTGAGTGTCGCGTTTCCTCTGGTTTTTATGCATGCAATTAATGCATGCGATTTTTCAGGAGTCTACTATTATATCGGCCGGCGCGGCTCTTTTTACGCGCTGTTTCAGGAACGCCCCAACGAGCGTCAAACCATTGGAATTACGGGAGGAAACATCATGACGACCGCAACCACGACCAGACCCGACGCGGCGAAGGACACCGAGACGGTGCGCGTCTATCTCGAGACGCACATGATTCCCGATCCGGTGGCGGCGGCCAAATATGTCGGCCCGGGCTTCGCGCTGACCTTTACGGGCGGGCGGAAATTCGACAGCCCGACCGGAGCGTCCAGCTTCAATGCGCGTCGTTACAAATGGGTCAAGAAAAACATGGACCGCTTCGAGACGGTGCCCGGCGACACGGAAACCGTGGTCTACAGCCTCGGCACGCTCTATGGCGAATGGCCCGATGGAACGCCGTTCGAGGGCAACCGCTATGTCGACAGGTTCGTCGTTCGCGACGGGCTGATCGTCTCGCAGGATGTGTGGAACGACAGCGCCGAGCGCCTCCTGACGAAGAACGGCATCGAAGCCTGAACCGCGGCATTACGGTGCCGGCGCCCGCCGGCACCGTCCGTGCCTCTAGAGCACGTACATATTGAAAATAGAAACTCCGCGGATTTCAGGAACGGCGCGCCCGGCCGCCCCGCGCCACCTTTGCCGAAACCGCTTTGGCCGGTGCTGCATTCGCTTCCCGGGCCGCCTCCGCCGCGCGCGCACCATTGCCGCCATGAGCATAGGGCTCCAGCATGTCCATGAGGCTGGGCGTCTGGACGATGGCCGGAGAGATCAGCGCACGGTTCGCCACTTCTTCGAGATGATGCTGCATGATGCGGATCGCCGCTTCCGCATCGCCTTTTTCGAGGGCATCGACGATCTCGCTGTGCTCATTGATTGCGCATTCCGAGGAATGCGGCCGTGCATAGAGCGTGAGCGTCAGGCCGCAGCGACGGCAGATTTCGAGCACATAACGGATCAGAACGGGGCTGCCCGTCATCTCGGCCAGCACCGTGTGGAACTCAGTCGCCAGCCGCACCGAAATCGCCTCGCGGCTGTTGCGCGCGGCGTGTTCCTTGGCGATGTGCTGACGCAATGTCGAGATCTGCTCTTTCGTCAGATTTCCGGCGAGCCGCTCGACGATGAGGCGTTCGAGGCTCATGCGCAGATCGAACAGATCGCGCGCCTCTTCCCAACTCGGGGTCGCGACTTCGGCGCCCTTGTTGCGCTTGTGATCGACCAGCCCTTCCGCCGCAAGACGGGCCAGAGCCTGCCGCGCGAGCGTGCGCCCAACGCCGAACCGTTCGCCGAGCGTGTCTTCGGGCAATTTGGTTCCCGGCTTCAGCGCCTGTTCGATGATGGCCTGGCGCAGCGCATCGCAGATGCTGCTGATGCGGTCGTTATCGGTGGCCTTGCCGGAGGGTTTGGGCATAGGGGTGCGTTGTTCGTGACGGGACGGCGCGGCGCCATCCGCTCAACGCGTTGTATGCAATTGCAGCGCCCTATTGCAACTCCCCCGCTCGTCGGGGCGGTCCACGCCAGCGAGAATGGCCCGCAAGGCTGAGGCGATTCCCGCCAATCCATCCCATGACGAGGTGTGCTCATCACCCGCCAGCACGGCCAAGGCGACGCCGATGGCATCGGCATCCGCGGCCAGGATTGCATTGAGAATCAGATGCTGCCGCTCGGCCAGCCGCCCCTTTGCGGCGCATTCCAGATGGGCCCGGCTGATCGGCCCGGTCGCATGCGCCAGCGGCGGCACGAGTGTCCGCCACAAGGAATCGCGCAATTCGAATGCGTGGATTGCATGCAATCCGGCCATAAATCCAGCGAGGAAATCGTCACCGGACGGCGTCAGGCCGGGGCCGAGGCCGAGCAGCGGCACGGCCTCGGGGTCGCCACCCCCGCCTTCCGCTGCCCATCGCGAAAGCCGCGCCACCAGCGGCGCGGCCGCGCGCGCCTCAAGCGAAACCGGCTCCGGAACGGCGGCGGCGAAGCAACCAAGACCTTCCACCGGTGCCGAATGAGCGCCCAGAAGACCGTCGAGATGAGCGAGGCCCTCTTCAGCGCGCGCCGGATCCCAATCGGGAAATGGCGGCGGGCTCCAGACCGACGCCCCGGCGAGATCGAGCGCCAGCACGCCGATCCTCAGCCGCCTGTCATCAACACTGACCGACTGGCCCAAAGAGACCATCGCGCTCCAGTCGCAGCGCAGATCGGTCACGATGTTGAGCGGCCCCGCGCCGATCTCGGGCGTTCCGACACAGGCCCAGGCCTCGCCGGAACGGATATAGAGCGAGCGGCGAAAGATCGCCGCAATCTCCCCGGCTCCGGGCTCGAGGGCCCGGAGCGCATCCACGCCGATCAGATCGACGCGCGCGAGGGAGACGGGCGCGTTCATCCCGGAACGATGTGCGTACCGGTCTTGCCGAGAATGGCGGGCAGCGCATGATCGAGTTGGCTGATGATTGCGCGCTTGCCGCCGCCTTCGATAAAGCGGATGGCGGCATCGACCTTCGGCCCCATGCTGCCGGGAGGGAAATGGCCTTCCTTCTGATAGGCCTTGATCTCCGTCAGCGTCACCTGCTCCAGCTCCCGCTGGTCGGGCTTGCCGAAATTGATCGCAATGCGCGGAACCGCGGTCAGGATCAGAAGCTCCTCGATGCAGAGCACGTTTCCGATAAGGGTCGAGGTCAGATCCTTGTCGATGACGGCCGGAACACCCGTACGTATACCGATCTCGTCGCGCACAACGGGGATGCCTCCGCCGCCACCTGCGATGACGATCGTTCCGCGCGTCACCAGAGCTTCCACCAGCGATATGTCGCATATGTGCCGAGGCATCGGCGACGGCACGACATGGCGCCAGCCGCGCCCTGAATCCTCGCGCATCAGCCAGCCGAGTTCTTCGGAGATCTTCTTCGCTTCGTCCTCGGAAAAGAACGGGCCGACGAATTTGGTCGGGTTCTGGAACGCCGGATCGTCCGGATCGACCTCGACCTGGGTCAGGAGGCTTGCGACATGGCGCGGATTGCCCTTCTTGCGAAGCTCGTTCTCGATGGCCTGCATCAGAAGATAGCCGATGCCGCCCTGGCTGTGCGCCACGCAGATATCCATCGACATCGGCGGGATGCGGTCCATCGTCAGCATCTGCCGCAGCATGATCTTGCCGACGACCGGGCCGTTGCCATGCGTAATGACGAGTTCGTTGTCGAGTTCGGCAATGCCCAGCAGCGAGCGGGCGGTCTGTTCCGCGACGCTCTTCTGCTCTTCGGACGTGCCGGCTATGTCCTCGGGGTGCACCGCATTGCCGCCGATGGCGATGATGAGACGGCGCGGAACTTCATTGAGTGTACGCATGGTCGTGTCCTCAATCGCGGGAAACAAGGGCCATAGCGAGTTTGCAGGCGTCCGCGTTGGACGGCGCGACAAGAATGCCGGCCTCGCGCAGGCGCTTCATCTGCACCGATCGCACCTGCGGATCGAGCTCCGTGCCGCAGACGGAACCGACGATCAGCGGTGCATCCGCGCCACGATTGCCGATCACTTCGGCGAGATAGCCGGCCGGGTCCGCATGCGCGCCATATCCGATCACGAGATCGATCAGAATGACCGCAATCGACTTGTCCGCCAGCGCAGCGCGCATGGCCTCGTCTCGTACCGACGGGTCGATCATCGGGTGCGGCTTGCCTTTGGTATATTCGTCGGCGCCGAGATCGAGAATCCTCTCCCGGCCCTTCGCCTCGGGCGCATCGAGATACGGCACGCCCGGAATGGCGGCATTGGACGCAACTTCGCGCCCGCCGGCCGCGAGGATGACCTGCGCTTCGGCACAGAGCGTTCCGCCGGCGTAAAGACCCTCGATGCGATCTGCCCCGGCCCGCTTCGGATGGCTTGCCGCTTCCGCCGCCGCGTCGAACCCGCCGCCGATGCTCGCACCGATGGCCGTTTCCGCCGCTTCCTTCAGCGTCGGCGCGAATTTCGCGTTCGGCGGCAGATCCGCCGATGCCGCGCCGATGAAGCACACCGTGTATTGCTTCGGGCTTTTCGCGATGCGCGCGATCACCGTTTTCGCGACATCGGGATGCGGCGGCTTCGAGATCAATACAACGCGCTCGGTCGAGGGATCGGCGTCGAGCGCATCGATCGCCATCAGGGTCGTGATGCCGCCGATTTCCTTTTTGAGATCGCGCCCGCCGACGCCGATGGCGTGCGAGATGCCCTGCCCGGCTTCCGAAATCAGGCACGACACTTCCTGCGTGCCGGTTCCCGATGCGCCGATAATGCCGATATTGCCGCGATTGAGCCGGTTGGCGAAGGCCAGCGGCGCGCCACCGATGATCGCGGTGCCGCAGTCCGGCCCCATCATCAACAGGCCGAGTTCGCGCGCACGCTCTTTCAACGAACGCTCGTCCTCGATCGACACATTGTCGCTGAACATCATGACATGCAGGCCGCGGTTCAGCGCCTTGCGCGCCTCGGCGGCGGCGAAATCGCCGGGCACCGAGATCAGCGCGAGGTTGAGCCCGGGAACACCCGTCACGGCAGCGGCGATGCTGCGCGGACGCCAGGCTTCCGCACCGCCACCCTGCACTTTCGGCTTGTCGAGTTCCTTTTCCGCCAGCGCCAAGGCCGCGCGCGCGGCATCCTCGCTGTCCGCACGCATGGCGAGCACGAGATCGTTGCCCGCCGGCGCGGTGTCGTCCTTCAGCAGGCCGGCATTCTTCATGATCGCGATATTGGCCGGCGTGCCCATCATGAGGGCCGCTTCGGCAATTCCCGGCGCTGCCGCGATTTCTCGCGAAAGGCGCATCAGGGCGACGGAGTCGAGATAAAAGCCCTTACGGACTTCGTTGAGAACAAACGCGCTCATGACACCCCCAGATCCTTTGCAATGGCGCGCACGGCCTGCGTGAAGCAGCCCATCGGCGCCTTGACCACACCCGCGCCGACCTGGCCGATGCCGGGTTCGCGATGGGCAATGCCCGTATTGATCAGCGGCTGAAGCCCGGTCTCGACGACGAGACGGACGTCAATACCCGTCGGCACGCCGGCAAAGTCCATGGCCGCGATGGTCCATTCCGGGTTCTGGCCGATGGCGATCTCGCCCATGGCCTTGGTGAAGTTTGCCGCCGAAGACGGCGAGCCGGCGCCGACGAAGCCGGCGACCGCGGGCGAAGCCGCCATGGCGAAGCCGCCGAGGCCGATCGTCTCGACGATGGCGCTGTCGCCCATATCGGGGTTGGCGTCTTTTTCCGAATAGCCGGGGAAGTACAGACCTTCCGGCATTTCGACGGGCGCGGTGAACCATTGATCGCCCGTGCCGCTGACGCGGACGCCGAATTCGGTGCCGTTACGGCACATCGTGACGACCACGGTCGAGCCCTTGATGTTCTTGGCCGGGTCCGTCATGGACTTGCCCATCGCCATCGCGATGTTGAGGAAGAACTGGTCGTTCTTCGCGATGAAGGAGAGGCATTCCGCCAGCTTTTCCTTGTCGTCGGACACTCTGGCGAGCGCCGGAGCGATCTCGCGCAGGAACACGCTCGAACAGGCGAGATTGCGCTGATGCAGTTCGTCGCCCATGGACAGGCCGCGCGCGACGATGGATTTCAGCTCGATCTTGCCGAGCGAGCGTATCGCCTTCGACAGTTCCGGGCCGAACACGTCGCGCAGCCAGCGCAGGCGGGCGAGAACGCTCTCGTCATTGCCGCCGAAACGCATGACCTTGCCGAGGCCCTCGTTGATCGCGCAGTACGCACGATTGCCGAAGCGCGTGTTCTCGACGACGAAAACCGGCATGGACATCGTCGTCATGCCCGTCATCGGGCCGACGGCGCCGAAATGATGGTTGGGATGGAATTCGATTCCGTCGGACGCAGCCAGCCTTTCGGCAGCCACGAGATCGGGTGCCCAACCTTCGAACACGATTGCGCCGGCAACCGCGCCGCGCATCGGTCCGCACATCCTGTCCCATGTGATCGGCGGGCCGGAGTGAAGGATCATGTTCTCCTTCAGGCCTTCGATCGCCGTATGGGCGGGAACGACATCGAGCAGGACCGGCTCGCCCTCAAGGATCCGCTTCAGCGCTTCCTTGTTTGCATCTTCGATCAGTTTCATCGCTGTCTCCTCACACGCCGAGCTTCGCGAGAAGCGTGGCCATCTCCGGATCGCCGCCCGCCGGTGGCGACCAGTCGAGATGCACCACCTCGATATCGCAGTCCTTCAGGTCCTTCACGAACCCTTCGAGACCGACATTGACGACCTTGACCTCGGAACCGAGAAGCTCCACTGCGGGCGACTTCTTGCTGTCGGCCATCCTGTTTTCTCCCAATCGAAACGCATCCTGTGATCACAGGTTAGTAAGAGACTTCTTACTTTGTCAATTGGAAATCGCAACGGGAAAACGCAGTTGAAAGCGAAATACGAAGAAGGCAAATTCTGTTTTATTTGCTGCTGTTTAGCAGGCAAAAAAGAACCGCCGGGCCCAGGGGAAAGGCTCGGCGGTCAGGGGGGAGAGCGACGAAATTTTTTTAGTTAGCGGGCGCTGACGGCGCCGTCGCTTCGCGGATCGTA
The DNA here is from genome assembly GCA_023388965.1 of Pseudomonadota bacterium. GTDB lineage: Bacteria > Pseudomonadota > Alphaproteobacteria > Rhizobiales > Methylopilaceae > Flaviflagellibacter. Next base: position 35,128 of record JAEWFF010000043.1, on the reverse strand, counting down.
GGCACCTTCCAGAAGGCCGTCCGGATGCCGTACGATGGCGCCGGCATGGCCCATGAATTCCTCGAAGGCGCCGGCCATCCGGATGTCATGACCGCGCGCCTTCAACGCCTCGATGACGGCCGGATCGACCCTGTTTTCAATCTTCAGATTGGTGCTTTCCTCGCCCCATGTCCGGCCCAGAAGCCAGCGCGGCGCGGTCACGGCCGATTGCAAATCCTGCCCGTGCAGAACATGCCTCGTAAATACGGCAGCCTGTGTCTGCGGCTGCCCTTCGCCGCCCATCGTGCCATAGGCCATCAGGCGGCCGTCGCTCAGTTCGGCCATTGCCGGCTGGATCGTGTGGAACGGCAAACGGCCGGGCGTGTACGCATTGACGCCCGCTTCATCGAGTTCGAAGCTCGTTCCGCGATTTTGCCAGGTTATGCCTGTGCCGGGCAGAACGAGGCCGGAGCCGAACTCCCAGTAAATACTCTGGATAAAGCTGACAGTGAGCCCGCGCTGGTCAGTCGCCGCGAGCCAGACCGTATCGCCGGCCTTCGGCGGATGGGGCCATGGCGCAGCCTGTTCGTCCGACAGGCCCGCCGCAAGGCGCGCGATCTCGTCATCCTGAAGGAAAGTCGCCGGATCGGCCGTCATGTAATCGGGATCGGTGACATGATCGTTGCGGATGCGGAAAGCCGCCTTGGTCGCCTCGACCAGCCGGTGCAGGTGGTCCGCGCTGTCCCCTTCCCGTGCCGGATTTCGTGCATACAAAGCAAGGATGAGAAGCGACGCCAGCCCCTGCGTCGGAGGCGGCAGATTGTAGACCGTGTGACCCGCGACATCGACCGCGAGCGGCGTGACCTCGGCAGCCTCGTGGCGCTGGAAATCCTCGAGCCGCAGCGGGCTTCCGGCTTTTTCGAGATCGGCCGCCATCGAGCGTGCAAGCTCGCCGCGATAGAAATCCGAGAAATCGGTCTGCGACAGGCGCGTCAGCGTATCGGCGAGTTTGGGCTGGCGCAGCCGGTGGCCCACGGGAACCGGCGCGCCATCCGCGAGATAGAGATCGGCAAAGCCCGGCACATCGCGCAATTGGTCGAGTTTCGCGGCGGCGTTCGCGTGCAGGCTTTCGGTGACCGCGACCCCTTCCCAGGCATAGCGGATGGCATCCTGCAGCAGGCGCGAGGCCGGCAACCGCCCCCCGAACCGCGCTCGGCTGATATAATCCGCCCGGTCCCAGCTCGAGACCGCGCCGGCCATCGTCACGGCCGACAGCGGCCCGCGACTCGGAATGCTTGCCAGCCCCTGTTTCGTGAACCATTCGCGGTCGGCGCCGCGCGCCGCGCGTCCGCAGCCCCGGATGCCGATCGGCGGCGAGCCGGCCTTGCCGATCAGCCAGAAGCCGTCGCCGCCAAGACCGTTCATGTGCGGATAGACGACCGCAATCGTCGAGGCTGCGGCGATCATCGCTTCGATCGCATTTCCGCCCTCACGCAGCACCGAAAGCCCTGCCTCGGCGGCAAGGCGATGAGGCGCCACAACCATTCCGTTAAAGCTTCGCGCCGTCCGCAGCATTAGGCCTCTCCAAGGTTTCCTTTATGTAATATTTTTTTTACTTATCGGGAAATGTCAAGATCGTCTTTGCGGCCGCCCCACATGCGGCGTAGACAGGGACGGGCGGGAATCATCGAGGCAGGGGATGGAACACGCAACGAAAAAACCGGCCGCGGGGCGCACGGCGGCAACGCCGGCCGAAAAGCCCAAGCGCAAGCGCGATCCCGTCAAATCGCGGCAGACGATCCTTCGCACCGCCAGCACCGAATTCTGTCAGCACGGCTTCAGCGGCGCGCGCGTCGAGCGCATCGCCACGAAGAGCAAGTCGAACATGCGGATGATCTACCATTATTTCGGCGACAAGGAGGGGCTGTATCTGGCGGTCCTCGAAGACGCCTATGCGCGCATCCGCAACCAGGAAAACAGACTCGATCTGACCGGATCGGACCCCATCGAGGGCATGCGGCGGCTGATCGGATTCACGTTCGATTTCTTCGCCTCGAACAACGACGTATTGGCGCTGATCAGCAACGAGAACACGCTGCGCGCGAAATATCTCCGCCGCATTCCCAATGTACGTGCGATGACGGTTCCGCTCGTGCAATCGATCGAGGTCATGATCGAAACAGGCCATCGCAAGGGGCTTTTCCGCCCCGACGTGGACGCCATACAATTCTATGTATCGCTCGTCGCACTCAGCCAGATCCACATCGTCAACCGGCACACCCTGTCGGTGATTTTCGACCGCGACATGACGGAATCAGCATGGCTCGACGAGCGCAAGCGACACACGCAGGACGTATTGATGACCTATCTGCGGATGCCGGCTTCCCACGCGATCTGATGAGTGCTGTTCCGCAAATGTCGATGGATCTCACCCGCGCCGCTTGAGGGTCTTGTGATTTCTCGTTCCCGGAGGCTGGAGAACCATCTTAGACGATCGGCAGCGGCCCTTCTAAGCACGCCCCCCGTCGAGCCTGGCGCATGCCCGGAGGGCCACATCAGTCTGGAGACACCCTGGATCTCATGGAGCTGACCGGGCTGGCCCGATGCCATCGGCGCAGTTTCGGCTGCCCTGCAGTCAAGCAAGTGCGATCTCAGAGGCAGGCCCCCGGTTAGCCGCAATCTCACGCGGGACATCACGGATGTTCATCCTACGCTCGTCGAAATAGTTCGCCGGGAAACTTGCACGGCTCGAACCTTCAGGCCGGCTTTCGACAAAAATTCACCGGTTACGAAGCCGCTGGCCGGCGGAAAACAGCTGACCAGGCCAAGCTTCTCTGGCCGCGCCGCGCCCCTATGAGAGTATGAGCCGCGGCCGGACAGCGCCGTCGTCCGGTCCGCAGGCGGCATCGAAGCGTTCGGGCGGATCGACAAACTGCACAACTTGATAAACCTCACGCCGGCTGGCCGGCCGCTGCCCAAGGATTTCGTGGCAGCGGCGGACGAAGGACCGAAGGACCCGCGCCAGCAACCACCATGACCATGAGTGCCGACACCGTTACATAATCCGCACCACTCTTACCAACTCACATATATGTACGTCCCTGGGGGGACAAAGACATTTTTTCAATTGGTACATTATCAAGCGCGCAAACAACGCCAAACCTTGAGGCAATCTAAAGTGCTGACCGCTGTCTGGAAGTAGTCCAGAGAAAGCATCTTTGCCTCGGAGCAATCTAAATAACTTTTTCGTCCAGAAATTCGCGATCGCTCAAATTGCGCCGGAATTTTTCAGTTTAACTTTGTACCTGCAACGTTACGCAGAAGCGTCAGATCAATACACAATAAAAGATCAGGCAGAGACATTCTGCAAAACGTCCCAAGGTGAAATCGCATGGCTCTCGAAAAAACACATATACAGCCCATATTTTTGAGAGAAAACAATCCAAAACTTAGCTGGTACGATGATCCCTACGCCGACGAAACGACGGTCACGCTTCGCGTGATAGATGATCCGGTAAAACTCGATAATCGTCCGTACATGATCTTCAATGCTGAATTCGGTGTGCCAAAGCCGTTTAAGAACGGAAGCCGAAATCCGGATGAATGGGGACGCCCGCTTTATATCGGCATGACACCGTTTCAGCTGAAGGCACGGGGTGCGCCATTTTCCGAAGAAGATATGGAGCATTTCCGTAACGGTGACCCGTTGCTATGGCGGCAGGCGCTTGACGTGAAGCTGAAACGCGGCCGGCGGCCATTCCGAATTTGCCAGATGGTTCAAACAGCGCTTGTGTGTCGCGCGCATCGCGCCGGCAGAATCCTTGCAGCTGCAAGAGCGGAGATCAAAGCAACAACCGGCAAGGATCCGATTGATGTTTCCGGCGACCGGAAGACCAGAACCAGCACATTTTTCGAAAATGAATTCCTGGCAAAATTCGTTCCTATCTCGATATCTCACTTCAACCGGATCCGAACAGATGGCCTGCTCGACTTCTATGGCAGGGACGCGATTTCATTCAATCAGGACATTCAAACCGAAATCCGGAATCATGAATTCTTCTATGGAAAGCTGCAGTTTGATGAGCTCCTGGAATACGAAAAATCGATGATCAGCGTTCTGGCAAAGGCCTATCGGCTGATAAATGATGTAGGTACAGCATACCTCAACAGCCGCAAGAGCCAGGTGAAGACAGGAAAGCCGGACCAGGAGGCTCTCGACATCCTTTTTAGCAGGAGCGGCAAAGCCAGCCTGACTATAGAAGAATGCTTCTTCCTCGCCCTTTTTTCCGGTCTCAATCCGACAGAGTTGATCGGTGGATATGCGGGTCTGGCTCCGTACTTCGATGCGGCAGTCTGGCTGGGGCAACTTGGGCGATCCACTCACCTTGAGATTTTGCCGGAAGTCAGCGAGGCACTGATCGCGATCCTCGAGCGCAATATTCCAAAGCATCTGGCGGCCTACTCAAGTGCTGAAGGACCAGAGGACCACGAGAGAACAGCAGGCCTTTACGTTGAGCTGGACGACATTTTTTCCCATCTGGGAGAATATGCCGAATTATTTACCGGCAGAGACCGTCTTCTGGCGTCTGCAAAAAGGGCCAGAGATAGCGTTCAGCCCGTAACAGTATGGGGAAAAACGCTCCTCATTACCACGCCTGTCGAAGGAGGACCCAGAGCAGGAGATCTGGTTAAGCTTTCCGAGAGCGGATTTGAGAAAGAGAAAGAAAATCGTGCCGAACACGAAAATCCCCTCCCCCGATCGGGTCGGACAAATTCCGACATATTTCTTCGGCCGTTTATACTGTCGTGCTGGTAGCTACAACAGCGAGCTCGCTGGCGTTGCTCCCGGTTTCTATCCAATTTCCCAAGGTTAGGGACTCATGGCGGCGCGGCCGCCGATGAGCCTTTCATGGGCGCTATCGGCAGCTTGTTGCCGATAGCGCTGTGGGGCCGGACTGTGTCGTAGTCCTTACGCCATTCCTTCATCCTGGACCGGGCGTCGTCAAGGCCCGGGAACCAGTGGGCCTTCAGGCACTCCGCCCGGAACTTGCGTCGAACGGCTCAATGAAGGCATTGCCGGTGGGCTTTCCGGGCCGCGAGAAGTCGAGTTCTACATCCTTCTGGCAGACCCACAGGTCGAGGTCGCGGGAGATGAGCCCGGGGCCCTGGTCGACCCGGATCGCCGTTGATTAGCCGAGTTTCCTGCATGCCAGTTCCAGGATCGCGACCACGTCCTCGCCGCGGTAGCTGAACCACGGATCGACTACCGGCGAGAAGCGGGAGAAGGTGTCGATGACCGTAAGCACGCGGATCGGGGTCGGTCGCATGTTAGTCATGAACGAGGTCCATCGCCCAGACCTGGTTGCTCTGTGTTGCATCGGCACGGTCCTGACGCAGCTTCGCCTTCACCCGACTCTTGGGTGCCCGTTTCTCGGCTGAAGGCCCATCTCCTTGTAAAGGCGCCAGATCCGCTTCGCATTGACCACCAAGCCCTCGCCGCGCAACGGGACATGGATCAGCCGGTAGCCGTAACAGACCCGCATCCGGGCGATTTCCCTCATCCTGGGTTTGAGGTCGGCATGATCGCCGCGCTTCGACTTGTAATGTAGAGTGACCGGTCGATCCGGAACGTCGCACAGTCCGGCGGATCGACACTTCCAATCCGCCCAAACCTCATCACAAGCCGCGGCCGACGAGCAGGCCTCATAGTTTTCGGCGAACGACATCCTGCAGCATGGCTTTGTCGAACGTCAGATCGGCGACGAACTTCTTCAGCCGGCCGTTCTGATCCTCCAGCTGGCGCATGCGCTTGACCTCGGACGGCGTCAGGTCGCCATAATACTTCTTCCAGTTATAGAAATGGCGCGTCCGAGATGCCGGCCTTGCGACACACCTCCGCGACCGCCGTTCCGGCTGCAGCCTGCTGCAGAATGAAGTCGATCTGGGCCTCGGTAAATTTCGAGCGTTTCACGGAATGCTCCTTCTCACGATACCGGGATCATAAGTGGAAAATTCCAGTTCAGAATGGTCCGACAATCGGAAGGCAGGTCACTGGCTATTTAACACCGGAATTTTCACGCCGTTACGTCTGCTACCGTTTGTCCGTGCTCGCCAGTACGGGCCGGACAACGGAGGCAAACATGAGAACGGTATTCGACACTGAAACTGATCGGCAAGTAACGCGGAGGCCCCGCGCCGGAAGAATCACGGTACGATCCAGGCAATCACGACGAAAGCCTACCGGCGGCACCGCTCGCAGACAGACTGACAGTCTCCCTCGATTCCGCGCGGTCAGCGTTCTCAGCCTGTGTTCCGGCATGGCGGGCGACCTCGCAGCGTTCGAACTGGCCGGGATTCCTCACGAGCTTGCGGGGTTCGCCGAGATCGACCCGGCGGCCTGCGCAGTGCTAGCCCAGAAATATCCTAACGTCCCCAATCTCGGCGATCTCACCACTCATCAGAACTGGAGCAAGTACCATGGCAAAATCGACATCATCACAGCCGGCCTCCCCTGCCAGCCGCACTCGACCGCCGGCCGGCGCCGGGGTTGCAAAGACCCGCGCGAACTCACGGGCGCGTTCTGCGACATCGTCGAACAAGTCCTGCCGGAATGGCTCCTCATCGAAAACGTCCCCGCGTACAAAACGTCCAAAGGCGGGGCATATCTCCATCTCAACCGCCGGCTCCGCCGCCTTGGATACCAGGTTGGTGATCGAGTTATCGACGCCCGGCGCTGGCTGCCCCAACGTCGGGAACGGTTGTGGATTCTCTGCCATCGCGGAACCGCCGGGCGAGCACCTTCTGAACTTCTTGCTCTCACCGAAAGCGGCGCGTGGGTTCCTCAGACGGGCGGCACTGTATGGCTACCGAATCCCGTCCGTGGTGATGGAAGCGCTTCTGTCTACCATCCGTCTCGGCTCGGCACGCTGACCGCAACCGGGTCCGGCCTGATCAAGCCGGGCATGAAAGGCGCCGAGCTCGATTTCCTTGTCGTCCAGGACATTCCAGGAGTCGGTCTGATCGTCCGCCGGCCAACGCCGCTTGAGGCCCTGCGCGCGCAGGGTTTCCCGGACGACTGGCTGGACGGTATCGCCGTCGCAGGCCGCCCGCTAAGCCGAACGGCTTGCTTCAAGCTGATCGGCAATGCATGGCCCGTCCCCGTCGCCGCACGCATTCTGGGCACAATTGGCCTGACTCGGACGGGTCTGCGCGAAGCTGCCTGATCGTTCGGACGGCGTCCCCTGCCGGTCCGCGATCTGCACTCCATCTCACCAGCCGTTATTACGCGTTCGGATCCCGGCAACGGGGACCCGTTCGACTGTCGATGCCTTGAGGATATTCTCATGAAGCAAAACGCAGACGAGATGGGCTTTTTTCTTCGGCATAATGACACTTCGTTGAGGGGGACGAAGTGTATCTTGCTCGAGGCCCGCTTTCATGGACTGTCGCGATAAAAGCGGTTTGGTGGAGTGGCCGCCGCTCCTCATAACTTCTGCCTCCTTTACATCTGCGGCATATCCGTAAGATCGATCCCCGTGATCTCGGCGCGCGCCGCCAGTTCCTCAACATAGGCGCGGCTGCCACGCACCCAATCCGCCTTCTCCCGTGCCTGGCGCAGATGCGGCAGCACGGCGGCGAAGGGCAGAACTTCGCCGCGCACGCGCGCGTCCAGCCGGATCAGGTGGATGCCGTAGCGGCTTTCCACCGGCGCATCGCAAATGCTTCCCTCCCCCATGCCGCACAACGCCGCCTCGAATTCCGGCACCGTATCGCCCGATGCGAGCTGACCCAACACGCCGCCATTGGCGCGCGAGGGGCAGGCGCTGTGCTCAGCCGCCAGCACGGCGAAGCGGCGCGGATCGCGTTTCAACTCAGCAAGCACCTCCTCGGCGCACAGACGCGCGGCGGCACGGGCCTTCGCATCGCCGGGAATGGCGGGAAACAGAATATGCGCGGCCTCGAACAGCGACGGTCCCCGGAAACGGTCCGGCGCATTGTCGTAGATGGCGCGCAATTGCGCTTCGTCGATCTCGGCCGGGGAAATGGCGCTTTCGAGAAGCTGGCGGATCAGCGCCTCCTCCTCCGTTTCCCATTGGCCCTCGGCAAGCTCGATCGGCGCCGGCGCGATCGTTTGCGCGCTTGCCTCCTGCAACAACACCTCGCGCAGCACCAGCGCCCGCGCCGCGGCCTTCCAGGCCCGGCCCGGTTTGCCCTTCGGCGACGGATGATTCTGCGCTTCGGCGGCAATCGCCTCGGCGGCGATCACGACGCCGTTGACGGCAACCGGTGCCGGCGCCAGCGCCGGCGCGTGGGTAAGATCGAGAACCTTCACTCCCCCGGCTCCATTCCGGAACGCGGCAGCGGCGCAAGCCCCGTCCGTACATACTTGGCCCCGTGCCGCGAGCGCACGATCTGATAGCCCGGCCGCCACAGATAGCGCACCGGCGCGGAGAAGATGTGGACCCGCCGGATGAAGGGAAACAGCAGGAAGATGGTCAGGCCGAGCAGGATATGCGCCTTGAACAGCCAGTGGACGTCGATGATGTAATCCGCAGCTCCGCCGCGGAGATAGATGATGGCCTGCGCCCAGTTCATGAACTTCACCATTTCGTGCCCGTCGAGATGACCGAGCGAGACGACGATGGTTGCGAGCCCCAGCACCAATTGCGCCATCAGGAGGACCATGATGCCGGTATCGGCCAGGGTGGAATTGGCACGGATGCGCGGATCGAACAGCCGCCTATGCAGCAGCAGGATACCGCCTATCAGCGCCGTGATCCCGGCCACGCCGCCGGCGGCGACGGCGAGAATCTGCTTGGCGCCATGGCTGATGCCCATGACGTCGAAGATCTGGATCGGCGTCAGCAACCCGACCAGATGGCCGACGAAAATCATCAGCACACCGACATGGAACAGCACCGAGCCGGCGATGAACTGGCGCTTGCGCAGAAGCTGGCTCGACTTCGATTTCCAGGTGAAGGGATCGCGCTCGTAGCGGGCGATGCTGGCAACCACCATCACCGTGATGGCGATGTAGGGAAAGATGCCGAAGAAGAAGTTATGCATCCTCGCCTCCTCAGTTCACGGAATGCGGGGCGGGGGGCGGGTCCATCCGCGCAAGGATGTTGCGGCTGACCGGGCAGCCCGCATTCGGATCGGGCCCGAAGGTGACTTCGGCCTCCTGCCACACCGCATCGAGCGCGGCCAGATCCTCGGGATCGTCGTCCTCTTGGGACAGACGCGCCTGCGCTTCCTCCGTCTGCGGATCGGCCGAGGCGAACGAGACGAGCCCTTCCAGCACGGCGGCATAGGCGCTCTCGCGCCGCGCCAGCCGCTCCGCCAGCGCGACCAGGATATGGCCGGCATCGGCCAGGATTGTACGTGCTTCCCCGACAGGCTGCGTGGACAGATATTCCAGAAGCACCGGCAGATGGTCGGGCAGTTCCGGCCCAGCGAGATCGAAGCCGCCGGCGCGATAGGTATCGAACAGATCGACCATCGCCCCGCCCCGGTCGCGGCCTTCGCCGTGAATATGCTCGAACAGGTTGAGCGACAATGTGCGCGAGCGGTCGAACAGGAGCACGTAACGCTCCTGAAGGTCGTAGATGTCCGTCGCCTCCAGCGAGGCGAGCAGCGGTTCCAGCGCCGCGGCGGCGGCGTGCGGCAGCACACCCTCGCCGAGCACGGCGCGGATCGCCGGGACCGCCTGCTGAAGATCGGGGCTCGGATAGCTGAGCATTGCCGACAGGGCCTTGAAGGTCTTCATGCGATGAACTCCTGCGGGCTGCGGAACTTCTTGCCGCCGAACAGCGACTGGCCCGACTGCCCGCTCGAACAGCCATTGCCGTCGGTGAAGCCGCAGCCGCCCTTGAGGTCGTAGGCATCCTCGACCAGTTCGCGATGGGTGGTCGGGATGACGAAGCGGTCCTCATAATTGGCGATGGCCAGAAGCTGGTACATATCGTCGATCTGCTGCGGCACCATGCCGACGCGCTTGGCCACGCCCAGATTGACCACGCCGTCCACCGTTTTGGAGCGCATATAGGCGCGCATCGCCAGCATGCGCTCCAGAGCCGAGACGATCGGCGCCTCGTCGCCGGCGGTCAGCATATTGGCGAGATAGCGCACCGGAATGCGCAAGGAGCGCACGTCGGGCATGTTGTGCTGCGCCGCGATCTTGCCGGCTTCCACCGCGTTCTGGATCGGCGACAGCGGAGGTACGTACCAGACCATCGGCAGGGTGCGGTATTCGGGATGCAGCGGGAAGGCGATTTTCCATTCCATCGCCATCTTCCAGATCGGCGAATTCCGCGCGCCCTTGATCCAGTCCTCGGGAATGCCCTCGGCCCGCGCGGCGGCGATCACTTCAGGGTCGCTGAGTTCGAGGAAAACGCCGAGCTGGGCGTCGTAAAGATCCTTCTCGTTCTCGACGCCCGCCGCCTCGGCGATGCGGTCGGCGTCGTAGAGCATCACGCCCAGATAGCGAATGCGCCCGACGCAGGTTTCCGAGCAGACCGTCGGCTGGCCGCTCTCCAGGCGCGGATAGCACAAAGTGCACTTCTCGGATTTTCCCGTCGACCAGTTGTAATAGATTTTCTTGTAGGGGCAACCGGACACGCACATACGCCCACCGCGGCATTTTTCCTGGTCGATCAGGACGACGCCGTCATCCTCGCGCTTGTAGATTGCGCCCGAAGGACAGGAGGCGACGCAGGCCGGGTTGAGGCAGTGCTCGCACAGCCTCGGCAGATACATCATGAAGGTGTTTTCGTACTGACCGTAAATCTCCTTCTGGATGCCCTCGAAATTGTAGTCCTTCGAGCGCTTTTCGAACTCGCCGCCGAGGATTTCCTCCCAGTTCGGGCCCCACTCGATCTTCTCCATGCGCTCGCCCGAAATCCTCGAACGTGGGCGCGCGGTCGGGAACGCCTTCATTTCCGGCGCCGATTTCAGATGGTCGTAGTCGAAGTCGAACGGCTCGTAGAAATCGTCGATCTCGGGCAGGTCAGGATTGGCGAAGATGTTCGCCAATATACGCCATTTGCCGCCCTGCTTCGGCTGCAAGGCGCCTGACCGCGTGCGGGTCCAGCCGCCGTTCCAGCGCTTCTGGTTCTCCCAGTCTTTGGGATAGCCGATACCGGGCTTTGTCTCGACATTGTTGAACCAGGCGTATTCCACGCCCTCCCGGCTCGTCCAGACGTTCTTGCAGGTAACGGAGCAGGTGTGGCACCCGATGCATTTATCGAGGTTCAGCACCATTCCGATCTGGGCACGTACTTTCATTCCGCGGCCTCCGTAATCCGGGTTGCGGGCCGGTCGAGCCAGTCGACCTTGGACAGTTTGCGCAGGATCACGAACTCGTCGCGGTTGGAGCCGACCGTGCCGTAATAGTTGAAGCCATAAGCAAGCTGGGCGTAGCCGCCGATCATATGGGTGGGCTTCAGCACGGTGCGGGTGACGGAGTTATGGATGCCGCCGCGCTTGCCGGTGAGCTGGCTGCCGGGCGTATTCACGATCTTTTCCTGCGCGTGATACATGAACATGCTGCCTTCTTTCATCCGCTGGCTGACCACCGCGCGCGCCGTAATGGCGCCGTTGACGTTGAAGACTTCGACCCAGTCATTGTCGACCAGCCCCACCTTTTTGGCGTCGATCTCGGAAATCCACACCACCGGGCCGCCGCGGTTGAGCGTCAGCATCAGAAGATTGTCGGTATAGGTGGAATGGATGCCCCATTTCTGATGCGGGGTAATGAAGTTCAGCACCACATGCGGCTCGCCATCGGCCAGCGCACGCGTCGCCTCCTCCCCCACCGTCTTCAGGTCCACCGGCGGGCGCCAGGTGACGAAGCCCTCGCCAAAGGCCCGCATCCATTCATGGTCCTGATAGAGCTGCTGACGCCCGGTGACCGTACGCCACGGGATCAGTTCATGGACATTGGTCCAGCCGGCATTGTAGCAGACCTCCTCGCTCTCGATCCCCGACCAGGTAGGTGAGGATATGATCTTCCTCGGCTGGGCGGCGATATCGCGGAAGCGGATCTTCTCGTCTTCCTTCACCTCGGCCAGGTGCTTATGGTCGAGGCCGGTGACCTTGCCGAGCGCCTGCCATGCCTTCACCGCCACCTCGCCATTGGTTTCGGGAGCGAGCATCAGCACCACTTCGGCCGCGTCTATGGCGGTCTCGATGCGGGCCATGCCACGGGTTGCGCCCTCCTCGGTCACCGTGCCGTTGAGGGCCTTCAGATGGTGCACCTCGTCCTTCGTGTCCCAGGCAATGCCCTTACCGCCATTGCCGGCCTTCTCCATCAACGGCCCAAGCGCCGTGAAGTGTCGGTACAGATCGGGATAATCGCGCTCGATGGCGATGTAGGCGGGCGCAGTCTGGCCCGGAATCAGGTCGCACTCGCCGCGCCCAGTCACGTACGATGTTCTGAGCGATCTCGCCGGGGCTATCGTGCTGGAGTGGCAGTTGCACCACGTCCGTTTCGACGCCGAGAATTTCCGGGGCCACCTCGGAGAACTTTTTCGCGATGGCCTTGAAAATTTCCCAGTCCGTTTTCGACTCGTAGGCCGGGTCCACCGCCGCCTGAAGCGGATGGATGAACGGGTGCATGTCCGACGTATTCATGTCGTCCTTCTCGTACCAACTCGCCGTCGGCAGAACGATGTCGGCATAGACGGCGGTGGTGGACATGCGGAAGTCGATGGTGACGAGCAGATCGAGTTTGCCCTCGGGCGCCTCCTCGTGCCAGACAGCCTCGACCGGGCGCACACCGCCCTCCCCGCCGAGATCCTTGCCCTGCACGCCGTGGTCGGTACCGAGCAGGTGCTTGAGGAAATATTCGTGGCCCTTGCCGGAGGAGCCGAGCAGGTTCGAGCGCCAGACGAACAGGTTGCGCGGCCAGTTCTCGGGCGCGTCCGGATCCTCGCACGACATCTGCAATTCGCCCGATTTCAGGCGCGCGGCCACGTAATCCTTAGCCTCGACGCCGGCGGCCTTCGCCGCACGGCCGACCTCCAGCGGATTGGTCTTCAACTGGGGCGCGGAAGGCAGCCAGCCCATGCGTTCGGCCCGGATGTTGAAGTCGATGAGGCTGAGCCGATTCCAGTCGCCCGCCGGCGCCGTCGGAGAGGGGATTTCTCGCGTACGTATGGTTTCGTAGCGCCATTGATCGGTATGGGCATACCAGGCCGAGGTCGAGTTCATGTGGCGCGGGGGCCGCGACCAATCGAGGGCGAAGGCAAGCGCCGTCCAGCCGGTCTGGGGTCTCAGCTTCTCCTGCCCGACATAATGCGCCCAGCCGCCGCCCGACTGGCCGACGCAGCCGCACATCACCAGCATGTTGATGACGGCGCGGTAGTTCATGTCCATATGGAACCAGTGGTTCATCGCCGCCCCGATGATGACCATGGAACGTCCATTTGTCCTTTCGGCGTTGTCCGCGAATTCCCGCGCCACCTGGACGATCTTGTCGCGGCGAACACCGGTGATGCGCTCGGCCCAGGCCGGCGCGAACGGCACATCGGCATCGTAATCGGACGCGACATGATCGCCGCCGAGCCCCCGGTCGAGGCTGTAATTGGCGCACAGGAGATCGAACACCGTGGCGACAAGCACTTCCTCACCGCCGGCCAGTTTGAGCCGTTTTACCGGCACGTTGCGGGTCAGAACCTCGCCGCGATCGTCCACGGCAAGCCGTTGGTGGCGGCACCGCCGAAATAGGGGAAATCGACGCCGGCCACCTCGTCGTGGTCGGCCTCGGCGATCAGGCTGAGCTTGAGGCGGATATCGTCCTTACTAGCCTTCTCCTCGAGGTTCCACTTGCCGCTCTCGCCCCAGCGGAAACCGATCGAGCCGTTGGGAACCACGACCTTGCCGGAGATTTCGTCGAACCCGACCGTCTTCCAGTCGGGATTGTTTTTCTCGCCAAGCCCGCGGGCGAAATCGGCCGCCCGCAATTGCCGGCCGGGAACCAGCCGCTCGCCCTGCCGGTCGAGGCGCACGAGCATCGGCATGTCGGAATATTTACGGCAGTAATCCTCGAAATAGGGAACCTGTCGGGCGAGATGGAATTCGCGCAGGATGACGTGGCCGAAGGCCATGCCCAGGGCCGCATCCGTGTCCTGCTTGGCGTTGAGCCAGATATCGGCGAATTTCGCGGCCTCGGAATAATCCGGACAGATGACGGCGCTCTTGGTGCCCTTGTAACGCACCTCGGTGTAGAAATGGGCGTCGGGCGTGCGCGTCTGCGGCACGTTCGAGCCCCACAGAAGCAGATAGCCCGCATTGTACCAGTCAGCGGATTCGGGCACGTCGGTCTGCTCGCCCCATGTCTGGGGGCTGGCCGGTGGCAGGTCGCAATACCAGTCGTAGAACGACATGCAGGTACCGCCCAGAAGCGACAGATAGCGGGTGCCGGCGGCATAGGAGATCATCGACATGGCCGGGATCGGCGAGAAGCCGAACACCCGATCAGGCCCGTATTTACGCGCCGTATAGGCATTGGCGGCGGCGGCGATCTCGGTCGCCTCGTCCCAGCTCGCGCGCACGAAGCCGCCTTTGCCGCGGATGCGCGTATAGCTCTCGCGCGCCGCCGGATCGTTCTGGATCGCCGTCCACGCCTCGATCGGGCTCATGGTCTGGCGCTTCTTGCGCCACAGACGCATCAACTGCCCCCGGACGAGCGGTGTCTTCACCCGGTTGGCGCTATAAAGATACCAGCTATAGGAGGCGCCGCGCGCACAGCCGCGCGGTTCGTGGTTGGGCAGGTCCGGCCGCGTGCGCGGATAGTCGGTCTGCTGTGTCTCCCAGGTGACGATGCCGGACTTGACGTAGATTTTCCAGGAGCACGAGCCGGTGCAGTTCACGCCATGGGTCGAGCGCACGATCTTGTCGTGCTGCCAGCGGCGGCGGTAGACGTCTTCCCAATCGCGGTTCTCGATCGTCGTCTGGCCGTGTCCGCCGGCAAACGTGTCCTTACGCAAACTCGTCAGGAAGTTCAGGCGGTCCAGAAGATGGCTCATGGCTCTCCCCTCAATTCATTTATTGGGCCGGGACGGCGACCGCCGGAATCCGGCCGCGTTCGATATCGTGCAGGAGCCCACCGCGACGTGTGTAGACGGCCCATGTAACGACGAGACACAAAACGTAGAAGGCAAGGAACGCCCACAAGGCCGCCAGCGGCGCCCCCGTCAGCCCGATGGACGTGCCGTAGGCTTTCGGAATGAAGAACCCGCCATAACCGCCAATAGCGCTGGTGAAGGCGATGATGGCCGCTGCCTCGCGCTCGGAGCGCCGGCGCCGCTCGGCCGCGTCCTCGGCCGGGTAAAGACGCGCGATCTCCTTGCGCATGATGACGGGGATCATCTGGAACGTGGAGGAGTTTCCGATTCCGGTGAAGAAGAACAGGGCCATGAAACCTGCGAAGAAAATGGCGAAAGACGCGTTCTCCAATCCCCAGATCACCACCAGGACCGAAGCGATCATGCCGGCGAACACCCAGAACGTGATACGCCCGCCGCCCACCTTGTCGGACAGCCAGCCGCTGCCGGCGCGGCTGAGCGCACCGATCAACGGACCGAGGAACACGTATTGCAGCGCGTTAACATCCGGAAAGGCGAGACCCGACAGCAGCGGGAAGCCCGCCGAACAACCGATGAAGGAGCCGAATGTACCGACATAAAGCAGGCACATCACCCAGGTCTGGGTTCGGGTGAAGATCACCGCCTGCTCACGGAAGCTCGAGCGCGCATCGGCCAGATCGTTCATGCCGAACCAGACCGCCACCGTCGAGGCCAGGATGAAGGGCACCCAGATGAAGCCGGCATTCTGAAGCCAGATGCGGCCGCCATTCGACAATTCCTGCGGCGCGCCGCCAAGCGCCCCGAACACGCCCGCCGTAATGACGAACGGCACCAGGAACTGCATGACCGAGACGCCGAGATTGCCCAGCCCGGCGTTCAGCCCCATGGCATGACCCTTTTCGGCGCGCGGGTAGAAAAAGCTGATATTGGCCATGGAGGAGGCGAATTTGCCACCGCCGAGGCCGCACAATAGCGCCAATACAACGAAAATCAGATAGGGCGTGGCGGGGTCCTGCACGGCATAGCCGATGCCCAGCGCGGGAAGCAGCAGAGAGGCAGTGGACAGCAGCGTCCACAGCCGACCACCGAAAATGGGGACCATGAAGCTGTAGAAGATGCGCAATGTCGCGCCCGACAGGGCTGGCAGCGCCGCCAGCCAGAAGAGCTGGTCCTGGGTGAAGGCGAAGCCGATCGACGGAAGCTGCGAGACCACCACCGACCACACCATCCAGACCGCAAAGGCGAGCAGCAGCGCCGGGATCGAGATCCACAGATTGCGCTTGGCGATACGCCGCCCCTTCTCGTTCCAGAAGCGCGGGTCTTCCGGCCGCCAGTCATCGATCACATGCGGCATGACCGTATGTTCGGGGTCGTGAACTTCCGCGAGTTCGGGGAAATTGGGCAGCCGGTCGAGCGCCGTACCATGCGCCTGCCGTTCCATGACCCGGATCGACAGATGCATCCAGGCCATCGACACCAGAACGAGGAGGAACAGGAGCAGGAACGCCGATGTCCAGATGCCGGTCACGTCGAGCAGCACGCCGAACACGATGGGCAGGATGAAACCGCCCGGGCCGCCGATCATGCCGACGAGGCCGCCGACGGAGCCGACATGCTTCGGATAATAGATCGGGATATGCCGGAAGACCGCCGCCTTGCCGAGGCTCATGAAGAAGCCGAGCGCGAAGGTGGTGGCCACGAACGGCCACAAATCCATCTCGATGGAAAAGGCGATCGGGCCGTCCTTGCCGCGGATCACATATTCGGTCGGCGGATAGGACAGCATGAACAGGAACACCAGCGAGAGCCGAGGGTCCAGTACATCACCGAGCGGGCGCCGAAGCGGTCGGACAGGACGCCGCCATAGGCACGGAAGACGCTGGCCGAGAGGCTGAACGCGGCCGCCGCCATACCCGCCGTACGCACGTCCACCTGATAGACCTGAACCAGATAGTGGGGCAGCCACAGTGCCAGCGCCACGAAGCCGCCGAAGACGAAGAAGTAATAGAGCGAGAAACGCCAGACCTGGAGGTTCTTCAGCGGCGCGAACTGTTCGGCAAGGCTCGGCGCGGCGACGCCCTTCTCCCGCCGCGCGGCGAAATCCGGATCGTCCTTTGCCAGCAGATAGAAGGCGACGCCCATGATGGCGATGCCGGCCGCCCACACTTCCGCGACACCCTCCCAGCCCCACGCGATCATCACGAAGGGGGCGAGAAACTTGGTCACGGCCGCGCCGACATTGCCCATGCCGAACACACCGAGCGCGGTGCCCTGCCGCGCCTGCGGATACCATTTCGAGACGTAAGCAACGCCGATTATGAAGGAACCGCCCGCCAGTCCCACGCCGAACGCCGCCAGCAGGAAGCTGGCATAGCTATCGGCCCAGGTCAGGGCGAAGGTGGCCATCCCGGTCAGGATCATCTGGATCGAGAACACCAGCCGCCCGCCATAGCGTTCTGTCCATACACCGAGGATCAGACGGGTCAGCGAACCGCTTAGTACCGGCGTTGCGATCAGCAGCCCGTACTCGAATTCGGAAAGGCCGAGATCGTCTCTGATGGACAGGCCGATAATGGAAAATATCGTCCATACAGCAAAGCACAATGTGAAGGCGATCGTACTGAGCCAGAGGGCTCTCTGCTGGTCGCGGCGGCTCGGTGTCATATGGCCTGCCATGATTGAGCGCTCCCGGTGCGATTCCGGCGTTAGGCTGGTGCATAGCGGATCAACCATAGGCGGCGAGTTCAGTTCTTGACTCAAATCAACCGATTGGAATCTCCAATCAAGATGGCGGTTTTGCCGCAGGGCATCTCGAATTACGTGTTATTCCCGCTTGATAAGTGGCGTTTCATCTCGCAAAAATTGATTATCCGTCGTTTTTTACTTGATAAATATCAATTTTAGCATGTGAAGAAGAGCTACCTATGCACGATGATGAGAAGCCGGATCTGCGCCGCCTTCCGCTGTTTCGAGAGATGATGACGCCGACCTTCGACAGTCTGATGGGGATCGCCTATTCGCAGAGCTTTCCGCCGCGGTTGGAACTGATCAGACAGGGCGAATATGCGGACTTCCTTCACATCATCATCGAGGGATCCATCGAACTGCGGGCGACATGGAATGATCGGCAAACGGTCATGGGGGTCGTGCATCCGGTCTCGACATTCATTCTGGCGGCGTGTGTATGCGACGCGCCTTATCTGATGTCCGCACAGACCCTCGAACGCTCAAAAATCATTCTGATTCCAGCCGCCGATGTGCGTGTGGCTTTGCGGCACGATCCCGATTTTGCAATGGCAGCGATGCGCGAACTGGCCAATGGCTATCGCGGCTTCGTGCGCCAGACCAAGAATCTGAAGCTGCGCACTTCGCTCGAACGGCTTGCCGCCTATATCCTGTATCGGTCCCAGCATAAGGAGGATACCGACATGATCACGCTGGCGGTGGAGAAGCGGCATTTGGCGTCATATCTCGGCATGACGCCCGAAAACCTCTCCCGCTCGATCAAGGTCTTGCAGGCTAATGGCCTGGAGGTGCAGGGAACGCGCTTTATCATTACGGACCGGACCCGCCTGGCGGCCATTGCGTCTCCGGATCCGCTCATTGACGATCTGGTCGTGAAGGCCGAGACGGCCGCTTTTTCCCGGCGATCCCAGAACGGGTAAATGGGTATTTCGCGTCATCAACACCGACGATCACGCGCGATACAGAACGCCATTACGACAGCCGCGAGCCAAGTGCATCAATTGGCGCGGTCCTCAGGCTGGGAAAGCTTTCTGTTTTTGCATGGCCACACCCTCTCCCCGCAGCACGACATAGATCGCGGGGATGACGAGCACGGTCAGCGCGGTGGAGGAAGCAAGCCCGAACAGAAGCGAGATCGCCAGCCCCTGAAAGATCGGATCGAAGAGGATCACCGCGGCACCGATCATGGCGGCGAGCGCGGTGAGCAGGATCGGCTTGAAACGAATGGAGCCCGCTTCCAGCAACACATCGACCAGCGGCCGGTCAGCCGTACGGGCATGGCGGATGAAATCCACCAGCAGGATCGAATTGCGCACGATGATGCCGGCAAGCGCGATGAAACCGATCATCGATGTGGCGCTAAACGGAGCATCGAACAGCCAGTGGCCGAGCATGATCCCGATAAGGGTGAGCGGAACCGGAGTCAGGATCACCAGCGGCAGCTTGAACGAGCCGAATTGCGCGACGACCAGAATATAGATGCCGAGAATTGCCACCATGAATGCGGCGCCCATATCGCGGAACGTCACCCAGGTCACTTCCCATTCGCCGTCCCAGAGCAGAGTGGGCCGGGACTCGTCGTCGGGCTGGCCATGCAGTTTTATTTCGGGTTTCGGCACATCGCCCCAGTCCGCACGGGCGATGGCGTCGGACACGGCGAGCATACCGTAGATCGGGGCCTCGAACGCGCCGGCCAATTCAGCCGTCACCATTTCGGCCGCACGGCCGTTATGCCGGAACACCGGAAAGGATGCGCGCTCCTGCGTGACCGAAACGACATCGCCGAGTTCGACAATCGAGCGCTCGCCTGGCAGCGCATTGGCCGGCACCGGTGTTGCGAGCATGCGTTCGTTGATGGTGAGCCCACTCTTCGAGAGCGCGACACGGATCGGGATCGGATGGCGCTCGCCGCCCCGATGGGAATAGCCGACCGTCGTACCGGCACCGAGCGTGCGGATCGTATCGTACACATCCTCCTGTTCGACGCGGTAATATTCGAGATTGTCCTGGTCGATGGCGATACGCATGCGCTGCGGGCGGTTGCGAAAACTGTCCTCCACATCGACGATGAAGGGCACGCCCTCGAACGCCTCGCGCACCTTGCCTGCGACGGCGCGCCGGGTCTCGGCGTCGGGGCCGTAGATTTCAGCAAGCAGCGTGCCGAGCACCGGCGGGCCGGGCGGCGGCTCCACCACTTTCACGATGATGCCGGACGGAAGAGGCAGATCCGCGAGCCGGGTGCGCAACTCAAGCGCAATATCGTGACTGGCTCGGCCGCGCGCACCCTTGGGCGCGAGATTGACCGCGATATCGCCCTGCTGCGGCTGCGCCCTCAAATAATAATGCCGCACGAGACCGTTGAAATTGAACGGGGCCGCAGTGCCGGCATAGGTCTGGAACGAGGCAACCTCCGGTACGGACGAAAGTCGCGCAACCAGGGATTGGAGTGTCCGGTCGGTATCCTCGACGGAGGCTCCCTTCGGCAGATCCACGACCACCTGAAGGTCCGCCTTGTTGTCGAACGGCAGCAGCTTCACGGTGACATGCTGCGAATAGAACAATGTCAGCGAACCGAACGTCACGAGCCCCACTGCGACAAGGAACATCCAGGAACGCGCTCTGGTTCGCAGCACTGGCTCGGCCATCGCGACATAGACGCGGCCGAGCCAGCCACCATGCGCGGCGCCATGCCCATGCGCTGCCGTATGCACGCCGCTGCTAAATTTCAGCATCAACCAGGGCGTGAGCATCACGGCGACAAAAAAGGAAAACAGCATCGCCGCCGAGGCATTGGCCGGGATCGGGCTCATATAGGGGCCCATCATGCCCGAGACGAACAGCATCGGCAGGAGCGCCGCGATGACCGTGAGCGTCGCAACCACGGTGGGATTGCCGACCTCGGCCACGGCCTCGATCGCTCCCTGGACGCGCGAAAGGCCATCCTTCATTACCCAATGCCGGGCAATATTCTCGATCACCACGATGGCGTCATCCACCAGGATGCCGATCGAGAAAATCAGCGCGAACAGGCTTACGCGATTGAGCGTGTATCCCATGATCCAGGAGGAAAAAAGGGTGAGAAGGATGGTGGTCGGGATGATTACGGCCACCACCAGCGCCTCGCGCCATCCTATGGCGAAACCGACGAGAACAACGATGGAGACGGTCGCCAGCCCGAGATGGAACAGAAGCTCGTTCGCCTTCTCATTCGCCGTCTCTCCGTAATTACGCGTGACGACCATCTCCACATCTTCCGGAAGTATCTCGCCGTGCGCCTGCTCGAGACGGTCGAGAATACTGTCGGCGATGGCCACGGCATTGGTGCCGGGGCGTTTGGCAATGGCGAGCGATACCGCAGGCACGCGTTGCAGGCCGGCTTCCGATTTGCGCACATGGGTGACACGCGAGTCGTCCGGTTCGGTGGCCAGCACCACGGAAGCGACATCGCGCACATAAACGGGGCGCCCATCACGCGCCGTGAGCAGCAGATTGCCGATCCCGGAAAGCGATTGCAGGGTCTGGCCGGCCACAAGCGTGCGCTGCTCGCCCGCCTCGCGAACCCGGCCGATCTGGAGCGACCGGTTCGCGCCCGCGACCTTACCAGCGAGTTGTTGCAGCGTGATGCCGTAAAGCGAAAGCCGCTCCGGATCGGGCTCGATGCGAATCTCCTCCGGCTGCTCCCCGACGATATAAGTGAGTCCGATATCGGACAGTTTGAGCACTTCGACCTGGAGTTCGCGCGCGAGCCGGGTCAAACCGTTCGCGGTCCAGCGGTCCGCCGCCTCCGATTTCGGCATGAGCGTGACGACGACGATGGCGACATCGTCGATACCGCGGCCGACGATCAGCGGCTCCGGAATGCCGACCGGGATGCGGCTCATATTGGCGCGGATCTTTTCGTGCACGCGCAGGATCGCCGCGTCGGCATCCGTACCGACGATAAAGCGCGCGGTAACTACCGTTCCGTCGTCTTCGGTCTGCGAATAGACGTGCTCGACGCCGCTTATGCTCTTGACGATGGTCTCCAGAGGCTCGGTGACGAGCTTGACCGCGTCCTCGGCCTTCAGGCCGTTGGCTTCCACATGGATATCCACCATCGGCACGGAAATCTGCGGCTCTTCCTCGCGCGGCAGAGAAACCAGGGCAATGAGGCCGAGCGTGATCGACGCCAGAAGGATGAGCGGCGTCAGCGGCGAGGCAATGAAAGCGCGGGTAAGGACACCGGCAAGGCCGAGTTTCATGACTTACGGCCCCGGCGTCACGATGCGGTCGCCGTCGCGTAATCCGGTCAGCACCTCGACACGCGTGCCGTCATGGGTTTCCAGTGTGCCCCCGAGAATGACGGCCACGCCCATCGAAGCGTCACCAGCTACGATGCGCACATAGTCGATGCCGTGGCGTGTCGTGACGGCGTCCGTGGGAACGGAGATCACCATACGCTCGGCCACGGGAATCCAGACCAAAGTACGCTCGTTGACGAAATAGTCACCGATATCGTCGACCTCGACATCGGCGATCACGCGGCCGCCGACGATCTCCGGGTAGACCTTGGCAATACGGCCATGCCCCGTTTCCGTCAGACCAGCGCTTGCCACCATCGACAAGCCGCGCCGGCCAATCCGCACGAGGGTGTCCTGCCGGATCTGTGCCGCGTGCCGCTCGGGCAGCGAAAGACGGAGATAGTAACGGCCGCTCGCAATGCGCGCGATCTCCTCGCCGGCGAGGACCACCGATCCGAGCGTGACCGGAACCGTAAGCACGCGGCCATCCGCCGGCGCAAGCACCTCGCCCTCATGTGCACGTTGCTCGACCACGGCCTTCTCGGCCCGCGCAGCGGTGATCTGGCTGACGATGACGTCGTACTGAGTGCGCGCCTGATCGACGCGCGCCTGCGTGCCGGCGCCGCGCGCCACAAGCTGCTCCGCACGGTCAAGCTCGGTGCGCGCGTTTTCGAGCTGGGCGTTCAGCGCCTCGATCTTCGCATCGGCGGCGTTGCGTTCGAGGGCAAGCTTGTCATCGACGACGATTGCGACGATCTGGCCTTGCTCGACCTGATCGCCCTCGCTGATCCTGATCTCGCGGATCGATCCGCCGATACGCGCCCGCGCCGCGATCACCTGCGCGCTCTCGACCTGACCGAACACCGCTTTCATGTCTGGAACATTGATGCTCTTTACGACGTACTCACCGGCGCGCGCCGGTGTGAGACCAAGACACAACGCCACGACGACGGGAAGAGCCAGGCTGAAAGTCGGCTTGAACCAAAACATTGAAGGTCGCACTAGCGGTACGTGGCCCCGGCCAGCAATCCGAGCTTACGGAACGCGATGGCCGCAGGGCAAATCCCTGTCACCGATGCCTGCAGCAGATTGAGGCCGACAAAGGCCGTCAGCAGGAACCAATACGCAGAGACGTAAAGCCCCAATCCCAGGGACAGGAGCACCATAAATCCCGCAAACATCATGACGGCACGGTCGATTGTCATGATTGAGACTCCCTTGAACGTGAATGGCGGTGGTATCGACTCTGAAACTTGTGACCTTCGCGCTGTACGTATATTTTGCCTAACCGAGCGCCGCTCATGAACGCCTCCTGCCGCGCCCCGCCTTTGATCCAGCGCAATACGCCGCGTAGAGAACGCGTATAACATCGCGCGCTGGTTCGCTGGAGATTTGGTACCAGATGGTCTGACCATCACGGCGACCTGAGATGATTGCGTCTCGTCGCAGGAGTGCCAGATGCTGTGAGGCCGTTGAATCGCGCACGCCGAGAAACTCAGCGAGTTGACCCACCGATTTCTCGCCATCGACAAGCTGGCAGAGGATGAGGAGCCGGTGCCGGTTGGACAGCGCCTTCAGGAGAGCGCTGGCCTCGTCGGCGGCCATACGCATCGCCTTGGGGTCCATTTCCGCTTTAATATTCATAGTTGCGAATATACGCATTATCGAATATATGTCAAACCTAAATGTGAGGTGAGGCTCCATCCATCTCCTTCGACGCAGGGGGATGCGGGCGCCATCGGAGCGCTGGAAAACGTTGAGAACAAGTAAATACACATGATTCGGGAGACCGGAGACAGCCGATGAAACGACGCGAATTCCTCGCAGGAGCGGCAGCGCTCGCGACGAGCGGGGTAATGGCGAGCACCGCGGCAGCCCAAACATCGGAAGCCCGCGCACGCGTGGTCATCGCCGGTGCGGGCGCAGCCGGGCTTTCGCTCGCATCGCGTCTGCGCCGTCAAATGCCGAATGCGACCATCACCCTGATCGATGCCAAGAATGAGCACCATTTCCAGCCTGGCTTCACGCTGATCGGCGCGGGCGTCTGGACGCCGGACCGGGCGACGGAGCGCAATGCCGATTATATCCCGCGCGGCGTCACCTGGATCGAGGCGGCCATTGCCGAGTTCGACCCGGACGCCAATGCCGTCGTGACATCCGCCGGCCAACGTATCGGCTATGATTTCCTGATGGTCGCGACCGGCCTCAACCTCGACTACCAGGCGATCGAAGGCATGGACGTTTCCCTGATCGGCCGGGAGGGCATCGCCTCGATTTATGCCGGGCCGGCCGAGGCCATGGCCTCAGCCCGCGCGATCGATCGGTTTCTCGAAACCGGCGGCGCCGGCCTTTTCGGGCGACCAGCCAGCGAGATGAAATGCGCCGGCGCGCCGCTCAAGATCACGTTCATCACCGACGACAAGGCCCGCCGGCAGGGGCGGCGGGGCGCGGTCGAACTGATCTACAATGCGCACAATCCGACACTCTTTTCGGTTGTGCCCGTTGACGAGAAGGTGAAGACGATGTTGGCGAGCCGCGACATCGTCGTCAATTACAATCATGTGCTAACAGCAATCGACCCTGGCAAGAGACAAGCGACCTACGCCACCGGAAACGGCCACGTCACTCTCGACTACGATTTCATCCATGTCGTGCCGCCCATGCGCGCGCCCGACGCCGTGCTGCAAAGTCCCCTGCCCTGGCAGGACGGCGCGCTGGCAGCCGATGGCTGGATCGAGGCCGACAAGGCGACCTTGCGCCATCCGCGCTACGCGAACGTTTTCGCGGTCGGCGACATTGCCGGCGTTCCGCGTGGCAAGACCGCGGCCAGCGTCAAATGGCAGGTTCCGGTGGTCATCGACAATCTCATCGCCGAGACGGCGGGCCGTACCCCACAGGCGGCCTATAATGGCTACACGTCATGCCCGATGATCACCGGCTACGGCAAGGCGATGCTGATCGAGTTCGACTATGACGGCACGCTGGTTCCTTCCTTCCCCTTCATCGACCCCCTCAAGGAATTGTGGGTGTCGTGGCTGATCGAGGAAAAAGGTCTGCTCGGCGCCTATCGAGCCATGCTGCGCGGGCGGGCCTGAGGAGAGAAAGACCATGAGCGATTTCAATCCGGCGATGATCTACTTCATTCTCTACGAGAGTATCGGCATCTGGCTCTGGGGGATGGCAGGGCTCGCAGTCGTGCTGCTCGCCGGTATAGTCGTAAGTGCATCGAAACTGCGGCGCGCTGGGCGGCCCATGAAACGCCCCGCCATCGCGGCATCGATCGCCGGACTGATCGCGGCTGTCGCGGCCATGTTCGCCGTGCCGAGCTGGACATTGGCCGATATCGGCGCGCTCGGCGCAGCAATCGATTATGCCGCCGCGTTTATGCTCGCATTGGTACCGGCGACAATCGTGGCGTCTCTCGTATTCATGATGGCAGCACACCGCTGCGTGAACCGAAATGGCGGGACAGTTGAGGCGCAAAATCTACGAATTGAAAATGGCGAGGTAAAGGCTAATCATGGGTGAGTCAACGCGCTTGTTGCCTGAGTCCGAAGCACGCCGCAAGGTACATATGCTGCAAAAGCCGACGGTACGTTATGCGCTGGTTGCCGTAGGCGTTGTCGTCATTATTGCCGCCCCGATCTTCGTTTATGCAAATCGCCCGATCCAGGTCCAAGTTGCCGCGATCGAGCAAAATATCCCCGTTCGTGTCTTTGGCCTTGGAACCACCGAGGCGCGCGTATTGTCGAAGGTCGGGTTCGAGGTCGGTGCCACGCTTGCCGAACTCAACGCCGATCATGGTGACCAGGTTAGCAAAGGACAGGTTCTCGCTCGCCTTTCGACCGGCGAGCAGGACGCTAAAGTTGCCAAAGCTCGTGCTGCTTTACTGATCGCCGATGTCAATATCGCCAAGAGCGCAGCCAATCTTGAAAAGACGCGTGCGGTGCTCACCCAGAAGCTCGAGACGAACCGACGTAAACAGGCACTGGCCGGCCGTGACGTCGTTTCCCAGCAAGCGGCGGAAGAGGCAATTCGTGACGAAGCGGTCGCCAAGGCGGATGTCGATGTAGCCCAGAGCGAAGTAGAAAGTTCCAAAGCGCAATTGGCCGACGCCCATGCCCAACTCCAATATGAGGAGACGATGCTGAGGCATCGAACGCTTTTCGCGCCCTTCGATGCAGTAGTCATCGAGCGCCACAAGGAATTGGGCTCGGTGGTCAAGGTCGGCGACCCCGTCTTTACACTCATTGCGGCGGGAAGCTATTGGGGACTTGCGCATGTCGATGAAGCAAGTGCTGGCTTTATTGAAGAAGGACAGCCGGTCGAAGCGCGCCTGCGTTCGCGCCCCCTCGAATCCTTCACTGGCCGTGTGGTGCGCATCGGCCTCGAAAGTGATCGGATCACCGAGGAGCGCCGCGTCTATATAAGAGGCGAAAATCCGCCTCCCCGCGTCTATCTCGGCGAGCAGGTCGAATTCTGGATCACAGTGGCGAAGCTCGATACAGCACTCCTGGTACCGTTGGCCGCCGTACACGGCTATGACGGCCGACAGGGCACCGTATGGACGGTGGAAGAGGACCGCTTGCAGCGTCGCCTGGTCCAGTTCCGCCATCGCACCGAAGATGCGCGTCTCGAGATCATCAGCGGTCTTTTGGAAAATGCCCGCGTCGTTACACGACTGGAAAACGGGTTGCGCGAAGGCCGGCTTGCACACACCATCGAGGCGATATCCCAGTGAATTTGGCCTATCGCGATATCCTTCACAATCTCGGACGCTTCCTGCTGACATGCCTGGGGCTCGGACTTCTGCTCGGTGTCGTGCTCGCGATGATTGGCATATATCGCGGCCTTGTCGCCGACGCCCTGACGATCGCGAGGGCGCCGGGCGTTGATCTGTGGGTGGTGGAAGCCAATACGCGCGGGCCTTTCGCAGAGGCCTCCCGGATTCCCGGTGACGTCCGCGAGGCGGTGGCGCGGATTGCCGGTGTAACGGCCGCTGGCGGCATCACCTATCAAACGGTCGAGGCCGAATACCAGGGCGGAAAATTGCGCCTTTACGTTATCGGCTACGAGTTGACTCGTCCCGGCGGTCCGCCGGAGATTGCTGAGGGGCGCGAGATCGCCCGCGGCCATTACGAGATGGTCGCCGATCGCTCATCCGGATTGACTTTGGGCGAGCGAATTCAGCTCGGGCGCAAGACGTTCAAGGTGGTGGGCCTGACGCAGCACCAGGTCAGTTCCGGCGGCGATCCGGCCGTCTACATCACGCTAGTCGATGCGCAGAAAATGCAGTTCGACCTCGCGCCGCCGGCGGCGCGGGTTCAACTGGCTCGCGGCACCGGTGGCGCCAGCCTCGATACCGTCAATGCCGTCATCGCCCGGCTGCATCCTGATGCGTCTCCGGATGCGACCGCTGCCGCAATCCAGCGCTGGAAGCATCTGGCGGCGATCACGCAGGAGGATCAGGAACTCATTCTCTCGCGTTCGCTTGTCGATCGCGCGCGCCGGCAGATCGGGCTGTTTACGTCGCTTCTGCTGGTCGTTTCAGCTGTCGTCATCGCCCTCATCATCTATACGATGACTATGGAGAAGCTGAAACAGATTGCCACTCTGAAACTGATCGGGGCTCCAGACCGCACCATCATCGGCATGATTGTACAGCAGGCTTTGGCTCTCGGGCTTATCGGCTTTGTCATCGGCACGACCCTCATCATTGGCGGCAAGGACTACTTCCCGCGGCGGGTGATACTGGAGCCGGACAATGTGGCCGCACTCGGCCTCGTCGTATTCATGGTGTGCTTACTATCCAGTGGCCTTGGTGTCCGCGCGGCTCTTCGGGTCGACCCCGCAACAGCGCTCGGAGGGTAACATGACGGAACTGAGGTTGGATGCCCCGCTGGTACGGCTTGAGGGAGTTTCAAAGCATTTCGGCGATGGCGACACGCGTGTGGATGCGTTGTCTAACGTTTCGCTCGAAGTATTTGCACGTCAGGTCGTAGCCCTGCTCGGGCCCTCCGGCTCCGGCAAGACGACGCTCCTCAATGTCATCGGCTGCATTCTCGATCCATCGGCTGGCTCAATGGAACTCGATGGCGAACAGGTGCTGCGTAATGGGCATTGGCAACGCAAAGATTTGCGGCGTCTGAGGCTCGATAAAATCGGCTTCATCTTCCAATTCCATAATTTGCTGCCCTTCCTCGATGCGACCGACAATGTGGCAATTGTCTTACAATTGGCAGGAGTGGATGCGGCCACTGCGCGCAAACGTGCCGGCGTACTGCTGGACGATCTGGAGGTAGAACACCGTAAGCACGCAATGCCAGCCAAACTGTCGGGTGGAGAGGCCCAGCGCGTAGCTATCGCTCGTGCATTGGCCAATAGCCCTCGTATCATTCTAGCCGACGAGCCGACTGCGGCACTCGATTCCAAGCGTGCCGGCATCGTCATGGACCTGCTGCGTAAGCTTGCCAACGAACATGATGCCGCGATCATCGCTGTCACTCACGACGAAAAAATCTTCAACCGTTTTGATCGCATGTTCCACCTTCGCGACGGCCGCTTGGTCGATGCTTGAAGTAGAAAAAGATATGATCCGCGGTCCTCTCGCTCCACCCCTTGCTGCTCTTGTCGCGATCGTCTTCGGAGCCGCGACCATAATGTCCGGCGGACGAGCGCTGTTCGGCGGAATGGACATGGGAGCGGTCGTACCCTTTGTGCTGTGGTTCAACTTTACCGCCGGATTTGCTTATATATTGGCAGGCTTTGGCTTATGGCGCAGGACCAGATGGGCACATTTGCTATCCTTTGGCATCGCTTTGGCCACAATTGCCGTGTTCACCGCCTTCCTGTCGTACATATGGCAGGGTGGCGCTTATGAGCTGCGTACAATCGGGGCGATGGTCGTACGTACACTCGTTTGGACACTGATTGCAGCGATTGCGATCAAAAGCCGACGGCTAAGTTGAGATCGGACCGAAGGCCGCCGTCAGACATAATCTTGATCGGCGGAGTCCGCACGCCTCAATTCGCATGAAAACAGTCAACATTATCGCCGTTCTAGTAGGACATAAAAAGCGGCACGGGCGCCGATCTGAGAAATGACTGCGTCATACTGCCAAGAAGGAATTCACGCGCCCAGGAATATGTATGTGCGCCCATCACGAGCAAGTGAATATGTGTATCGAGGATATGCCGGCGGATTGTTGCCGCTGCGTCTCCATCGATAATCGGCAAATTTTTTAGTTCTGCCTTCACACCATGCGCGGCAAGATACGACGTGACGTCGTGGCCTCGTACCATTTTTGACAAATCCTTCTCGCCTGTGACCGAGACAATCGCTACGTGCTCGGCATTACGCAATAATGGCAGCGCGTCATTAAGCGCCCGCGCCGCCCGCGCTCCTCCATCCCAGGCAACAGCAACCCGCCGAGCACTAAATTGAAGTGTATCTGGCGGAACAATAATTGCAGGATGTCCACTCTCAAATATCGCAGCTTCTATGTAACCTCGATCCGGCGACGCCCGGATCGGCTCAGCGTCAAGAATTGTAAGGTCATGAACGCGAGCTTGCAGCGTTAGCCTTTCCAGCAGGCCCTCATAGGGCAAATGTGGCGTCTCACTCGAATAAACGACACCGGCGATTGAAGAAGCCGTGCGAGCACATTCCTCCGCAACCACCGCTAAC
This sequence comes from Pseudomonadota bacterium, assembly GCA_023388965.1. Classification (GTDB taxonomy): domain Bacteria; phylum Pseudomonadota; class Alphaproteobacteria; order Rhizobiales; family Methylopilaceae; genus Flaviflagellibacter. The sequence goes on along the minus strand of JAEWFF010000043.1, from coordinate 5,351 downwards.
TGCCTCCGCCGGTTATTTCCGGTCTCAATCGACGACGGAGCAAAGCGGCTTATCATCGAGCTTGGGGCCGTAAGCATGAGTGAGGATGCCTGCACTGTTAACTGGGCATCGACGGCCTTGGCGAGGGATAGACCAAACGCAAAGGCAGATGAGTCGTCCTCTTCAGCCGGCTCATAGGTAACTCCCACCAGGATACGTCGGATGCCGGCAGCCATCGCTTCCTCCTAAGACAGCATATCTTGTAACTACAGATAATCTACAGATTAAGATTGTTTTGGTCTCCACGGCTACCGTTGGCGTTGCTGACGGCCCCGCAGAGAGGTTTGGATCATGACGGGCGACGATTTTCCAGTCAGGGCCGCGCCGCAAATGTTTTCCATCTCGAGCCATAACCCGCCCATCTCTGACTAGAATCATTCTAATCTGTTGACGTGCGATACTTCCGCATGTCATCTTTTGAACGTTTCTAAATTCGTGGCCTAGGCACCAACTCACGAGTGCGCGCCTTGCTCTTGAGGCCACGATTAATGCCGGAACAAACCATGCCGATTTCTTTCAGCTCTCCGACCTTCATGTCGCTCTTGGCGGTCCTCGGCATGGCTCTGGCCGTTGCCGGCATCTGGCTGCCCGTCGAGGCAGCTGCGGCGCTCAAGGTGCCCGGGTTGGCCCTAGTCTATCTTGCCGGCGGGCTCCCGGCGACATGGCGCGCCCTATCGGCCCTCTGGTGCGAGCGCATTCTCGATATCGATCTGTTGATGGTGGTTGCCGCGATTGCCGCAGCTGTTGTTGGCGCGCCGTTCGAGGGCGCGGTCCTCCTGACCCTTTTCAGCGTCTCCACCACTCTTGAGCATCACGCGCTCGGACGGGCCCGCCGCGCCGTTGAAGCTCTGATGGCGCTCCGTCCGGAAACTGCCCTGCGTAAGGACGATGGAGGGACAGTTATCGAGATTCCCGCCGCGGAGCTTGTTGTCGGCGACACCGTCATATTGCGCCCCGGTGCCCGCGTGCCGGCCGACGGGGTGATCGTGCAGGGTCGGGGCGGCATCGACGAAGCAAATATCACCGGGGAATCCATGCCGGTCTCCAAGGAGCCCGGCCAGCAAGTATTCGAAGCCACCGTGAATCTGGACGGGATTTTGGAAGTTGCCGTTACCAGAACGGTGAGTGACAGCACGATTGCGAGGATGATCCAGCTCGTGACAGAGGCCCAGGAAGCGAAGGCCCCGTCCGAACGTTTCAGCGCATGGTTTGGGCAGCGCTACACGATCGCCGTCCTCTTTGGCGCTATTTTAGCTTTCGTCGCCTTTTACTCACTGGGCCATGAATGGGACCAGGCGCTCTATAAAAGCGCAACTTTGCTGGTTGCCGCCAGCCCCTGCGCAATCGTCATATCAGTGCCCGCGGCGATCCTGTCCGCTCTGTCCGCCGCAGCGCGAGGCGGCGTCCTCTTCAAGGGGGGAGGGGCGCTCGAGACGTTGGCCGACGTCGAAATCTTTGCCTTCGATAAAACCGGCACGTTGACCACCGGTCGTGCAGCGGTGACGCGGATTGTTGCGCTGGATGGGGATGAGCAACGCTTCCTAGCCCTTTTGGCGGGGCTCGAAGCCCATTCCGAACATCACATCGCGGCAGCCATTCGCCGCGAGGCTATGGCGCGCGGTATTGAGCCGACGAATGTCACGGAGGTCCGTTCGCGCCCAAGCGCCGGCATTACCGGCTCAGACGCGTCGGGCCAGATATGGGCGGGCAATTCTCGTCTTGCCCGAGAGATGGGCGGCTCCACAGCTCTTCCGGATTTTCGAGAACTCGCCGACGGTACGCACACCGTTGTCTATCTGGGACGAGGATCAGCGATCCTCGGCGCTGTCAGCGTGGCAGACGAGACGAGGACCAGTTCCGCACCGGCGCTTGCCGCCCTCCGCGACAGCGGTGTGCGTCACATCTATATGATGACGGGGGACCGCAGGCCGGTTGCCCTGCGTATCGGCGCCGAACTTGGGCTTGCTCCCAATGAAATTCACTCCGGCATGCTTCCCGAAGACAAGGTGCGCCATGTGGGAGATCTGGCCGTTCAGGGCAAGATCGCCTTCGTGGGAGATGGCGTGAACGATGCCGCAGCACTCGCGCGTGCCGACGTCGGCATTGCCATGGGTGCCGCCGGCTCAGATGTTGCTCTTCAGGCCGCCGATGTGGCCCTGCTGTCGGAAGATATGAATAAGCTTGCCGAGGCGCATCGGCTGGCTCGTCGTACGGCCGCGATCATCCGGCAGAACCTCGCGGTCGCGATTGGCGCTATGCTGGTGCTTGTGACAGGTGGCTTGTTCTTCGATCTTCCGCTTCCTCTGGCGGTAATCGGACACGAAGGGGGAACCGTGGTGGTCGTCCTGAACGGTTTGCGCCTGCTGTCGGATAAAATCAGGCGCAATGCGGACGAAATCCGTAATCCTCGTCGGCCCGACCCGGCCTCTCGTCTCTCGAAAATCCGCACACAAACTCATGAAGCAGGGCCTGCGTCTGGATGATACGAACGTGTGTTTGTGAAGCCTGCCGCTGGTGTCGATAATCTTCCGAGCCTAGAGCTCCGTGTACTCCGGTAAAAGTTCCGGTTGCGGGCCATTGTCTGCCAAGTGAGCAACATTCCCACATCTTCGCAGACGGTATAAATTGATTGTCGGCCCAGTGCTGCGCTTCTAACTCATCGTAGTGCGTGCTCGTATAGCTCACCCGGATGTTCACATGGCCTCTCGCGCTTCCGCTGCTTCCCCTCTCCTAATCGTGCCGGGACTGACGATCCTTGCGCTGATCTCCATCTATCTCGCCGGCGCAGAAACACAGCTTGCGCGCGGAAAAGGGGCCGAAGATACGGTTCAGGCCCTTGGTATCGCATTCGCAGTACTTGGCTTCATCGGGCGCTTTATCTTTTCAGGAGACTTGGCGAACCGGCCTACGCCCACCGCCGTCTCGAAAAGGCGGGCCATGGCCAATTTGGCCATTATTTTTGGCCTTACCCTCTGTACCCAGGTCTGGTGGCTCGTCCTTGTAGGGACGACAGGTTATGTTTTCTGGCTCTTCCGGCATATGACCGAGCATCTGCGAGAATTCGAGATATCTCGCGATCCCGTTATTCAGCCGGCGCGGACTTATTCATTCTCGTGGGCGGCCGCCCTTAGGACAGAGTACGCTACCGGCTATCTGATCCTGGCCTGTATTGTCCTGTTCGAGATCGCGGTCGATCTGCGGACGGGATATGCAACGACAACGTCCTGGCCGTCCGATTGGCAGGTTTATTTCAGCATGCTCGCCGGCGCGACTTTTCTTGCACCTATAGTTCGTTTTGCCACCAGGCCAGCGTCAAGTACGCCACAGTCGTGGCCCGCCACCCGGGGGCTGCGCGTCGACGGCCGTGCCAACATGGTGGATCTTCTCGAGAACCTGATCAGCGGCGGGCGACAGGAGGCCATCCTGAGCGCCACACTCGATGCAAGCGGAGTGTCGGAAGGAGACCATCTTATCGATGTCGGATGCGGCACGGGCAAGCTCGCGATTGCCGCCGCCGAGCGCGTCGGCGCCCACGGGAAAGTCATCGGAATTGATGCAACGCCGGCCATGGTCGATCTGGCAATCGAACGCGGCCATAATGCAAAATCGAATGCAACATTCAAAGTCGGCGTAGCCGAGTCCCTTCCCCTGCCCGACAGCAGCCAACAAGCAGTTACAAGCTCGTATTTCTTCCATCACCTTCCGAGCGATTTAAAGCGAGAGGTTTTGGGAGAAATGCTGCGGGTTCTCGCCCCCGGTGGGCGATTGATAATTACGGACTATGGACGACCGTCCAGCATGCTTGGGCAGATCGCCTCCATTCCGATGCGTTTCGACTTCCATGAATACGTACGGCCCCAACTGGCAGGAGAGCTGGAGGACATTGTTGCCGAAACAGAATGTGGCGAACCGGAACTGGTCGCAAGCTTCCTCGGCTATATCAATGTGCTGAGGATCGTGAAACCAGGCGTCTCAAGCTTGGCGGATGCCTCGACGTGAACACCGGAACCGATCGCCCGGCATGGCGCGACGTTGTTCAATTCTGGTTCCCCGAAGGGACTTCTTTGTCAATCGATGCCAATACGCACAAGGAATATTGGCGCTGGCGGATGCAAGGCGGCGCCGACGAAGAAATCCGTGCCCGTTTCACGGAACTTACGACGGAAGGAGCCGCAGGCGGCCTCAATCACTGGGCATCCCTTCCTGAGGGCAGGCTCGCGCTCATCATCGTGCTCGATCAGTTTCCGCGTTCGGTCTGGCGGGGGACAAGCCGTGCCTTTGCGCAGGATCCTGCTGCGTTGGCGCTCGCCGTGGAAGGATTGACGAACGGTCATTACGCGGCACTGGGCCCACCCTGGTTCAAAATCGTTCATGGCCTGCCGCTCGGCCACTGCGAAGGGGAAGATCACCTCGCCCGCCTCGATCTGCTCATCCAGCTTCGCACGGATATCGCGGCTGAAGCTCCGGCCCAATTACAGCCGATCTACAGATCGCTTGTGAAGCAGGCGGGCGATGTGAAACAGGTTATCGTCAATTTTGGCCGCCATCCGCACCGCAATAAAATTCTTGGCCGGCAATCGACCGCCGCGGAAAACGTCTACCTGGCGGAAGGGCGGTTTCCCCATCAGCGAGCGTTTCAGGATATTCACGGATAGAATTCTAATGGCGTTAAGCGTCCCCAGGAAGAACGGCTTGTCCGTGATATTCGTTTTAGCAGTTCTGCAAAAGCTCTCTTTATTGATTGCTGCTGTTCAAGGAAATAGATGAGGCCAGCGCCATTACGAAAACTGCACTCAAATATCCCAAAACCTGACGGCTCAACCACTATCCGAATGAAGCGGTCAATTGAACAATGCCAAGATTCGCTGCTGGTCGGGCCGATTATTGGGCGTCGGAGAGCAAATCGCTGGCCCGGAAATTATTTCCGGGCCGGTTTTTGCGAATGTCGGGGCGGCGATCAGGCGGCGGAGGCGGCGGGTTTTGTATTGTCGTTCTGGGCGCGCTTGCCTTTCGATGCGGTTGCGGCGATGGCCGCAAGCCGCTCCGTCAGTTCCCGGTCGAGTTCCTTGGGGATGGCCCCTTCGAGCGCCCAACGCAGGCGCGGCACCACCTTGGTGGTAAGCCAGCCGACGAGTTCGCCGGCCTCCGGCCAGGAATCGATGCCGCCGAGCTTGTGGAGAAGCTGCTCGAAGTCATCCCAGCCGCCTTGCGGCAGATTCTCATGTTCGAACCCGCCTGAGCCACCATCCCAGTGCTCACTGACGCGTACACACTGGGTCAGTTCGACGAGTTCGCGCCGGGCCAGGCGCGCG
>JAEWFF010000013.1 GCA_023388965.1 Pseudomonadota bacterium | reverse complement strand
CCGGCGTCGGTGTCGGTGCGGCGCTCGCGGGCCTTCGTCCGATTGTCGAATTCATGACCTGGAATTTCGCCATGCAGGCCATGGACCAGATCATCAATTCGGCGGCCAAGACGCTCTACATGTCCGGCGGCCAGATGGGCTGTCCCATCGTGTTCCGCGGCCCGAACGGTGCCGCCGCGCGCGTTGCGGCGCAGCACAGCCAGGACTACACGGCCTGGTACAGTCAGGTGCCGGGCCTCAAGGTTATCGCGCCTTACACGGCCGCGGACTTCAAGGGACTTCTGAAGGCCGCGATCCGCGATCCCAATCCGGTCATTTTCCTTGAAAACGAAATCCTGTACGGACACAGCTTCGATGTGCCCAAGCTCGACGATTTCGTGCTGCCGATCGGCAAGGCGCGTATCGCCCGTGCCGGATCGGATGTCACCATCGTCTCGTTCTCCATCGGCATGACCTACGCGCTGAAAGCCGCAGAGGAACTGGCGGGGCAGGGCATCGAGGCGGAGGTGATCGACCTGCGCACGATCCGCCCCATGGATGTCGAGACCATCATCGAGTCGGTGAAGAAGACCGGCCGCTGCGTGACCGTCGAAGAGGGCTGGCCGCAATCCGGCGTGGGCTCCGAAATCGTCGCGCAACTCATGGAAAAGGCGTTCGATTATCTCGACGCGCCGGTCCTGCGCATCACGGGCAAGGACGTGCCGATGCCTTACGCCGCGAACCTCGAAAAGCTCGCGCTGCCGTCGGTCGCTGAAGTCATCGAGGCCGTCAAGGCCGTCACTTATCGCGGATAAGCGTCACATGCCCATCAACATCCTGATGCCCGCGCTGTCGCCGACCATGGAACAGGGAAACCTGGTCAAATGGCTCAAGAAGGAAGGCGACACGATCAAGTCCGGCGATGTCATCGCCGAGATCGAGACCGATAAGGCCACGATGGAAGTCGAGGCCGTGGACGAAGGTACGCTCGGAAAAATCCTCATCCCCGAAGGCACCAGCGATGTGGCGGTGAACAAGCCGATCGCCATTCTTCTGGAAGAGGGCGAGGATGCGAGCGCAATCGCTTCCGCTCCGGCCGAAGCGCCGAAGGCCGAGGCGAAGAAGGATGAGCCCGCCAGGGCGGAGAGCCCCGAACCGGAAGCACCCAAGGCGGAAACGCCCAAGCCTGCCGCCGCATCGGCTCCGACGCCCGCTCCTGCGCCGAAATCCGGCGATTCCAGCCGCATCTTCGCGTCGCCGCTCGCCCGGCGCATCGCCAAAGATCGCGGCATCGATCTGTCGTCCATACAAGGGTCGGGCCCGCGCGGGCGCATCGTCAAGAAGGATGTCGAAACGGCGCAGCCCGGAGCGGCTTCGCGTCAGGCCCCGTCTGCCGGCGGCTTTCCGCTCATTCCCGACGAACAGATTCGGGCGCTGTTCGAGCCAGGTTCCTACGATGTCGTGCCGCATGACGGCATGCGCCGCGTCATCGCCTCGCGCATGCAGCAGTCGAAGGTCGTCGTTCCGCATTATTACCTCGCGGTCGATTTCGAACTCGATGCGCTGGTCAAAATGCGCGAGGAGATGAATTCCTATGCGCCGAAGGATGACGGCAAGCCGGTGTGGCGCCTGTCGATCAACGATTTCATGATCAAGGCGCTTGCCCTGACCCTGAAGAAGCATCCCGAAGCAAACGCCTCTTGGACCGAAGCGGGCATGCTGCGTCACCACAATGTCGATATTGGTGTCGCGGTCGCCATTCCCGGCGGCGGACTTATCACGCCGATCCTGCGCAACGCGCAGGACAAGCCGCTGCCGCAGATTTCGCAGGAAATGTCGGAACTCGCCAAGCGTGCCCGCGAAAAGAGACTCAAGCCGCACGAATATCAGGGCGGCACGACGGCGATCTCCAATCTCGGTATGTACGGCGTCAAGCACTTCACGGCCGTCGTGAACCCGCCGCACTCGACCATTCTGGCGGTCGCGGCCAGCGAGAAGCGCGCCGTGGTCAGGGGTGACGAGATCAAGATCGCCACGATGATGACGGCGACGATTTCGTGTGATCACCGTGTTCTCGACGGCGCCGACTCTGCGGAACTGATGCAGACGCTCAAGGGCTATATCGAGAAACCTGTCGGGCTGGTGATGTAATGGCCGATACCAACAACAGCTACGACATCATCGTCATCGGCGGCGGGCCGGGCGGCTATGTCGCCGCGATCCGCGCCGCACAGCTCGGTTTCAAGACGGCGGTCGTCGAGCGCGAACATCTCGGCGGCATCTGCTCCAACTGGGGGTGCATACCGACCAAGGCATTACTGCGGTCGGCGGAGATTTACAGCTATTTCGGCCACGCCAAGGATTATGGCCTCACCGCCGAAAAATACGGTTTCGACATAGCCGCGATCATCAAGCGCTCGCGCGGCATTGCCGGCCAGATGAACACGGGCGTGCAGTTCCTGTTCAAGAAGAACAAGATCACGACCATCTGGGGCGATGCGAAGATCACAAAGCCCGGCGAGATCGCCGTCACGGCGCCGACCAAAGGTGTCCTCGGGCCGCCGGTCGAAGCGCCCAAGGGCGCGCTCGGCGCGGGAACCTACAAGGCGCAGCACATCATCGTCGCGACCGGGGCGCGCCCGCGCGTCCTGCCGGGGCTGGAGCCCGACAAGAAACAGGTCTGGACCTATTTCGAGGCGATGAACCCCGACAAATTCCCGAAATCCCTGCTGGTCGTCGGCTCCGGTGCCATCGGCGTCGAATTCGCGAGCTTCTACCGTTCGCTCGGCGCGGAAGTCACGATCGTCGAGGTGCTGCCGCAGATTCTGCCGGCCGAGGATGCGGAAATCGCCGCCTTCGCGCGCAAGCAGTTCGAGAAGCAGGGCATCAAGATCCTGACCGGCGCCAAGGTGACCAAGCTCGACAAGAAGAAGGATTCTGTCACCGCCACCATCGAGGTCGGCGGCAAGACCGAGACGATCGCAGCCGAGAAGGTGATTTCCGCTGTCGGTGTCGTCGGCAATATCGAGAATATCGGCCTCGAAACCGTTGGCGTGAAAACCGACCGGGGCATCATCGTTACCGATGGTTACGGCCGCACCAACGTCAAGGGCATCTATGCCATCGGCGATGTCGCCGGGCCGCCCATGCTGGCGCACAAGGCCGAGCATGAGGGCGTGACGACGGTCGAAATGATCAAGGGCCTGAAGGTCCACGCGCTCGACAAGGCGAAGGTTCCGGGCTGTACTTACTGCAATCCGCAGATCGCCAGTGTCGGCCTGACGGAAGCCAAGGCGAAAGAGCAGGGTCGCGAGGTCAAGATCGGACGCTTCCCCTTCATCGGCAACGGAAAGGCCATCGCGCTCGGCGAGCCCGAGGGACTGTGCAAGACGATCTTCGACGCGAAAACGGGCGAGCTTCTCGGCGCGCATCTGGCGGGTGCGGAAGTCACGGAACTGGTCCAGGGCTTCGTCGTCGCGATGAATTGCGAGACGACCGAGGAAGAGCTGATGCACACGATCTTCCCGCATCCGACTTTGTCGGAGACGATGAAGGAAAGCGTGCTCGATGCGTATGGGCGTGTTTTGAATATGTGACTGCTTGCGGGGAGGGGCTAAGCCGCCATCTTCTCGCAGCTTTCAGCGCACTCCTCGCAGGCCTCGACGCATTCCTGCATTCCGTCGAACGTGGCGCAGTCCTTCGCACATTCACGGCAGATTTCTGCGCATTCGCGGCAGGTGTGCTTGTGGTGCGGCGTTCCGATCAGCATGAAATGCGCGGCTGTCCGGCATATTTCGGCGCATGCCATCATGAGCCGGAAATGGTCCGGCGCTACATGTTTCCCGCCTGTTTCAAGACAATGGCCCATCGCGGTCGACAGGCAGATGGCGTAGCAATCGAGGCAGGAATCGATACATTCCTGCATGTCCTCGTCGATCCGGTGCATGACGCGCCTCCTTGCGGGAGAACCACCGGCTGAGGCACCAGTTCCATATCTGCGGTTATCCACCTCGCAACTTGATCCGGAAGCCCGGCCCGGCAACATAGTATTCGAAAGTTTTCTGGAGGTATTCATGGAAGGCGTAGGCTGGTTTGCCACCATTATTATCGGGATTATCGCGGGCTGGATCGCCGAGCGCGTCCACGGCCGCAATCACGGCCTGATCACCAATCTCATCGTCGGCCTGATCGGTGCGCTGCTCGGCGGCTGGCTCGCCCAGGTGGCGGGCATTGTCTATAGCGGCTGGTGGGCGAGCCTGCTCGTGTCCGCAATCGGCGCTACAGTGCTTTTGTGGCTCTGGGGGATGCTGCGCGGAAACAGAGGCTGATCCTCCGCAAATTCGGCGATTATCGGCCCCGGACGAGGAATCACCCTTGTCCGGGGTTCCGTTTGAGCGGCTCTGCCATGCGGCGCGGCTGTTTATGAAGCATCAGGCTTCCTATACTAGGGTTGTGGAACCGCACCCGCCGGCAAGGGATCCGATGACTGTCGTTCTCGATCTGATCAATAATCCGCGCAGGCCGCGCCATCCGGAGAAGGCGCACCGGCCGGACACGCCCGTTCTCAAGAAGCCGGACTGGATTCGCGTTCGCGCGCCGGGCTCGCCCGTCTATCGCGAGACGGAAGAAATCGTCCGCACGAACAAGCTCGTCACGGTCTGCGAGGAAGCCGGCTGCCCCAATATCGGCGAGTGCTGGTCGAAGAAGCATGCGACCTTCATGATCCTCGGCGATACCTGCACGCGTGCCTGCTCGTTCTGCAATGTGCGCACCGGAAAACCGGAGCCGGGTGTCGACGCCGACGAGCCGCGCCGCGTGGCGGACGCTGTCGCCAGGCTCGGCCTCCATCATGTCGTCATTACATCGGTGGACCGGGACGATCTCGATGATGGCGGCGCGCAGCATTTCGCCGATGTCATCCGCGCCATCCGCGCGGCGAGCCCGCCAACGACCATCGAAGTCCTGACGCCCGATTTCCTGCGCAAGCAGGGCGCGCTCGAAAAGGTCGTCGCGGCGAAGCCGGACGTCTTCAACCACAATCTCGAAACCGTGCCCTCGCTCTATGTCACGGTGCGGCCCGGCGCGCGCTATTTCCATTCCGTGCGGCTGCTTCAGCGCGTGAAGGAACTCGATCCGGAGATCTTCACCAAATCCGGCATCATGGTCGGCCTCGGCGAAGAGCGGAACGAGGTGCTTCAACTCATGGACGATCTGCGTTCCGCCGATGTCGATTTCATCACTATCGGCCAGTATCTGCAGCCCACGCGAAAGCACCACGCCATCGCGCGTTTCGTGGCGCCCGACGAATTCAAGGGTTTTGAGACGGTGGCCTATTCCAAGGGCTTCCTCATGGTTTCCGCGAGCCCGCTGACCCGCTCCTCGCACCACGCCGGTGAGGACTTCGAGCGCCTGCGCAGCGCGCGGGCGGCCAGGGCCGCCGCAGAGTAGGGCTTATGGGCGAGCACCATACCAAACGCCGGGTCGGGCATTCGGCCGAGGACATGTTCAAGCTCGTCGGCCATGTCGAGCACTATCCGCGTTTCGTGCCGCTCTGCGAGAGCCTCAAGGTCAAGAAGCGCGAGGTGCGCGACGGAAAGACCTTCATTCTGGCCGACATGACGGTCGCCTATGCGATGTTTCGCGACACGTTCACGAGCCGCGTGGTCATGGACCCGGAAAACCTCTCCATCGATGTGGATTATGTCAGCGGTCCGTTCTCCTCGCTCGTGAACCGCTGGAAATTCGAGCCGGTGGATGCAAACTCCTGCGACGTCGATTTTTTCATCGCGTGGAAGATGAAGAGCCGCGCACTGGAACTCGTTGTCGGAGCGGTGTTCGAACGAGCGTTCCGCACATTCGCCGACGCTTTCGAGGCGCGCGCGGATTTTGTTTACAAGCGCCGGGATTTAGCCGAATCTGCCGCCAACTGAGAGGCTGGCGCGATGCTCGCCGCCTCCGCTTGGGGGAGGTTGCATGAATGCGATGAGGGCGTCGTCCAGCGGGACGACGGAGGGGGCAGGCCGCGCCGCCCTCTATATGTTCGGGGGCACGCTTTTCCTGTCGGCGACGCTGCTGTTCGCCATCCAGCCCATGTTCGCGAAAATGGTTCTGCCCAGGCTCGGCGGCGCGCCGGGCGTCTGGTCTGTCGCACTCGTCTTCTTCCAGGGCGTGCTCCTCGCCGGATATGCCTATGCGCATCTCCTCATCCGCACGGTCGGCCCGCGCGCCGGCGCGTTTGTCCATATCGCCGTTCTGCTGATCGGTGCGCTGTTCCTGCCGCTGGCGCTGGCGTCGGGCTGGGGCAGGCCGCCGGAAGAAGGGCAGATCTTCTATCTGCTTGGCCTGTTCGGCGTGTCCATCGGCCTTCCGTTCTTCGCGCTGTCGGCCAATGCGCCGCTGCTTCAGGCATGGTATGCACGCACGGGCGCGCCGGGCGGCCGCGATCCCTATTTTCTCTATGGCGCGTCCAATCTCGGCAGCTTCCTCGCGCTGCTCGGCTATCCGTTCATCATCGAACCTGCGCTACGCCTGTCCGAGCAGTCGAACTACTGGTCCGTGGGTTATGTCGTTCTGATCGTTCTGATCGGCGGGCTCGGTCTTTACGCCAACAGGGGGGCGGTTGCCGCGCCCGCGCTGGTGGCGCAATCGCCGCAGGTCTCGACACAAAGGCGGCTCGCCTGGCTGTTTCTCGCCTTCGTACCGACCGCACTGCTGGTCGCGGTTACGGCGCATATCTCGACGGATATTGCCGCCGCGCCTTTCCTGTGGGTGCTGCCGCTCGCACTGTTCCTGCTGACCTTCGTTCTGGTCTTTTGCGAGCGGCCGCCGATTCCGTATTCCATTCTCGCGGCCATCCTGCCGGCGCTTATCGTCTTCACCGCGGTCGATTGGCTGCTGCGGGGGATCATGCCGATGGTGGGGCTGATCGTGCTGCATCTCGGCACGTTCTTCGTCGCCACTCTGGTCGCGCATTCGCGTCTGTACGCCCTTCGTCCCGCATCCGACCGGCTGACGGAATTCTATCTCTGGATGTCGCTCGGCGGCGTGCTCGGCGGGGCGTTTGCGGGCCTGCTCGCGCCCTATATCTTTCCGACCATCCTCGAATATCCGATCCTCCTGGTTCTTGCGGCGCTGATCCTCGTCAAGCCCGAACGGACGGCGTCGGCGCAAAAGCAGTTTGCCGCGATCCTCGTCGGCCTGGGCCTCATCGCAGCTGTCGTGATGTACGCGACCGGCAGCGCCCTTCCGCTGGATTACGACGAGCCGTTCAAGATCGGCGTGTTCGTTGCGGTCGCCATCGCGTTGATTCTGATGATCCCCGCATATCGGCTGGCCGGCGTTGCCGTACTGGCATTCACGCTTCTCATCGCCGGGGCCGCCATCCCGCAGTCCAACACGGTGAAACTGACGCGCAGTTTCTTTGGCGTGCACAAGGTTCAGGATTTCCGCAGCGGCGTGTTCCGCGTGCTCTATCACGGCACGACCCTGCACGGCGCGCAGATACTCGAAGACGGCGAGCTGCGTCGGGGCTGGCCGCAGCCGCTGACCTATTACCATGTGCAGAGTCCGATGGCCGAAACCTTGCGTACGATACGCGAGGCGGGCCGGAGTGTGCGCCTGTCGCCGGTCGGCATTGTCGGCCTCGGGGCGGGCTCGCTGTCGTGCTACCGGCATGAAGGCGAGACGTGGCACTTCTACGAAATCGACGTCAAGGTGCTCGACATCGCACGCGACAGCGGCCTGTTCTCGTTCCTGCCGACCTGCGCGCCGGATGCGCCTGTCCATATCGGCGATGCGCGCATCACGCTCGCCGAGAGCGATATCAAGCATGAGCTTCTGCTGATCGACGCCTTTTCGTCGGACGCCATTCCGACCCATCTTCTCACCAAGGAAGCCATACAGCTCTATCTCGACCGCCTGACGCCGAACGGGGTGATCGTTCTGCACATCTCGAACCGGCATCTCGATCTTCTGCCCGAGACCGGCAAGCTTGCGCGCGAACTGGGGCTGGTCGCATGGACGAAAAATGAATCGGCAAAGGCGGATTATCCGTCACGCATGTTCGCCACCTCCGAGGTTGTCGTCATGGCGCGCAATGTGGAGGCGCTCGGCGCGCTGCCGAGCCTCGAGGACTGGACCGAGATGAAGGGCGAAGACTATCCGGGCACAGCCTGGACCGACGATTATACGGACATATTCAGCGCCTTCCGGCGCCATCTCGGCTGGTAATTACCGGGCGTTCGCGATTTCGGTGAGGAGGGCGATGGCCTCCATCGCCGAATTGCGGCGCACGAGCCCGCGTCCGATATCGCCGAAGCGTTTTTCACGGTGGATCACCGGGCCGCCGCGCCGCGCCGCAGCAAAATGGACGAGGCCGACCGGCTTGCCTTCGGTCGCGCCACCTGGGCCCGCGATCCCCGTGATCGAGACCGAGATATCGGCCAGCGAATGTTCCAGCGCGCCTTCGGCCATGGCACGCGCGACCTGTTCGCTCACCGCGCCATAAGTCTCCAGCATATCGGCGGGAACATCGAGCGCGGCCTGCTTGGCCTCGTTGGAATAGGTGACGAAACCGCCCTGAACGACATCGGAAGCCCCGGGCGCATCGGTCAGTGCCGCCGCGACGAGGCCGCCGGTGCAGCTTTCAGCGGTAACGACGGTGAGCTGACGGCGTTTGCACAGAACGAGCAGATCCCAGGCGGCCAGAATGAGCGCCTTGTCGATGCGGGTGACTTCGAGATCGGCTGAATCCATGGAGCGATAACGCGTCAGACGGGCAAACGGATCGTTGCGGTCGCGATGGCCGCCATGCCTTCCTCGCGGCCGACAAAGCCCATCCGCTCCATGGTCGTCGCCTTGATCCCGACGCGGTCGGGCGCGATGCCGAGAATATCGGAGATGGTCTTCTGCATGGCCGGACGGTGCGGGCCGATCTTGGGCTCCTCGCACATCACCGCGACATCGACATTGGCGACGATCCCGCCGCGCTCGCGTACCTTGCCGATGGCGTATTCCAGGAACTTCGAGCTCGGCGCGTTCTTCCATTGCGGCTCGGACGGCGGGAAATGGGTGCCGATATCGCCGTCGCCGAGCGCACCGAAAATGGCGTCGCAAAGGGCGTGCAGCACCACATCCGCGTCCGAATGACCTTTCAGCTTTCTGGTGTGCGGAATTTGTACGCCGCCCAGTACGACATGATCGCCCGGCTCGAACTCATGCACGTCGAAGCCGGTGCCGGTGCGGATGTCGGGCAGGGCCGCGAGAAGCTGCGCGTCGGCGCGGGAAAAATCGTCGGGCGTGGTCAGTTTCATATTCGCGGAATCTCCATCGAAAACGGCAATCGTCATGCCGGCGAAAGACGCTACCGCACCGTCATCGGTGAAGTCGTCGCGTCCGGCGGCCGCCGCCTTGGCGTGGGCCGAGGCGATGTCGCCATAGCGGAAGCTCTGGGGTGTCTGGATCGACCGCAAGCGCGCCCGGTCGAGCGTTTCCTGCCGGTTGCTGCCCTCGACCACGGCAATTGTGTCCGCGACCGGCAGAACGGGCACAGCAGCCCCGGCCGCGCGCGCGGCTTCGATGGCCCGGTCGATCAATGCGGGAGGAACGAAGGGGCGGGCCGCGTCGTGAATGAGGACTATTTCAGGATTGAGCGGCGCAAGGGCTTCAAGACCCCGCCGCACGCTTTCCTGCCGGGTGGCGCCGCCGGGAACGGGGGCCAGCAGCTTGTCGTGGCCGGTGCTGGCTTCGGCATAGAGATCGCCATCGTCGGGATGGATGACCGTTACCACCACATCCACGCCAGGATGGCCGCAAAAGGCGGACAGCGTCTGGCTGAGGACGGGCTTGTTGCCGATGGTCCGGTATTGTTTTGCCGGGCTGCCCGGGGGACCACCCGCGCGGGTGCCGCGCCCGGCGGCGACAATGATGACGGCAATGTCAGACACGAAATTCTCCGCTTCGCCAGCCTTCTAGCCGAGCCGGAAAGAGAAGTCTCCCCGGCCGGTCCGGTCTTGTTCCCGGGCCTCACATCTGCTTAGGTAATAAGCATTGGACGTGGATGCCTAATTATTGATCACAACACGGAATATGCCCTGCAGCAAGCTAAGCATCGGCCCTGAAACCATCGATAACCGGGTGGTTCTGGCCCCGATGTCGGGCGTCACGGATATCGTATTCCGGCGCATTGCTGTGCGTCTCGGAACCGGACTTGCCGTGTCCGAAATGGTCGCTTCCCGCGAGCTCGCCTCGGGCGATCAGGAAGCCCGGCTGCGCGCCGAAGGCGCCGGCATGAAGCTCCATGTCGTGCAACTCGCAGGCCGCGAAGCGGCCTCTATGGCCGAAGCCGCGAAAGTGGCGGAAGCTTCCGGAGCGAACATCATCGACATCAATATGGGCTGCCCGGTGAAGAAGGTGACGGGCGGCCATTCCGGCTCGGCACTGATGCGCGATCTCGACCACGCGCTGACCCTTATCGAGGCGACGGTCGGTGCAGCCAATGTTCCGGTGACGCTGAAAATGCGTCTGGGCTGGGACCATGCGTCGATTGTCGCACCGGAGCTTGCGCGCCGCGCCCAGGATGCGGGTGTGAAGCTCGTGACGGTGCATGGCCGAACGCGCCAGCAATTCTACACCGGCAAGGCCGACTGGAATGCCATCCGCGCCGTCAAGGACGCAGTGTCCATACCGCTCATCGCCAATGGCGATCTTGTGCGTGTCGAAGATGCGCCGGCCATGCTGGCGGCTTCCGGAGCGGACGCGGTGATGATCGGGCGTGGAGCCCAGGGGCGCCCGTGGTTTCCGGGGCAGGTCGCGCGGTTCCTTGAGACCGGAGAAATGGTACCCGATCCCGATCTGGCCACGCAGCACACAATCGCGCGCGAGCATTACGACGGACTTCTCACTCTGTATGGGCGGGAGACCGGGCTGCGGCATGCGCGCAAACATCTCGGCTGGTATCTCGACGAGGCGGCGCGCAGCACGGGGCAGATCGTGGATGCGGAGGCAAAGACGGCCGTCCTGACAGCCGATACGCCGGAGGATGCCCGGATGAAGCTTGCCGCGGCTTACGATGCTTTAGCCTGGAAAGCTGCCGCATGACACTGATCGCCGAACATGCCGTGGCAACGTCGTTCGCCGACTCCGACGGCGTCGTAAATGCGTTGCCGCATCCGGTGCTCTCGCTCGACGAGCACGGGCGCATCAACGGCGTCAATGCCGCTGCGGAAACCTTTTTCCGCATGAGTGCCGCGCTACTGCGGCGTTTGCCGCTTGCCGATATCGTGCCGTTCGGCTCGCCCATACTTCAGCAGATCGGGCAGGTGCGCGACCGCGGCGCGCCGGTCAATGAATACCGTGTCGATCTCGGCACGCCGCGCATCGGCGCGTCCCGCATAGTCGATATTCACATCGCCCCGCACAGCGAAATGCCGGGCCATCTCGTCATCATGCTGCAGGAGCGCACCATCGCCGACACGATGAACCGGCAGATGACCCATCGCGGCGCTGCGCGCTCGGTGATCGCACTGGCATCGATGCTGGCGCACGAGATCAAGAATCCGCTGTCCGGCATTCGCGGCGCGGCGCAGCTTCTCGAAACTTCGGCAGCGGACGAGGACCGGGCGCTGACGCGCCTGATCTGCGACGAGACCGACCGCATTGTGAAACTGGTCGACCGTATGGAAATCTTTTCCGACGAGCGGCCGGTCGAGCGCAGCGCCGTCAACATCCATGCGGTTCTGGAGCATGTACGCCGGCTGGCCCAATCGGGCTTCGCGCGAAATATCAGGATCGTCGAGGAATACGACCCCTCGCTGCCGCCGGTCTTCGCCAACCGCGATCAGCTGGTCCAGATCTTTCTCAACCTCGTCAAGAACGCGTCGGAAGCTGTCAACGGCACACCCGAGCCCGAAATTCACCTGACGACAGCCTTCCGGCCCGGCGTCCGGCTCAGCGTGCCCGGTGCGCAGGCGCGCGTGAGCCTGCCGCTCGAAATCTGCGTGCGCGACAACGGGCCCGGGGTCAGCGACGATCTGATGCCGCATCTGTTCGACCCGTTCGTCACGACCAAGCCGACGGGATCTGGCCTGGGACTTGCTTTGGTTGCGAAGATCATTGGCGACCATGGCGGGATCATCGAATGCCAATCGCAACCACGCAGCACGAGTTTCCGAATTCTGATGCCGATCTTCGCTGGCCAGATGCCGAACGAAGCGGGAGAACCGGTCTGATGCCGACCGCAAGCATTCTTGTCGCGGACGACGATGCCGCCATTCGCACAGTCCTCACCCAGGCGCTGTCGCGCGCCGGTTATGAGGTGCGGGCGGCAGGCAATGCCGCGACCCTGTGGCGATGGGTGACGCAGGGTGAGGGCGATCTCGTCATTACCGATGTCGTGATGCCCGACGAGAACGCATTCGATCTTCTGCCGCGCATCAAGAAATTCCGTCCCGATCTGCCGATCGTGGTGATGAGCGCGCAGAACACGTTCATGACCGCCATTCGCGCCTCCGAGCGCGGTGCGTACGAATATCTGCCCAAGCCGTTCGACCTGAAGGAGCTGATTGCCATTGTCGGCCGCGCGTTGAGCGAGCCGAAATCGCCGGCAGAGCCCGCCGCTGCCGTGGACGATGTCGAGAACATTCCGCTCGTCGGGCGTTCGGCTGCGATGCAGGACATCTACCGCGTTCTCGCCCGCCTGATGCAGACCGATCTGACGGTGATGATTTCCGGCGAATCCGGCACCGGCAAGGAACTCGTGGCGCGCGCGCTGCACGATTACGGCAAGCGCCGGTCCGGCCCGTTCGTCGCCATCAACATGGCGGCCATTCCGCGCGATTTGATCGAATCCGAGCTGTTCGGCCATGAGAAGGGTGCGTTTACCGGCGCGCAGGCCCGCTCGACCGGACGCTTCGAGCAGGCCGAAGGCGGCACCCTGTTTCTGGACGAGATCGGCGATATGCCGATGGAGGCCCAGACGCGTCTGCTGCGCGTCCTGCAGCAGGGTGAATACACCACGGTTGGCGGGCGCACGCCGATCAAGACCAATGTCCGCATCGTCGCCGCGACCAACAAGGACCTGAAGGTCCTGATCCAGCAGGGGCTGTTCCGCGAAGACCTGTTCTTCCGCCTCAATGTGGTGCCGATCCGCCTGCCGCCCTTGCGCGAGCGCCTGGAGGACGTGCCGGACCTCGCGCGCCACTTCTTCGCGCTCGCCGAGCGCGAAGGGCTGCCGCAGAAGCAAATCGACGGCGGGGCGCTCGAGCGCATGAAGCGCTATCGCTGGCCGGGCAATATCCGCGAACTCGAAAACCTGATCCGGCGGCTGGCGGCGCTCTATCCGCAGGACACGATCACCTCCGGTATTGTCGATGCCGAACTCGCCGAGCCGACGAGCACATCAAGGGACGATGTTCCGAGCGGCGGGCATGAAGAAATCGGTCCCGCGCTCGAACGCTTCCTGTCGGGATATTTCGATCAGTATGGCGAAGGGCTGCCGCCCCCGGGGCTCTATCATCGCATTCTGCGCGAGGTGGAGCAGCCGCTGCTCGGAGCGGCGTTGGCTGCCACGGGCGGCAATCAGATTCGTGCGGCTGAACTTCTCGGCCTAAATCGTAACACGCTGAGGAAAAAAATCCGCGATCTCGATTTGCAGGTGATGCGAAACGCCCGTTAAAACTGCCATTTCCGCCCCGAAGCTGTCACATTCCAACAACAGTGTCGCGCGGCTGCATCACCCGGGTTAAAATCCGGAGCAGGAGAGCGGGGACTCGAATTTTGGCGGTTGAGACAATCGGGGCCGACAAGACGGCGGGCGCGGAAGCAAAGGGGCCGGTTCAAGCCGGCCCGAACCGCTTCGGTGCCGTTGCGCTCGTTCTCGCACTTCTTTCGACGCTAACAACTTTCTTGGTTCTCGCCGGGTTCACACCGCTTATCCCGACGCACAATGTCGTCGTGTTGATGCTGTGCATCAACATCGCTTTCGGCGTGCTGCTGCTCGGCATCATCGTCTGGCAGGCGCGGGCGCTGTTTTTCGCCCGGCGTCGGCGTCTGGCAGGCGCGCGTCTGCACCGCCAGGTCATCCTTCTGTTCGGCATCATCGCGATCACGCCGGCTTTGCTTCTGGCCACCGTCGCGGTCGTGACGCTCGATCGCGGCCTCGACCAATGGTTCTCCACCCGTGCGCGGACGATCGTCGATAACGCGCTCGTCGTCTCGCGCGCCTATCTCGAAGAACAGTTCCGCACCATCCGGGCCGAAACGCTCGCGATGGCCTCCGACCTCAATCGCGCGCGGCCGATGTTCGACAGCGAACGCGATCGATTCCGCGATCTCGTGACCGTACAGTCGACGATCCGCGGCATGCAGGCGACCTATGTGCTGCAGCGCGCCCCGGCGGCTGGACCGGACGACAAGGGCGAGCTCACGGTCGTGGAACGCGCGACCAATGACGGTGGGCGCCCGGTGCAGATGCCGCCGCCTGCCGCCTTCCAGCAGGCGACGGATGCGGAGCCTGCAATCCTGTCGCCCAACAGCCAGAACATGATCGGCGCGGTCTTTCGCCTCGCGGGTTATGACGATCTGTGGCTGTTTGTCGTGCGGGCGGTCGATCCGCGTGCGACCCATTATCTGCGTGTCACGGAAGCGGCCGCCGCCGAATATATCGCCCTCGACCGCCGCCGTTTCGGCGTTCAGGTCGCGTTCGGCCTCATGTATCTCGTCATCGGCCTGACGCTGCTTCTCGCCGCAATCTGGATCGGCCTTGCCTTCGCCAATCGCCTCGTGTCGCCGATCAGCCGCCTTATCGGCGCCGCCGATCAGGTCGCGGGCGGGAATCTGTATGTGCAGGTTCCGCATGTGAAGGGCGAGGGCGATCTCGGCGGCCTGTCCGAAACCTTCAACCGCATGACGGCGCAATTGCGCACGCAGCGTAACGCGCTTCTCGAGGCCAGTGAGCAGATCGACGAACGCCGCCGTTTCACCGAGGCCGTGCTGTCGGGCGTAACCGCTGGCGTGATCGGACTGACGGGCGATGGCCGCATCACGCTCGTCAACCGCAGCGCCTCCACCGTCATGGGGACGGGCGAGGACCAGATGCTGCATCGTCCGCTGGCGGAAGTCGCGCCGGAAATGGCCGATCTCCTGAACGAGGCGATCAGCGGGACGTCGCGTCTTGTTCAAGGCACAGTGACGCTGACGCGGAACGGGCGCGAACGCACCCTGAATGTGCGCGTCACGAAAGAGCAGTCGGTTGCGCCCGAACACGGCTTCGTCGTGACGCTCGACGACATCACCGATCTCGTCGCCGCGCAGAGAACTTCGGCCTGGGCAGACGTGGCGCGGCGCATCGCGCATGAGATCAAGAACCCGCTGACGCCGATCCAGCTTTCCGCCGAGCGCATCCGCCGTAAATACGGCAAGGCCATCACTGAGGATCGCGACGTCTTTGATCAGTGCACGGACACGATCGTGCGCCAGGTCGAGGACATCAAGCGCATGGTCGACGAGTTCTCCTCGTTCGCCCGGATGCCCAAGCCCGTGATCGAAGCGGACGACGTGACCGAGGCCGTGCGCCAGGTCGTGGTCATGATGCGGGTCGGCTATCCGGAGATTACCATCGACCTGACGGCGCCGGACGAGCCTCTGGTGACGAAATTCGACCGAAGGCTGCTGTCGCAGGCGATTACCAATATCGTCAAGAACGCTGCCGAGAGCATCGCAGCGGTGCCTGAAGAGGAGCGCGGGGAAGGGCGGATCGCAGTCGAAATCCGCGGCGAGCGCGAGCGTATCGTCATTGCCACGACCGATAACGGGCTCGGCCTGCCGGCCGAGAACCGCAGCCGCCTGCTCGAGCCCTATATGACGACGCGCGACAAGGGCACCGGCCTTGGTCTCGCAATCGTCACGAAGATTCTCGAGGACCATGGCGGCGGGATCGATCTCAATGACGCGCCCGCCGTGGCGCTGGGCGGGCGCGGAGCGCGCGTAACCCTGTGGTTCCCGCGTACCGACGAGCCCGAAACGACAACAAAATCCACAACAGCGGATGTGAACGCATGAGTGCCGACATTCTAATCGTCGATGACGAAGCCGATATTCGCGATCTGGTCGCCGGTATTCTGGAAGATGAAGGCTACAAGGCGCGTGTCGCGCGCAACAGCGAGCAGGCAATTGCCGCTGTCGAGGAACGCCGCCCGCACCTCGTCTTTCTCGATATCTGGCTGCAGGGATCGAAGCTCGACGGCATGCAGATTCTCGATGTCATCAAGACCAATCATCCCGATGTGCCGGTCGTGATGATTTCTGGCCATGGCAATATCGAAACCGCCGTCGCCGCGATCAAGAAAGGCGCCTACGACTTCATCGAAAAGCCTTTCAAGGCCGACCGTCTGATCCTCGTTGCCAGCCGCGCGCTCGAAGCCTCCCGCATGAAGCGCGAATTGCGCGATTTGCGTCAACAGTCCGGACATGCCAGCCGTATGGTCGGCAAATCCTCGCTGATGAACCAGTTGCGCTCGACGCTGGAACGCATCGCGCCGACCAATAGCCGCGTCCTGATTTCCGGCGCGTCCGGCGCAGGCAAGGAACTGGCCGCACGTACGCTGCACGCGATGTCGTCGCGCGCCAGCGGGCCGTTCGTCGCGGTCAATGCGGCCGCGATCACGCCGGAAAATATGGAGACGGCCCTGTTCGGGGTCGAAGGCGATGGGAATAGCCGGGCGCGCAGCGTCGGCGCGCTGGAGGAAGCGCATGGCGGCTCTCTCTTCATCGACGAGGTCGCCGACATGCCGCGCGAAACGCAGAACAAGATTCTGCGTGTGCTGGTCGATCAGAATTTCACCCGCGTCGGCGGGGCGGCCCGCGTGAATGTCGATGTACGCATCATCTCCTCGACCAGCCGCGATCTTCCTGCCGAGATTGCGGCCGGTAATTTCCGCGAGGATCTGTTCCACCGCCTCGCGGTCGTGCCGATCCGGGTGCCGAGCCTGTCGGAGCGGCGCGAGGACATTCCGGAGACCATCGATTTCTTCCTCGATCAGATTGCGCAGCAGACGGGCCTGCCCAAGCGCGTGATCGGGGAAGACGCGCTCGCCGTCCTGCAATCGCATGACTGGCCAGGCAATGTGCGCCAGTTGCGTAACAACATCGAACGGCTGATGATTCTGGCGAACGGCGATCCGGACGCCGCCATCACGGCCAATATGCTGCCTTCCGAGGTCGGGGCCATGGTGCCGCCGACACCCGCCGGTGCGGGCGGCGAGGCTCTGATGGGCATGGCGTTGCGTGATGCGCGCGAAGTGTTCGAGCGGCAATATCTGATGGCGCAGATCAGCCGTTTCGGTGGGAATATTTCGCGGACCGCCGAATTCATCGGCATGGAGCGTTCGGCACTGCACCGCAAGCTGAAGGCTCTCGACATCGGATGATGACTTATGACGACGCCACAGGCGGCGCGAAGGAAACGGGGCGGGCATCATGAAGGTCGTCATCTGCGGCGCGGGGCAGGTCGGGTTCGGCATTGCCGAACGGCTCGCAGCGGAAGGCAATGATGTTTCGGTCATCGACCTGCAGCCACGCCTGATCCAGACCATATCCGACAGTCTCGACGTGCGCGGCTTCGTCGGTCATGGCGCACATCCTGACGTACTGGCCCAGGCCGGACTCGAACAGGCCGATATGCTGATCGCGGTCACGCAATCGGACGAGGTCAACATGGTGGCCTGCCAAGTCGGCGCCTCACTGTTCAACGTACCGACAAAGGTCGCGCGTATCCGCGCTCAGAACTATCTCAGCGCGGAATGGTCCGAATTGTTCGCGCGCGAAAACCTGCCGATCGATGTCGTCATCTCGCCGGAACTCGAAGTCGGCGAAGCGGTGATGCGGCGGCTTCAGGTGCCGGGCGCATCAGATACCGTCAGTTTCGCCGACGACAAGCTCGTTGTCGCCGCCATCGATTGCCGGGAAGACTGCCCGATCATCGACACGCCGCTGAGCCAGCTCACGGAACTTTTTCCGGATCTGCGATCCCGCGTCATCGGCATCAAGCGGGGGGAGCGCGTGTTCGCGCCCCGCAGCATCGACTCGATCTCCGCCGGCGATCTCGCTTATGTCGCCGCCGAGCGTGCTCAGCTCCAGCGCACACTGACGATCTTCGGCCGGGACGAACCTCCGGCGCGCAAGGTCGTGATCGCCGGTGGCGGCAATATCGGCGTCTATGTCGCGCGCCGCCTCGAAGAGTCCGTGAAGAAGGCCTCGGTCAAGGTGATCGAGCCCAATGCCGCGCGCGCACTCGAAATCGCCGACGAATTCCAGCATGGCGTGGTCCTGAACGGCAGCGCGCTCGATGAGACGGTGTTGCGGGAAGCCGGGGTCGCGCAGGCCGACACCTTTGTTGCGCTGACCAATGACGAGCGCGTCAACATATTGTCGGCGGGCCTTGCCAAACATACCGGCTGCCGCCGCAGCCTCTGTCTCGTCAATACGGCGACCTTCAGCGGGCTGCTCGACGATCTCGGCATCGATATGCAGGTCAATCCGCGCGGCGTGACCGTTTCGCGCATTCTGCGCCACGTCAGACGCGGGCGCATTCGCGCTCTGCACTCGATTGCGGAAGGAAAGGGCGAACTGGTGGAAGCCGAGGCGCTCGAAACGTCGCCGCTTGTCGGCGTGCCGCTGCGCGAGCTCAACATGTTCGAAGGGATGCGGATCGGCGCTATTTACCGCGGCGGCCAGATCATCCTGCCGCATGGCGACACGGTGTTGCAGGCGAACGACCGCGTGGTGCTGTTTGCCGAGGCGGAACGCGTCAAACGCGTCGAGCAATTGTTCCGCGTCAGCCTCGAGTTTTTCTAGGAAGGAGCGAGCCTTGAGCCGGATTGTCTATGTGAACGGCCGCTATGTTCCCTATGCCGAGGCGCGGGTGCATGTCGATGACCGCGGCTTTCTGTTCGCGGATGGCGTCTACGAAGTCTGCGAAGTGCGCGATGGGCACATCATCGATGAGGAGCGTCATCTGGCGCGTCTTGCCCGCTCGCTCCGCGAACTCGATATGCAGGCGCCGATGAACGGTGCGTGCCTGCAGATCGTGATTGCCGAAGTGCTCCGCCGCAATCGCGTCCGCGATGGCCTGGTCTATCTTCAGGTCACGCGCGGTGCCGCGCGGCGGGATTTCCTGTTCCCGGATCCGGAGCGCGTACCGCCCACATTGGTCGTTTCCGCCAAAATCGTTTCGCCGGCGGCGGGAGAACAGGTCGCGGAAGCGGGCATTTCGGTCATTACCCTGCCGGAGAATCGCTGGAGCCGTGTGGATATCAAGACCACCGGGCTGCTGCCCAATGTGCTGGCGAAGATGCAGGCCAAGGCGCAAGGGGCACGGGAGGCGTGGTTTATCGACCGTGATGGATTCATCACCGAAGGGGGGTCGAGCAATGCCTGGATCGTCTCGAAGGATGACGTGCTCATCACGCGGCCGGCCGAGATTGGCATCCTGCGAGGCGTGACCAGAACGACCCTGTTCGATGTCGCGCGTCAGGAGGGTCTGGGCATCGAGGAGCGGGGCTTCACGCTGGCCGAGGCTCTGGCCGCGAAAGAAGCCTTCATCACCTCGGCAACGACGATTGTGACACCGGTCGTACAGATCGATTCAACTTTGATCGGAACGGGCAGACCAGGGCCGCTGGCACAGCGCCTGAGGAAGAATTTTCACTCTATCGCGGCATCGCGCGCGATATAGCCTTCAGTCTCTCTTGCACAAGAGCGCAGGCTTGCGTCTAATACGCGAACACTTAAGGCCCAAGAGCCGCATAAAGCGGACCCGGAGGACAATAATAACATGGCCGACCGAGCCCAGAACCTGCAGGACACTTTCCTAAACTACGTCCGCAAGAATAAAGTCCCGCTGACGATCTTCCTCGTCAACGGCGTGAAATTGCAGGGTGTCGTCACCTGGTTCGACAATTTCTGTGTCCTGCTGCGCCGCGACGGGCATTCGCAGCTCGTCTACAAGCACGCCATCTCGACGATCATGCCGGGTCATCCTATTTCCCTGTTTGAGGCAGCGGATGACGAGAAGGCTGATTGACCGGGCCACAGCGCAAGACAGACACTGAACTGCAGCCCCCCGAAGGGCAGGGCACGACCGGGCGCGCCATCGTCATCGCTCCGCATCTGCGAACAAGCAAAGCCGAAGTCGGTCTGCGCAGCCCACAGGCGCGCCTTGAGGAAGCGGTTGGGCTGGCCGCCGCCATCGATCTCGATGTCGTTCGTTCGGGCCTCGTTCCGCTCTCGCAGATTCGTCCGGCGACCTACATCGGCAGCGGCAAGGTCGAGGAGTTCGCCGGACTGGTGCGGGCCGATGAGGCCGATCTCGTCGTGGTCGATACGGCGCTGTCGCCCGTCCAGCAGCGCAATCTGGAAAAAGCGTGGTCGTGCAAGGTGCTCGATCGCACCGGCCTGATCCTCGAAATCTTCGGGCGGCGGGCGCAGACGAAAGAGGGCACGCTCCAGGTCGAACTCGCCCATCTGAACTGGCAGAAGAGCCGCCTCGTCCGCTCGTGGACGCATCTTGAGCGCCAGCGCGGCGGCTTCGGCTTTCTCGGCGGGCCGGGCGAAACCCAGATCGAGGCCGACCGCCGGGTCATCGGCGAGCGTATCCACAAGATCGAACGCGAACTGGAGCAGGTGAAGCGGACGCGCGGCCTGCACCGGGCCAGCCGCAAGCGCGTGCCATATCCCATCGTCGCGCTGGTCGGCTACACCAATGCCGGCAAATCGACTTTGTTCAACCGCATGACCAAAGCGGAGGTGATGGCCGCAGACATGCTGTTCGCGACCCTCGACCCGACCCTGCGGGCCATCGCGCTGCCGCATGGCACGCGCATCATCATGTCCGACACGGTGGGCTTCATTTCCGATCTGCCGACCACGCTCGTTGCCGCGTTCCGCGCGACGCTGGAAGAGGTGCTGGAAGCCGATATCATCCTGCACGTACGCGACATCTCGCACGGCGACAGCGAGGCGCAGGCAAAGGATGTGACGGCGATTTTGAAGGAGCTTGGTGTCGATCCCGACAGCGGACGCATCATCGAGGTCTGGAACAAGATCGATGCGCTGGACGATGCCGCCGGAGCGCAATTGCGCGAGATCGCGCGGCGCGAGAAACGCCATCCCGCCGTCGTCTCGGCGCTGACGGGTGAGGGGGTCGATGTCCTGCTCGATGAGATCGAAAGCCGCCTTGCCGCGGGCCGCTCGACCCTCGACGTCGCGGTGGATTCGACCGACGGTGAAGGATTGCACTGGCTCTACGAGCACACCGAAGTGCTCGATCGTGCGGACACCGAAGACGGCTTGGTGAAACTGACCATACGCGTGCCGCCGGAACGTGCGGACAGCGTGCTCCGGCGGTTCAATCCGGCCGTTTAGGGCGCAGCTAATCTATTTCGAACGCTCCTCGGCCTTGGCCGCGTTCCATAACCCGTCCATCTCTTCCAGCGTGGATTGTGCGGGCGTGCGGCCCTGTAGTGCCAGCCCTTTCTCGATGAAACGGAAGCGGCGCTCGAATTTGGCATTGGCGCGGCGCAATGCGATCTCGGGATCGGCCTTCACATGGCGCGCAAGATTTGCGACCGCGAACAGAAGGTCGCCGATTTCGTCCAGACGCTCCTCGTCGCTCGCCGCCTCGTCGAGAGCCTCCTCGACCTCCGTGATTTCCTCACGGATTTTCGCAAGAACGAGCTTCGCCGAATTCCAGTCGAAGCCGACCGTGCCTGCCCTGGCCTGAAGCGCGACCGCGCGGGAGAGGGCGGGCAGGGCATCCTGCACGGAATCGAGAAGACCGGCTGCCGATTGAATGTCCGTACCGCGCCGCGCCGCGCGCTCGGCCTTTTCCTGCGCCTTGATGGCATCCCACATGCCCTTCACCTCGTCGGCGCTGAGACCGCGCGCATCGCCGAAGACGTGCGGGTGGCGGCGGATCAGCTTTGAGGTGATGGCCTCGACCACATCGGGAAAGGCGAACGCGCCTTCCTCCTCGGCCATGCGGGCGTGAAAAACGACCTGAAGTAGAAGATCGCCGAGTTCCTCACGCAGATCGTCCAGATCTTCCCGCGCGATCGCGTCGGCAACCTCGGCTGCTTCCTCGAGCGTATAGGGCGCGATGCTCGCAAAGGTCTGTTTGATGTCCCAGGCGCAGCCGGTTTGCGGATCGCGCAAAGCGGCCATGATGGCAATCAGGCAGTCGATGTCGCGGGACGGGGTCAAAGTGCCTCCTTGGCAGCGTTCAGGCGTGCGCTATCCTATCGGCCACGTTCACGGCGATGAGGCAAGGGCATGAAGAAGCTCGCGACCATCGGCTACGAAGGCTCGTCGCAGAAAGCCGTTCTTGAGACGCTGAAAGAGGCCGGAATCGATCTCCTGGTCGATGTCCGCGCGGTCGTGTCCTCGCGCAAGCCGGGCTTTTCCAAGAATCAGCTCGCCTCGGCGCTGGACGGTATCGGCATCGATTATGTGCATCTGCGCGATCTCGGCACGCCGAAGGAGGGGCGCGACGCCTCCCATGCCAGGGACTGGACGGCCTTCAACCGCATCTATGCCGCGCAGATGCGCACCGGCGGCGCCAAGCATGATTATGAGACACTGCTGGAAATGATGAAGACTGGAAAGAAAATCTGCCTGATGTGTTTCGAGCACGACCCGGCGCATTGCCACCGCGCGATCCTGGCGGAGCGCGTGCATGACGATCTCGGCGCGCGCATTGCGCATCTGATGCCGGAAACGGCGGATTAAGCCGTTTCGGCAGCCAGCGGCGGTGCGGGCCGCCCCGACAGGTGTGGACAGGTAGCCGCGAGCGCCCGGACGGCTTGCCCGATATGCTAGGCAGGGCCTGAAAAAACATCAGTTTGGATCGTTTCGGGATGCAGGTCGCCATCGATATGGGCGCGCAGCAGAATGGTGCGCGCGTCTCAATCGACCTTGAAGAATTGCTGGCTACGCGGCTGCTGGTGCAGGGGAATTCCGGGTCCGGAAAGTCCCACCTCCTGCGCCGTCTGATCGAGCAGAGCGCGCGCTGGGTGCAGCAGGTGGTGATCGACCCGGAAGGCGATTTCGTGAGCCTCTCCGAGCGGTATGGGCATCTCGTCGTCGATGCGGAGCGCAGCGACAGCGAGCTTGAAGAAATCGGCCGCCGCGTCCGCCAGCATCGGGTGTCGGCCGTGCTCAATCTCGAAAGCGCCGATCTGGAAACCCAGATGCGTTGCGCCGGCGCGTTCCTCAACGGCCTGTTCGATGTGCCGCGCGATTACTGGTATCCGGTTCTCGTTGTCGTGGACGAGGCCCAGCTTTTCGCGCCGTCCGCCGCCGGCGACGTGACGGAAGAGGCGCGCAAGATCGCCCTCGGTGCGATGGCGAACCTGATGTCGCGCGGACGAAAGAGAGGGCTTGCCGGCGTCATCGCCACGCAGCGCCTCGCAAAACTTGCCAAGAACGTCGCCGCCGAAGCCTCCAATTTCCTGATGGGGCGCACCTTTCTCGATATCGACATGGCGCGGGCGGCCGATCTTCTGGGTATGGAAAGGCGGCAGGCCGAAACGTTCCGCGATCTGCAACGCGGCAGCTTTGTCGCGCTTGGGCCGGCTTTGTCCAGACGCGCGCTGACCGTACATATCGATAAAGTGGAGACGGGCGCGAAAAGCGTCAGCCCGAAACTCATTCCGTTGCCGGAAGAGGCGGCGCACGACATCGAGGACGTGATCTTCGCACCGGTTATGCAGGAGAGGGCGCCCATCTCGTCCCGCGCGACCAGCACGAACGATCTGCTGCGCCAGCTTGCTGAAACGCGCCCGGTGACAGCGGCCGAAACGCCATCCGAACCGGAAACGGAAATCGATCAGGCTGTCCGCGCCGCCGCTCTGGACGAAGCGCTGCGGGCCGTGGTCGCCGACCCTGAATCCGCATTTCGTTCGGTCGCGGTGTTGTATCAGGATTTTGTCATGCGGTGCCGCATCCAGAGCGTGCCGGGCGAGCCGCTCGATCTGCCGGAATTTCGCCGCCGGCTGGCGATCGCACGCGCCGGAGTGCCGGAACCCGCCAGGCAGAACGGCGAGGAATGGGACGCGGCGGTCGCGCTGTCCGCACAGCTTTCCGAAGACCTTCAGGGCTTGTTCCTGACGCTTGCTCGCGCCGCGATGGAGCAGGCGCCATGCCCCGGCGATCTTCAGCTCGCGCGCATATGCGGCAGCCGTTCGCCGGGCCGTGCGCGGCGTCTGCTGACCTATATGGAGGAAAAGGGTTTCCTCACGATCCAGAACGACCGCCGCGGCAACCGTGTGGTCGCGTTTCCCGATCTGGGCTGGCAGACGCGGCCCGGACGACCTGACGCAGCGGAAGCCGCCGAAACGCTGCCCATGGGTTTCTGAAACAAAGGCCGCAAATCCGGACCGGGAAGACCACGTACGTGCTGCTTGCCTAATGCTTGAGTCGCATAAGATATATTATGGAACCTACTTTGATTATCTTATCTTGCGGTGGAGCCCCGTCGGTTTCACATCAGAAATCGTAAGATGCCCGCAAGCTGAACGTGTCGTAGCGGATATTGTCGTAACCGATTTGGCTCGACGTCCCGCCTGGGGCCTGGGTGGTGTTCTGGGCCGTGGCTGAAGCCACGGCAACATTGTCGAGCCAGGTGCCTGTGTAGCCCGCCTGGATCGAGAACCGATCCGTGACATAGTACGTCGCCACGAGATTGATCTCGCCGCCGAAGGATTGTTCGGAAGCGTATTCGGAATCTCCGCCGACGATCGTCGATCTGAAGTCGTTGCCAACGGAGTTGCGGTACAGCCCCGCCTTGAACGTGGCGTCAAAGCGCAGCGGAAGGCTCTGACTCTCAAGACCGAACCTCACGCCGAGCTGCCCGCCCCACATATCGTTCTCGACCGCCCAGTTGGTATAGGTGGCCGGTGACGCGATGTTGACCCGGAGGTTGTCGTCGACGCCGAAATGGCGAACGCCCGCCAGCAGCGATATGCCGGGCGTCAGTTCTTTGACCACATTGATTTCGGCGCTCTGGAAATCCGATGAATAGGCTGCGCCGATCGAGCCGCCGCCCAGAATGGTCACGCCTATGCCTGCGGTACGGAAAGTCGTGATCGAGGGAATTTCAGCCGCCGCTTCCCCTTCGCTGGAGAAATAGCGTCCCTCCAGCGACCAGCCATTGCCGGCTCGCCATCGGGCATGGATGTCCGGCCCGATATCACCGTCGAAATCGAAATCGCTTCCCGATAGCAGGGTCCCCGGCGTACCGGTCGGAGGCGTGGCGATCACGCCATCCGTCGTTTCTCTTTGTCCATAAACGGCGCCGACCGACAGGCTGACGCCGGCGCATTCGAACGCGACGATCCCGATCTGGCCAGGAAGCCGGCAAGTCTGACCCGGCGCGGCGGCAAGATCGCCGGCATGCGCAGTTCCGGCGGCAAATACGCAGGCCAAAAGCCCAGAAGTCGTTTTCATTTTGCCCCCATTCCCCGGGCCTTGGTGGCATTACAGTCCCTAAAAGAGCGCGAGCGCAAGGCCCTGTTCACGGCATCAAAATGCGTCGGGTGACCCGTTGAAATCGACCGTCAGCCCGTCATAAGCCGCCACGACATTCTCCGGCAGATCGGCGCTGATCGTGCGGTAGTCGAGATCGGTGTGCAGGTTTGTCAAAACGGCGCGTTTCGGCTTCAGCGCCTCGATCCACCCCAAGGCTTCCTGGAGCGTGAAATGGCTCGGATGCGGCGCGATGCGCAGCGCATCGACGATCCACAGATCGAGGCCCCGCAGATCGTCCAGCCGCTCGTCCGGGATGGCGCTAACATCGGGCGTATAGGCCATGCCGCCGAAGCGCAGGCCGAGCGCCTCGGTGTCCGGACCATGCGGCAGACGGAACGCCGAAACCGTCACCTCGCCGCCCGCCCCCTCAATGGAAACAGGCTCTTCCGGCACGATGTAATGCTCATCGAGGATCGGCGGATACGCGCTTCCGGGCGGCGGATCGAAGGCATAAGCGAAGCGCTGGCGCAGGACGCGGGAGGTCTGCGGATCGTGCCAGAGGTCGATGCGCTTGCGGTTGTGGATGTAAAGCGGCCGCAGATCGTCAAGGCCGTGTGTATGGTCGGCGTGGTCATGCGTAATGATTACGCCATCGAGTAAATCGACGCTTTCACCGATTAACTGTTCGCGTAAATCCGGCGACGTATCCACCAAGACCTGCGTCGTGCCGCCAGCGCCCGTACGGCGCACCAGAATCGAGCAGCGGCGGCGGCGGTTCCTCGGCTCGTTCGGATCGCACCGGCCCCAGCCCTGCGCGACGCGCGGCACGCCGCCCGATGATCCGCAGCCGAGAATGGTGACGTTGTAGGTCATGATGCCAGCCCGAGCGCCGCGCGCGGAACCTTGGTGAACAGGCGCGCGAAATTCTCCGTCGTGCGGCGCGCGGTTTCCTCCGGCGTCCAGCCGCGCAGATCGGCCAGAACGGCCGCTGTATGCACCGTATAGGCCGGCTCGTTGACCTTGCCGCGATGCGGCATGGGCGCGAGATAAGGCGCATCCGTCTCGACCAGCAGCCGGTCGGCCGAAACGCTTGCGGCGATGTCGCGCACTCCTTGCGAATTACGGAATGTCAGGATGCCGGAAAACGAGACATAGAAGCCGAGATCCACGCCGCGCCGCGCCAGCTCCGGCCCCGACGAATAACAATGGAGAACGGCCGGGAACGCGCCCTTCCCGGTTTCCTCCTCGAGAATGCGGATCATGTCGTCATCGGCCTCGCGCGCATGAATGACGAGCGGAAGCCCGGTTTCACGCGCGGCAGAAATGTGCGTACGGAAACCCTGCTCCTGCGCCGGGCGTGGGGCGTTGTCGTAATGATAATCGAGGCCGGCCTCGCCGATGGCGACGACTTTCGGATGTTCGGCAAGCCGGATCAGATGCTCGGCCGTGACATCGAGTTCCTCGTCAGCATGGTGCGGATGAGTGCCGACCGAGCCAAATACATTGTCATATCTCTCAATGATTTCAGCGATTTGCTGGAACTGCTTCACGCGCGTCGAGATCGTCACCATGACGCCGACGCCCGCAGCTTTCGCGCGGGCGACGACATCGTCCCGCTGTGCCGAAAAGTCCTTGAAATCGAGATGGCAATGGCTGTCGACGATCATGTCGCCGCCCCGCCCTCCTCCGGCTCGACATAGCGCGGGAAGACGGGCGCGGGCGCTGGAAGCGCCGTTCCGGGCACGAGACGCCCCTCTTCTGCCAGTGCCGCGAAATCGCGCCTGTCCGCGGCAACGCCGAGCAGATCGAGCAGTTTTGCGGATGCCGCCGGCGTGACGGGCTGCGTCAGGATCGCGAGCGTGCGCAGAACCTCGATCGTCGTGTAGAGCACGGTCGCTCGGCGTTCGGGATCGTCCTTGAGCTTCCACGGCTCCTCGGACGCGAAATAGCGGTTGGCGTCCGCCACCACGCGCCAGATCGCGGCGAGCATGGTGTGCAGTGCGAAATCCTCCATCGCCTCGCGCGTCTCGCCGATCAGCGCGTCGGCCGCGGCAAGGATGGACTTGTCGGCATCGGAGAATGCACCGGGCTTCGGAATCTCGGCGCCGCAATTCTTGCCGATCATCGACAGCGAACGCTGCGCGAGATTGCCGAGATCGTTGGCGAGATCCGCATTGATGCGCTGGACGATGGCCTCGTGGCTGTAGCTGCCGTCCTGCCCGAACGGCACTTCGCGCAGGAAGAAATAGCGCACCTGATCGACGCCATAGGCATCGGTGATGGTGAAGGGGTCGATGACGTTGCCGACCGACTTCGACATCTTTTCGCCCTTGTTGAACAGGAATCCGTGCGCGTACACACGCTCCGGCGGCGCGATGCCGGCCGACAGCAGGAAGGCCGGCCAGTAGACGGCGTGGAAACGGATAATGTCCTTGCCGATGACATGGACATTCGCCGGCCAGTATTTACGGAACGCTTCGGACTGCGTGTCGGGATAGCCGACGCCGGTGATGTAGTTAGTCAGCGCATCGACCCACACATACATGATGTGATCGGGCGCGCCCGGAACGCGGATGCCCCAGTCGAAGGTCGTGCGGCTGATCGACAGATCCTGAAGCCCACCCTTGACGAAGCTGACGACCTCGTTGCGGCGTGCGTCCGGCCCGATGAAATCCGGATTGTCGGCATAGAGCTTCAGTAGCCGGTCCTGATAGGCCGACAGGCGGAAGAAATAGCTCTTCTCCTCGACCCATTCGACGGGCGTGCCCTGCGGCCCGAGCCGCGTGCCGTTCTCGACCCGCGTTTCCTCTTCCGCATAGAAGGCTTCGTCGCGGACGGAATACCAGCCCGCGTATGTATCGAGATAGATGTCGCCGGCCGCCTCCATCTTCTCCCAGATCGCCTGGGAAGCGAGATGGTGGGCTTTCTCGGTCGTGCGGATATAGCGGTCGAAGCCGACGTTCAGCCGCTCGCACATGGCCTGGAATTTCGGCACATTGCGCGCGAGCAGATCGGCCGGCGTGATGCCTTCCTTCTGCGCCGTCTGCAGCATCTTGATGCCGTGCTCGTCGGCCCCGGTCATGAAGAAGACATCGCGGCCATCGAGCCGGTGAAAGCGCGCAATGGCATCGGCGGCGATCGCCTCGTAAGCGTGCCCGATATGCGGAGCGCCGTTCGGATAGGCGATTGCGGTGGTGATGTAATACGGCTCGGCCATTTCGCGCCCGAATAGGATCAACCGCGCATCGTGGCGGAAAGATCGGAGAAAATCGAAAGCACAAGCGGGCGCCGGTCGAGATTGTAGATCTCGGCCTCGCGGGCCGTGCGGGCCGTTTTCTCCCACAGTGCCGCCCACGCCGCAAGGCGCGAATCCCCCCTCGCCGCTCCGCGCGTCAGTTGCTCATGCAGCCAGTCCTGAACAAACCCGGTCATGAAGGCAAAACGCGCGGCGCCTTCGCGGCCGGTCATCCGATCCGCCAGGCCGTGAAGCTGGGCCATGTCGATCTCCGGCACGCGATCGAGCATTCCGGCGAGAACATCGCGCAGGACCATGCTGTCTTCCGCGAGCATGCCCGCCGCGCGGCGCACCGAGCCTTCCGCCGCTTCGGCGATGCGGGCAAGCTCGTCCGCATCCGCCGATCCCGCAAGATCGGGCAGCGTGGCCAGCACCTGCAGCAATTCATCATTTGCGAGCGGCTTCAGCGCCAGCGTGCGGCAGCGCGAGCGGATGGTCGGCAGCAGCCGTTTCGGAGCCGAGGACAGGATCAGGAACAGCGATCTCGGCGGCGGCTCCTCGAGAACCTTGAGCAGCGCATTGGCGGCGTTGGTGTTGAGATCGTCCGCCGTATCGACGATGGCGATGCGCCATCCACCTTCGCCTGCCGTCGTCGTGAAGAAATTGACGAGCTTGCGCGCTTCGCCGACGGAAATCTCGGACATGAGATTCTTGCCGTCCTTGGTGAAACCGCGCCGCAGCGCGAACAGATCGGGATGGGCCTGCTGGGCCATGCGGCGCGCCGCCGGGACCTCAGCCGCGACGTCGAGCGATGACGCCGATTGCACGGCGGGCGAGTCCGGGTCGGGATTGGCGAGGATGAAGCGCGCGAGGCGATAGGCGAGAGTCGCCTTGCCGATGCCTTCCTCACCCCCGACGATCCATGCATGGTGCATACGCCCCGAGCGATAGGCATCGAGCAGCAGCTTTTCGGCACCCACATGCCCGAACAGGCTCAGCGTCTCGCGCGGATGGGGCGTATCGTCCAGCCGGTCGGGCTCGAGAGCGTCGTTGTCGCTCATGCCGCGTCCAGCCCGTACGTATCGATGACTTCCTTCCAGATCGCATCGGCGACGCGGTCGGCCGTCATGAGACCGTCGATCACGCGAATGCGCTCCGGCTCCTTGGCCGCTATGTCCAGAAAAGCGTGGCGCAGCGAACGGTGATAATCGATCTCTTCGCTCTCGAAACGGTCCGGCGTCTCGCCGCGCGAACGCATCCGCGCGCGGCGCAGGCCTTCTTCGGGCGGCAGATCCAGCAGGAATGTCAGGCCCGGCATGCTGTCGCCCACGACGACACGCTCCATCGCGCGAAGAATGCGGGGATCGAGATTGCCGAGCGCGCCCTGATAGGCGCGGGTCGAATCGAGAAAGCGGTCGCACAGCACCCACGATCCACGCGCGAGCGCGGGGTCGATGGTCGTGCGCAGATGATCGATGCGCGCGGCGGAAAACAGGGTGGTTTCGGCAAAGGCGCCGAACTGCTTCGCCTGTCCGGACAGAATAAGATCGCGCAGGGATTCGGCCTGGGCCGAGCCGCCCGGCTCGCGCGTCGTCACGACATCGAAGTCGTAGGCACGCAGCCGACCCGCCAGAAGCTCGACCTGCGTGGACTTCCCTGCCCCCTCCCCGCCTTCGAAGGTAATGAAACGCCGCCTCTCGGTCATCGATCAGGCGCCCGCGAGAATTTTTGCGGTGAAACGGTGCAGCGGCCCGGCGATGAGTTCGTAGCCGGCGTCGAGCGCGCGCTGCAGCATCGAGCCTTCGCTGACCGCTTCGTCGGCAATGAGCGGAACCTCACGCTGAAGCTGGCCGTCTCGCGTGATGCGCAGAATGCCGATGCGGTCGCCTTTCTGCACCGGCGCGGTGATCGGTCCGCGATAATGCACGCGCGCGACGATACGGGCATTGCCGTCCTTGGGCACGGGCAAAGTCACTTTCTCCGGCGCCACGAGACGCACGGCGCCCTTGGTGCCACCGAAGACCTGCGCATAGGCGACCGTGTCCCCTGCAGTGAACAGATTGCGGTCGAGATAGCTTCCGAAGCCCCAATCGAGCAGCGCGCTCGTCGCCCGTACGCGCATCTTCTCGTCGGACAATCCCGTCAATACGGCGATCAGGCGCTTGCCGTCGCGCTCGGCGGAGGCAACGATCATGTGCCCCTGTCCTTCGACCGAGCCGATCATCATGCCGTCGGCCCCGGTATACTGGCCGATGATCGGGTTGCGGTTGAGCTGGCGGATGCCGCCGAACGTCATTTCGGGTTCCGAGAACACGGGATAGAGATCGGGATAGGCCGTCACGATATGCTGCGCCAGACGGCCAAGATCGCGCACCGTCGTCTCCTGGCCCTCGGCGGGAAAACCCGTCGCATTGACGAAATGCGATGAGGCCATGCCGAGTTCGCGGGCCATCGTGTTCATGCGCGCAGCGAATTTCTCCTCCGATTGCGCAATGCCTTCCGCCAGCGCAATCGCGCCGTCATTGGCGATGACGATCGTGACGCCGCGAATGAGGTCGTGGACGGAGACCTCGCTTTTCACGCGGGCGAACATGGTCGTCGTGCGGGCCGGCGCGCCGCCCGTCCGCCACGCGTGCTCGGACATCACGAACGGCGCTGACGGAGCCAGCCAGCCGCGCTTGATGCTGTCGAAGGTCACGGCGAGCGTCATCAGCTTCGCGAGGCTCGCGGGCGGGAACGCGGTATCGCCGTCCTTGACGTAGAGCACGCTGTCATTCGTCGAATCGATCAGGATCGCCTGGCGTGCATCGCTCTCGAAGGCGAGCGCCGGCAGCGCGGCAAAGGCACAGGCCGCCGCAAGACAGACGAGCAGAATCGGAAAACGTCGCGCCATGCGCCTCAAGCCTCGGCGTTAGTTAGCGCGAGCGGGGCGTGCGGTTCAATGCACGGTGGGGATTATCAAAGACCGCCGAGCGCGGGCGGGCCGAATGCATAGCCGCTCAGAACCGGCTGGACCATGCCGCTTTCGCGGGCCAGAGGCTGCGGGCTGGAAAAGCCCGAGAAGGAATTGGCGATGCGTGTGGACGGCGTCGGCGCGGGCGTCTCCGTCACAGGTGTCTCCGTCACGGTCGGCGTGGAGGCCGGCACAGCGGCGGCGGGCTCAAGTCTCGCCAGTGCGACGCCGGTCCCGTGCCCGTCTCGATAGCTGGCAAGCAGCTTTTCGTCGTCGCTGCCCTTCAGTGAGGCCGGGCCGACATAATCGATCTTCACCCGGGCCATGCCGCGCTGCTTGAAGCCGAGAACATCGGCGACGCGTTCGGAGACGTCGAGCGCGCGGTCGCCGTGGAACGGCCCGCGATCGTTGACCCGCACGACGACGGAGCGGCCATTGTTGACGTTCGTCACCCGCGCATAGGACGGCAGCGGCAGGCTCGGATGAGCCGCCGACAGCGCGCTCTTGTCGAAAATCTCGCCATTGGCCGTCTGGCGGCCGTGGAATCCGCCGCCATACCAGGAGGCGAGCCCCTCGGCGCTGTAGCCTTCGGGCGTCTCACCGGATTCCCCTGCCTTGCCGGCGACCTTGTAGGGAGTGGCTATTGCGGCCAGAGCCTCGTCGTCCTTGGGAATCTCCTGCCCCGGATCGACGATCTGCGGGCTTGGCGCGAGAGCGCCGACACGCGGATCGACCTTGGAGGGCGTGCAAGCCGTCAGAAGCACCGGAGCCATCAACGCGCACAGGACCAGCGCACCGGAATACGCGCGGCACGAAGTGCCCGCTCCTGCCTCAATCCGCCTGCCCGAGGTTACAACCCTCATC
This sequence comes from Pseudomonadota bacterium, assembly GCA_023388965.1. Classification (GTDB taxonomy): domain Bacteria; phylum Pseudomonadota; class Alphaproteobacteria; order Rhizobiales; family Methylopilaceae; genus Flaviflagellibacter. The sequence continues at coordinate 52,172 of JAEWFF010000013.1, read as the reverse complement.
CGGTCCCCGTCCGATCCCCGCCACAGGCGTTAATGGCCCGCTCAAAGTGTCAAAAAGGTGGCTGAATTGCCTTAATCCGGGCCGCGGCGACAATGCGCAGCGCCCAAAGCGCCAAACCTGAAGCGAATTCAGGCCGATACCCCATGCACAACCAAAGGGCAAACCGGACTCAGTTGATGCTCAGGAAATGTTGCAGTTCGGGGGTTCTCGGATTCGAGAAAACCTCTTCAGGCTCCCCAAGCTCATGAACGCAGCCGTAATGCATGAAAACCACCCGGTCGCATACCTGACGCGCGAACCGCATTTCATGCGTCACCATCAGAAGCGTCATCCCGTCCTCGGCAAGCTCCTTGACCACGGCAAGGACCTCATTGACGAGCTCCGGATCGAGCGCCGACGTGATCTCGTCGCACAGCAGAGCCTTTGGCTGCATGGCGAGAGCGCGGGCGATGGCGACGCGCTGCTGCTGGCCGCCCGAGAGCTGATCCGGATATTGGTCGAACTTGTCGGCCAGCCCGACCCGGTCGAGCATCTTGCGGGCGATCGCTTCGGCCTCGTCTTTCGAGGTGGATTTCACGACCATCGGCGCCAGCATGACATTACGTCCGACTGTGTGGTGCGGAAACAGATTGAACTGCTGGAAGATCATCCCGACCTTCAGGCGCAGAGCGCGCAGATGCTTCTCGTCGTTTGCGAGCGTGACGCCGTCGACGGTGATCGAGCCGGAATTGATCGTCTCGAGTCCGTTGAGGCAGCGCAGGAACGTGCTCTTTCCGGAGCCGCTGCGCCCGATGATCGCGATGACCTCGCCGAGTTCCACGTCCAGATCGATGCCCCGCAGAACCTCGAGCGGCCCGAAGCTCTTGCGGAGGTCTTTAACTGCGATGAGCGGCATTGAGTTTCCTTTCGAGGGCCTGACTGCCTTTCGACAAGGGCCAGCACAATACGAAATAGATCAGGGCGGCCAGTCCATACACGGTGAACGGCTGGAAAGTCGCGTTCACGATCATCGTGCTGGCCTTCATCAGATCGACAAATCCGATGATCGACGTCTGGGCCGTGACCTTGACGACCTGCACCGAAAAACCCACCGTCGGGGCAATGGCGACACGCAGCGCCTGCGGCAGGATAATGTGGCGCATCTGCTCCCAACGGTTCATGGCGAGGCTGGCGGAGGCCTCCCATTGCCCACGGCCGATGGATTCGACGCATCCGCGCCATATCTCGGCAAGGAAGGCGCCGGTCCACAGGATCAGCGCGATGCTTGCCGCCATTCCCGCCGTGACATTCCAGCCGAACAGCGCAAGGCCGAAGAAAGCGAGGAACAGCTGCATCAGAAGCGGCGTTCCCTGGAATATCTCGATATAGGCACGGGCAATGAACTGTAATGTCCTGCTCTTGGACGTACGCATGAACATCGCGATCAGGCCGACAATGCCGCCGCATACGAAGGCCACCAGCGACAGGAGCACCGTCCAGCGAGCGGCCAGAACGAGTCCCCGCAGGATGTCCCAGATCGTAAAATCGACCATCAGACGCGCCTCCGTTTCGGGAACAACATGAAGCCGACCCCCTGCAACACCTGGCGCAGAAGAATGGACAGGACGAGATAGATCGCCGTCACGACAAAATAGACTTCAAAGGCACGGAAGTTGCGCGACTGGATGTAGTTCGCGGCATAGGTCAGGTCTTCCGCGGCTATCTGGGAAACGACAGCCGAGCCGAGCATGACGATCACGATCTGTGAGGACAGCGCGGGCCAGATGCGCTGCAGGGCAGGAATAAGGACAATATGGCGGAAGATCTGGATCCGCGACATGCTCAGGCTCATCCCGGCCTCGGTCTGGCCACGGGGCGTCACCTCAATGCCCGCGCGGATGATCTCCGCGCTGTAGGCGCCGAGATTGATGATCATGGCCAGAGCCGCGCCCTGAAGCTCGGTCAGCTTGATGCCGGCCGATGGCAGGCCGAAAAAGATGAAGAAGAGCTGGACCAGAAAGGGCGTATTGCGGATCAGCTCGATATAGATCGATACCGGCGGCCGCAGCCAAGTCGGCCCTTGCGTACGTATCCAGGCACATACGATGCCGACAAGGACACCGACGATAGCGCCGACGAAAATGAGCTGGATCGTGATCCGGATGCCGTGCAGCAGAACCGGCGTATAATCCAGCAAAGAGCTGAAGTCGAAGATGTAGCCCATGCCCTACCCCTCATGCGCGATACGGGGAGACCTCGCGTCATCCGCTCGGCCTCCCCGGGATCGGGGTCCGGTCAGAATTCCTGCGGCAGCGGCATGCCGAGCCATTTCTCCGAAATCTTGTTGAGCGAGCCGTCCTTGCGCGCCTCCGCAATGATTTCATTGACCTTGGCGAGCAATGCCGGCTCGTCCTTGCGCAGGCCGATGGCGCAGGGCGAATTGGTGATCAGGAATTTCGATTCCGGCTTGACCTTGGGATTGTTGGCGACGATTGCCGCCGCGACGACGTTTCCGGTCGCAATCAGTTCGACCTGCCCGGACAGGAAGGCCGAGATGGTGCCGTTGTTGTCCTCGTATCGTTTGACGCTGACGCCATCGGGAATGATCTTGGTGAGTTCAAGATCCTCGACCGCGCCGCGCGTGACGCCGACGGTCTTGCCGACGAGATCCTCAGCCTTCTCCACCTTGATATCGGCGGGGCCGAACACGCCATTGTAGAACGGCGCATAGGGATCGGTGAAATCGATCACCTTTTCGCGCTCGGCGTTGCGTCCCAGGCTCGATATGACGAGATCGGCCTTGTTGGTCTGCAGATACGGAATGCGGTTGGTGCTCGTGACCGGTATCAGCTCGACCTTTACGCCGAGCTTTTCGGCAATCAGCCGGGCGGTGTCGATATCATAGCCGAGAGGCTGCAGATCGGCGCCGACCGACCCGAAGGGCGGAAAATCCTGCGGAACGGCAACGCGGAGGACACCAGCCTTCGTGATGTCCTCCAGAGCATCCGCCGAGGCGGCCGAAGGCAGCGCGCCAAAAGCCGCAACGGCGCAGACAAGCCCGAGAATGGTTCTGCGATTCATTTCTGTTCCTCCCGTTTTATTTTGTCCGGACATCTGTCGATGTCCGGCGGGAACTTTCCGTTCCCGTCTGACGCAAAGCCTTCACTCGATCCTTCAATCTGTCAAATATATTGGAGGTGTCGATCTATTCGATATCGATATCGATCTACCCGACCCTAAGACAGCAATTCGCAAAGCGTGCGGGCGATGACCTCCGTTGCCTTCGGCAGTTCGGCGAGCGGCAGCCGCTCATCGGCACGATGGGCGTTGGCTTCCTCGATGGAACGCGGGCCGGCACCGTAAAGAACGGTCGGGATTCCGGCCGACGCGTAAAGACGGGCATCGGTATAAAGAGGCACGCCTCCGGCCTCGACCGGCACCCCCATGACCTCGCTTGCATGCCGGCACATGATCGCGCTCAGTCTCTCGGAATCCGGTGTCGGCGTCAGCGGCTGGGCCAGAAGTATGCGGCGCACATCGACATGGGCTTCGGGAAAAGCCTTCGCGGCTTCGGCGATCACCGATCTCAATTCGCTCTCGACCGCTTCCGGCTTCTCCTCGGGGATCATGCGGCGATCGAGCCTGAAGGTAATGCGGTCAGGCACGACATTGGTATTGATGCCGCCGCGAATGAGGCCGACCGTCATCTGCGGGCTGCCGATGCCGGGGATGGCCGACGTCCGGGTGGCGAGCGCGCCTCTCCAGGCATAGAGCGCGCTGAGGATATGCGTCGCCCCTTCAAGGGCATCGACACCCGTATAGGGCTTTGCGGCATGGGCCGAACGGCCGGTGACTTCGACTTCGAGATGCAGGCAGCCGTTGTGCGCGTTGACCACGCCATACGAGAAGCCGGCCGAAATGACGTAATCGGGCTTCGTGATGCCTTCGGACAAAAGCCAACCGGGACCGACCGCGCCGCCGATTTCCTCGTCATAGGTCAGATGCAGTTCGACCGTTCCCTTCAACGGCGCGGCAATCTCCTTCAGCGCGAGAAGCGCAAAGACATAGGTCGCGAAATCGGATTTTGAAACGGCCGCACCGCGCCCATACATCCAGCCATCGGCGATTTCCGCGCCGTATGGATCGAACGTCCAGCCCTCGCCGGGCGGCACGACATCGCCATGGGCATTGAGCGCCACGACCGGCCCGTCGCCGAAACGATGGCGCACGATGAGGTTGGTCGCGGACACCATGCCGTTGGCGCGGACAAACGCTTCCGGAACCGCATGACGCTCGACCTCGAAACCCAGCGCCTCGATCAGTTCGGCAGCGCGTTCCGCATGAGGCCGGCAATCGCCCGGCGGATTGTCGGAGGGGACGCGGACCATTTCGGCGAGAAAGGCGATCTGACGCTCGCGCTCGCTCTCTACAAAGGCACTGATACGGTTAAAATCGGAGGACATGTTACACCATCAGGATGATGCGGCTGAGCCGGAGGCATAGCCGCGAAGAAACTCGACAAGCACGGAGATACCCGTACCGGCATCGGCAGGGGTAATGGATTCGGCAGGATTATGACTGATGCCACCCCGGCAGCGAACAAACAACATTCCGACCGGGGCCAATGCCGCCATCACCAGCCCGTCATGCCCTGCCCCGCTCGGCAGGAGACGCGGCCGGATGTCATGCCGCTCTACGGCGCGCGACAACCGCTCGATGAGTTTTGCGTCGCAAGTGACCGCCGGCGCATCGTAGGTGCACGACATCCGGATTTCGACCTTGCGGCGCACGGAAATCGCAGCAATGCGCGATTGCAGTTCCTCGATCGCCGCCAGCCGAACGGCATCGCGCGGGCTGCGGATATCGAGCGAGAGAGTGGTTTCGGATGCAATGACATTCACGGCGCCGGGCTTGACGGCAACGTAGCCGACCGTCGCCACCAGATCGTCGGCTGAAGACGCGACGGCCTCGACGGCAAGCGTAACCTCCGCAGCCGCGGCCACTGCATCGCGGCGCAGATTCATCGGCACCGTGCCCGCATGTCCGGCCACGCCCGAGACCACGATGGAAAAGCGGCTCGCACCGCTGATCGCGGTAACGACACCTACCGGCAGATCCTCGCTTTCGAGGACAGGCCCCTGCTCGATGTGAAGCTCGACATAACCGGAAATCCGCGACGGGTCCCGCCGCAAGGAAGCGATAGTCGCCGGATCGCCGCCGAATGCGCGCAATGCGTCGGCGAGGCTGATGCCGTCATTGTCCCGCACGTCGAGGCTTGCCGGATCGAAGCTGCTGGCCAGCGCGCGCGAGCCGTTGAGCGTTACGGGAAAGCGCACGCCCTCCTCATCGCCGAAGGCAACCACTTCGATGGCGACATCCAGCCGCTCGCCGGCCGTGTTCAATTCCCCGACCGCCTGTATGGCCGAGATCACGCCGAGCGCGCCGTCATATTTGCCGGCATCGCGCACCGTATCGATATGCGATCCGAGAATGAGCGTACGCGCATCGGGCGTTTTCCCGGCATAGCGGCCGACGACATTTCCGACCGCATCGACATGCGCCTGCATGCCGGCCTCGCGCATCCAGCCCTCGATGCACAGCGCCGCTGCCTTGTGCTCCGGCGTCAGATAGAGCCGGGTCAGGCGTCCCGTTTCGGATGAAAAGCGGGCGAGTTCGTCGAGCCGCGCCATTGCCAATTGGCCGCTCGAAGAAGCCCTGTTATCGCCGTGAGAAGCGCGGCCAGCCATGAGATATATTTCTTTCCTTGCAGAATGACCGGATTGGGCAACTCGTTGATCGATATGTCAAATATATTGTCTGGATCGATTGATATAATTCGCGTATAGACTACTCGATGCATATCAATCAGCTTCGTTACTTCGTCGTGCTTGCCGAGGAACTGAGCTTCACCATTGCGGCGAAGCGGCTCGGCATGTCGCAGCCGCCGCTGAGCCAGCAGATTCAGGCCCTCGAAGCGGAATTGCAGACGGCGCTGTTCCTGCGCACGAGCCGGCGGGTCGAACTGACGGCGGCGGGTGCCGCGCTTCTCGAGCGGGCGCGCACGATCCTCGCCCAGATCGAGGATGCGGCGCAGGAAATCCGCGCCATCGGCCATGGCAGCGTCGGCATGCTGAGGATGGCGACGACCGGCTCCGTATTGCTCGACCGGCTGGCGGGCCTGATCGCCTTCTACCGGGCGAACGAGCCCGGCGTCGTGATCCGTCTGCACGAACTTGCGCCGCAGGAACAATTGCTGGCGCTGCAAAGCCAGCGCGTCGATCTCGCCGTCATCCGCCACCCCGCTCCGACACCCGATCTGGAATCGAGGGTTCTGTGGCATGAAAAAGTCGTCGCCGCCTTGCCGGAACACCATCGGCTGGCAGCGAAGAAAAGCCTCCGGCTGAGCGATCTTGCCGACGACCCGCACGTATTCCTGCGTCTGCACGATTCCAATTATGCGCGCTACCTCCGCGATTGCTGCATCGAGGCGGGTTTCGTGCCGCGTATCGCCCAGGAGGTCGTCGAATCCTATTCCATGGTCAGTCTTGTCGCCGCCGGCCTCGGCGTCGCGCTCGTTCCGGAAGCCGTACAGACATTGACCCGGAAGGGCGTCGTGTATCGCCCGCTTAAAAACGCCCCTGCCGCGGACGTGAAGATCATTTCACGGCCGGAACACAACTCCCTGGTCAGCCGGTTCGGCGATCTGGCGCAGCTTTTTCTCGAAAAGCGAACCGCGATCGGCAAATCCGGTTAGTACCGAGACGTCTCACGTTCCGGCTTCGTGCGAAGCGGGATAGACGATTTTCCCGTCCGTCTGGACAACGGCGCCCGGCGTCAGATGGGCGGGCTCGATATGGCCCGGCCTCATGATGTGGAAGACGCTCTCGCCGCTCGCGATGAGATAATCGGCGACGATGCGGCGATGGCATCGCCACCACACCGCCTCCGCGCACATGATCGCCGAGCGCCGCTTGCGCCCCGCCTCCAGCAGGCGCTCCAGCCCCGCGTGGAACTGGTCCGAAAGCGCATAATCCGCGTAATTATGGAAGCTCTTATTGGTCCAGAAACCGTTGATTTCGGCAGGTAATGTCTGCGCCTTGCCGCGCAGGCCCCCGAGCGCGGCATTATGTTCGTATCCGATCTGGAAAGCCTGCAGCGCGCCGGGCAGCGCGTTCTCGTTGAATTGCGGATTGGCTCTCGACAACGGCATTTTCCGGATATCGATGACGAGTTCCACCTCGGCTTCGCGCAGCAGATCGGTGAACTCCCCGATGCTCCTGTTCGAATGGCCGATGGTAAAAAAGGGCCGCGTCACGCTCTGTCTTTATCCCAAATGGTTGAGGGCGCTGCCCTTGTGCGCGGCGACATGGTCGGTCTTGTCGCTCTTGATCTCGTATTGCGGATCGTCCTGCGTCGCGCGGTGCGTATGGCCCTTGTAATCGAAATCCTTCGTATGGACGGCGATGATGGTGCCCGATACGCGGCCGGCTTCCGAATTCCAGCTCACATGATCGCCGATCTTGAATCGCTTTGTCATTTTTGCGTTGTCTCCGATCTCCCCTGAATCCCTAGAGATAGAGCGGCGGGCAAACGGCTCAACTGCCATCACGACGAAGTCGCCGTTGCGGACAACCAGTCGATCACTTCCTTAGCCCTGACTTACGGCGGTCCATCCCGAATAGGCCAGCGCCAGCGCGCTCATCGCAAGCGCGGCGAGAAAGATCATGTCGAAACCCTTGGGCCCTAACTGACGCCCAAGCCGGTTTCCGAGCGGCATGAAGAGAAACACCGGCACGAGCGCGATCAAACCCTCGATGACGAAACTCCACTCATACATCCGGGCGAAGATCATCGAGAGCAGTTGAGCGAGCGCGAAAACCATGAACATCGCCGATATCGCGAAGATCAATCGCGCGCGCGGCAAATTCATCGAATGGATGAAAGGCACCCCAATCGGCAAGCCCAATCGGCAGCGCAAGCCGTTGCGCGATGTGCGCAGAGGTGGCGAAAGAGGGTTTGCCGACGCGCAGCCCGATATAACTCGTGAGGATCAGACCGAGGCAGAGCGAACTCCACCCTACCGCGAAATGCTTCAGCGCCATGGTGCCGACGACAATTCCCGCCACGCCCACCAGCAGCATGCTGGGGAGGAATCTCGCCTCGCGCACCTCGTGCCGAAACTGCCAGACCTGCCAGAAATTGGTCGCGACGATAGGAATGATCAGAATGGCGATCGCATGCGGAACGCCGAGGAATATTGCCAGAAGCGGCATGGAAACCACGGGAAGCCCCTGCCCGTCGCCCCCTTGATCAGAGCACCAAGCCCCAGCGCGACAAACTGCACAAGCAGAACGTCCCAATCCAAACCAGACATCTGACCAGCTTCCCTGGCCCGCTCAGTGTTTATGCTGCAAGGAAACCATCCAGAACGCGAGCGGTGTGCTGGAAACCATCGAAATGGCGGACGGAGTGGGATTCGAACCCACGGTGGAGTTGCCCCCACGGCGGTTTTCAAGACCGCTGCCTTAAACCACTCGGCCATCCGTCCGCGGGCCAGTGATCACACTGGGGCGAATCCGGCAAGAGCAAGCCTCGTCTCATGCCTGCAGGCAGATAAGACCTATTCCCTGAAGGCATCTTCCCCCGCCGCACGAGCGGTGATGAAAGGACGCCGTGGGCTTATCTCTTGCCCCCTCTCACCTTGGCCGCCCCGTTCCCACGGGGCGGCCTTTTTCGTGCGCGCCCATTCCAGCGCCGAATAGATCATATGACGCCGAGGCCGGTTCAGCTCGCCGGATTGCTCCTTAGTCTCGAACCATGCCGTCGGCCTGTGCCGGCATTTAGCGGAGCTGTTATGTCAAAGAAGTACAATGTCCTGATCCTCGGCGCGTCCTACGGATCGCTTCTGGCCACCAAGCTGGCCATGGCCGGCCACAATGTGCGCCTCGTATGCCTGCCGGCCGAGGCCGAGATCATCAATGCCGAAGGCACGCGCGTGCGCTTCCCGGTCCGTGGCCGCGAAGGCCTGATCGAAGTCGACTCGCGCAAGCTGCCCGGCAAGATCAGTGCGGCGACGCCCGCCGAGGTGAACCCCGCGGATTACGATCTCGTCGGCCTCGCCATGCAGGAGCCGCAATACCGCGCGCCGGGCGTGCGTGAGCTTCTGGCGGCCGTCGCCAAGGCGAAGGTGCCGGCGATGTCGATCATGAACATGCCGCCGCTGCCCTATCTGCGCCGCCTGCCGCGCCTTGCCTCGGCAGATCTCGCGCATTGCTTCACAGATGCGAGCGTGTGGGCCGATTTCGACCCGGCCAATGTAACCCTGTGCAGCCCCGATCCGCAGGCCTTCCGCCCGCCGGAAGAGAAGCCCAATGTGCTGCAGGTGACGCTTCCCACCAACTTCAAGGTGGCCCGCCTGCCCTCCGACGAGGTGACGGCGATGCTCCGCGACATGCAGGCCGGAATCGAGGCAGTACGTTTCGAGGTGAACGGCGAGCAGATCGAATTGCCGGTCAAGCTCAAGGTGCATGATTCGGTGTTCGTGCCGCTGGCGAAATGGGCCATGCTGCTGACGGGTAATTACCGCTGCGTGCAGCCCGACGCGGCCCGCTCCATCCAGGAGGCCGTGCATTCGGATATCGCGAAGTCCGAGCAGATCTACAAATGGGTCTGCGATGTCTGCATCGCGCTCGGCGCCGATCCGGCGGATATGGTTCCGTTCGAGAAATATGCGAACGCGGCAAAGTCGCTCGCCAAGCCGTCCTCGGCCGCGCGCGCGCTGTTCGCCGGCGCTCCCAATATCGAGCGCGTCGACCGCCTCGTACAGACGGCCGCCCGCCAGGTGGGCATGTCGAACCCCGATGTCGACGAAATCGTCGCTCTGGTCGACGACCGCCTCGCGCTGAACCGCAAGGCTGCTGCCTGATCCAGCGGCTCAAATCGTACGAAAAGGGGGCCCCGAAACGGGCTCCCCTTTTTTGTTTCCGGGTGGCGCGGGCGGCTTTGAGCGGAGAATTCGATCCCTCGAACCCGTCAGGAGGCAGATCGCAACGATAAATTGCTGGCAGACCCTTCACGCAAGGCTGAACATCCGCTTCCTTGGAGTTATCGTAAAGTGCGATCATGGGCTTCGGCCCCGGCAATGAACGAGAGACGACGATGAGCGCTATCGCCTTTCCTGCTCCGGACCCGGCCATTCTGGCCCGGCGGCAGGATATCATCGACGCGCTGGCCGCTCTGGTCGAGCCGCAAAGCCTCATCACGTCCGAATACGAAATGCGGGCCTATGAGACCGACGGGCTGACGGCCTATCGCCGCCTGCCGCTGGCCGTCGTTCTCCCGCGAACGACCGAAGAGGTCAGCGCCGTCATGGCCTATTGCCATTCGGCGGGAGTGAAGGTGGTGCCCCGCGGCGCGGGGACATCGCTTTCCGGCGGGGCAATCCCGCAGGAGGACGCCATCGTCATCGGCGTCTCCAGGATGAGCCGCGTGCTGGAGGTGGATTATTCCAACCGCTATATGCGCGTCGAAGCCGGCATCACCAATCTCGCCATTACAAACGCCGTCTCGGCGGACGGGTTTTTCTATGCGCCGGACCCCTCCTCCCAGCTCGCCTGCACGATTGCCGGCAATATCGGCATGAATTCGGGCGGCGCGCATTGTCTCAAATACGGCGTCACCACGAACAATCTTCTCGGCGTGAAGATGGTGCTGATCGACGGCACCGTCGTGGATATCGGCGGCCCCGCGCTCGACAGCGGCGGTCTGGACATTCTCGGCCTCATCACAGGCTCCGAAGGACAGCTCGGCGTCGTGACGGAAGCCGTTGTACGCATATTGCCGGCCGCCCCGGCCGTTCAGCCCGTGATGTTCGGATTCGACGACAGCGAAAGCGCGGGCGCGTGCGTTGCCGCAATCATCGAATCCGGGATCATTCCGGTTGCGATCGAGTTCATGGACAAGCTCGCCATCGAGATTTCGGAGGCCTATGCCAAGGCCGGCTATCCGCTCGATGTCGGGGCGCTTCTGATCGTCGAGGTCGAAGGCACACCGAACGAGATCGAGGCGCAGCTTGCGCGCATCGTCGAGATCGCGCGCCGTTATGATGTGCGCGTCGTGCGGGAATCGCAGTCGGCGATGGAGGCTGCGCTGATCTGGAAAGGCCGCAAATCGGCCTTCGGCGCGACGGGCCGCATCGCGGATTATATCTGCATGGACGGAACCGTCCCGACGGGGCAGCTCTCTTATGTTCTGCGCCGCACTGAGGAAATCGTCAGGCATTACGGCCTGCGTGCAGCCAACGTATTCCACGCCGGCGACGGCAACATGCACCCGCTGATCATGTACAACATCAACGATCCGGACGAGCAGCGCAAAGCCGAGGAAGCCGGCAACGACATTCTGAAGCTCTGCGTCGAAGTCGGCGGCTGCCTGACGGGCGAACATGGCGTCGGCATCGAAAAGCGTGAGCTGATGCGCCACCAGTTCTCCGACACCGATCTCGATCAGCAGATGCGCATCCGCGCCGCGTTCGATCCCGGCTGGCTTCTCAATCCGGCAAAAGTCTTTCCGCTCGATCTGCCGCGCGAGGCCGTAGCCAATGACTGATCTCGTGCCGACATCCGAGCAGGAAATCGCGGAGATCGTGCGCTCCGGCGCTCCCGTCCGCGTCCGCGGCAACGGCACACGACGCGGTCTGGGACGCCCGGTCGAAGCGCACACGACGCTTTCGCTGTCGGCACATTCCGGCGTGGTTCTGTACGAGCCGGCCGAGATGGTCATGTCCGTGCGCGCCGGAACGCCGGTCGCGCTCATCAAACAGATTCTCGCCGAGAAGAAGCAGATGCTGCCGTTCGAGCCGGCCGATCATCGCCTGTTGTACGGCACAACGGGCGAACCGACCTTCGGGGCCGTGGCCGCCTGCAACATATCCGGTCCCCGCCGCATCCAGGCCGGCGCCGCGCGCGACAGCATTATCGGCGTGCGTTTCGTCAACGGGTCTGGCGAGGTCATCAAATCCGGCGGCCGCGTGATGAAGAACGTCACCGGGCTCGATCTCGTGAAGCTTTCCTGCGGTGCCTACGGCTCGCTCGGAATTCTCAGCGAGATCACGTTCAAGGTTCTGCCTCGCCCAGAACATTCCGCAACCCTCGTTCTCGAAGGGCTGAACGATGCGGATGCGGTTGCGGCTCTGACTCAGGCCATGGGCTCGCCCTACGAAATATCCGGCGCGGCGCACCTGCCCGGCCGCGGCGATGCACCGCCGCAGACTTTGTTGCGGCTCGAAGGCTTCGTGCCATCGGTCGAGGAGCGGCTGGAGCTTGTCCGCGGCCTCTTTGCGGCAAAAGCCCCGGCGCACGTGCTTGCGGGAGATGAGTCCGCGGCGCGCTGGTCATACATACGCGATGCCGGACCTGTCGCGGAGCCGTTCGAACATGCGATCTGGCGCATCTCCGTTAGGCCAACCGACGGGTCGAGATTCGTCTCGGCCGTTGCTGATATCGGCATTGCGGCGCATTTTTACGACTGGTCGGGCGGGCTGGTCTGGCTTGCCGTCTCCGAGCACGCCGATGCCGGTGCTGCCACCATCCGCGCGGCTCTGGCCACGCTCGGTGGCCATGCGACTCTCATGCGCGGCTCCGACGAATTGCGGCGCGCGACCCACGTCTTTCAACCGCTCGACCCGGCGCTTCGCGCACTGACGGAACGCATCAAACGCAGCGTCGATCCGAAACGGATTCTCAATCCGTCGATCATGTATGAGGGCATCTGACGTGCAGACGAATTTCTCGCTTGCGCAACTGGCCGACCCCGACATCAAGGTCGCGGAGAAGATCATCCGCAGCTGCGTGCATTGCGGTTTCTGCACGGCGACCTGTCCGACCTATCTTCTGCTGGGCGACGAACTCGACAGCCCACGCGGCCGGATCTACCTCATCAAGGACATGCTCGAAAACGACCGGGCGGCGACCAAGGATGTGGTGACGCATATCGACCGCTGTCTTTCGTGCCTGTCCTGCATGACGACATGCCCGTCCGGCGTGCATTACATGCACCTTGTCGATCATGCGCGCGTGCATATCGCGCGGACCTATAAGCGCCCGTTGCGCGAAAGGTTGCTCCGCAATCTGCTCGCCGCGGTTCTGCCGCATCGCAAGAGGTTCCGGGGCGCCCTTACACTGGCATCGTTGGCGCGGCCGCTGGCGCCGCTGCTCGCCCTTGTTCCCGGCAGCGCCGAACTGAGGTCCATGCTTGCGCTGGCGCCGAGATCGATTCCCGCCCGTTCACACTACGAAGACCCGCAGGTCATCAGTACAGCCGCGCCGAAACGGGCGCGCGTCGCGCTTCTGACCGGGTGCGCGCAGCCCGTCCTGCGGCCGGCCACGAACGACGCGGCGATCCGCTATCTCACGCGCCACGGCGTCGAGGTCGTGCTGGCGAAGGGCGAAACCTGCTGCGGCGCCCTCGTCCATCATATGGGCCGCGAACATGAATCGCTCGCCGCCGCGCGGCGCAATGTGGATGCCTGGATCGCGGAGATGGATGGCGAAGGGCTCGATGCGATCCTCGTCACCGCGTCCGGCTGCGGCACGACGATCAAGGATTACGGCTTCATGCTGCGCGAAGACCCGGCCTATGCTGAAAAGGCCGCGCGGGTGTCGGCGGCGGCGCGCGACATCAGCGAATTCCTGATCGACCTTCCCGTCCCGCCGGCCCCCGCCAACGGCAAGATCGTCGCCTATCATTCAGCCTGCTCGCTGCAGCACGGCCAGCAGGTGAAAAATGCGCCCAAAGACCTGCTGAAGCGCGCCGGCTTCGAGGTCAGGGATATTCCCGAAGGCCATATCTGCTGCGGCTCGGCGGGTACCTACAATATGCTCCAGCCGGACCTGTCGCGCCGCCTGCTGGACCGCAAGGTCGCGAATATCGAGAAGACCCGCCCGGATTTTATCGCCGCCGGCAATATCGGCTGCATAACCCAGATCGCGCAGGGCACCGGCATTCCGATCTTACACACGATCGAGATGCTCGATTGGGCCGAAACCGGAACGCTGCCGGACGAGAATGGTGGATATGCGGTGGGGGCGATCTAACTTATTGGGTTAAAAGAATTTTATAGAAGCACTTAGTGCACGGCCAGACCGGTGCCCGCCAGCACCCAAATTCTTAAACATCCCTGTCTAGGCTTGTCCCGGAACAGGGAATTTGAATCTCGTATGTCGCCGGACCTGCCTACGGATTGGACCGTCGTGCACACGCCGGAGCCGCTGGAAAGCGAATGGCGCGCGCTCGAAACCCGCGGATTCGGCACGCCATTCCAGAGCTATGACTGGGTCCGGCTCTTTCACGAGGTTCAGGGCGGCGATGGCGCCGTTTTCGTCTGCGGCCGCAGCGCCGCCGGAGAACTGCAATTCATTGCCGCTCTGCGGCTGCGGATGGGCGCCCTGACCTGGTTCGGTCAGGCCCTCAACAATTACAACATGCCGTTGATCGCGGACGATCTGCGTCGTGCGCTGACCCCGGAAGCTGTCGAGCGCATCTGGAGCGATGTCCGCGGGGTGCTGGGCGGGGTTTCGGCAAGCGTGCTGCGGCGCCAGCCGGGTTTCGTCGGCGGCGAGAGCAATCCTTTCGCGCACTGGAACGCGACCGTCGAGCCCACTTCCGCCTATGCGTTGACGCTTGGAAGCGATTGGGAGAGCTTTTACGAAAGCCTGCATTCGCCAGCCACGCGCAAGACCTTGCGGAAAAAGGAGCGCTGGCTGGCGCAGGAAGGCCCCATCGATATCCATCGCATTTCGGGTGCGCAGGCCGTGCGGAAACATGCGGAGCTTCTGCTGCGCCTGAAATCTGACCAGGTGCACGCGTCCGGCGGACGCAACAATCTCGCCAGCGGTCGCAATCGCGAGTTTCTCGTCCGTTTCGCGGCCGAACATCCGGAGCGCGCGCGAATCTACGCCATGACGCAGAATGATGTCCCGATCGCCCTCGCCTACCGGATCGAGAACGGCAGCTATCCGATTCTCTATCAGATGGCTTATGAGCCCGGCCCGACGGCACGCCATTCGCCCGGCCGGCTGCTTTTGAACCGCGTGATCGAGGATGCCATCTCCGAAGGCCACAGGGCTCTGGATTTCGCGGTGGGCGACGAGCCTTACAAGATGGATCTGTGCGACATGGTCACGCCCATGACGATCGGCCTCGCCGCCCATAACGGTGCCGGGCATGCTCCCGTCTGGGCGGAACGCGCAAAACTCGCCCTGAAACGCAGGATCAAGGCGCGACAGGGCCGCCTCGGCGCTCATTAGGCGGATGCTGGAAGGCTCTGCTAAAATGCCTTGGCATTGAACCCGTTTGCGGCAAGGCTTAAATCTATTCCAATGAGCATCGTGCTGCCCGACTCTCCTCAGAAGGCCCCGCTGATCGATCCGTTCCAGCGCGCGATCACCTATCTGCGCGTTTCGGTGACGGATCGCTGCGATCTGCGCTGCGTCTATTGCATGTCCGAGGACATGACCTTCCTGCCCAAGAAGAGCCTTCTGACGCTGGAAGAGCTCGACCGGCTGTGTTCGGCCTTCATCCAGCGCGGCGTGCGCAAACTGCGCCTGACGGGCGGCGAGCCGCTGGTGCGGCGCGATCTGATGACCCTCATCCGCGCCCTCTCGCGCCATCTCGACAGCGGCGCACTCGACGAGCTGACGCTGACGACCAATGGAACCCAGCTCGCGCGCCATGCCCGCGAACTTGCGGATGCCGGGGTGCGCCGCATCAATGTCTCGGTCGATACGCTCGATCCGGCCCTCTTCAGAAAGATCACGCGCCGAGGCAACCTCAATCAGGTGCTCGACGGTATCGCGGCGGCACAGGCCGCGGGTCTCAAGGTCAAGGTCAACACGGTCGCGCTGAAAGAGACCAATGAGGACGAACTGGAATCCATGATCGGCTGGGCCCACGGCCACGGCATGGACATGACGCTGATCGAGACCATGCCTCTCGGCGATATCGACGAGGACCGCACGGACCAATATCTGCCGCTCTCGCTCGTCCGCGCGCGGCTGGAACGCCATTTCACGCTGTCCGACCTGCCCGACCGCACAGGCGGTCCCGCGCGATATGTACGCGTCGCGGAGACAGGTGGACGCCTCGGCTTCATCACGCCGATGACGCATAATTTCTGCGAGAGCTGCAACCGCGTCCGTGTGACGTGTACGGGCACGCTCTATATGTGCCTCGGCCAGGAAGACGCCGCCGATCTGCGCGCGCCTCTGCGCGCCTCGGCGGACGATGGCCCGCTTCATGCGGCCATCGAGGCGGCCATTGCGCGCAAGCCCAAGGGGCACGATTTCGTCATCGACCGTGCGCAGAAACCGGCCGTCGGCCGTCATATGTCGGTGACCGGCGGCTGACTTAAGCCGCCATTCGCAATTCTCTCGTCAGAGACGGAACCCGCATGATCAGCGGACGTTCTTCCGGCACCTCAACCACGCCGGAGTCAGCACCATGGCCGCCGTCAAATCGATGGACGATCTTTTCGTTCACCTGCTCAAGGACATGTATCACGCCGAGAAGCAGCTTCTGAAAGCGCTTCCGAAAATGGCGAAGAACAGCGAAACGCCCGAACTGAAAAAGGCGTTCGAAAACCATCTCAAGGAAACCGAAGGCCAGGTCCAGCGCCTCGAACAGGTGTTCGGGATCGTGGGCAAGAAAGCCCAGGGCAAGCCTTGCGCGGCGATGGAAGGTCTCATCGAGGAAGGCAAGGAAGCCATCGACGAGATCGAGGACGCGGAAGTGCTCGACGCCGCCCTTCTCGCGGGCGGACAGGCTGTCGAACATTACGAAATCTCGCGCTACGGCACGCTCATCGCCTGGGCCAAGCAGCTCGGTCTGTCCGACGCGGCAAAGCTGCTCGACCAGAACCTCGAGGAAGAGAAGGCCGCCGACCAGCTTCTCAACGAGATCGCCCTCAACACCGTGAACCGGCAGGCAGCCTGAGCCAATCTGCGTTCATGTCACTAAAGGAAGGCCCGCCATTGCAAAGCGGGCCTTTTCCTTGGCCGGTTCTTGCGTGTATAGGCTCCCATCCGCGGCCCAAAAGGGCCGCGTCCGCTTTTTACGGACGATTTTCTCGATGGACGACAGGCCCGCCCCACGCGTCGGACTCGTGAGCCTTGGCTGTCCCAAGGCTCTGGTCGACAGCGAGCGCATCATCACTCAGCTTCGGGCCGAAGGCTACGAACTGTCGAAGGATTATGCCGGCGCCGATGTCGTGATCGTCAACACCTGCGGCTTCCTCGATTCCGCCAAGGCCGAAAGCCTGGAGGCCATCGGCGAGGCGATGGCGGAGAACGGCAAGGTCGTCGTGACCGGCTGTATGGGCGCCGAGCCGGAACTCATCAGCGAGCAGTTCCCCGACGTTCTGGCCATCACCGGCCCGCAGAAATACGAATCCGTCGTCGCGGCCATTCACAAGGCAGTGCCGCCGAAGCACGACCCCCGCTTCGATCTCGTCCCTCCGCAGGGGCTCAAGCTCACGCCGCGTCATTACGCCTATCTGAAGATTTCGGAAGGCTGCAACAACCGCTGTTCGTTCTGCATCATCCCGCATCTTCGCGGCGATCTCGTTTCGCGGCCGGCCGGCGATGTTCTGCGCGAGGCGGAGCGGCTGGTGAAAGCCGGCGTCAAGGAACTCCTCGTCATCTCGCAGGATACGAGTGCCTATGGCGTCGATGTCCGCTATGCGGCGAGCATGTGGAAGGACCGCGAGGTCCGCACGAAATTCCTCGATCTCAGCCGCGAACTCGGCTCGCTCGGCGTATGGACGCGCCTGCATTACGTCTATCCCTACCCGCATGTCGACGAGGCCATTCCGCTGATGGCGGAAGGCAAGATCCTGCCCTATCTCGACATACCGCTGCAGCATGCGAGCCCGAACGTCCTGCGCGCCATGAAGCGGCCCGCGCATCAGGAAAAGACATTGGCGCGCCTTCAGCACTGGCGGGACATCTGTCCCGACATCGCCATCCGTTCGACTTTCATCGTCGGCTTCCCCGGCGAGACGGAAGAGGATTTCGAGATCCTGCTCGACTGGCTGGACGAGGCGCAGCTCGATCGCGTCGGCTGCTTTACCTATGAGCCGGTGTCCGGCGCACCGGCGAACGACATCGCTTTGCCCGTGCCGGATGAGGTCAAGCGCGAACGTCAGGCGCGCTTCATGGAGCGCCAGGCTGCGATTTCAGAACGCAAGCTGGCCGCGAAGATCGGCCGGACGCTCGACGTCATCGTGGACGATGCCGACGACGAAGGCGGCGCGGAAGGCCGCACCAAGGCCGATGCCCCGGAAATCGACGGCACGGTGCATATACGTGCTCAGACACCGATCGAGATCGGCAGCATCGTGCGCGTCGAGATCGAGGATGCCGACGAACACGATCTGTACGGCACGGTCAGGGAATAAGCACCGTCGAGCCGACGGTCTTGCGCCCTTCCAGATCGCGGTGCGCCTCGGCCGCATCGCCGAGCGCATAGCGCGCACCGATTTCGATCTTCACCGCGCCATTCGCCACGACATCGAAGAGATCGTTCGCGGTCTCATCCAGGGTTTCGCGGCTGGCGATGTAGGTGAACAGGATCGGCCGCGTCAGGAACAGCGAGCCTTTCTGCGCGAGAAGAGCGGGATCGAAATCCTTCACGGGTCCTGACGACTGCCCGAACAGAACGAGCAGACCGAGCGGCTTCAGGCAATCGAGCGAGCCGCGCCATGTCGTGGCGCCGACGGAATCGTAGACGACATCGCATTTGCCGCCGCCGGTGATCTCCGCGACGCGGGCGACGAAATCTTCGGTGCGATAGAGGATCGTGTGGTGCGCACCGTTGCGGCGCGCGCGTTCCGCCTTCTCCTCGCTGCCGACCGTGCCGATGACCGTCGCGCCCAGATGATTTGCCCATTGCGTCGCGATGGAGCCGACGCCGCCCGAAGCGGCATGAAACAGGATCGTGTGTCCCGCGCCCACGGAGAAAGTTCTGCGCAGCAGGCAGCGCGCCGTCATGCCCTTCAGCATCATGGCCGCTGCGGTTTCGTCCGAAATGCCGTCCGGCACTTTGACCAGCACCGATTCCGGCGCGTTGAATTCCGTCGCATACGACCCGGACAGATTGGCCGAGGCCACACGGTCGCCCGGCACAAAGAGCGTCACGCCCTCTCCCACGGCCTCGACGACACCCGCGCCTTCCTTGCCGAGCGTGAAGGGCAAAGGCTGCGGATAAAGGCCGGTGCGATGATAGGTGTCGATGAAATTCACGCCGATGGCGGTCGCGCGCACCCGCACTTCGCCGGCACCCGGCGGCGGAAGCTCAATCTCCTCGAAGCGCAGAACCTCCGGCCCGCCATGTGAATGGACGCGAATTGCCTTGGTCGCCAAATCCGTTCCTCCAATAGTTTCGGGGCACTATCCCCCGGCTGGATTGAAAGACTCCTGCCGGACCGGTTATTTAGCCGCATGCTGGCAACAGGAAACAATCCCCCGGTCGAGGTTTTCGCGCCCAAACTGATCTCCGCGCTCCGCGAGGGTTATTCCTGGCGCAAATTTGCCGATGACAGCCTTGCCGGGCTCACGGTTGCGATTGTCGCTTTGCCGCTGGCAATGGCCATCGCCATCGCGTCGGGAACGACGCCCGAGCGCGGGCTCTACACGGCCATCGTGGCCGGTTTCCTCATCTCGCTGCTCGGCGGCAGCCGCTACCAGGTCGGCGGTCCGACCGCGGCCTTCATTGTCGTCGTCTACGCGACCATAGAGCGGCACGGCTTCGACGGATTGCTGCTGGCGACCTTGATGGCGGGGATCGCCCTCGTCCTGATCGGGCTGCTCAGACTCGGAACCTACATCAAATACATCCCCTATCCCGTCGTCGTCGGCTTCACGGCGGGCATCGCGGTGTCGATTTTCCTGACACAGGTCCGCGATCTTCTGGGCCTGCAGATCGATCGTCTGCCGGCCGAGTTCCTCGGCAAGATCCAGGCGCTGTGGGCCGCGCTTCCGAGCGCGGACGTATTGACCATCGGCGTATCGGCCGCGTCGCTCGGTCTTATTATCGTGCTGCGCAGATATCGTCCGACATGGCCGGCTTTCCTGATTGCGGTCGGGCTTGCCTCGCTTGCCGTGGCCGCGTTCGGCTCCGGCAATGTCGCGACGATCGGCTCGCAGTTCGGCGGCGTGCCGCGCACCCTGCCCTCGCCAAGCCTGCCGGAATTCAGTCTGGACAAGGTCGTCGCCGTCCTTCCCGACGCCTTTACGATCATGCTGCTGGCGGGCATCGAAAGTCTTCTGTCGGCCGTCATCGCCGACGGCATGACGGGGCGGCGCCACCGTTCCAACACCGAACTGATCGCACAGGGCATCGCCAATATCGCGTCCGTCCTGTTCGGCGGCATTTCAGCGACCGGCGCGCTGGCGCGCACGGCAACCAATATCCGCTCCGGAGCGCGCACTCCCGTCGCGGGCATTCTGCACGCCGCGTTCCTGCTGATCTTCATGGCGGTTGCCGCGCCTGTCCTGAGCTATATCCCGCTCGCAGCGCTCGGTGCCGTCCTCGCCGTGGTCGCCTGGACGATGAGCGATCATAACCAGTTCATCTCGCTCGTCCGCGCATCCTGGAGCGACCGCGTCGTCGTTCTGCTGACCTTCGCGCTGACCGTGTTCTACGATCTGACGGTCGCGCTGCAGGTCGGCGTCGTGCTTGCCGTCTTCATCTTCATGCACCGTATGGCCAATGCGGTGCGGGTCACGCCCGCGAATGGAACGGTCGAGGGCACCGGCATCGAGATCGGCGACGACCAGATCGCGATCTACCGCATCGACGGGCCGCTGTTCTTCGGCGCGGCCACGCGCGTGTCCGACGCGCTCGAGGCGGCGGGCACCTATCCCCGTGCGTACATCATCGACTTTTCAGCGGTGCCTCTCGCCGATTCCACGGCGGCCAGCGCGCTGCACACATTCGTCGCCAAGGCACGCGCCGCCGATATCGAAATCTTTGCCGCAAACTGCCGCCCGCAGGTGTGGCATGTCCTTCTGAGTCTCGGACTTGGGCCGCCGATGATCACCCACGCCGGCGATCTCAAGGAGGCGATTGCCGCCGCCCGCGCTTCGCAGGCCGAGCGGACTATTCCGGCCTGACGCGGACGAAGATGGGGCTATAATGCCCATCCATGCCGCCAGCAGAGCGAGGATCGGAACGGGGTTATGGACACATCTGGCCAGACGCAAGCACTGGTGGTCGGCGGCGGGCCGGCCGGCCTGACTGCCGCAGCCCTTCTGGCCGGTGCCGGTGTGCCGACCATTCTGGCTGCCCCGCCCCCGCCGCCCGATACGCGCACGACCGCGCTGATGCACAGCTCGCTCGCCATTCTGGAACGCCTAGGAATCTGGCCGGCGCTCGCGCCCAGAACCGACGCCCTGAAGAAATTGCGCCTCATCGACGCCACGGGAAGCCTCGTCCGGGCGCCGGAAATCCTGTTCGACTGCGGCGAAGTCGGCCTGACCGCGTTCGGCCACAATATCGAGAACACGACGCTGACCGCCGCCCTTCATGAAAGGCTGCAGACCCTTTCGCTTCTGACCATCATATCCGAGCCGGTGACGCGGATCGTGCCCGGCGAGGATCGGGTGCACGCCGAATGCGCCGACGGACGCACCATCGCCGCGCGGCTCGTCATCGGTGCGGACGGCCGCAACTCGATGTCTCGCGCCGCCGCCGGGATAGAAGCGAAAATTCACGACTATCCGCAGGCCGCGCTGACCTTCAACATCGCCCATACGCGGCCGCATCAGTCGATCTCGACGGAATTTCACCGGCGGGGCGGCCCGGTCGTGTTCGTGCCGCTGCCGGGAAACCGGTCCAGCATCGTCTTCGTCAATACACCGGAGGAGATCGCCCGTCTCGAACGTCTTGACACGGCCGATCTGGGGCGCGAACTCGAAATGCTTACCCAAGGCCTTCTGGGCACGATCACGCCGGACAAACCGCGCGGCAGCCGCAGCCTGTCCAGCCTCGATGCCGACTGCTTTGCGAGGAACCGCATCGCCCTCATCGGCGAGGCCGCCCATGTCCTCCCCCCCATCGGGGCGCAGGGGCTCAATCTCGGCATCCGCGACGCCGCCGCCATCGCCGAACGCGCGGCGAGCGCGTTGAACGAGGCCGCCGATCCCGGAGCGCCGGACCTGCTCGCCTCCTACGACCGCGAGCGCAGAGGCGATACCGTTCCGCGCCAGATCGCGGTCGATGCCCTCAACCGCTCGCTTCTGGCCGATCTTCTGCCGCTCGATGCCGGCCGCGCGCTCGGCCTCTGGGCCCTGAGCACGATTCCTCCGCTACGCCGCGAGGTGATGCGGCGCGGAGTTGCGCTGCCGTCGTGAACAAAACCGCACCTGTAGAACACAAGCGCTCCCGGCTGCTTCACGCCGGAGAATATGTGCTGTTCTGGATCATGGTGATCCTGCTGAAGCCCCTGGGCCTCGACCGCGCTTCAGCGGTCAGCGGCCGGGTCTGGCGCGCGATCGCGCCCCACACCAAGCGTCAGCAGGCCGCGCTGCGCCATCTGAAGGTCGCCTTCCCCGACAAGAGCGAAGCTGAACGCACGGCCATCACAAGCGAGGTCTGGGACAATCTTGGCCGCACGACCGCCGAGGCCTTGTTCACCGAACGTTTCGAGCGCGATCCGTCGCGCATCCGTCTGGCGAGCCCCGATGTGATGAAAATCATCGAGAAAGCCGGCGGGCGCGTTGTCGTCGCCTCGATGCATTATGCGAACTGGGAGCTGATCGCGCCTGCCTTCAAGGTCACCGGTTTTCCGATGGCGTTCATCTACAGCAGGCTGAGGAACCCCCATGCCGAGAATTTCCTGCGGGAATTGCGGCTCAAGCAGTTTCCGGGGGGCGTCTATCCCAAGGGGGAAACCGCTCCGCGCAAGCTGATCGCCTGGCTGAAGAAGGGCAATCCCGTCCTCGTTCTCGCCGACCAGCGGACAGGTAACGTCCCGGCTTCTTTCTTCGGATATCCGGCGCCGTCCACCCCTCTGCCGGCCTTCATGGCCCGCTCGTTCGACGTGCCTCTGATCGCGGCGCGCCTCGTGCGTACGGACGGTGCACGTTTCGATCTCTATCTCGAAGAGGTTCCGGTGCCGCGCACCGAGGATCGCGACAAGGACATCGTCGTCGCGACCCGGACGCTGCAGACCTTGTTCGAGAGCTGGATACGGCACGCGCCCGGCCAATGGATGTGGGCTCACCGGCGCTGGACCTATCTTGGCCCGCCCTTTTCCTGGAAAGACCCGTCCTGAAAAACAAAACGCGCGACCCGAGGGCCGCGCGTTCTAATATCGGGAAGAGATAAAGTCCTTTTACTGCGTTTTGGTCTGCCCGGCGGCAGCGCCTTCCTGCAGCTTCTTGCGCTGCTCTTCGGCGCGCTTGGCAAGCTCGCTCTGCAGCTTGTTCTGGCTATCCTCGAACTGCTTGCGCTTTGCTTCCGCAACTTCGGGCTCGATCGGCTTGCCGTCATAGGACGCCGAGAAACCGGCCAGCGATACGCGCGCGCCGAGCCATTCGCCCTTGGCGTTGGCGAAGAATATCTGGAGATTATTGCCCTTGCGCATCTGCGCCAGCATATCGTCGCTGACCAGCACCTCGGTCACGCAGGCGTTCGGGAAGCAGATGCGATAGCGGCCCGGGATCGGCGTCTTGTTGTCGTCGACAACGAGGTTGATGCCCGGCTGGATCAGGAAGCCCGGCGGAATCATCGCCTCGATGATGCGCTTCTTTTCCTTGGTCTTGTCGTCCTTCTCGCGGGTCACGTCGAGAACGCGGATCTGGCCGCGGACATTGCCCTGACCGTCGATGATGTAATTGTTGACCGAGCACAGCTCCGTTTTGCTCTGCTCGTCCTTGCCGCACAGCTTGAGCCATTCCGGCGCGGGATCGGCCTTGGCCGGCGCCGCGTTTTCCGCGGGGGCGGCGGGCGCCTGGGCAAAGGCCGACGAGGCGGTGAAGGCAGCGAGCCCGAACGACAGCACAAGCGCCGGCATCGGGCGGATAAGGTTCTTCATCGTTCTGTCTTTCCAGTGCGGCGGTTGAGACTGCGGGGACACACGTCCATGCCCGCATACGATCGAGGGGCTGTGTCGGGGTCAAATACGGCATCACCATGACCGATTACAAGCGCCACAGTGGTTTCGAATGAACCGTTGCACATAGGCATACGAGTCCGCCAGAAGCACGAGACGCGCCGAATCGACCTCATTTTGCGATGTTCGCAGGGATGAAAAGCCGCCTAGCCGCTGTTCTGGCCCTCTTCGCCCTGCTGCCGGCCCTCGACCCGGCCGCGGGAGCCGATTCTGCGCCCCCGAGGCACGGCATCGCCATGCACGGCGAACCGGCGCTGCCGGAAGACTTTTCCCATTTTCCCTATGTCAATGCGGATGCCCCGCGCGGCGGACGGGTAACCTATGGAATCCTCGGCAGCTTCGACAGTCTCAACCCCTTTGTCGTGCGCGGAACCCCTCCGGCGCAGGTGATCGCGAACCAGGTCGTCGAGCCCCTTATGGCGCGATCCTACGACGAACCGTTCACCCTGTACGGTCTTCTGGCCGAAAGCATCGCGACGCCCGACGACCGCAGCTATGTCGAGTTCCGGCTCAATCCGGCGGCGCGCTTTTCGGACGGGCGGCCGGTGACGGCCGAGGACGTGCTGTTCTCGTGGGAATTGCTCCGCGACCGGGGGCGTCCGAACCACCGTACATATTATAGCAAGGTGCGGACGGCCGAAGCGCTCGACGAGCGTACGATCCGCTTCGACCTGACGGGCTCCAACGACCGCGAACTGCCCCTCATTCTCGGGCTGATGCCCATCCTGCCCAAACACGCGACCGATCCCGAAACCTTCGAGGCCGGAGGGCTGACGCCTCCAATCGGCTCCGGCCCCTATGTCGTCACCCAGGTCGAGGCGGGAAAAAGCCTGACGCTGACGCGCAATCCCGATTACTGGGGCGCCGGCCTCAACGTCACGCGGGGATGGGGTAATTTCGGCGAGATACGCTACGATTTTTACCGCGACGCAGGGACCATGCTGGAGGCGTTCCGCAAGGGTCTCTACGATATCCGGCCGGAAAGCGACCCCGCGCGCTGGATGTCGGCCTATGACGAGAAGGCGGTAAAGGACGGCCGGATCGTCAAGGACGAGCTCGGCAGCGGCGCGCCCAAGCCCATCGCGGCTTTCGTGTTCAATACGCGCCGCCCGCTGTTCAAGGACATCCGCGTACGCCGCGCGCTCGCAATGCTGTTCGATTTCCCGTGGGCCAACGCGAATCTCCTGCACGGCGCCTACGCACGCACGGCAAGCTTTTTCGAGGGCTCGGAACTGTCGGCACGCGGTCGCCCGGCAAGCGAAAAGGAACGCGCGCTGCTGGCGCCCTATCCGGATGCGGTTCTGCCGGACATCATGGACGGAACCTGGCAGCCGCCGCAGGCGGACGGCTCGGGCCGCGACCGCACCCTGCTGCGCGAGGCGCTGTCCCTCCTCCGCGACGCCGGATGGGAATTGCGCGACGGCGTTCTGACCGATTCCGGGCGCAAGCCGTTCGCGTTCGAATTGCTCGTGAAAACCAAGGAGCAGGAGCGGATCGCGCTGGCATTTGCGCGCGATCTCGCGCGGGCGGGGATCAAGGCGGCGGTGCGTCTTGTGGATACCGTGCAATTCGAGTCGCGGCTGCTGTCCTACGACTTCGATATGACCCAGTATACGTGGGACAATTCGCTCTCTCCCGGCAACGAGCAGAGCTTTTACTGGGGCACGTCGGCCGCCTCCTCGCCCGGAACAAGAAATTATATGGGCGCGGCGGAGCCGGCGATCGACGCAATGATCGCTGAGATCGTGCGCGCGACGACGCGCAAGGATCTCGTTGCCGCGACACGGGCACTGGACCGGGTTCTGATGTCGGGGTTCTACGTGGTGCCGCTGTATCACCTGCCGAACAAATGGATCGCGCGCCGCAGCTATATCGGCCGTCCGGACCGGATGCCCCTGTACGGACCCATTCCCGAAACCTGGTGGCGGGAAGTCGGCCAATGACGACCGGCCGAAGGCACGCATCGTGATCCTGGCGCGGGCATTCAACGCTCCCGAGAGCAACGGTCTTGGCGAAGACGTCACGATCGACGCCCTTCTGCGCCGCCACGCCGCCATGAACCCGGCCGGGCGCGCACTGATCGACCCTGCCGACAGGCCGGTCTTCACCGATGGTGCGCCGCGGCGCCTGACATGGGACGAACTCGACGGAGAGGTCGAGCGCATCGCAACCGGGTTGCGCGCCCTTGCCCTCGGCCGCGATTCCATGGTCGCGCTGCAGCTTCCCAACACGGTGGAAAGTATCATCGCGCTGCTGGCCACGTTGCGCGCCGGCTATATCCCGGCCCTTCTGCCGCTCGCCTGGCGGCGGCGCGAGATCGCTCAGGCGCTGACCCGGATCGGCGCCAAGGCCGCGATCACCGTCTGCCGGTCCGGCGCAACCAACCATGCCGAGGTGATGTCGTTCGCCGCGATCGACGCCTTCACCCTGCGCTTCATTCTGGCCTTCGGCCGCGACGTGCCGGACGGCGTCATCTCCATCGATGAGCATCTCGATTCGCTGAAACGCCCGGACCTTCGGCCGGAAACCGAGCGCGCGGGCAAGGCCGGACGGCATGTCGCGATGGTGACCTGGGACGCGACGCCCGGCGGGTTCGCCCCGGTCGCGCGCACGCATGGCGAAATCATTGCCGCCGGCATGGCGCATATGCTCGAAGCCGGCCTGACCGGCAACGACATCATCGCGACCACCCTGCTCGGCGCCAGCATTGCCGGCATCGCGACCGGGCTGATGTCGTCACTTCTCAGCGGCGCGCCGCTCGTCCTGCACCAGCCGTTCAGTTCGCGCGTTCTGGCCGGATCGCTCGTGACCGAGAATGTGACCCATGTCGTGCTGCCCGGTGCAGCCGCCGCCGGTTTCGCGCGCGCCGCGCGTTTCCCGACGCGCCCGCTCCGTTCCGTGGCCGCAATCTGGCGCTCCGGCGAGACGCCCGGCCGGGTCACTCCGGGCGGGCTGATCTTCGTCGTCGATGTCATGACATTCGGCGAGATCGGCCTTGTGACCGCATCGCGCGAGGGCATGCAGCGCGCGGCCGGCGTTCCGGTCGGCTCGATCCATTCGCCGCGCACCAATCCGAGCGCGCCTTCGCTGGTCCAGACCCGCATCACCGCCAAGGGCCACCTCGCGCTCCGTGGCGCTCTGGCCCCCTCCGGCAATCTTCCGGGCGAGCCGTCGCTGTCGATCGACAATGAGGGCTGGGTCGATACGTCGATTCCTGCCGAAATCCACGGGCCGGAACTGCGCTTCGGCCCAAACCGCAGCGGCATCGTACGTATCGGCGGCCTGGCCTTTCCGCGCGCGGCGCTGGAAGAATTCCTCCGCATGGCGTCCTCCTCCGCCGGAGCCGCGCTCGCATTGCAGCGCGATCCACTGTTCGGCGAGGCCGCGAGCGCCGGCAACGGCAATCCGCACGCGTTGATGGCAACGCTGGAAGAAGCAGGTGCCAGCGTCGCGGTGATGCCGCGCGCCGAGATGGTTGACGAATGCACCAGCGCCGTCAGCGTGGCCTAGGCGGCCTTACGTCCCTTTTCCGCAATCTCCGCGATCTTTCGCAGCAGCGCGGTCGTGCCCTTCAACCGTTCTTCGGGCGTTTCCCAATCGCGCCTGAACACGAGGCGATAATCCGGGCGCAGGGTCACGTCCCGCTCGGCCGACAGCCACGCGATCAACCCGTCAGGATTGTCGAAGCTGTTGTCGCGGAAGGCGATGACGGCGCCCTTTGGACCGGCATCAACCTTCTCGACATTGGCGCGTCGGCACAACGTCTTGATGCCGACGATGCGCAGGAGATGGCCGACTTCAGGCGGCGGCGGACCAAAGCGGTCGGCAAGCTCGACGCCGAATGCTTCGATTTCGGAATCGTCGGCAAGGCCGGCGAGACGCCTGTACAGACCGAGGCGGACATCGAGGTCCTCGACATAGGCGTCCGGGATGAGAACGGGGGTGCCGATGGCGATGTTCGGCGACCATTGGTCGGCCGCAACATCGTGGCCCTCCTTGAGCGCGGCAATCGCCTCCTCCAGCATCTGCTGGTAAAGCTCGAACCCGACCTCGCGGATATGGCCGGACTGCTCGTCGCCAAGAAGATTCCCCGCGCCGCGAATATCGAGATCGTGTGACGCAAGCTGGAAACCGGCGCCGAGCCCGTCCAGCGATTGCAGCACCTTGAGCCGCTTTTCCGCATTGGCTGTGAGCGCCTTGTTGGCCGGCGTCGTCAGCAGCGCATAGGCGCGCGCCTTGGAGCGCCCGACGCGGCCCCTGATCTGATAGAGTTGAGCCAGGCCGAACATGTCGGCGCGGTGCGCGATCAATGTATTGGCATTGGGAATATCGAGCCCGGATTCCACGATCGTCGTCGCCACGAGCACGTCGAACTTGCCGTCGTAGAAGGCCGTCATGACATCTTCGAGCTCGCCGGCTGCCATCTGGCCATGGCCGACCGCGAACTTCACTTCCGGCACATGCGAGCGCAGGAATTCGGTGACGGTCGCGATGTCCTCGATGCGCGGCACGACATAGAAGCTCTGCCCCCCGCGATAGCGTTCGCGCAGCAGCGCCTCGCGCACGATCAGCGGATCGAACGGCACGACGGATGTGCGCACCGCAAGGCGGTCGACGGGCGGCGTGGCGATGATCGACAATTCGCGCACGCCCGTCATGGCGAGTTGCAAGGTGCGCGGAATGGGCGTCGCCGTCAGCGTCAGGACATGGACCTCGGCGCGCAATTGCTTCAGCCGCTCCTTGTGGCTGACGCCGAAATGCTGCTCCTCATCGACGATGACGAGACCGAGATCCTTGAACGAAATGGTCTTGGCCAGAAGCGCATGGGTGCCGATGACGATATCGACATCGCCGGTCTTCAGCCCCTCGCGCACGGCCTTTATCTCGCTCGTGCCGACAAAGCGCGAGGCCTGCGCAACCTTCAGCGGAAAACCCTTGAAGCGCTCGGAGAACGTCTTGTAGTGCTGGCGCGCAAGAAGCGTCGTCGGCACGACGACCGCGACCTGCTTTCCGTTCATCGCGGTCACGAAAGCGGCGCGCAACGCCACCTCGGTCTTGCCGAAGCCGACATCGCCGCAGATCAGGCGATCCATCGGCCTGCCGGCCGCCAGATCGTCCAGGGTCGCCTCGATGGCATTGTCCTGGTCTTCCGTCTCGTCGAACGGGAAGCGGGCGGCGAATTCGTCGTAAATACCTTCCGGAACCTGAAGCCGGTTGGCCTCGTGCAGCTTGCGCGCCGCGGCGACCTTCATCAATTCGCCCGCGATCTGACGGATGCGCTGCTTCAGCCTGGCCTTGCGGGTCTGCCAGCCGGCGCCGCCGAGACGGTCGAGCTGGACCTCGCTGTCCTCCGAGCCGAAGCGCGACAGAAGCTCGATATTCTCGACCGGCAGAAAAAGCTTGGCATCGCCGGCATAGTGAATTTCGAGGCAGTCATGCGGCGCGCCGGAGACATCGATTGCCTTCAGGCCCGCATAGCGGCCGATGCCATGATCGACATGAACGACGAGATCGCCCGCAGACAGGCTCGTGACCTCGGTCAGGAAATCCTGCGCGCGGCGTGTTTTCTTGCGGCCGCGCACCAGCCGGTCGCCGAGAATGTCCTGCTCGGAGATGACGGCGAGATCGGCGGTCTCAAACCCCGTTTCGAGGCCGACGACGACGAAAGCCACCTTGCCTTTCGGCAGCGACAGCGCATCGCTCCAGCGCGCGACAGTCTCAAAATCGCTCAGGCCGTGATCTTCGAGAACCGTCGCCATGCGCTCGCGCGCGCCATCCGACCACGCCGCGACGACGACGCGCTTCCCGCCGTCGATCAGCGCACCGATATGCTGCGCGGCGGCGGCAAATACATTGGCGTTCTCGTCGGCGCGTTCCGGCGCAAAATTGCGGCCGGGCCGGCCGGCTGTATCGACAAGCTTTCCGTCGGTAGCTTCCGCTTCGAAGGGAAAGATGCGCGCAAGACCGTTCGCCGCCGCGCGCGTATCGAATTCCTCGGACGACAGATAAAGCCGCTCCGGCGGCAGCGGATTGTAGGGAACGCCGCCCTGCTCTTCCTCGCGCGTTTCCTTGCGGGCTTCGTAATAGTCCGCCGCCTGGGCGAGCCTCTGCGCCAGTGCATCGCCGGTCAGATGATCGAGCACGACGCTCGCGCCTGGCACATGATCGAACAGTGTTCCCATCTCCGGCACGAACAGCGGCAGCCAGTGCTCCATGCCGGGATAGCGCCGGCCTTCGCTGACGGCCTCGTACAGCGCATCGCCGCGCTGCGCCGCGCCGAACTCCGCGACATAGGACTGGCGGAACCGGCGCATGGTTTCGTCCGTCAGGAGGACTTCGCTGACCGGCACGAGATCGAGCGAGCGGAGCTGGCCTGTCGAGCGCTGCGTCTCCGGATCGAAGGGGCGTATGGACTCCAGCGTATCGCCGAAGAAATCGAGCCGGATCGGCGCCGGATGCCCCGGCGGGAAGAGATCGAGAATGCCGCCGCGCACGGCATATTCTCCGGTGTCGCGCACGGTCGAGGTGCGCAGATAGCCGTTGTGTTCGAGCCATGCGATCAGGGCGGCGAGATCGACGGCATTGCCCGGCGCGACCGACAGGCTCTGCGCCGCAATCGCCTTGCGGCTCGTCACGCGCTGCACGGCGGCGTTCGCCGTCGTCAGCACCACACGCGGCATCTCGCCCTGTTTCGTCCGGGCCAGGCGCGCAAGCGTCGTCATGCGCTGGGCGGAGATGGCCGTATTGGGCGAGCCCCGGTCATAGGGCAGCACATCCCAGGCCGGGAAGGACAGCACATCGACGTCCGGCGCGAAAAAGGCGAGCTCACGCTCCATGGCGTGCATGCGCGTGCGCTCGCGGGCGACATAGAGGATCGCCGCCGGGGCATCGCGGTTGCCGCGCGCGATCTGGCGCGCGAGATCGGCGATCACCAGCGCATCCAGTCCGTCGGGGGTGTTGGCAAAAACAAGCTTCCCGCCGCGCGCGAGAAGGTCGGCCTCATTGGGCATTCGGATCACACATTCACGTTTCGGGCAGAGAACGAAAGGCCCGGAGGCGGCGGAAAATTGCGGTGTCGAATTCCGGGGGCACCTCGTTCCGCCCGGTCACCCAGTCATAGAGATCCACGTCCGGCATCTCCAGCAGGCGTTCGAAATCATCGAACTCCGGCCCGGACATGGTGCCGATCTCGGCATCCGTGAACCGGCCCAGAATCAGGTCCATTTCCTTGAGCCCGCGATGCCAGGCGCGATAAAGCGCGCGCCGGCGGCGCGGGTCCAGCCCATGGGAAGTGCGGTTCGTTCCGGTCACGCGGCAAGGCTTAGGTTAGTTGGTGCCCGTGCCGCAATACGCAATTGCGCAGCCCTGAAATGCGAACACCCCTGCGGCATACTCCGTCCCCTTCTCCCGACTGAACTCGGCTGTTGCCTAGTTCAGCATTTAGGCGGCAGACCCCTCACCCCGGTCACGCTCCGCGTGACTCGGCCCTCTCCCTCAAGGGGAGAGGGAAGCACCCCGTTTCGGCGCCGCTGCCTACGAAAATAATCCTTGACTTAATTCCTATTTTTTGCTACGTCCCAAATCACTCCGGTCGGGAGGGCGTGTTCTCGAGGCACACCTGAATGCGGATCGGATGCGGTGGCCGGTTTTCGAGGGTTTGCAGCCCAGGACCGGAGGCCGGGATGACAGAGCCGCCGGAAAGCCAACCGGTGTGGGGCTTGCTTGGTACCCTCCCGTACCGTGCGTACCAACGCATCAGGGAGGCGGGGCGAACCCCAAGGGAGGCCGAAAGGTGGGTCTCCACGGTTCCATCGTCTCAGTGCCCGAAATCCACCGCGTGCGGAGCCGGCGGTTCGCCGCCGTGTTTCGTGGATTTTTTCCGCGCTTTTCATTCCGCACCGCGGAATGCGGAAGCGCCGCCGGCTCCGCGCATCCCTCCATTCCGGAGGCGCAGAGTTTCGCCGGGGATATTCCCCGCGCATCGTATCACTTCCCCGGAAGACGATTTCGCGCGTCTGTCGTTACGAAATCGAGCCGCGAACTCAAAATCCTCTCCCCCTGTGGGAGAGGACGACTCGATGCGAAGCATCGAGCGAGGTGAGGGGTTGTCTCCGCGATCTTCGATACTGAAGCAGACCCCTCACCCGGCCATCGCTTCGCGATGTGCCGACCTCTCCCACAAGGGGAGAGGTGAGGGAAACTCCGCACACTTGCAGCACCGCCGAATCCGTCGCACCGTCGCCGCCCCATGCGCCCGTCCTTGCTCAATCCCCTGTTCGCGCCGGTCGAGACCTTGCCGGGATTCGGTGCCAAGAGCGCCGCGCCGCTGCACCGTCTGCTCGGTGCCGAGCCGAAAGTGCTGGACGTGCTCTTCCACCTGCCGAGCGGCGTCGTCGACCGCCGCCTGCGGCCGAAAATCGCCGATGCCCAACCCGGGACGGTCGTGACGCTCGAAGTCACGATCGAGGAACATCACGCCCCGCCCCGCAATCGCCCGCGCGCGCCCTACCGCGTCGTGACCGCGGACGGCACCGGATGGGTGACGCTCGTCTTCTTCGGCGCCAATCGCGGCTATGTCGAACGCTCGCTGCCAACGGGCGCGCGGCGCTGGGTGTCGGGCCGGCTGGAAATGTATGACGGCACGCTCCAGATGGTGCATCCGGACCGCATCGTCGACGAGGACGGGCTGGCGAAGTTGCCTGCGGTCGAGCCCGTCTATCCGCTGGTCGAGGGCGTCACGCAGGGCCTGATCGGCCGCGCGGCGCGGGCTGCGGGCGAGCGTATCCCGCAACTGCCGGAATGGATCGAGCCCAATCTCGCCTCGGCCCGGCATTGGCCCGGCTTCCGCGAGGCGCTGCGCCGCATCCACCTCCCCCGCCAGCCGGAAGATGCGCTGCCGGAAAGCGCGGCGCATCACCGCCTCGCTTATGACGAATTGCTGTCCGGGCAGCTCGCGCTCGGCCTCGTCCGGGCTCATATGCGCAAGGAACACGGGCGTTCCAATGCCGGCGACGGCCATATCGTCCGCAAGGTCGAGGCGGCTCTGCCGTTCGATCTCACGGCATCGCAGAAAAACGCGGTGAAGGAGATACGCGGCGATCTCGCCCAGCCGGAGCGGATGTTGCGCCTGCTTCAGGGCGATGTCGGTTCGGGCAAGACGGTCGTCGCGCTGCTTGCGATGGCGAGCGTGGTCGAGGCCGGACGGCAATGCGCGCTGATGGCGCCGACCGAAATCCTCGCGCGCCAGCATCTGAAGACCATCCAGCCGCTGGCGGAGGCCGCCGGTCTGCGCATCGTCATTCTCACCGGCCGTGAAAAGGGCCGCGAACGCGATGCCATTCTCGCCGGCATCGAGAACGGCGAGATCGACATCGTCATCGGAACGCACGCGCTGTTTCAGGATGTCGTCGCGTTCAGGGACCTCGCTTTCGCGGTCGTCGACGAGCAGCACCGTTTCGGCGTGCATCAGCGCCTTGCGCTCGCGGCCAAAGGCAGAGCGGTGGATGTGCTCGTCATGACCGCGACGCCCATCCCCCGGACGCTCGTATTGACCTATTTCGGCGATATGGACGTCTCGGCCCTCCACGAGAAGCCTGCTGGACGGCAGCCCATCAACACGCGCACGATCTCGAACGAGCGTCTGGACGAGGTGATATCGGGTCTGCATCGCGCGCTCGATGGCGGCGCGCGCATTTACTGGGTGTGCCCTCTGGTCGCCGAATCCGAACAGATCGACGCCGCCGCCGCCGAGGATCGCTACCGCGATCTCGACCGCGAATTCCCCGGCCAGGTCGGCCTCGTCCACGGCAAGATGAAGGGGTCGGAGAAGGATGCCGTAATGGCGCGCTTTGCGGCCGGCGATGTGCGCATCCTCGTCGCGACCACCGTGATCGAGGTCGGCGTCGATGTTCCCGAAGCCAACATCATGATCATCGAACATGCCGAGCGCTTCGGCCTCGCCCAGCTCCATCAATTGCGCGGACGGGTCGGGCGCGGCGCCGCGAAATCCTCCTGCCTGCTCATCTATAAGGGCCCGCTCGGGCCGACGGCGGAAGCACGGCTGAACATCATGCGCGAGACCGAAGACGGGTTCCGCATCGCCGAGGAGGATTTGCGCCTGCGCGGCGAAGGCGAGGTTCTGGGCACCCGCCAGAGCGGCATGCCCGGCGTGCGGCTGGCGGCCGTCGCCAATTATGCCGAACTGCTCGAAATCGCCCGCAAGGAC
Source organism: Pseudomonadota bacterium (assembly GCA_023388965.1). Classification (GTDB taxonomy): domain Bacteria; phylum Pseudomonadota; class Alphaproteobacteria; order Rhizobiales; family Methylopilaceae; genus Flaviflagellibacter. The sequence continues at coordinate 17,799 of JAEWFF010000013.1, read as the reverse complement.
GCGATCATGATCCTCGACAAGGACCCAACCCTCAACGGCCCGCGCGGCGAGGCCCTGCGCGCCCTGCTCTATCTGTTCGAGCGCGATGAGGCCGCCCGCCTGCTGAGGGCAGGTTGAAGCCGGGCTCCGGCGCGGATTTCCTGCCTCTGCAAGAATATCTTGACCACCCGTCCCCTACCCGTGAACCTGAAGCCGGTCATCCGCGACCAATACGACGAGTAGAGCAGGTTCCGTGACCGCGCATGCAGCGACATCGGACGAGATTCTGATCGGCCGCATAGCGGCCGGTGACAGGCTCGCCATGCAGGTGCTGTTCGCGCGGCATCATGTTCGGGTCTACCGGTTCGTGCTCAGGCTCGTACGCAACGAGGCAAATGCGGAGGATCTGATCAGCGAGGTTTTTCTGGATGTCTGGCGCCAGGCCGGGAAATTCGAGGGAAGGTCGAGCGTTTCGACCTGGATGCTCTCGATTGCCCGGTTCAAGGCCCTAAGCTCCCTGAGGAAGAGGACCGAGGGGGAACTGGACGACGAGGCCGCGCACGCCATCGAGGACGACGCGGACACGCCGGAAGTGACGATCCAGAAGAAGGACAAGGCAGGCGCGATCCGCGAATGTCTCGGCGCCCTGTCCACGGAACATCGGGAGATCGTCGATCTCGTCTACTACCACGAGAAGAGCGTGGAGGAAGCGAGCACGATCCTCGGCATTCCGGAGAACACCGTAAAGACGCGCCTGTTCTATGCGCGCAAACGGTTGTCCGAGCTGCTCAGGACCGCCGGCATCGACCGAGGATGGCCGTGATGACGACGAAACAGGACGAACGCGCCGAAATCTCCCTGCTCCTGCCCTGGTATGCGGCGGGCACGTTGAGCGCGGCCGAAACACGCCGGGTCGCTGCCGCCATCGCGCAGGATCCGGAACTCGCGCGGCGGCTCAAGGACATCCGCGAGGAAGCCGCCGAGACGCTTCTGCTCAACGAAAGCCTGCCCGCGCCATCGCGCCGCGCGGCCGACACGCTGTTCGCCGCGATCGAGGCCGAACAGACCGTCAATCCACGCACCTACACATCCAAAGCGAGTTTGGCCGGATGGCTGGCGGAGAAGATGTCGGGCCTTCGCCCGCGCACCCTCGCGCTGGCGGCTGCGGCCGCAATCGCCGTCATCGCTGTCCAGGGCGGCGTGATCCTCGGCCAGTTCGCCGAACCCAGGCAGGGCTATGAGATCGCGACCGCGCCGTCGACCATCGACGGCGGCCCTCAAATTCTGGTCAACTTTGCGCCGCAGGCTTCCATTGCCGACATTGAATCGCTGCTGAAGGATGTCGGCGGAACGATCATCGAGGGGCCGCATGCTGGCGGCCTTTATCGTGTGCGCCTTTCGGAAGGCACTGAGGCGGCGGATGTCGAGCGGGTGATCGGGCTGTTGCGCGACAGACCGCAGATCATCCGCTTCGTCGCTCCCGCGTCCTGACATTTAGGAGGCTTATATGCGTGCCTTCTCGTTCGTTTCCGGCCTCGCTCTGGCGGCGCTCCTTCTCCTGCCGTCGGACTTCACCGCATTCGGCCCGCGCGATGCGCAGGCGCAGTTCATCGCTGTGCCGCCCGGGGGCGGCGGTGGCGGCGGACGTGGTGGAGGCGATTTCGAAGTCTACGACCCTTGTGCGTTCGGCGACTGCTTCCGCCGCCGCCCGCCTCCGCGCTATCGCCATCGGGGCGTCATCGTCGAGGAAGATCCGTACGTCTACGAAGACCCATACTTCTATGACGAAGTGCCCGAAGCCCCGACACGCCGAACGAAACAGCGGCCGAAACCGAAGGCGCAAACCGCCAAGCCGAAGCCGCCAGCGACGAACGAGGTCACTCTCGGCCAGACCGCCGGTACGGATTACCGGCCGGACGAGGTTCTGGTCGAGTTCCCGCTCGACACGCCGCAGGAACAGATCGATGCGCTGGCGCAGGAGAACAATATCGAGCAACTCGGCTCGCAGGAAATAGCCCTCCTGAACGTCCGTCTGCATCGCTGGCGTGTCGCCGCCGGGCAGACACCAGAAGCCGTGGCGGCCCGGTTGCGCGGCAACGCCAACGTCTCAGCCGCCAATCTCAATCGTATCTACACGCTCGAAGAGGCGCAGGCGAACAGCGGCCCGCCGCAATACGCCGCCGACAAGCTCAGGCTCACGGAAGCCCATGCGATCACGCGCGGCGATGGCGTCCTGATCGCGCTGATCGATTCCGGCGCCGACAAGGACCATCCCGAATTGAAGGACGTCATTGCCAGGGAATTCGACGCCGTGGGCGGCACATTCGAGCCTCACGCGCACGGCACCGGCATGGCGGGCGCCATCGCCGGGCAAGACACGCTGAAAAGCGCGGCCCCCAATGCCCGCATCCTCAATGTCCGTGCATTTGCAGCAAGCGGAAAGACGCAGGACGGCACGACCTTCGATGTCATCAAGGGTATGGACTGGGCCGCACAGAACGGCGCGCGCATCTTCAACCTGTCCTTCGCCGGCCCGCGCGATCCCCTGATGTCGCGCGTCGTCAAGGCGGCGCAGGGCAAGGGCATCGTGGTGATAGCCGCAGCCGGCAACCGTGGCCCCTCATCGCCGCCGCTCTATCCTGCCGCCGATGCGGGTGTGATTGCCGTTACCGCGACCGACGCTGACGACGGCGTGATGAAACAGGCCAATCGCGGCCGCTATGTCACGATGGCCGCGCCGGGCGTCGATATCCTCCTGCCCGCACCCAACAAATCCTATGCGATATCGTCCGGAACCTCGATCGCAACCGCCTATGTCAGCGGGGTTGCGGCGCTGATTCTTGCCCGCAATCCCGATGCGGACGGAAAAGAGGTCTACGAAATCCTGACCGGCACGGCGCGCGATCTCGGTGCGAAGGGCCGCGATACGGACTTCGGCGCGGGGCTAACGGACCCAGCGGCGGCGCTTGAAATGCTGGAGCCCGTGCCGATGACGGTTTCCGCGCCCGTACAGACGGACATTCCGGCGCGCTGACCGTCACCCGATACGCGGGCGCTTGGGGGCGCCTATTTCGGGCTGGATGATGCCCATGGACATGATGATCTTGAAGACGTCCTCGACGGACATGTCGATTTCCCGGATCTGATCGTCGCGCATGACGACGAAATATCCGGTGGTCGGGTTCGGCGTGCACGGCACGAAGACGTTGAGATAACGGCCTTCGGGAAGATAGGTGGTGAGGGCCTCCGAGGCCGGTCCGGCGATCAGGCACAATGTCCAATGTCCCGCGCCTGGCCATTCGATCAGCCCGACCTGGCGGAAGCTCGTGGCTCCCTGTCGGAACACGGTTTCGAAAATCTGCTTCACGCCCTTGTAGACGCTGCGCACGACCGGCATGCCGGACAATATGCGCTCGCCGAGCCCGACCAGAGTGCGGCCGACGAGATTGGCGGTCAGGAAACCGAGAAGCGTAAGCCCGATGAACCCGGCGAGAATGCCCACTCCGGGCAATGTGAAGGTCAGATAGGTCTCGGGATTATATGCCGCCGGAATGAGCGGGCGGACCCAGCCGTCAATCAGTGCGACGAGCCACCAGATGATATAGGCCGTGACCGCCAGCGGCCCGGCGATCAGAAGGCCGGTCAGGAAATAGGCCCGCACGGCTGCCCCGAAGCCGCGTCTCTCCTCGATCGGCGCTCGCGGCTGCGAAAAATGCGGCGGCAGATCCTCCGGGCCGTGATTCATGTTGCCATCTCTCCAAAAGCACCGGCAACAGATTGGAACTGCTATCCAGTTCCGTCCATCCCCTAGCCATTGCGCGCGCAATCAACATTATACGGCCCATGCCCGCTCCGCGCCTTCTGGCCTCGAAAGCCGCCCGCCCCTTCCTGTTCGTGCTGGGCTGGATTCTGCTCGTCATCGGCATTGCGGGGGTCGTGCTGCCGCTGCTGCCGGGCACGGTCTTTCTGATCGGCGCGGCGGCCTGCTTTGCGCGCTCATCGCCTCGCTTCGAAAACTGGCTGCTGACGCATCCGCGGTTCGGTCCGGCGGTCGTGAACTGGCGCGCGCATGGCATGATCCCGCGGCGCGCCAAGATCATCGCCGTGACGGCGATGGCGTTCTCGTTCGCAATAACGCTCTATTCGCCCGCGCCGGAAATCGGGAAATGGATTGCCGGATTCTGCATCGCGGCCGCCGCGCTCTATGTACTGACGCGGCCCTCTACTCCACCGTGACCGATTTCGCCAGATTGCGCGGCTGGTCCACATCAGTGCCCATGAAAACCGCCGTGTGATAGGCGAGAAGCTGCATCGGGATCGCGTAGATCATCGGCGTCACGAAGGCGTAGGACGACGGCACGATCAGCGTCTCGAACTCGCCGCCCGCCTCCTTCGCGCCTTCGGCGTCGGTGACGAGCAGAACGCGCCCGCCGCGCGCCGCGACCTCCTGCATGTTGGAGACGGTTTTCTCGAACAGGGTATCGTACGGCGCAAGAACCACGACCGGCACGTTCTCGTCGACGAGCGCGATCGGCCCATGCTTCAGCTCGCCGGCGGCATAGCCTTCCGCATGTATATACGATATTTCCTTGAGCTTCAGCGCACCTTCCATCGCGATCGGATAGGACGTGCCGCGGCCGAGATAGAGCGCGTCTTTCGCGCGTGACAGGTCCTTCGCAAGGCGCTCGATCTCGGGTTCGAGCTTCAGCGTCTCGGCCATCAGGCGCGGCACCTCCACGAGCGCATGGACGAGTTTCTGTTCGTCCTCCGCCGACAGAACCCCGCGCGCACGTCCCGCCGCGACCGCAAGGGAAGCAAGCGTCGCAAGCTGGCAGGTGAAGGCCTTGGTGGACGCAACGCCGATTTCGGGACCTGCCAGCGTCGGCAGGACGGCATCGGATTCCCGCGCAATAGTCGATGTCGGGACATTGACCACGCTTGCGATCTTCATTCCCTGCGCGCGGCAATGACGCAGGGTCGCAAGCGTGTCGGCCGTCTCGCCGGATTGGGAGATCAGAACCGCCAGCCCGCCATCCTTCAGCGGCGGTTCGCGGTAGCGGAATTCGGAGGCGATATCGATATCGACCGGAATGCGCGCGAACTTCTCGAACCAGTAGCGCGCGACAAGCCCGGCATAGAACGCCGTGCCGCAGGCGGAAAAGGCGATGCGGTCGAGCTTTGCGAAGTCGATCCCATCCGGAACGCGAGCGCGGTCCTGGCTCATGTCCAGATGATGAGCGAGCGTGTGGCCGACGACTTCCGGCTGCTCGGCGATTTCCTTGGCCATGAAATGGCGGAAATTGCCCCTGTCGATCAGGGCCGCGCTGACGAGCGACTTCTGGACCGGACGCTCGACAACGTTGCCTGCGCCGTCGCGGTCGCGCACGCTTGCGCCGTCATGGGTCAGGACGACGCAATCGCCGTCCTCGAGATAGCTGATGCTGTCGGTGAACGGGGCCAGCGCGATGGCATCCGATCCGAGATACATCTCCCCATCGCCATAGCCGACGGCGAGCGGGCTGCCGCGCCGCGCACCGATCATCAGATTGTCTTCGCCCTGGAAGATGAAGGCGAGCGCGAACGCCCCGCGCAGACGCGCCAGAACGGCCGGGACCGCATCTCGAGGGGATTTTCCCGCGTCCAGCTCACGCGTGACGAGATGGACGATGACCTCGGTGTCGGTGTCGCTGGAAAAGGTCACGCCGTGATCGGCGAGTTCTTCTCGCAGTTCCTTGAAATTCTCGATGATGCCGTTGTGCACCACGGCGACGCGGTCGGTCGCGTGCGGATGGGCGTTCGCCTCGCTCGGTCCGCCATGCGTGGCCCAACGCGTGTGGCCGATGCCGGCATGCCCTTTCAGCGGCTCCTTCTGAAGCCGGTCTTCAAGAAAGCGCAGCTTGCCCGGCGCTCGCCGACGATGAAGCTCGCCGTTTTCAAGAGTGGCGACACCCGCCGAGTCATAGCCCCGGTATTCGAGCCGCTTCAGCGCATCCACGATCTGCGGCGCAACCGCCTGCTTTCCCAGAATTCCGACGATCCCGCACATAAAGTCCGTCTCTCCTCGCGCGGCCAGCCAATAGAGGCGAGGCCGCCGCCCGGCAAATCACGAAGCGTTTCAGATTGTCACCGGTCTGGTTACGGCCCAGACCCGCAGCTTGCAAGCGACCTCAGGCCTTCGGCGGCTTGGGGTTCTTCTCGCGTCTCCGCGCGGCCCAGCCCTCCATGACGCTCTGGCGGGTGCGGGCGACCGCGAGCGAATCCGCCGGAACATTCTTGGTGATGACGCTGCCGGTGCCGATATAGGCGCCCTCGCCCACCGTGACCGGCGCGACCAGAGCCGCATTGACGCCGATGAACGCGCCCGCGCCAATCTCGGTCCGGTGCTTGCGCGCGCCGTCGTAATTGCAGGTGATGGCGCCCGCCCCGATATTCGCCTCCGCGCCGACATGGGCATCGCCGACATAAGCGAGATGGTTCACCTTCACCTCGGCGTCGAGAACGGCGTTCTTGATCTCGACGAAATTGCCGATGCGCGTCCCCTCGCCGAGCGATGCGCCGGGGCGCAGACGCGCGAACGGGCCGATCGTGACGTTTCTGCCGACATGCGCGCCTTCGAGATGGCAATAGGCGCGGATGGTCGCGCCGTCCTCGACGCTGACGCCCGGCCCGAACACGACATGCGGCTCGATCAGGACATCGCGGCCGAATACCGTGTCCGCCGACAGAAATACCGTGTCCGGCGCGATCATGGTGACGCCCCCGAGCATGGCGTCCTGCCGGAGCCGGCGCTGCGCCACGGCTTCCACCGCCGCCAGTTGAACGCGCGTATTGACGCCCTGAACCTCTTCCTCATCGGCGACGAGGGCCACGGTTTTCAGACCGGCGCTGCGCGCAAGCCCGACCACATCGGTGAGATAGAATTCACGCTGCGCATTGGAATCGCCGACCCCATCCAGCAAAGACAGCGCGTGCGCGCCCGACAGAGCCATGAGGCCGGCATTGCAAAAGCCGATCTTCTTTTCATCGGCGCTGGCGTCCTTCTCCTCGAGGATCGCCGCGAGTTCCCCGCCCTCCACGATCAGGCGGCCATATCCCGCCGGGTCTTGGGGATAAAAGCCCAGAACCGCCACCGCGGCACCGTCGGCGAGCACGGCCCGCATCCGGCCAAGAGTTTCGGGCCGCACGAGCGGCGTATCGGCAAACAGGACCAGCACGTCGTCGGCCGGCTGTTCCAGCGCCCCGCGCGCGCTCAGCACGGCATGGGCCGTGCCCCGCCGCTCGCGCTGAATGAAAACCTGCGCGCCGGACGCATTGCGATGGACCTCGGCCGCCACATCGTCCCGATCCGGCCCCACGATCACGGCCAGACGGTCGGTCCCGGCGGCCTCGGCGGCCAGAACGGCATGCGCCAGCAGCGACCGCCCGGCCGCTTCATGAAGCACTTTGGGGCGATCCGATTTCATCCGCGTGCCTTCGCCCGCGGCCAGGATCACGGTCAGACAGGTCCTCGACGCCATTTATCGGTTATCTCCCGGCCCGCTTGCTCTGTCGCGGCTTTTACGAATCATCGCGGTTTAAGGTAAATCCGGATCATAATCGGAGTTTCCTCAGCCGTGACTCACGACGCATTCGAGCCCACAAACCGGCGCTCCATCGCATTCATGGACCGGCTCGCCTCGTCGAACGAAGGGTCCGCGTCCTTATACATCCTCTGGGGCTTTTTCGCGCTGGCCTCGGCCGTGGCCGCGATCGCCATCTGTTTCACGCCCGGAGCCGACCGCCGCATCGCCTCCGCGATGAGCACCGCGCCCGGCCCGGCGCGCATCGCTATGCCGATCCAGGCGAACCCGGAAGCCGAGGCGGCGGAAATCGCCATGGCGGCGCGCATCAGGGCGCTCGAGGAACAGCTCGGCACCATCACCGGCTCGCTTCCGCCGCCCCGCCCGGCCACCGCCCCGGCCGAGCGCGGCGCCACGCCGGCCGCAACGAACACCCTGCCCGCTCTGCCTGCCGATTCCCGCCCCGTGCGAACCACCTCCATCGATATGTCGCCTCCCGAAGCCGCCGAGGAGGTTTCTGAAGGGCCGCTGACCCGGACCATGTTCGCCGTGGATCTCGGGGCCGAAAGCTCGATGGGAGCGCTCCGCATCCGCTGGGACAATCTCAAACGGCATTATCCGGAGCTTGCCAGCCTGTCGCCGCGCATCGCGGTTCGGGACGATGGCGGCAAGATCGTGCTGCATCTCGTCGCCGGCCCGTTCGAGAACGCCGCCGATGCCGCGCGCGCCTGCGCGAGCCTGCTTTCCCGTGGCGCGTTCTGCGACGGTGGCCTGTTCGAGGGCCAGCGCCTGCCGGCGACTTGAACCTCAACCCGATCCAGCCGTAAACGACAGGCACGGCCGGCCCCGGCCCGTTTCGTCTGGAACCCCGGCATGACCGCTTCTTCCGTTCCTCTCATGAGCCTGTTGCGCGCCCTCGTCACCGCCGGGGCGCTCATATTGCTCTGGCATTTCGGGGTCATGCTGTTCGAGCCGGCGCCCTTCATATTGCCGGGTCCGGGCCGGGTTTTCACGGCTTTGGTGCGCGATTGGGATTTCCTCGCCGCGAATGCGCTCGTGACGCTCAGCGAGATCGGGCTTGGCCTCGTGGCCGGAACCGTACTCGGCGTCACGATGGCGCTGATGGTTGCCTCGTCCGGATTTGCCCGGCGCTGGGTTCTGCCGCTGCTGGTGATGTCGCAGGCGCTGCCGGTCTTCGCCATCGCGCCGCTGCTCGTCGTCTGGTTCGGCTATGGGCTCGGCTCGAAAATCGTCATGACGACGCTCATCATCTTTTTCCCGATCACCTCGGCGTTTCAGGACGGCCTGCGCCGCACCGATCCGGGCCTGCTCGACATCGCGCAGCTTGCCGGGGCCTCGCGGCTGCAGACCCTGCGCATTCTGCAGGTGCCGGCCGCCCTGCCGTCTCTTGCATCGGGCTTGCGCGTGGCGGCCGCCGCCGCCCCGATCGGCGCCGTGGTCGGCGAATGGGTTGGCGCTTCGGCCGGGCTTGGCTATGTCATGCTCCATGCCAATGCCCGTTCGCAGGTCGACGTGGTTTTTGCCGCGCTCCTTTTGCTCGGGGTGATCGCGGCCCTGATCTGGTTTGCGGTGGACGCGCTCCTCGCGCGCGTCGTGCCGTGGTCCGACAAACGCCCCGCCTGATCGTTCACGGAGGACGCCTGAAGATGTTTCGTATCGCCGCCGCAGCCTTCGCGCTTGCCCTGTCGCTGACACCCGCCGCCGCGGCCGACAGACTGACGGTTCTGCTCGACTGGTTCGTCAATCCCGACCACGCGCCGCTGATCGTTGCGAAACAGGGCGGCTTCTTTGAAAAGCATGACCTCGATGTCGAGCTTGTCGAACCGGCCGATCCGAATGCGCCGCCGAAACTCGTCGCCGCCGGACAGGGCGACATCGCCGTCACCTACCAGCCTAGCCTGTATTTACAGGTTCAGGAAGGCCTGCCGCTGAAACGCATCGGAGGCATTGTCGATACGCCGTTGAACTGCCTCGCCGTATTGGCCGACGGTCCTATCGAGACGGTGGCCGATCTCAAGGGCAAGAAGATCGGCTATTCGATCTCCGGCTTCGAGGACGCGCTGCTCGGCGTCATGCTCGAAAATAACGGGCTGAAAGCTTCTGACGTCGAAATGATCAACGTCAATTTTGCCCTGACCCAGGCGCTGATGTCGAAACAGGCCGATGCCGTGATCGGCGCCTTCCGCAATTTCGAGATGACCCAGATCAGGATCGCGGGCGGCGCGGGCAAAGCCTTTTTCCCCGAAGAACACGGCGTGCCGCTCTATGACGAACTGATCTATGTGACGCAAAGCGACAAGGTCTCCGATCCGCGTATCAGGAAATTCCTCGACGCCGTGCAGGAAGCGACGATCCATCTCCTCAACCATCCGGACGAGAGCTGGAAGATGTTCATCGCCGCCTACCCCAAGCTCGACGACGAGCTGAACAAGACGGCATGGACGGACACGTTGCCTCGCTTCGCCAAGACACCCGCGGCGCTCGACCGCGTGCGCTACGACCGCTTCGGCGATTTCATGCTGGAGCGCGGGCTCATCCGGAGCAAACCCGATCTCGATACATACACGGCGGAGATTCGCTGATGGCGTTTGTCGATAATGGCGATGTAAAGCTGTTCTACACGGTGGACGGCAAGGAAGGCGCGCCCTTCCTGATGCTCTGCAATTCGCTCGGCACCACGCACAATATGTGGGACGTGCAGATGGCGGCGTTCGGCGAGAAATTCCGCGTCATCCGCTATGACCGGCGCGGCCACGGCCAATCCTCCTCGCCGCCCGCGCCCTACGCGCTTGCCGATCTTGCCGCCGACGCGCTTGCCGTGATGGATGCCGCCGGCGCGAAAAGCGTGAACTGGTGCGGGCTGTCCATGGGTGGCATGACCGGCCTGTGGCTCGCGGCGCATCATCCCGAGCGGATCGAAAAACTCATCGCCGTCAGTTCCGCGACCTTCATGCCGCCGCCCGAATTGTGGAACGGCCGCATCAAGACGGCGCAGGACAAGGGCATCGAGATCCTTGCCGCGCCGACCATGCAGCGCTGGTTCACGGCGGGCTTTCTCAAGGGCAGTCAGGACAAGGTCGCGCCGATCCGCGAACAATTCCTGCAGACGACCGTGGACGGCTTTTGCGGCTGCGCCGCGGCCATGCGGGACATGGACCAGCGCGAGAGCGTGAAGGATATCAAGGCTCCGACGCTCGTCATCGTCGGTGCGGACGATCAGGGCACGACGCCTGCCGAAGCCGGTGTGATCGTCAATCGCGTGCCCGATGCGCGCGGCATCATTCTCAAGGCCTCGCACATCGTCAATGTCGAAGCCCCCGATGTCTTTACGAAGGAAGTGCTGGAGTTTCTCGGCTGACGGTTTGCACACGTATCAGCCCTCATGGTGAGGAGCGATGCATAGCATCGCGTCTCGAACCATGGGCGGTATGTGCTCCCAGCCACCCATCCTTCGAGACGGGCCTTCGGCCCTCCTCAGGATGAGGTCAGTTGACGCCGCTCAGGACGAGGTTTCGTCGTCCTTGCCGTAATACATGACGCCGAGCTGGATCGGCTCGCGTCCGCGCTCGCGGCGCGAGACATTGGTATCGCGCAGCGAATAGACGCAGCCGCAATATTCCTGCTGGTAGAACTGCTCGCGCTTCGAAATCTCGATCATGCGCTGCGAGCCGCCGCCCTTGCGCCAATTGTACGTCCAGTAGGTGATGCCGTCATATTTCGCGGCGGCACGGATGCCGGAATCGTTGATCTGGTTCATATCCTTCCAGCGCGAAATGCCGAGCGAGGACGTAATGACGGGGAACCCGTTCTCGTAAGCATAGAGGGCCGTGCGCTCGAAGCGCATGTCGAAGCACATCGTGCAGCGCACCCCCCGCTCCGGCTCCCATTCCATGCCCCGGGCACGCGCGAACCAATTGTCCTTGTCGTAATCCGCGTCGACGAACGGCACGCCGTGCTTTTCGGCGAAGCGCACATTCTCGTCCTTCCGCAGCAGATATTCCCGCTCCGGATGGATGTTCGGATTGTAGAAGAAGATCGTGTAGTCCACGCCCGAGGCCAGCATGGCCTCCATGACCTCGCCCGAGCACGGCGCGCAGCAGGAATGAAGGAGAACCTTCTTCTCCCCGGCAGGTGGCTCCAGGATGGGCCGTACGATATCGGTTACGTCGGGTTTCATGGGGGCGGGATAGCACGGCTATCCGGGACGATCAAAGCGTGTGTCCCGGAAGCGCATAACACCTGTCCGGGCCCCGTAATCCGCAACATCAGAACCAAACCGTGACTACACGGCGCATGGGTCCAGGGCTCCGCTTCGCGGCCCCGGGACACGCTCAGCCGAAACGGCCGGTGATGTAATCCTGCGTGCGCTGTTCGCGCGGATTGGTGAAGATGTCGTCGGTTTCACCCTCTTCCACCAGATTTCCGAGATGGAAGAACGCCGTACGCTGCGAGACGCGGGCCGCCTGCTGCATGGAATGGGTCACGATGACGATCGTGAAATTCTCGCGCAGCTCGCTGATGAGTTCCTCGATGCGGGCTGTCGCGATGGGGTCCAGCGCCGAGCAAGGTTCGTCCATCAGGATCACCTCCGGGCTCACGGCGATGGCGCGGGCAATGCACAGGCGCTGCTGCTGGCCGCCGGAAAGCCCGGTGCCGGTATCGTTGAGGCGGTCCTTCACCTCCTCGAACAGGCCGGCCTTGCGCAGGCTCGTCTCGACGATCTCTTCGAGGTCCGCCTTCTTCTCCGCCAGACCGTGGATGCGCGGGCCGTAGGCAACATTCTCGAAGATGGATTTGGGGAACGGATTGGGCTTCTGGAACACCATGCCGACCCGCGCGCGCAACTGCACGACATCGAGCGAGCTGTCGTAGATGTCCCTGCCCTCGATGCGGATGCTGCCCTCGACGCGGGCGCCCTCCACCGTGTCGTTCATGCGGTTGAAGCAGCGCAGAAAGGTCGACTTGCCGCAGCCCGACGGGCCGATGAACGCCATGACGGCGCGATCGGGAATATCGACCGAAACGCCCTTCAGCGCATGCTTGTCGCCGTAATAGACGTTCACGTCCTTGGCGACGACTTTGGGCTTGGGAGCGTTCGTCACTTTGGCCTCGACGATCTGGTCTTTCGGGGAAATATACATCGGCGATGTCCCGTTTGGTTACCAGCGGCGCTCGAAACGCCGGCGGAGGAAAAGGGCGAAACCATTCAGCGTGATCATCATGCCGAGCAGGACGATGATGGCCGCCGAGGTCCGCGCCTCGAAGAAATTGCGCAATTCGTTGCCCTGCCACAGATAGATCTGCACGGGCAGCGCGGTGGACTGGTCGAAGGGCGTCGCCGGAACATTGGCGACGAAGGCGCTCATGCCGATCAGCAGCAGCGGCGCCGTCTCGCCCAGCGCCTGCGCCACGCCGATGATCGTCGCGGTCATGATGCCCGGCAGCGCCAGTGGCAGGACGTGATGGAACACCGATTGCGAACGCGATGCACCGAGGCCGAGCGCGGCCTGGCGGATCGAGGGCGGCACGGCCTTCAGCGCCGCGCGCGTGGCGATGATGACGGTCGGCAGCGTCATCAGCGTCAATACGAGACCGCCGACGATGGGCGCGGACATCGGCAGATGCATCCAGTTGATGAACACCGCTGCGCCGAGAAGGCCGAACACGATGGAAGGCACGGCCGCCAGATTGTTGATGTTGACCTCGATCAGGTCCGTCCAGCGGTTCGTCGGCGCGAACTCCTCGAGATAGACCGCCGCCAGCACCCCGATGGGCACGGCGAGCAGGATCACGATCAGCATCATGAACAGCGAGCCCATCATCGCGCCGGCAAGACCGGCCGATGCCGGCGACGACCGCGAGTCCACATTGGTGAAGATCGCCGTGTTGAACGCCATGCGGATAACGCCCTGGCTGTACAATTGGTCCGCCCAGGCACGCTGGTCGGCGGACAGCACATACTGATTGTCCGCCAGATCGCGCGCGATATCGCCCTTGAGCCAGACATCGACATGCGCGTCGGCCAGAAGATCGACGGTGACGGTCTGGCCGATAAGATCGGGATTGGCGAGGACCATATCGCGCAGGCGGAACCGCTCATTGCTGGTGACGAGCGCCCGCAATTTGCTCGCGGGCTTCGCGTCCGGAATATGCGCCAGAAGCGATTGCTGGATCAGCCTGTTCCAGTTCGCCGCCGTGACCTCGTTCCGCCAGGCATGCAGGTCCTGCTGGAAGGCAGCCAGCGACTGCCCCTCCTGCGCGATGGGACGCTCCGGAAGATTCAGCACCTGCGGATCGAATGTGACTTCCATCCGCACAGTCGATTGCCAGAAGGCCGGAAGGCCCTTCGTCAGGATCGTCGCAAACATCAGGACGACGAAGCCGATGCCGGCGACAAGCGCGGCAACACCCAGCATGCGGAACCGGCGTTCCTTCGCGTGGCGCCGGGCCAGCGATCTTTCCACCGCATCCGAAATACGGTCGGGAGCGGCGGCAAACCCGCCCGCGGTCACGTCACTCATATTGCTCACGGTATTTACGGACGATGTAGAGCGCGACCACGTTCAGGCCGAGCGTGATCGAAAAGAGGGTCAGGCCGAGCGCAAAGGCGACGAGCGCCTGCGGGCTCGCGAAATCAAGATCGCCCGTCAACTGGTTGACGATGGAGACCGTCACCGTCGAGACCGCCTCGAACGGATTGCCATGCAGAACCGGGCTATTGCCGGCGGCCAGCACGACGATCATGGTCTCGCCGATTGCACGGCTGACGGCGAGCAGAAACGCACCGACAATGCCGGGAAGAGCCGCCGGCAGAATGACGCGCTTGATCGTTTCCGAGCGCGTCGAGCCCAACGCCAGAGAACCGTCGCGCATGGCGCCGGGAACCTGGGTGATGATGTCGTCCGACAGCGACGAGATGAACGGGATGATCATGATCCCCATGACCACACCCGCCGTCAGCGCGCTGGTTGCACGGATCTGGATGCCGACGAGTTCGCCGATCTCGGCAAAGAACGGCCCGACCGTGGTCAACGCGAAAAAGCCGAACACGATGGTGGGGATGCCGGCGAGAATCTCGATTACCGGCTTCGTGACCGTGCGTACTTTCGGATGGGCGTATTCCGCAAGATAGATCGCGATCATGAGGCCGATCGGCACGGCAACGAGCATCGCGATCAGGGTGATGAGCAGCGTGCCGCTCAGAAGCGGCAGCAGGCCATAATCGCCGCCCGAGGCCGAGCCCGTCGAGGAGAAGCGCGGGTTCCAGTTGAGCCCGAAGAAGAAATCCAGAGGATTGACGAAGCTGAAGAAGCGCAGCGTCTCGCCAAGCATGGACAGGACGATGCCGACCGTGGTCAGGATGGCGACCGTCGAGCACAGGATCAGCGCCACGCGTATGACGCTTTCGACCACATTGCGCGCGCGGAACTGAGGAGCGATGCGCCGCAGCGCAAAGACGAATCCGCCGATCGCCAGGCTTGCGGCAACGACGATCTTGGCGAGCGACACGATGTTCAGGAACGTGCCGAGGCGGCTTGCGGCTGCCTGCTCGAACGCCGACGGCGTGTCCGCGACGCCATAGCCCGACGCGATGGACGACACGCGATTGACGATCTGGGCAATCTCGGGGGCGGACAGCGCGGCGATATCGGCCGGCGCGCCGGACATCACGACCCAATTCACCAGAACCGGCTGGAACAAGGCCCAGAGGGCGAGAAAGGCCAGCGCCGGAAGCCCGCAGGCCAGCGCGACCATCGTGCCGTAATGCGACGGCAGCGAATGAAGATGCGTCGAACTGGATTTGGCGACAGCGCGCGAGCGGCGTGCGCCGCTGCGATAGGCAAAACCCATCACCAGCAGAAGGCCGCCGATCAGCAGGTAGTTCGACATCCGCTTACCGCTTTGTCTTTACAGAGAACGACGCAGGAGGCTCTGAGGCCGCCTGCGCCAATTTCTGAGATCAGGAACCGACCGCGGTGCGGTCCTTGATCGCCTTCGTCACTTCTTCGCGCGTGGCGTCGTCGAGCGGGATCAGGCCGGCTTCGGCAAGCGGGCTGTCATCGCCCGAAACGTCGGCGCTGAGGAAGTAGCTGGCATATTCTTCGAGGCCTGCGACTTTGCCGATGTGCTCGCCCTTGACGTAGAAGAAGAGCGGGCGCGAAACAGGATAATCGCCCTTCAGGATCGTTTCGTTCGACGGCGTGACGCCGCTGACGGTCGCGACCTGAAGCTTGTCCTTGTTCTGCTCGTAGAAGCTGAGGCCGAACACGCCGACCGCATCCTTCTGCGCGTCCAGACGCGCGAGCGTCTCGGTGTAGTCACCGGCGATCTCGATCACGCGGCCGTCCTGACGGAAGCTCATGACCGCCTTCTTCTTGGCGTCGCCCTCGAGGCTCTTGATTTCCGCGAAGGTGTCGGCGCCCGGATGAATGACCTTCTCCTCGAACACTTCACGCGTGCCGTGGTTGGAGGCCGGGATCACGAGAACGATTTCCTGGTCGGGCAGCGACGAGTCGATCTGCGACCACTTGGTGTACGGATTGGCGGCCAGCTTGCCGTCAACCGGCACTTCGGCGGCAATGGCGGCGAAGACGTGCTTCGGCTCGAGCGCGAACTTGCCCTTCTCGGCGGAGGAAGCAAACACGATGCCGTCATAGCCGAACTTCACTTCGATGATCTGCTTCACGCCATTGGTGTTGCAGGTTTCGATTTCGGCCTTCTTGATCTCGCGCGAGGCATTGGCGATGTCGATCGTGTTGTCGCCGGCACCCTGGCAGAATTGCTTCAGGCCGCCCGAGGAGCCGCCCGAGCCGACGACCGGGGTTTTGAAGTTCGAAAAAGCGTTGCCGAATTCTTCGGCGACGATCGAGGCAAACGGCAGAACCGTCGAGGAGCCGGCGATCTGGATCGTGTCGCGGCTCTGGGCCGAGGCCGGAACGGCAAGGGCCGCCGTGGCCAGAACGAGCGCCGCGGCGCTGGTGAGAGTGGCGAATTTCATGGGTGGTATCCCTGTCGCATCTGCGTTCGCCACTTCGGGCGAACCTTTATCGCGGACGGCGTATTCCGTCCCGCGGGGACACCTCTAGGGGCCGCAGATGACACCTGCATGACAGGGTTCAGGCGCTCTCGATGCGCCTCTGGATCGCCTTGGCGGCCGTCACCCCATCCGCCATTGCCGTGACCACGCAGGGATGTGCGCGGCCCGCGACCTCCCCTATGGCGTAGACGCCCGTCACATTGGTTTCACAGGTCGCCGGATCGGTCGTCAGATATCCCCTATCGTCCTGATCGAGCTGAAGTTCCCGCTGGAAAACGGGCACCGGCTCCCACCCGTACATGACAAGGATCGTGTCATAGAGCCGCCCGTTCACGGTTCCGGCAGCACCGTCCACCTCATAGGAACCTGTGTGGATATCGCGCGCATCGGCCTCGGTGCGGAACAGCCTGCCCGCACGCAAGGTCCGCGCATAAAGATGCACTTCGGCGGCGCCGGCGCGCCGGGCGAAGACATAATTCTCGAAAGCATTGTCGCCGCCGCCGAGAATGGCGACCGAGCGGCCCTTGAAGTCATGCGCCGCGACATGCCCGCCGGGGCCGAAAAGCACGCGCGGCCCCCCCTCCACCCCGCCGCGACGGGCGCGCACCCCAGTGGCAATCACAAGATGAGGGGCGGAAACGGCCTCGATCTTTCCCGAGGGCATTTCGAGCATGACATCGAACCCGGCGCCTGCCCGCGACAGGCCGCCCGCTGAGGCGCCGAGGATGAGCGGCACGCCAGATGCCGCGAGCGCGAGGCCGATTCCCTCGGCGAGATCGTGCCCCGTCACGCCCGGCTGGGTGACGATCCAGTCATTGCGGAACGGGCTCTCATTCAGAAGCCCGCCGGCGGAGGGGCGCGCATCGACCAGAAGCGGACTAAAACCGAGCTTCGCCAGCCACAGCGCGCACGACGCCCCGGCCGGCCCCGCCCCGATGATGATTGCGTCCGCCGACATTGATTCCCTTGCCCTTTGCCTGCGCTAACTTGCGGAGGGTGGCGCAGAAGGCAAGTTCATTGAAAGCTATCTCGGCTTGTGACGATTTTAGCGATCCCAACAAATTCTAGGGGCTCGCTGACGTTGCCCCAGCGGTTTAATCCGGATTGAAGTTCGTTCTGGCCCATTGAGAGGACCAGGACATGAAGCGCAGCCGCTTCTCTGAAGAGCAGATCATCGGGATTTTTAAGGAGCACGAGGCCGGG